>JAKAJH010000061.1 GCA_021813905.1 Bacteroidota bacterium | reverse complement strand
TCCGGTATGAGATGTAGTTCGATTCTGTGGTTGATGGACAGATCAGATTCTTCAGTTCTTTCAACTGTGTGAGTTCCAGCGGTGTCATCGAGACCCGCAGCGAGCATTTGGACACACGATGCAGAACGGCAAACACCAGACCCACAGCTCCCCGCTCGTTCTGATGCTGCGGGAAGACCTTGGTTCGACGCTTCTGTTCCTCAAACGTGCGCTCCAGCATATTCGTCGTTCGGATGTAGCGGCGATGTCCCTCCGGATACTTCAGGTGCGTGAGACATGCATCGAGATCTTCACTGAAGCACCCGACGACAGCCAGATACCGCGCTGCATATTTCGTCGTGAGCTGCTCGGCCAACGCGATCGCTGTCGGACGATTCGCGGCATAATACACCGCCTTGAACTACTCGCTCACGGCTTTCGCGATCTCCCGCGGCAGCTTCGATGCGATATTGCGCAGCTTATGCGCGATGCACCGCTGCCGATCCGCCTTGGGGAAGAACCGGGTAATCGCCTTGATCAGAGCCGGAGATCCGTCGCTGATCACGAGTAGCGGCTGACGAAGCCCTCGGCGCTGCATATCCTCAAAGAACGATTCCCAGGCATTCGCACTCTCGCTTTGCACCGGAGCTACATGCAGCAATTGCTTCGCCCCATCAGCACAAATCGCCCAGGCACACAACAGCGCCTGCCCATTGGTGTAACGCCGAACAGCCTCGTAGACGCCGTCCACAAACACATACACCACATCCAGATCGGACAGATCCCGTTGGCTGAAAGCAACATATTCATCATACAGTCGCGTCGCCAATCGGCTCATCGCACTGCGGCTCAGCACCGGATGGCCATCGTCCGTGACGAAGGTCTGTTCGATATCCCGCACCGACAGGCCCCGCACATACGCCTCCAACGCCACGCGCCGAACCCGTTCCGCCACCTAAGCAACAGCTTTCAGCAACCGACTCGAAAACTTCTCGCGTGTATTGCGCATCCGGGGCACCGAGACCTTCAACGTGCTTCCCGGAACCGTCAATTGCCGTCGATAGTATCCGTTGCGATAGCCCCGTGGAGTGCTGCTCTCACACTCACACCACGCGCGGCCAAGATGCTCGTCGACTTCCGCCTCCAGCGATTCTTGCCAGATCGTTTCCTGGCCGAGACGCTGAAGGTTTTCCAGCGCTTCCAGCGTGCCTGCCTGCAATACGGCTTTGATCTGGTTGCGCTTCTGCTCCGATGGACGTATTTTCTGCATGGGTGCTGTCTCCTTCGTTGATTGATTGTTTTCTCGACAACTACAATCTAACCAACCGGAGCGGCACCTTCTACTGTTTACACGAAGATAAAGACTTCATCCCAGTCATGGCTGGATCCCCTACGCATCAGCGGGCAATGCGCAGGATATCGGCTACGGCATCGTCGCTTCCACCGTCGCCCCGCCAGACCTTGACGTATCTGAAGACTGGGGTCGGACTGCGAACGCGCTTAACCTATAGGTATACGCGACGCCAGCAACTGCCGTTAGATCGGAGAACAGTTCCGAGCCAATGTTTAATACTATGCCGATCTGTTGGAAACTGCCCATTGAACTTCCTGTGCCCTCCGCCCTTTCAATGATGTAACCGTCGTACCACGGACTGTGATTTGTAATGCGATTCCACCTTAGATCCGCTTTAGTAGGTGAGGAACTCACTGTCGCTGCCAGACCTGTCACGTCCTCTAGCCTCGGAGTATTAATTGTCAGCCGTTGGGACTGATATTGGTAGTTATTGAAGCTGCCGTCGTCCGCAATAGAAATCACATAGTAGATAGTCTGGTCTCCCGGCCGGGTCGACAGTGTATACTGATGTGTTGTTGCGGGCAAAAGGCTGGTAAGAAAATACCAGTAGTAGCTACCATAGTACGCAATGCGGTACCCACTCAGGTATTGCTCATATTCCATTGTCTGCCAGTACAGAACAGCAGTGAAGAAACTCTGAAATGTAAATCCAGACGTTGAAGCCGGTGGGTCGATGGCGTTGACAAACGACGAACTCGCGCTGCTTGAAAATTCACTTAACTTGCCATGGAACGGTACGGCTTTGAACTTGAAGGTCACATAGCCTTCGCCGCCTGACTGGATGACATCCGCAGTAACAGTCGGGGGGTAGCGCCGAATCCTGACATCGTTCTGGTACAAATCGATGAACTCGTAGAGATTGAGATCAGAGGGTGTCCAAGACAGAACAATCCTTCTACCGGAAGCTTGCTTGGTCGACAGGATGGATGGAGCCGTGCTGGCGTACAGAATGATCTTGCCGAGATGATTGACGTGCCCGCCTATCACATTCATGGCATTGTTGTACGATGCCGCCCACAGGTAGCCGAGGTCCGGGAAATCAATGTCATTCGAACCTTGAGGAATGTTCTCCATGAAGAAGTAGCCTTTCGGATCTGTCTTTACCGATTCACCCGTTCCCAATGCCACGGTCTTGTTAGCGATCGGATTCCCTCCCTCATCCACAATGAACCCGCTTACGCACCCATACCCCGAGGCAGGAGTCTGCACCACTTTTACTGTTGTGGATCCCGAAGCACTTTGCCCCGCGTGGGTCACCGCGAGGTCAATTTGACAGTCACCTAACGCACTTGGGGCCGTCCAGACTGCCTGCTGCGACCTAGTCGATGAGAACCTTCCCTCATTACAATACCACTCGTATGAGACGTCATTCTGTGCATCTACGCCGTTGAAGTTGATATCCGCAGACAGGACAACAAGATCCCCCTTCGCGACTATCGGAGGATTGGCCGTGATTGATCCTATCGTCATCACAGCCTTGTCCTCCGGCGCGGTGGATTGCTCCTTACACGAAAAGACCGCTAAGGACATCAACAGTATGACGCCCACAAAGGCTTTCATTGTATCTCCTCGGTTGCATGTTAGGGAGAAGCTCCGGGTTCACAGCTCGGTAATTGGTCTATTGAGTATGTGCGGAGAAGATGTGGATCACGCTGCAAAGATCACTCTGGACATGAGAAAGGCCTCTCTCAAACGCAATCTCTTGCGCCCAAAAGAGGCCTTCTCTTCCCTCCACACTCGACCTGCCGCCCGCTCTGATTGCCTCCCCAGGCCCGGTCACTGTTGCACTGCCGTTGATCATGGAGTCCGAACCGCGTCGTCAACCAAGATGCCTACCCTGCAGACGACGTCTGCATCTTCCGACTTCGCGTACGCGCTCCAAGACGCGGACACATAACGAATTTATATCCCCGCAACGCTCTTTTCCTGCTGAAATTCGCCGGCATAAAGATGAATTTCTGGGTGAAATTCCCGGAACAAATGGTCCCATCCTGGCGGGAATGACCAACCTTCCGGATACTCGTTCTGTTCGTGAGAACACCGTCGAATCGACATGGCAATCCTCTCGAAAATCACGCGATTTCTGCGTATGATAACGGCATGGGGAGATCACCGGAAAACATCTACTCGCTCCTCTGCTCAGTCGTCCATGGATGCGCAACGGTCAGCCAGCTGAATGAGCTTGTCCGGCTAGCGCACGATATGGCCGTCACACGGCTTCAGCGCGACGCTGTCTGCCGACGAGAACGCCTGCTTTCGGAAGGTGTCTCCTTGTCGTCTCTGGCAATGGACGCGATCGCCGAGATCTTCGCCCGCAATGAACAGAATGAGTTCATCGTGCTGAAGGGCTATTTCGGCGACATAACCCGGATGTCGCCGGCCGAGGCGGTGGTCGCCCTCCGAGCACTGGTGTTCGAGTCTCTCCACGACGGATTAGTACGGCTCTACCAGGAGATCGATCCCGTCTATGCGAAAATCCTCCGGACGCTCCGGCGCGTGCTTCCAGCGCTGACCGGCCTGGCTCTTGTCGAGCGATTCGGTGACACCGTCGTGTTATCACGGAGCATCGAGCAACTCGAGTTTCCGAGGATTGAGAGAGAAACACTCGAACTCCACCTTGCGCCACACGTCATTTCTTCACCGGATCTTAAGTCGGCATTGCAGGAATTGCCGCGCATCCTGTCCGAACAGCGGAACACGTCCGGATCCTGCACCGTCTCTGACCTGGCAGCCGCAATCAAGCACATTTACACGGAGCACGCGGGCAATGCGGAAGTTCGTAACGGAGAGCTTCTGATCTTCGAGACCGACCTTCACCGATTACTGCAGGAATCGTTCGATGAATTTGAGCAATGGCTTGCAGAGAAGTACGTGCGGACCGAGAAGCTTGGAACCGACGTGGCACGGGCTTATGTCGCCGCCTGCCGCGATTACCTCACGGCATCATTTGTGCACGGGGATGGCCACGCCAGCCAGTACTGGGACTTCCTGCAACCTCACCTGGACGGTGTCTCGTATGAGACGTATCGGAGCGAACACAGAAACGTGTTTGAATACGCGCTCCGCCGTTGCATGGCGATGGCAAAGGACAGAATGAAGGAATTGCTGTGACGATTCTCCTGACCGGTCAACTTGTGAAGATGACTTATGAAGAGGCAGGGGTGTTATTCGCAGATCGCCCCGGCTTCCCTTCATGGATCCAGAATGAATCATCCTGACGAAAAGATCATCGAACTCCTTGCGTTGGGCGCTTCCGAAGTTGAACACCGCCGGAAAGAACTCCAACTGCATTTCAACGACTGCCAGGGTTGTCGCGAAATGTATTCGAGGTTCGTGGAGTTCTATCGAAATGTGGGGATCCTTGAGCAGGATTCTCTGATCCCCGCAGCGCCGCAGTCGCCGCGACTCCTTGCACAGCCGGGGTTCATCGTCCCTGCTTCCGGAGAGATTTCCCAGGCATCTCACGGCCCGAGATCGGTCTGGCGATCCGTACGGCGCCATCCCGTGCGGAGCGCGGTGGGATTGGCGGCAGCACTTGCGGTCGTCACGCTCGTGGTTCTCTTCCGCAAAGCTCCCGTCGGCATTCCCGCTTCGGTCCGTGTAAACACGACGACGCAGGAGATGTCGGCGTTCGATCGGGACTTCAACACCCTCTGGAGCAAACCGGTACTGGTCACGAAGGACACGTCGCCGATGTCATCGTGGGGGATTAGCCTTTCGTGGGGAATTGCCGATCTGTACGGCAACCAAAGATCCGAAGTGCTGGAGACGTTTTTGATGCCAGGAGATCGGGCTCAGGTACTGCGCGTCATTGACGGCAAAGGGAACATCGTGGAGGCGCTCTATGGGAGAGCAGAATCGCTCCGCTTCCGCGGACGGACCTACGACGAATTCTTCTCGTACAACGCTGTCAAGCCCATCCAAACCGAAAGCGGACCTATCAACATCATTGCGAGCTATCTTGGGGGACATTCTCCAACAGCCATTACCCGACTCGATGCTCATTTATCCACTCTCGGGAATTACTGGCACTTCGGTAACCTCCGGCCACTCGACACGGTTGACGTCAATGCAGACGGGTTCAGAGAGATTCTCTGCGGCGGAATTAATCAGGACACTCCTGATGAGATCGGTTATCCGGTTCTCGTTGCCCTTCCGGCCTCAGCGATCACCGGCGATGTTCAGTCCTCGGCAACACCGGGCTTCGGCCTGCCGGATGCTCATGAGACGGCATACATTCGCCTTCCACTTACTGACATTAATCTCGCAGTAGACGATGGAGCGCACGTTGCCAGCATCACCCACACGGCAACAAGCATCATTGTTGACGCCCATTCGACTTTCGTGAAGAACAACGAGACGTATTGGTACGTTGTCACGTATCTCTTCGACCATCAACTCCGGCCCATGCAGGTGAAGTGGGACGAGCACACGCGTATCATCCATGCTCAACTGGCCGGCCAGGGCCTGGTGGCAAACAAATTCGACTCAACGTACACGGCCGCGTTGAGGGATGGCATCCGTGTGTGGGATGGAAAACAATGGCACAGCGGACCCCCATACGTGAATGAATGAACAGCACGATACTGCGGAATCCGGGGATCTGGGAATTGGGGAATTGGGGAATTGAAAAGATGGCCTAGTGAACCGTCCGGGCTCTCTTTCCAATTCCCCGATCACCCAATCTCCCAATTGCCAAATTCCCCCTCCCCGGCTCTACTTCTCCTCCGCCCCGTGTCTCTCCAGCAGTTCCCGCATCTCCTCCAGGGTGTGCGACAGCTCCCACCAGCCGTTCTCAAAGCTCGCATAGTCCGGACCCGACATCGCAGATGCGTAGCGCACCGAGTTTGCGTAGAAGAGCCATTCCTTTACCCACAGCTGCTCGATCATCTCGTCGAACGGATTGGCCGGATCAGCGATCTTCTTCTCCCACGCATACCGGACCAGGTTCGTCGCTGCCAGGACCATTGAATCCGCTTCCGCGCTCGTCTGCGCGAATTTCCCGAAGTATCCCTCCGTCACCGCCGAACTGTGACACCCCTGACACACATGCGTCATCGCGTCCTTCCGATGTGCCTGTTCCTCCGCACCGATCAGTCCGTCCGCGGCATGCTGACCGCCGAAGGTGGTCGGGAGCGGCAGGCCGTCGGCATTGCGAAGGATCGCGGTGTTGCCGCTCTTCGGCTGCGGGTGCGAATAGATCAGCCCGAAGATCCGCGTCCAGAGCCGCGCGCTGAAATTGTGCGTCCGCTCCGCCCGCACATCGCCGTCCGGAGAGACCAGCAGACTGCTGTGGCATGTGGCGCACGTGGGCGCCCGAAGGTCCGTCCCGATCTTCCACGGCACCGCGTCCCAGTGCTGTTGACCTTCCTGCGACAGAATGATGTTCCCGTGCTTGCTCTCCCGATAAATGTCCCACGCCGGCACGTCCGGCTCCAGATGACATTGCGCGCATGTGAACGGCTTCCGCGCAACCGCGATGGAGAAACTGTGCCGGGGATGACACGCGGTGCACGCGCCGAGACTTCCGTCCGGATTGACCCTGCCGACTCCCTGATTCGGCCAGTTCGTCAGCTTTGGCACTTCGATGTCGCCAAGACTGGTCGTCATCGTCATCATTCCCTCAACCCCGACCTTGGTTCCGTGACAGGCATAACACGTTTCATGCTTCGTCGTGGGTGTCGGATCGAGGCCGTGGACCTTCATCCCATCGACCCGCTTGACCCCGTCGATGACACGGACCAGCGTTTGATAGACCGCATTGTCTTCCAGGTTGCCGTACGCATGCGCTTTCTTGCCGTCGGCGTACTGATCCGCTTCCGTGCGATGGCATGTCGCACAGTCGTTCGGAGAGACGACGACGTTGATCCTGTATCCGAAGTGGTCGAAATTGTCGCGATGATCCGCGGGATGCTGGCTGTGGCATTCGTAACATCCCACCGCCACCGGGCGCAGACCGTCCGGAACGGCCTCGTTCGAAATCCTGCGCTCGAACGCGGTCTTCTTCAGGGCCTCCGCGGGAGTCGTCTGCGCATGCCGGCTGGTCAGCCAGTCTTCCACGATCCCCGGCGTGACTCCCCGGTGGCAGTCGATGCACGCCTGGGTTTCGTCGCTGAGTGTGACCGACGTCTTCTGGTTCTTCGGCTGCGAAAGGCCCAACGACATCAGTACGCCGATCAGCAGCGCAAGATGCAACGATCTCATTGTGGTTACCATGGAAGTCTTCCTTCCCGTTGAGTGGTCGCAAGCGTTCCGGACAAACGCCCGCTCCAGGCGGACGACCGCCGCTGCGGAGCCGTTCCGTGTCCGCTTCCCGCAGTATGTGAAATGGTACACGAAGGACGCAGCCGTCTGAAACGGCCGCGGGTGATGGACGATCTACTTCGCCCGGAGCAGCAGCACCGGCACGCTGACCAAATGCTGCACCCGATGCGCCGTGGTTCCCATGAAGATATCGGCCAGGAACCGATGGCCGTGCGTGCTCATCGCCACAAGATCACATCCCTTTTCCCTCACCCACCGCACGATCTCTTTGACCGGCTCACCGTACGCGAGCTCGAACTCCGCACTGATGCCCGCCGTCCGGAACTGCTCGCAGATCGCGCTCAAATACGCCGTGTCTTCGGTGATTTCGGGACTGACCGCGTCCGCGCCGTACGTGCGCGCCGCCCATCCGTCCGCCACATGGAGCAGGATCACCCGGCTCCCGGCGAGCTTCGCAAGCCGCTTCACGTGCTCGACGATGGCGGCATCCGTCGGCCGGCCATCCAGTGTCACAAGGATCGTCTTGTACATGCGCTCTTCTCCAAAGATCAACCGCCGGTGATGATGCGCCAGGCGGTCGACAGTGAGTCGGGAAGTCCATACAGGTCGATCGCGGTGATGAGAATCGCGCTCGTCCACCCGGCAACGAGCAGCACGCCCGTCAGTCTCCACTTCCCCATCCGTTTGCGTGAGGAAGTGAAGTGCAGCAGCGGGAACATGGCGAACGGAAGCTGCAGTGCCAGAACCACCTGGCTCAGCGTCAGCAGTTCATTGACGCTGTCTTCACCGCGGATGCCGATGACGATGATCGCCGGGAGGATCGCGAGCGTGCGCGTGATGACCCGTCGCAGCCACGGCGCCATGCGCCAGTGCATGAACCCCTCCATGACCACCTGCCCGGCCAGCGTTCCCGTGATCGTGCTGCTCTGTCCGCTTGCGAGCAGCGCCACAGCAAAGAGCGTGCTGGCGACCGCCGTGCCGAGCAGCGGCGCAAGCGTCAGGAAGGCGATGCGGATCCAGTCGCTGTCCGCACCGAACGTGACGACTCCGCCCCCCGGAACTGTGAGCTGGCTCTTGCCGTAAAACACCATCGCCGCAAGGACCAGGATCGCCGCGTTCACCAGGAAGGCCACCGAGAGCGCGACCGCCGAATCGATCGTGTTGAACCGGATGGCGCTGCGGATGGATGCTTCATCCTTCTGAAGCTTCCGGCTCTGCACGAGCGCCGAATGCAGATACAGATTGTGCGGCATGACCGTGGCGCCGATGATGCCGATGGCGACGAACATCATCCCCGTTTGCGCCAGCCGCGGCGTGATCAGCGCGCGACCGATCTCCAGGAATCCCGGACGCGTCTCCGGCAGGATGAAGATCTCAATGAAGTAACACGCGGCGATTGTCCAGACCAGAACGAATACGATGGCTTCGATCGTGCGCATGCCGTACCGCTGCAAGCCGAGAAGCAGAAGGACGTCGAAGCCCGTAATGATGACGGCCCAGAGGAGCGGAATGTGGAACAGCAGATTCAGCGCCACCGCACTGCCGAGCACCTCGGCCAGATCGCACGCGGCAATGGCGAGTTCCGTCAGAAGCCAGTTCGGGACGCGCGTCCACTTCGGATACCAGTCGCGCGAGGCCTGCGCGAGGTCCTTTCCCGTCACGACGCCGAGTCGCGCCGAGATGATCTGCATGAAGATGGCCATGATGCTGGCCAGGGCGACGACCCAGAGCAGATCGTACTTGAACTGCGCTCCGGCGGCGAGGTCCGTCCCCCAGTTCCCCGGATCCATGTACCCCACGCTGATCAGGATCGCGGGTCCGACGAAGGCGCGCCACTGTTTCCAGAACCCGGCGCGTTCCGGGGGAACATCGACCGTTCCGTGAATCCCTTCGAGCGAGAGATGATTGGCCTCGTGACCGGGCCCGTGCGATGACGGATGTTGATCAGGGGTTTCGGCGGCCATCAGAGGTCACGAGTTCAGGTCTGCGCACGTTCGTTGGACATCGGGGATCGGATTGGATAACCGTAACGATTTTGGACCACAGTGTCAAGGCGTCCGTCGTGCCCCGGGCCGGTTCTTGTGACAACGACCGTCGGATCAAAAACGCGGACGCCCGGTCCGTTGTACACGGATCGGGCGCCCGGGAGAATCAACGAGCGGAAGATCGACGGAAGGATCCGTCAGTTCCGGCGACCGCGCATACCGCGCATCGGTCGGTTCTTGAGCATTTGCTCGTATTTGGCCTTCTGCGCATCGGTCAGGACCGCCTTGATGCTCTCGTCGGTCTTCTTCCCGATCTCCTGCATGGCCGCGCGAATGGCTTCGCGGTCTCCCTGGTTCGACTGGAAGGCATCCTGCATCTGCACCTGGGCATCTTTGTAGATCTTGACCACTTTTGCCGTCTGGGCACTGTCGAGGGCGAGAGAGTCCTTCAACATGGCCGCGCGGTCTTCCGGGGACATCCGTCGCATCCCCTGAGCGCTCGCGATCGCCGCGAGAACCAGCATCAGCACCACGATCGAACCGACGGAACGGACGACCTTGAGCACACTGTACTGCGACATGTCACACTCCTTGTATGTGATGGCTCGAACAACGCAGGAATGGACGCACAAGGACCCGGAATGTTTCTCCCTTTTCCCTCACACCGGAGAGCGTCCGAAAGGCCGGAAGATGCCGCTGAAAAGAAGGATCGGGACCCGGATAGGACTGACCAGAACGGATGTTTGAACGAATGATACAGAAAGGCGGATGCTTCCGGCAAGCCGGAGAATGGCCGCGACATCACGGCATCAGGTCAATTCCTGCCATGATCCGCCCGCGCCCGGTCCCCCTTCCACGCGGTCATGTTCCCGCGCCGATTGGCGTTGCTTCGCGACGATCATCTCCACGGCCGGACAGCTGCAATCACCGGCGCAGGGTACCGCCTTCCGCCGACGGTGCTTGCGAAGCTCCCTCCGGACGATAAACGCGAATGCCGCCGCAACGACCGTCAACGACACGATCTGCTGCCAGTCCATCTCCCACCTATCCCAACAAGAGTCCCACACGATACACGACGAACGCCGCGCCGTAGGCAAGCGCATTCATGTAGACCAGCTGAATCACGGGCCACTTCCAGCCGTTCGTCTCCCGCCGCATCACCGCCAAAGTCGACATGCACTGCATCGCCAGCACATAATAGACAAGCACGCCGATCGCGGTGAGCACACTGAACGTCGGCAGTCCCGTGACCGGATCGCGATCATTCTGCATCTTGATCTTCAACTCGTGCGGCGTATCGCCTCCGACCTGCACGTTGTAGATGGTGCTGACCGTGCTGACGAACACCTCGCGCTGCAGCAGCGAGCTCAGGATGCCGATGCCCACCTTCCAGTCGAATCCCAGCGGACGGATGACCGGCTCGATCACGTGCCCCGCCCGTCCGATGGCACTGAACGAGAGTTTCTCCGACGGTGTGCCGTGGTTCAGCTTCGGATACGTGGACAGGAACCAGAGCACGATCGACACGGCGAGAATGATGGTTCCCGCGCTGCGCAGGAAGATCTTCGCCCGGCTCCACATTTGAATGAAGATGCTCCGGAACGACGGCCAGCGGTACGGCGGCAGCTCGAGGATGAATTCCGGCGACTCGCCCCGCAGGATGGTGCGCTTGAACACCGTGGCCACCAGCAGGGCCGCGAGAACGCCCAGCAGGAAGAGCGAGATCATCACGATCCCCTGCAGGTTCCAGAAGCCGAACACCAGCGTACTCGGAATGAACGCCGCGATCAGCAAAGAATACACCGGCAAACGCGCGCTGCAGCTCATCAGCGGCGCCACCAGCATCGTCACAAGCCGGTCACGCGAGTTCTCGATCGTCCGTGTCGCCATGATGCCCGGGATGGCGCAGGCGAACGAGCTAAGCAGCGGAATGAACGCCTTGCCGTGCAGGCCGACGCGCCCCATAACGCGGTTCATGATGAACGCCGCCCGCGCCATGTACCCGCTGTCCTCGAGGATCCCGAGGAAGAAGAACATCAGCATGATCTGCGGAAGGAACGTGACGACCGCACCCACCCCCGTGATCGCGCCGTCCACCAGCAGATCGTGCAGATCTCCCGGCGGAATCAGATGACTCACGAGACCGCTGAGCCAGCCGAAGCCTTCGCCGATCAGATGCATCGGCACTGCCGCCCACGTGAAGATGGACTGGAACATGAGCATCATGAGCGCGAGAAAGATGACGATGCCCCACACTTTGTGCGTCACCACCGCGTCGATCCGGTCCGTGACGCTTCGCGGGGCCGGTCCGAACGCCGCCACCCGCTCGGCGATGCTGTGCACCCACGCATAGCGCGACTCAACGAACACCGAATGCCGGTCGTACCCCAATCCCCCCAATCGCTGATGATCCTGACGCACGTGATCGAGCACGTGCGGAGCGATCCGTCCGTTGAATTCGTCGAGCGACCGCGGGGTCGAAAGAAGCATGGCCGCGTCATGATACGCCACGGCCTCGTCCGTCTGCGTCGTCTGCACGAGCATGCCGGCGAGCTCTTCGTGCTCTTCCCGCACGACGTCGGGAAGTTGCCATTTGCGGACTGCGGGAGAGACGCGCAAATCCGATCGCAGTGCTTCCTTCAGTTCCGGGATGCCGACGCCTTTGCTGCCCACCGTGGGAATGACCCGCACGCCGAGCATCGTGGAAAGGCGCGGGATGTCAATGTGAATGCCCGCCCGCTCCGCGGCGTCCGCCATGTTCAGGACGATGAGGAGCGGATACCGCTGGTCGATGATCTGGGAAACGAGATACAGACCACGTTCGAGACTCGTCGCGTCGACGACGCACACGACACCGTCCGGCTTCCGGATGCGGCCGCCCTTGCCGAGCAGCGCATCGGACGCGATCTGTTCATCGGGGGCATTGGCAAAGAGGCTGTAGGTGCCGGGAAGATCGACGAGCGTGAGCTCACCGCCGCGATCATCACGGACGAATCCTTCCTTCTTCTCGACCGTGACGCCGGCGTAGTTCCCCACCTTCTGACGGAGGCCCGTCAGCTCGTTGAAGATCGTCGTCTTGCCGCAATTCGGATTGCCGACGATGGCGACGACGCGCCCTCGACCGGACTGCTGCTCCATCGCCACGATCTACTCCACGTCCGACACGAGAACATCCTTCGCCACCCGGTGATGGAGGCCGATGCGCGTATGGCGCAGTTCGCAGATGAGTTGGGGAGCATCGTTCGTCACCACGCGAAGGACGGTGCTTTCCCGGAGTCCCAGTTCCCGCAGCCGCATGGCGGTTTGGGGGGAGGATTGAAGTTTCCGGACCACAACGCGCCTGCCGGCGGGGGTGGTCGATAATCGTTCAGGGTTCGTTGACATCGCTTTCTTTCGGATCACATCGCCGTGCTGTCGACTCGTGCATAACATAGCAGTCCGTTCCCGCGGCCACAATCCCCATTTGTGGGGATATGCCGGTTGGGGGACGTTCGGCGGAGAATCTAGCGGATGTCTTTTGAGGAGATCAGGCCGTTCAGGAGGGCGTACATCGTCAGCCCGGAGACGGTGCGGATGCCCAGCTTGCGGGTGATGTTCTTGCGGTGGGAAATGACGGTATGGAGACTGATAGAGAGCTTGTCGGCGATCTGCTTGTTGATGAAGCCGCGCGCGACAAGTCTGAGCACGTCCATCTCGCGGACGGTCAGATCCTCCCGATCGCCGGTGCCGGCCGGGCGCTCGTCGCGCCGGAAGATCTCTTCCAGCCGGTCCACGATCTGCGCCTGCGGCAGGGTCACGTCGACGACGGGCGGTCCTTCCTGAGCGGGACCGGTTCCTTCTCCCCGCGTCAGGATCACCACCCGGCGCCGCGCAGGCAGTTGCGTCTGATGCACGGCGAAGATTTCCGGCGTCGTGAAGACATAATCGGCCTCGTGGTCATGCGGACCGACGGCCACGAGCTCCGAGATCCGCACACGCTGCGGCGAGAAGAATTCCTGCAGGATCGCCTTCAGCCCGGCGGCTTCGAGCGTGTTCTGCGAGAGGATCAGTATGGTCATGCCGGAGAGCATCGGGACACTCAGCGCAGGCGGAGGGCCTTTTCCATTTCCGCCACCATCGGCATCAGCACGATATTCTCGATGCGCGTGTGATCCAGAATGTCTTTTTCGAGACGGAAGAGCTCGAACACGATCGCGCTGCAGACGGCATCGTCGAACTCGCCGCCGATGTACTTGATGAGGATGTTCTTGAGATCGGTAAGCTTCTCGTCCACCTCGTGATGTTCACGCTCGTAGACATCCATCGAGTAGCGACGAAGGTCCTTCCGGACTCGCGGCGTGCCGGGCGCTGCGTGGAGTCGGTACACCATTTCGATGTAGGGGAAAGTTCTCGTCTCCTCGCTCCGGAGATGCGCGAACAGTTCTTTCTTGTACTCGAGAAAGAATTTCTTGACCAGCCGGAGGCCGGGGTTCCGCTTGAGCGACTTCGCCAGCAGAGCTGCGATGTATGATTCGATGACGGGGATGAGCGTGCGGCGGTAGTAGTCGTGCGTCTTCTTCAGGTAGCTGACAATCGTGAGGACATTCACGGCCCGCAGTTTCTTCGCCGGGAAGTAGTCCTCGTTGCTGAAGGCATTGATGATAGCCAGGAAGAAATCCGTGTCGATGCCGGCATTCGCGCAGACGGCGCCGATGGTCTGATCGCCGAACCCCAGCCGGATCCCGAACCGGTTGATGACCGGGATCAGCAGGTAGTTGCCATGCACGGCGTCGGCCATTTTTTCGTTGGCGGTGATGAGTTTCATGTGTCCGGATTCCCTGTTCTTTTCCGGGGCTCAGCGGAGTCCCCGGTCCTTCGCCTGCTCTTCAAACACCGGTTCCCGCTCCTTGGTTTCACCCACCCGATCGTCGCTCGCGGTCCCCGGTGCAGCGCGTCGGTTACAGCCGCACCCCCAGAACAATATTCCATCGCCAGGCGAATGCGTCATCCTTCGGCCGGGTCGGGTCGTTCACGTAGAAGGGCACATAGAATCCGATCCCGAATGGCGGCAGATCGACGTCAAACGCCGCATTTCCGCCGAACGTCAGGACGAATGCCGCGCCGGCGTCCGAGTACACGTCCCGGTACTCGTTGCTGTCGGAAAGCACGCCCGCATCCGCGAACAGCACGAACGGCCCGCGCCGCAGTTCGAGGTTCACCGATGCGAGATTCAGTCCGGTGGTGTCGCGGGACAGAAAGACATTTCCTCCCCCCGGCGAACGCAGATGCTCCCGCAGTGACGCTGTGGTCCACGGCGTTCGGAACCACCACGACTCGAACTGCTCGCGCGGTGACGCCTGCACGAGCGAGAAGGCGGTCTGCGGCGGCACATCGCCGGCCGACGAACCGACGAAGAGCCGCAGCTTCGACCGGAATCCACCGGAGAGCGACGCATCCAGGCGCGCGTCCGCAGTGTATTTCACGTAGTTGAATGACGACCAGACGGTGCCGAATTCGTCACCCATCCGCACATCCCATCTCCCCCACGAATACGTCGAGCCGTACCGAAGTCCGATCGTACCGGCCACGAGATCCCCCATTGCCCAGTCGGTGGGCCGCTCGAGATAACGCGCATCCTTCACCGCCATCGAGAAGATGCTCGTCGATACGCCGAAGAACCGGGCGTATGACGAAAGCAGATCTTTCGGCTGACGCCATATCCCATCGACGCTCCATTCATATCCGCTCCGACCGTCGAGACGGTAGCCTTTCACGGTGGTGGACAGGTTCCGCGAGAAGAACTGGAGCGGTGTCGTGAATGATCCGGTGAAATCCGGAATGCCGCTGCGAAGCCCGTAGCGCGCCGAAAGGCTGAAATCATAGTCGGAATTCAGATAACTGCCGGTGAGGTTGCCGCCCAACTCGAAGCCGTCGCGCGCGTTGAAGCCCACCGACGGACCCAGGTTCATGCGGTACGCATCGAGCGGATAGAGGAGCGGATTCAACAGGTTCAGACCAAATCCAAAGTCCACGTTCGGCAGGCCGGAGGTGTTGTTCAGCCGATCCACGTCGAGAAGGATCTGATCCGGATCGATCTCCACGCGCCGGACCTTCGCAGGCAGATCGTTCACCCGTACGGTCGCATTGCGCCGATACATCCATGTCGTCTCCGGTACCCGAATATCCTTCGCCGTCCCGTCCGCCAGCCGGAGCCGGACGGTCGCCGGCATCACCGCCTGGCCGAGGTTCCTCAGCCGGATCGCCGCGTTCCATCCGCTCCCGGACGGTTCGTTCGTCACGCCGCACACGGCCAGGTCGAGCGTCCACGTTTCTTCGAACCACTCGTGCCAGAACCACGTCAGATCGCGCCCCGACACATCTTCGATGGTGTGGAAGAAATCCTCCGGCATCGGATGCTTGAAGAGCCAGCGGGAGTAATATTCCTTCATCGCAC
>JAKAJH010000060.1 GCA_021813905.1 Bacteroidota bacterium | reverse complement strand
CGCGCATCATCACGTTCACGGAGAACTATCTCCACGCCGAGTGCGCGACCGCCCTTATGCGCTACGTCGACGATCTCGAGTTCCACCTGAATCCCGCGAAACTCCGGATCGAAGTCCGATCCGCCTTTGCCGCCGCCCATTGGCAGGGTCGTGAGGCTGTTTTTGAAGACCTGTTCGAAGGCAAGAAACTTCAGAATGCCCAGCGTAACGGACGGGTGAAAACGCAGTCCGCCTTTGTACGGACCGATCGCGCTGTTCATCTGGATGCGGAATCCGCGATTGATACGGATCTCTCCCTGGTCATCCGTCCAGGGAACGCGGAACATCACAACACGCTCGGGTTCGACCATTCGCTCCAGGATCTTTGCCGCGCGGTATTCCGGATGCCGGGCGAGGACCGGTTCGAGTGACTCGAGGACTTCTTCCACGGCCTGATGAAACTCCGGCTCATTCGGATTCTTTGCCTTGACGTGCGTCAGAATCGATTTCGTGTAATCGTTCATTGAAGACCTCAATGAGATTGAGTTTGGTGAGTGGACATCTTCATGCTGCATCAGAAAGACACTGGAAGGAGAAGCTGAGGAGACAGCCGTTCAGAAACGCTTCTTCCCTGCGTCACGTTTGTGGCATAATATAGATGGAATTTCCAGAAAATTCCACGGAGCGGACGACCCATGCGGTCCGCAACGCGTTGGCATGCAAAGAGTTACAAAATTCTCCTGCGCTGTGAACGCGGCGGGAGATGGGCGGGGCAAGCGATCTCATCGCCTCCGCGACGCGTCCGGATAAGAGGAACTTCGGAAGGAAGAAGAAAGCGGAAGCCCCGCAACCGGAGACTTCCGCTCGTGAGATAAGAGAAAAATGAGGTCAGGACGCGGTTCGTTCAGCGCGACGCATACTGAAGTACGCCGCCGCCTCAAACAGTCCGAAGAGCACCGCCGTCGACGCAAGATCACCAATGAGCGTATTGCGGAAGAACGGGATCGCCGCAATGTAGCACTCGCCCAGTCCAGCCAGCGTCCGCGGATACCACCAGCCCCCTCCGGTGAGCCACACGCCAAAATTGGTCACGACGAAGAAGAGCACCGAGCTTCCCACCGTTGCCAGGAAAACCGGCACCGCCCGCTTGTGGTTCCTGAGCCACAGACCCACGCCGCCGATCAGCAGGAAGCTGCCGTACACGAACGGGATGGTCGGATGGAAACCGATGATCAAATCGCTGAGGACGAGCGCGACCATCGGGATCACGAGCGCGAATCGCTTGTCGAGATACACGCCGCCCGCGAGCGCCATCGCGGCGATCGGCGCCATGTTCGCCGGATGGGGAATCAGCCGGGAGAACGCCGCCGCGAGGATGAGCAGAGCTCCAAGAACGATGTTCCGCATGAGACCTCCTTCAAGAATATAAATAAATATAGCGGTTTCTCCGTTGGTTTCCAATTCAATACTGCAGTGCGAGGGAGAGTCGGGCCGTTCTCCCGGGCATCGGATAGCCGTTAAAGACTTCGTAGGATCTGTCGAATACGTTACTCACGTCGACTCGCACTTGGACCCGGAGAGCTCCCGCCGGGATGGATGCGCTGAGCGACAGATCGGTCAGCGCGTATGGAGACAACCACGCGCTGTTGTCCGGACGGCTGTAGCGCCGGCCGATCAGAAGCTCCGAAATGCCCGCACGAAACGGCCCCAGCGCGACATCCGCATGCACCGTGCCGTTCGATGTCGGGACGTACGGCAGCTGCTTCCGGTACGTCGAATCTCCCGGGGAGATGCGATCGGTCTTCAGTGCCTCGGTGGCCGTGAAGCTCCCGCCGATTGCCAGGACATCATCCATCATGCGCCATTCGTATTGCGCTTCAATGCCCTGGCTCTCCACCCGACCAATATTCACCGGGATGAATTGAGTCAGATCGAACAGAATGCGATCCTTCATCGATACGGAAAACCACGTGACATCGATCGTGTGGACGCCCCCGGCCTCGACCGTTGAACGAACGCCGGCATCGAACGAGATCGATCGTTCCGGTTGCAGATGCGGATTGCTGAATCCGCGGTAGTACAGATCATTGAACGTGGGTGCCCGGAAATCGCTGCCGTAGCTCGCGCGAATGCGCACATCCCCCTGCGGGATCAGACGTACATTCACGCCCACTTTGGGCGACCAGGCGGACCGATCCATCGAACTGCCGACGTCGGTCAAAGCATCGTACCGAAGGCTTTGGTACAGCAGCACCTTGTCCAGTATCGTCCCGCCGCGGTCCCAGGTGTATTCGTTCGAGAGATACACAGAACCCTCCCGCCGACGGATCGTACCGTCAAAATCCCCGCTGGTCAATGTTGAAACGGAGTATTCGCCTCCGACGACGAGCCGGTCCGTCGATGCGATCGAGACGATGGCCTGCGGATTGATGGACGTCATCGTGTTGTCCGCCCGGGAATCCATTCCCCAAGCGGGATCAATGTACGTCTGCGTGCCGGCCTGATAGCCAAAGCCGAGTTGCAGCTGCAGCCAATCGCCCGATCGGTTCCGCAGCGTTCCGCCGATGCGCGTGACGTGATCTCCCTGCCGCGCCTTGCTGAAATCCATCGGCAACATCACCGTACCCGGGGCTCCGCGATCCACGGCCGATCGCTGGATGGAAATCCGGAGGTCGGAGCGACCGCCCAATAACGCGCTCACATCCGCATATCCGAGCGTCCGACTGAAGTCCGCGTTGCGCCGACGAAGCGATGTATCGGCCATTCCGGGTGTGTGCAGGAAGAACGGATAATTATCTGCCCCAAGATCCCGCATGAAGCCGGCGATGAGGCCGGATGTGCCGGTCCCCACTTCGACCGCCGCGCGATACCGCTCATATCCGTACGATCCGGCTGCCGCCTCCGCACGCGCATGGAGGCCCGGATCGGGCAAGCGCGATACGAGATTCACGACGCCGCCCACCGCATCCTCTCCGTACAGTGCGGAGTTTCCGCCGCGGACAATTTCGATTCGTTCGATATTATCGGTCGGCAGAAGGCTGAAGTCGACGAGTCCATTCTGCGCATCGTTGATGCGCACACCGTCGAGAAGAACCAGCACATGCTCCGATGAGAGACCGCGGAGCGAAATGGTCTTCAACTGGGCATCCGGGCCGTAATCCTTCAGAAAAGCGCCGGGAGCGGTGCGAAGCACATCGCCGACCGTCGTTCCGGTCGACCGTGTAATGTCAGTGCGGGTCAGAACATCGAGAGCCGTGGGGGCATCGGCTGCGAGAATGGTGCTGCGCGTCGCGGTCACGACAACCGCCGGAGACGCGTATTCGCGCAGAGAATCGGGAGGAATTGCCTGTGCACTCGCGATGGTGAGCGCGCCGGGCAAGAAGAGAAGGGCAATCGTTCGCATAGCGTACCTTTCTGCATGGAATGAAAAAGCCCCGACCTGTTGGAAAGATCGGGGCTCACGCAGAATATCCGTGCGAACCTGTCCCCTTCCCGCGAAGGTCTCTGGAGTGAACAGGGTCTGGCAGGTCTCCTGGCTTTCCCGGCCGCTGACCGCCTTCCCGCGACTCTCGGTGAGTCGCAGTGGCATTCGTTCGTCAGGGCTCGGATCCTCCGGAACGGAGGAACGGGATCACAGTTGCGGGGCAGCTTCCGATTGGTCCCCCGGCGAGGACGCACGGAATTCCCTTTTCATCTCGCCGCGCGACCTGCGCGGCAGACACCATACCCGGGGCTTCAAAGAACACTCCAACACTCACTCCAACATACGCAACAGCAGACTGACTTTCAAGTCCTCAGTATCCGACCGACGAACCCGGCCCGCGCGGATCGCTCGCGCCGAAATACCATCCGTGCGCACGGTCGATCAGAACCGCCTCGACCCATCCCTGCGTGCCGCTTCGCTGCACCACGGTATACCCGCGCTTCTCCAGGCCACGAACCACATCCCGCGGAAGCCCCCGAAGCTCGTACCACAGCGTGTCGGGTCGCCACTGATGGTGGATTCGCGGAGCATCAACCGCCTCCTGGATCGGCATCCTGTGGTCGATGACATTCAGGATGCACTGGAGAACGGTGGTGATGATCGTGGAACCGCCGGGCGATCCGGTGACGAGCCAGGGCTGACCATCCTTCAGGACGATCGTCGGGGTCATGGCACTGAGCATGCGTTTGCCCGGCTGGACCGCGTTGGCCGTCCCGCCAAGGAGACCAAACTGATTGGGTGTTCCCGGCTTCGCGCTGAAGTCATCCATCTCATTGTTCAGAAGCATGCCCGTCCCGTCAACGACGATGCCATTTCCAAACCAGCCGTTGAGCGTCGTGGTGACACTGACGGCATTGCCCCACCGATCCACCACCGAAAAGTGGGTGGTTTGCGTGTGTTCGGGCAACGGGATGTCGCCATGACGGATCCTGTCGCTCGGCGTCGCTGCCGCCGTGTCGATCAGCGCGCGCCGCTCCGTGGCGTACGCCTTGGAGATCAGCCGCTCCGTGGGAACCGGAAAGAAGTCGGGATCGCCCAGAAATTCCGCCCGGTCCGCGTACGCAATCTTCATGGCCTCCGCCATAAGGCTGATCGTTTCAGATGAGTTGAATCCCTTCGCGCGGATGTCGTACGCTTCCAGGAGATTCAGGAGCTCGAGCAGCAGCACGCCGCCGGAGCTTGGCGGACCCATGCTGATCACGTCGTAGCCCCGATACGTTCCGCGAACCGGCGGTCGTTCCATCGCGCGATAGTCACGCAGATCCCGCGCTGTGATCAGCCCGCCGTTCGCTTCCATCTGCCGCACGATGCCGTCGGCCGTTTTCCCCGCATAGAAGCCTTCCGCGCCCCGGTCAATGATCCGCTGAAGCGTTCCGGCGAGGTCCGGTTGCCGGAGGCGATCGCCCGCCTTCCAATCGACACCGGAAGGCTGAAATGCGCGGCGCGTGGACGGATACTTGCCGGCCCACCGGAGAAGTCCGTTCAGGTCATCGGCTAAACGCTCGTTGACGGTGATCCCGTTCCGCGCAAGCAGTTTGGCCGGCGTGATAACGTCCTTTCGCGACCGCGTCCCGTACCGCTGCAAAGCCAGAAGGAGTCCGGAGACAGAACCCGGCACGCCGGAGGAGAGATATCCCTCCTGGCTCAGTGCCGGCACGAAATTGCCGCTGCTATCGAGGAACATGCCGGTGGTCGCCCCGGCGGGTGCTTTTTCGCGGAAGTCGATGGTCGTCGTCCGGCCGTCCGCCATGCGAATGACCATGAAGCCACCACCTCCCAGATTTCCCGCTTCGGGGAATGTCACGGCAAGAGCAAATCCCACGGCAACCGCGGCATCGACCGCATTTCCGCCCTGCTTCAGAATGTCCACACCCACCTGCGAGGCATGCGCCTCGGCGGAAGCGACCATCCCGTGGCGCCCTTTCACGGCCGGTCGGGAGGCGGTGAGCGATTCGGTGCTTGTTACCAGGCACAAGAGAAGCACACCGCACGAGAGCACCCACGGACGCAACACTCGCATCTTCATTCTCGGAGGACCTTCGGATGGGGAGAATACAGCAGTGCCCTGACACAGGTCAGGGCACGGTGGTTAGAACGGCAGATCGTCCACTTTCTCGGGTGCGGATTCCTCGGAAGGACCGTTCGGCGGCACCTCGGCCCGCTGGCCCCCGCCCCCGCGACTGTCGAGCATCATCATTTGATCCATGACGATTTCGGTGACGTAACGCTTCACGCCGTTTTTGTCGTCATACGTCCGATACTGGATGCGGCCTTCGACGTAGATCTTGCTGCCTTTCTTCAGATACTGACCGCAGATCTCCGCCAGTTTGCTCCAGGCCACAATGTTGTGCCATTGTGTCTTTTCCTGCTGATTTCCTTCGGCATCTTTCCGGGTCTCGCTCGTGGCCACGCTGAACGTTGCCACGGCGGTTCCGCTGTTCGTATAGCGGAGTTCCGGATCCTGCCCCAGATTGCCGATCAGAATGACCTTGTTAATGCTACGTCCTGCCATAGGACACCGCTCCTTTCATGCATACAGCCGCAAAGTATTTGAATTCGGGGTGAATGTCAAGAAACGGAAAGAAGCCCCCTTCTTCCTCCCTAGTGTGCCGTGACCCGAAAGACAAGGACGGACTCGCGGAGGAGCAGATACAGCAGATCCCCTTGAAGCGCCACGTCACGCATCCCGCGCACCGCGTGCTCTGACATGAGATGTACCGGGGTGATCGCTTCCGGCTGCGTCCCGTTCATCGAGAGCCACAGCAACGCGGAGTCCGTGACTGCGACGATCCGGTGATCGTCCGCATCGAATCCTTGCAGATCCTTCAGCCGGTCATCCCGGATCACGCGCAGTTCGTTC
Source organism: Bacteroidota bacterium (assembly GCA_021813905.1). Classification (GTDB taxonomy): domain Bacteria; phylum Bacteroidota; class Ignavibacteria; order UBA10030; family UBA10030; genus JAKAJH01. Next base: position 9,836 of record JAKAJH010000060.1, on the reverse strand, counting down.
CCGAACAGGTCCAGAACGTGCAACGCGCCACGCTCACCGAGGACGATGGTTCCCCCGGGCGTCACGCGGACATTGACCAGATCACCGAGCATCCCCTGATTGATGCCGGCGGCCGCGAACAACGGATCGAACCGGGAGCCGGCGGTGAATTTCAAGAGGCGGTGGTTCTCCCCGTCCAAAATCAGCAGATCACCGAATCCGGTCAGTGCCACGCCGCGCGGGTATCCGAACCGCAGTGCCGCGTCGGATGTATCATGCGTGGAGAGTGCCGAGATGAAATTGAGCCGCCGGTCGAAACGCTGGATGCGGTGATTGCCGTAGTCCGCGACGTAGACATTCACTCCGTCGCTGGCCACTCCCGTCGGTCGGTCGAACGAACCCGGAAGCCAGCCGTAGCCGCCCACAGAATGCGCTTCAGCCTTCGCAGTGCTGTAGAAGATCACGGATTGCCGACCCGGATCCACGACGAAAATCCCCCCCTCCGGTGTCACCAAAATTCGTGACGCATCGTCGAATGACCCGAATGCGTACTGTTGAACCACAGTGACGTCCTGCGGCCCCCCGGGAACCAGCAACAGCGTACCGATCAGCGCAAATAGCGCTGCCATGAGTCATCCTGAAGTTCACCGCGCTTGGTCGAATTGACCAGCACGTAGTCCCCGAATCCGTTCCGGTCCACGAAGTCGAATTCCACCCCGTTCTCAATGTGGTAGTAATGCCAGACCTCGTACGGTTTCGAATCTTCCTGGCTCGGATACCGCTGGATCTCATCCGGCTCGCCGTAGAGAATGTACACCCGTCCGCGATCCGAGTGCCATCCGCTCTTTGACATCACCCGGTACCGCTGATTGGCGGTGGCAATACGCGCCAGATACGAAGCACGCGTCACATCGGTCTGACCTGTTCGGCCTGATTCGATGTCGCTCCAGAACTTCGCCAGGAATTCCCGCCGGCCCTGCGCCGACGTCAGTTTGTCAAAAAGATTCACCTGCTCATCCGTGGCAATGTAGCGGGCCTCGCGGAACTCTTCCTCCAACTCATCCGAGGTCATGCCGGCCAGTTCCGCTGCCCGAGCGGAGGTCATCGACACCGGTGCCGCGGCGACACCCGGATTATAGAGGAAGATCGGTTTCTCAGTCCGGGCGACCTCGTGACCCAGCGTGTCGGCCAGGGCCACAATGAAATGATACTTTCCCGATTGGATGCCGGTGACATTCAGCGTGCTCACATCGACGGCATTCCGCACGTTGAACCGCCGCTGGCGTGTGCGCTCGCGAAGAACGGTGCCCCTCGCGTCCACGACCCGGGCCGAGATCGCGAAGACGGAGTCGTGAGGAAGATTGTACAGCTCGGCGTACGTGAAGACGACCGGCGCGTAGGCCGTCCCGAAGAACAGGCTGGGATTGGGGATGACCTCGAAGGTATTCTTGTAGAACGGATCGTCCTTCTTGTCGGATGCCACGATATTAGAGCACAGGTCAACGTCGCTGATTCGAATGGAATCTCCTGCCGGTTCGATCGCGAACGACACAGAGCCGCTGTCCCGCCGCCCCGGATCACGCACCTCCTGGCCGTACACCGTCAGATTGTACGGTCCAGCCGGGAGCACAAAATCCAGCTTGGCCACAATGGCCCGCCGCAGACTCTCGATGGCCGTGTCCTTCACCGCGACGGGAATCAACGCCCGATGGAACACCAGCACCGAGTCCGTGGCCGTGTTCCTGATAACCGTCCGAACCTCCACACCGCCGCGGTAGATGCCGCTGTCCGCCTGAAGGGTCACCAGCGACGGATAGATGGCGTAGTAGACCTCGAGATAGCCCTCCGTCTCGGAGTAGCGAAATCGCGAATAGTCGATATTGAGGCCGAAGGGGGATCGGGGGGTGATCGTCTGAGCAGACGCGGCAACGGCCAACAGCACCATTGCGGCGCTCAACCGCATGAGTCTCAAAGGGATTCTCCTTGCTGAAATCGCACCGGTCGCATCGGAGACACGGCGAGGCGCTCTTTACGGTACTTAATCGGGATCTGAGAATCAAGAACCGGCAACAGCTTCTCCCGCATCACTTCCGCCGCTCGAGCGTTGTCGCGAGAACGGCAAAGAAGTCGGGATTCATCATTTGCAGCTGCGCGGCCATCGAAAGCGACACGAAGACGATCCGCCCTTCATCCAGTGGAAGCGAAGCAACAAGCGGATGTCCTTCGGGAGACTTCACCTGCACCTGCGGGGCCAGTCCCGTGCTCCACCGGATCTGCTGCCATGCCGGGCTCACGCCCCAGGCAATCAGCCGAGTCGCTCCTGATCCCTCAGACCGCGTGTGCAGATTCGTTGCCGCGAGTGTATCGGTTGTCGGGATCGGATCAGTGAATGCGAACCAGAGAGAATCGGATCCGAATCGCCAGGTCGCATCGGGATTACCCGCCACCACGAGGTTTCCACCGCGACGGGCCCATGCGAGGAGAACCGTACGGTCTTCAGCAGAGAGGCGAGCGCCCCGGTCAATGACGAGATCGTTGAGATCCGCCAGTTTCTGACCTTCGACACTCCCCTCCATGGGTACGACGTGTGCGCCCATCCGACGAAGCGCGGAGCCGATCGCACTCTGCCGACGCGGCGAACGCAAGCCGACGGTTCGGCCCTCCAGCGAGGGAGCCGCGATCGCCCGGCCGAGCACTTGTCCGACCACAACCCGTCCCGCATGGATGTCGATGACGTGGTCGGATCCCACCGCGACGGAATCCCACGCCAGGGACAGCGTATCCCGGGAGACCGATCCCTTCTTCGGGAGCCGGAACTCGTGCGTCGTTCCCGTGCACAGGGAGTCGTGGACCCAGTAGAACCCCGTCGTTGAATCTCTCGAGAAGTTGTACGAATCGATCACAACGGGATCGTCACTTCCGGCGAGCACGGCGGGTGTCAGGATGACACCAGCGTCTTTCGCGGCGAATCCCAGGGGAACCTCACGCACGGATATGAATCGCCCCGCAGAGGTCGGCGCATCGTGAATGATCGCGAATCGGAACGGTTCCCGCAGGAGAAGCGCGTTCAGGCCGAACGTGGGAACCGGATAGGAAAGCTGGTTTTCCAGCGGCGTCACCACCCGGAAGACCGAGTCCTTCTGCAGATCGAACAGGCGCTTGAGCGATTCGTTGACGATCCATCGGTCGTCTGCAGGAAGTTGAAACATGATCTGTGTCGTTCCTTGCCGGAGCACTCGCTTGGGCACGGAGACGTTGATCATGAACACCTGTCGACCGATCAGGAGCGTGTCGCTGACAGTCACGGACAGTCCCGGGGCGGCCAGCTCATACTGGATCTCATCCAGCGTCCCCTTCCAGGATACGATGGTGCGGACGTCCTGCTCCGGAAGCGCCGACAATCCGCTTTGAAGATGCTCCTCCACGTGCCGGTAGCCCTCGTCCACCAGTGAACGCGCGCGGCGCAGGTTCCGCGTCCGCTCGAGGCCAACGGAGATCTTCTGCATTTCGCGCAGTGTTCCCTTCAGCTTCGATGAGACCGGCATGACGCCATCGCCCAGCCTCTTCATGCCGCGCGGTATCTTCCCGTCGGATTGTGTGTATCGGTCGGCAGGCATTGGCTGGAGCTGAGCGCTCAGCGATTCATACGCTCCGCGCGCGGCCGCTGCCACCCGGGTCACCGACGTCGCGGAGGACCGCGAAGGCCCGATCGTCACAGATCGGATGGACGGCGATGCAGGCGTCATGAACACAGGAACCTTCCAGACGCGGGCCGACGGGAGAGGCGTTGACAGCATGATACCCTTCTCTCCCGCCAGGGCGATTGCCTGACGCAACAGATCAGTAAAGAGCGAATCTTCCGTCCGCGATCCGAGTCCCGTCACCCGATCGCGCGCCAGGATGACCATCGACGGACGAACCATGCGAATCACGCGTGCAATGTTCACGACCGCCGTGTCCAGATTCGCGCGGGGCACGAAGGGCCAGGAGCCGGCCCGGTCGGGCAGGTTTCCATAGTACGCATCTCCCCCGAGGACGCGTGCACTGGAAAGCGCTTCTTCCTTCCGCCGTCCCGCAGTGATTGCCAGCGACCACTCAGCACGGTCATCGGGCGCCGCTTCACCGTTCGTCATGAACAGCAATTGTGAGCGGGTTCCACGCATTTCCCGGAGCGAGGCGATCGCCTCAAAATCCTCCGCACCGGGACGCGGGATGATCCACAGGACTTCGCCCGGATTTCCAAGCACCCGCGCGTTGCGATGGATCTTCCCCCAGGAGGGTTCGAGGGCCGGCATACCGGCCGCCCCAGCCGCCGAGGCAAGCAGCGATACCGCCAGGACCACAAGCGAAAATCGTCCACGCCGAAGACCGATCATAATTCATCCCGTCACTGTTACGCGCCACAAAAACAGAGGGGGCTGAATTGTCTCATTCAGCCCCCTCCAATCAACTGCGTCCGACAATCAGACCGGGATTAGAATCCCAGGCCGATCGTGAACACATTGCTCGCGTCGAAGTACTTGATGTACCGGTATGCGTAGTCCACACGGACGGCGACACCCGACAGATCGAGGTTCACGCCCGCGCCGAACGAGTATCCGAAGATGTAGCTGGACTCGCCGGTCGGATCCGTTGCCGCCTGCGGAGCCATGGAGTACCCGCCCCGGACAAACAGCATGTTGTTGTACGCATACTCGGCGCCCATCTTGTACTCGTCGTCCGAGTAGTTGTTGTTCTGGAAATTGCCCAGCACGGTCAGCGCATTCTTCTCACCGAACTTCGCCTGATAGGACACGCCCATCTCGATGGAGGTCGGGAGATCGAATGCCGCGACGTTGACCTTGTACCAGTTCGGGTTGGCATTCCGAGTCGCATCATTGATGGTTCCCTGATGCATCAGGTCTGCGCCGTCGAACTTCATCTGGCCGCCGACGTTCTTCACCACCACGCCCAGACTCAGGCCGGGAACTGCGAGGCCTGCATACTGAACGCCGATGTCGAACGCGACGCCGGTCGCCGACGTGCTCATGATCGATTCATTCACGAGGCTCGCCGTCAAGCCGACGGAGACGCGGTCGCTGAGCATATTTGAATACGTTAAGCCGATCGTCGCATAGGAGGGCGAATAGGTTTGACCCGTCCCATCCGGAAAATCGACCGTGGTCACCGGGATATCGCCGAAGGCGAGCGACTTCAGGCTCAGCGCGAAGCTGCCGATCGAGCCTGCTTTCGCCGCGACCGCGACGTAGTTGACGTTGATATCACCGATGTAATTCATCGTGGTAAACATGGCGTCCACGCCGAAAGCCGAGCGCGACACGCCCGCAGGGTTATAGAAGAGTGCATCGGTGCCGTATGCCGAGGCGACCGACGAGCCACCGAGCGCGATCCCGCGCGCACTGACCGGGATCAGCAGCTCCTGCGCGCCTGCCGTAGCGATCCGGTTTTTGTTCCCGGCCACCACCGTCAGCGCACAGAGGGCCAGAACCACTGCAAGCCACACTGAGCGTTTAAGTGCGAGATTCATACGTATTCTCCTTCTGAATTCCGTTTTCATGGCTGGTCCGGGGACGATTACAGCTTGTCAAGGATTTCTGCTTCCGGAATCACTGCCAGCTTCAGGATCTTCGACTTGCCCAGCTCAGGCATGTCAACATATGCTACGAACATGCCTGCGGACACCGGAAGACCCGCGCCGTTCAGCAGATCCCAGCGCAGCACCTGTGTGTCGTCATCCTTCACGAGCGTGCGAACAAGCACACCTGCCAGCGTGAAGATGCGCACCGTCGCCTTCTTCGGGAGGTGCGTGAAGGTAACGAACCGGACGTACTTGCTTGGCTCAGCAAGGTTGACGCCAAAGTACGGATTTGGGAAGACGTTGATCTTCTCGACATCGGCCTTCGCCTCTGCGAGTGAGTTGACGGTGTTCTTCGGCGACGTGAACGAGAAAACGTCAGCTGCCGTCAGCACATGGTAGGCCGAGATCAGGAATTCGTCGCCGGCCTTGTAGTTCGCATTTGCGCGTCGGTTCACGGTGCCCAGCCACATCACCGGCATCGCATTGTACAATATATTCTGCTCCAGCGTCGCATCCGGAGTGGCGCCAGTGTACGGCTTATTGAAGATGAAGAACCATTCACGCGGACCACCCACCTCCGTGTTCGTCTCTCCGAAGCCGTTTGACGGCGGCCAGTACCGACCATCCACAAGACCACCGGTTACGTTGTTCTCGGAGAATCCAACTGCGAGTTGCGTCGCCGGATTGGTTTCAACGTTCCAGGCCGAGAACGGAACGGTGTTCTTGCTGTAATCCGCGAATCCCCAGGTCGCAGTCAACGTCGGATAGTTCGCCGTACCGACGTACGGGGCGAATTCCGGACGCGCAGGTGCACCTTGACCGCCACGCACATAGCGATAGCCGTAGGAGAAGTTCGCATCGGTCACCGTGTTCGGATCCCAGCCGGCATAATAGTTCTTGCCGTTATTCGCGGTATCGCTGGATGCGGGGGCGAGCTTGATCAGCACGTTCCGCAGTTCAGCAGGCGTGACCATCGGCGTTGCATTGACACCGAATACGACAGAGGGCTCCGTGTAACCGATTGCGCCATAGAAGCCTTCCAGACCGAGACCATCGGCATCCGCCCACGTCCAACGGCGTGCGCCATTGGGGATCGACCAGTCCTTCATGCCCGGGACAGCCGGACCGGAAACGCGGACCAGCATACCGTCAACGACCTGGTAGTCATTGTCGCCGCTGATATTCGTCTGATTCGCAAGCACGGTCGTTCCGAGCGTCGAATCGACGAGGTTCCATTTCATCGTGCCGCCCGTGGTATCGAAGGTCACATGGTACACGTGGCCCGTCAGCTTCGTGGGGTTAATGATCGTGGCTGTAATGATACCATCGCTCCCACCCGCCAGCTTCACACCGTCGACCACCTGACCGTATTCACCCGCATACACCGTGCCCGGGTTCGCAGGCTGCGGAACGGCATCGATCCAGTTCAACGCGCTCTCGAGCGCTTTCGGAACGCCCCCCGCGTTGTAGCTGTACGCCGTGACCGCGTAATAGTAGTTGTTGAAGTTGGCCAGCTTCTTGCCGGTCAATGCATCGTCGGTCGTCGCGTATGACCGGAAGACGTCGTTGTCATTTCCATACTGAACAGGCTTGTACAGAATGACCCCGGCGGTGGCATCGTATTCGTAGTCCCAGATCTTGCCGACGCCGTCGATCTTGTCGTAGGTCGCCAGGAGCTTGGCGTTCGTGCCTGCTCCATCGCTGGCCTGATACACATTATATCCTTCGAACGTGTATCCTTTGTCGACAAAGCTCTCCGTCGCTGCAACATCAGAGGCCTTCGACCAGTCAAGAACGATCTGCCCGTCAAGCTGGGCAACGCTCACGACCGGAGCCGGAGGCGGTGCGGCGAGATTGAAGAACGAGTTGTACGCCGCCTGCGCCTGGTCGGAGTAGAACTTCAACACCGAGATACTGGACAAGCGATCGCCGCCCTGCCCGACCATCTCCGACACGACCACCTCCTGCGTATCGCCGGCGGCCATTGTGAATGGGCCGGTCACCATGCAGAATCGGCGGTCGCCTGGAGGCGCCACGGTTCCATCGATCCAGCCCGTGCCGGTCGTCGGATCGCCCGCGAGCGTGAATTTCGTCGCTTCGCCGGTCGTCGGATCAATGAACGGTCCGCCTGTTCCGGAGATCCGTCCGTTCATAAGGTTCCACCATTGCTGGGTTCCGGTGTAGGTGCCCAGATTGGGATCGACATACGTGGAGTTTCCATTGATAAAGAACACGAACGCGCTCATCTTCAGGTTCTTGTAATTATAGCGCATCCCGTTATTGAACACCGCCGAGTCACCCGGGGACGCCACGACCGGTCCCTGGAAGAAGGTATAACCAACCGCAGGCGGTTTGTCTCCATAATATGAATCACGTGCGCGGCCATTGTAGACGTACCCGAGACTCCGGACAGTGTCGCATCCGGCGAAGTCATCACCCGCGTCGCCCAGATCGGGATCAGACCACCACGAAAAGTACATCGTATCAAGCTGCGCGGTGCTCTTGTTGATGACCTTGTTTCGCACGAAGATCGTATTGCCCAACGCACCCGTGCGCTTGTACCCCCAGATCGTCCGCTGGAATTCAATCCCGATCGGATCTGATCCGTACGTGTAGCGGGTTCGCTGGCCATCCAGGTCATTCGCAATGTACCAAAGCGTCTGATTTGCGCCCGAGACACCCGGCTTGTCCACGGTGGGATCATACGATCCATTGTGGTCCACATCGGTGTACGGGGCACCCTGTGACGCAGGCCAGTTGTTCCAGTCAGCCACGTATTCATCATATAGCGACTGTGCCGTGGCCGCGGCGTACCGCTCGATGTAGGGCACTTCCTCTTTCGCGAGGATCGCCAGCATGGCGGCCTTCAGTGTCGCGTCCGTTGTCGGATAGATATCCGGTCGTGTCCGGTAAATGCGATACTGCGCATCACCCGGATCTGCCGCGACCGCACCGGCACCCGGCACGCCAGCCGTGAGGATCGGACCCGCCTGCAACCCCTGCCGGTACGTCGATCCACCGACCATGAGGTTCGAGCCCTTGTAGCATCCCCACACCAGACCGTCTTCGAACACGGCGGTGTTGCCCGAGCCCTTCGGGTATTCCAGACCGGCATTACCTGTGTAGATGTTGTACGAGCCGTTGCCGTTATTCTGGTAGATATTGAACAGGTTGTTGATCGTATAGAACGTCGTCATATCGTTCGTATTGGCTTTGGGGAGGCCGGCCTCTTTCTTGCCATCTTTCTGGCCTGCCACCGCCGTCATGCCCACGAACGCCATGACAAGCAGGAGTGCAACTCCAAATATACTCTTCTTCATATGCATGTCTCCTTAGTGGGATATTCAGCCGTGGCTAGTACTCGAGCCGCACGCCAAAGCGAATCTGACGCGGCGTGCCGAAGTTGCCGGAGTTGTTGCCATCGGTGAATGTCCGGTACATCTGCTGGTAGAGCGCTGCATCGGAGCCGAAGGAAGCCGCACGCGCCCGACCTTCCGGAATACCGAACCAGCCGTCATCCGCAGGATCACCCGTGCGCAGGAACACGTTCGCAGCGTTGTTCGCGTTGAGCAGGTTGATCACATAGATGTAGACGTTGAGGTCCACCGGACCGACGTTGAAAGTCTTGTCCAGGCGGGCATCCAGTTCAAAGAACCACGGGGTCGTCGACGCACCGATCTCTTCGACCGGCGTGCGGAACCGCGGATCCGTTGCGTTCTGCTGGGAGTTGTACTCCAGCCGCGTGAAGTTGCTGCCGCTGTTGAACTGTACCAGGACGTTCAAGCCCATCTGCTGAAGGATCGCACCACCGTCGTTCTTCGCGAAGCGGTAGTCCAACATGATGCTGCCGCGATGCGTCTGGTTGAAGTTCAGAGGCACGACATACTTCGGAACAAACACGCCACCGCCCAACGGCGAACCGAGGGGGCCGGCCATTGCGTTCGGGGTCGAGCCCGTGCCACGCGCATCAGACAGCGTGTAGTTGACCTGCGCCTGCAGGCGTTCGGTCCGGCGGAGTGTGAACTTGAATTCCAGACCCTTGGTGGTCGCAAAATCGCCGTTCTGGTACGAGTAGTACGACGACTGCGTTGCACCCGCTTCCGGCGTGATATTCACGTACTGCACCTGGTCCTGAATATCCTTGTAGAAGGCGGACACATCAAACGACGCATTCTCGCCGATCTGCTGCTGGAAACCGATTCCATACTGGGTCGTCTGTTCCGGCTGAATACCGAAACCGATCGGGTTCTGGTAGAAGAATCCGCCCTTGATGATAAGA
>JAKAJH010000011.1 GCA_021813905.1 Bacteroidota bacterium | reverse complement strand
AGGCCATCTGTTCTGGCAACCGTTTCAGACGAAAGAAGAAGCGAGGAGAAAGATCGCGGAGTATCTCGAAGTATTCTACAACTGCGTGAGGCGCCACTCCTCACTCGGTTACAAATCACCGGTGGCACACGAACTACACCAGGCGATCCTGGCTTAACTTCGTGTCCACAATTTGGGGTAAACTCCAGTCCAATGAGCTTAAATACTTGAAAGGAGGACGACGGTGTCACTAGTGCTAGTCACGGGGGGGGCCGGATTCATTGGGTCGCATACGGTAGATAGACTGGTTGAACAGGGCTTTGAAGTTCGAATTTTGGATAATCTTCAGAAGCCCGTTCATATGAAGGGACAGCCGACTTATCTGAACCGTAAGGCAGAATTTGTCTACGGAGATGTTCGCGATCGCGAATTGCTGTTGAAGACACTGCAAGGTGTTGAATATATTTTCCATTTTGCGGCATACCAAGACTATTTGCCGGACTTTTCCACTTTTTTCTCCGTGAACGCTGTTGGAACCGCACTCATTTATGAGTTGACGGTCGAGCATCACCTTCCAGTGAAAAAGATTGTAGTTGCGTCTTCACAATTCGTCCAGGGGGAAGGGCTATATACGAAGCGGAATGGCGGTCTCGTTGCGCCAACGATGCGTGGCTTGGCGGATCTGAATGCAGGCCGATGGGATTGGTTTGACGAATATCATAATCCCCTGGAGTGGATGTGGACTCCCGAAACGCATGCCAACCCTCCAAACTCTTATGCAATTTCAAAATATACTCAAGAACTTCAAGCCCTTCGTTTGGGCAAAAGATATGATATTCCCACGGTTGTTCTGCGATATTCTATTGTTCAAGGCGCTAGACAATCTCTGTACAATGCATATAGTGGCGCATGCAGAATATTCTCCTTGAATTATCTTCTTAATAAGACACCTACCATCTATGAAGACGGCAAACAATCGAGAGATTTTGTCAACATTCATGATGTAGTGGATGCTAATTTACTGGTATTGCGAAGTCCAGAGGCTAATTATGAAGTGTTCAACGTGGGTGGAGGGAAAGCATACACTATCCTTGAGTTCGATCGAATTGTAGCTACAGAGTTTGATAGACAAGAATCGTCTCCGAATATTCCGGGAGAGTTTCGCCTTGGAGATACCAGAAATGCTTGTTCGGATATTTCAAAATTGAAGCTACTTGGATGGTCGCCCAAACGAACGGCAAAGGATAGCGTGACAGAGTATAAGCTTTATTTAATCGAACAGACTGATATCGGCGACGTGTTGTCTTTTGCGGAGAAGAAGATGAAAGATCTAGATGTAGTCAGAAGGGTGGTTAGGTGAAGGCGTTTCTCCTAGCGGCCGGGAACGGGACCAGATTGAGGCCGCTCACAGACAAGATCCCCAAATGCTTGGTTCCGATCAACGGTAGGCCTTTGCTTGCATATTGGCTCAATAGCATCAGAGCCGCAGCAATTGATGAGGTGCTCGTTAACACGCACCATTTACCTTCTCTAATCCAAGAATTTGTTAAAGAGTGGGCACCTCCCCCCATCGTTCACCTCACTTTCGAACCCCAGTTGCTTGGAAGCGCTGGCACGCTTCTGCGTAATAAATCATTTGTTGAAGCGCAAGAGGATTTTTATATTTTGTATGCAGATAATCTCACCAACATTGATCTTGGTGATATTTGGAAGTTTCATTCCCGGCACAAGGCTTCAATTTTTTCGCTAGCGAGTTATAGATCCCCCATCCCGGAGAGCAAAGGGATTCTCACAGTAGATGATCAAGGTTGTGTTCTTTCATTTGAGGAGAAGCCCAAATCCCCTCGAAGTAATTTGGCAAATTCCGGAATAGGCGTGGCAAGTGCTCGTATATTCGAGTACATTGAAGACAAGATTCCGCAAGACATCGGACGAGACGTCATGCCAAAACTCATAGGTGCTATGTATAGTCTTGAGACAAACGCATACATTCGGGACATTGGTACATACGAAGACTACGTGTCTGCCAGCGCTGAATGGCTAAGCTTGAGCAACACAAGAGGCCTACCATGATTATTGTGCAAACGCCTTTGCGCGTAAGTCTTCTTGGCGGAGGTACAGATATCGGTGCCTATTATCGCAATTTTATGGGAATGGTCGTATCAAGTGCAATTGACAAATACGTTTTTGTCATCGTCAGCGAACGATTCGATGATTTGATCTATGTCAATTATTCTCGTAAAGAGATAGCATCTTCAGTAGATCAGATCAGCCACGAGTTGGTCCGAGAGGCCATGCTCAAAACCGGTGTTACTTCGGGCGTGGAAATCACAATGTTGGCTGATATTCCATCTGAAGGCTCTGGCTTAGGTTCTTCGAGTAGCCTCACTGTGGGGTTGCTAAATGCGCTATATTGTTTTACTGGTGTGCAGAAACCCAACGTTGAACTTGCCAAAGAAGCTTGTGACATTGAGATAAATCGCTGCAAGAAGCCCATCGGCAAACAAGATCAATACATTGCCGCCATTGGTGGACTATGTTCTATTAGATTCCATGCAAGCGAAGAAGTAGTAGCCACGCATATGCAATTGACTAATCGGCAAATCATGTCGCTTAGCTCCAACTTGATGTTATTCTTCACAGGCGTGACACGGAAATCCAGTGATATCTTGATGGAACAAGTCACAAAGACGCCTGAAAAACTGTCTGAACTCAACCAAATCCGAGACTTGGCAGTAATGGCGGAAGACTCACTCATGGCTGGAGATTTTGACCAACTGGGTGATTTGATGGACAGGAATTGGCAATACAAGAAGCAACTTTCTTCGGGTGTCACAAATCCGACACTCGAAGCGCTGTACGCCAAAGCGCGAAATGCCGGGGCGATTGGCGGCAAAATTGCCGGAGCGGGCGGCGGGGGATTCTTATTGTTGTATTGTCGTCCAGAGACGCAGGATCGCGTTCGCCTTGCACTTGCCGGGCTGAAGGAGATGCCATTCATGCTAGAAAGAGATGGTTCAAAGATCATTTTTAACTATAGGAGATATCGGTGGAAATAGGTTGGTATTTTGAGAGAATCAAGAAATCGCTTGATCGAACCGATCGCAGTGAGATTAACGATGTGCTGACTGCACTTCACGATGCGTATAGTCGCAGTGCCAATATTTTCGTAATTGGTAACGGAGGCAGCGCAGCAAACGCTTCCCATTTTGCCCAGGACTTGGCGAAAGGAGTATTCCCGGATCAGAAAACCGAACCACGCTTTCGCGCAATAAGTCTCACTGATAATGTGGCATACATATCAGCTCTCGCAAATGATGATGGATATGAAGATATTTTTGAAGCTCAGTTGCGTACCTACTATCGCGCGGGAGATGTGCTGATAGCAATCAGTGGATCAGGTAATAGTCCGAATGTATTGAAGGCTGCTAAATTTGCGAAGTCCAAGGGCTTGGTCGTCGTGGGAATCACCGGGTACGATGGTGGCCAATTATTGACAATTTCCGATTTGTCGATACATGTGCGGTTGAATGAAATGTGTACGGTTGAGAGCATTCACTCGCTCATTTTGCATTACATCGTTCTTCAATTGCGTGAGTTGTTTGGTCAAGACACCGTCGATGCGAGATGCTTCCCGGCCTGAAAAGCAATGTGAATGCGCTGTTCCTCGATAGGGATGGGGTTGTGAATGAGCTTGTCAAGCAGAATGGCTTGTACAGGTCACCTCGCACTGCTGAAGAGTTTCGTCTTATTCCTGGCCTAGTTCAATTTGTGCGCGGGTTGAAAAATGCAGGCTACTTACCTGTAATAGTGAGCAACCAGCCAGAAATTGCTAGGGGTCTTGTTACCCGAGAAACAGTTGATTCATTTCACGGTCGGATCGAGGCTGAAGCTGATATCCATCATTTCTATGTGTGCTATCACGATAATGATACTGGATGTGATTGCAGAAAACCAAAACCAGGCTTGATTTTTCAAGCAGCCGCGGACTTGAATATTGATTTGCATAATTCCGTTTTGGTTGGTGACCGCGAGAAGGACATGATGGCTGCTCAATCCGCCGGTGTGCAAGCTTTTCTTTGGGGTAATCACAGCGTCCAAGGATATGAGAACTTCAATGATTTCCGGGAACTTGCTGGAACGATCGTCAGCCTTGCCACTTTTAATGCGAAAACTGAAATTTTGGGCGTGAACTTGTATTCCGACTCGCTGTCAAGTGCCGTCGCTGCCGTCGTTCAATTCGCAAAACACAAAGTAGGCAAGCCAAATAGATGTATTAGTGCTACCGGCGCTCACGGTTTGGTCGTGTCAAGAAGCCAACCTTATTTCCACCAGCTGCTAAACAGTTTCTGTCTCAACTTACCGGACGGTATGCCAGCAGTGTGGTTAGGGAAACTAAAAGGTGCACGTAAGATGCAGAGGTGCTACGGTCCCGTTTTTTTTGAATTGGTAATGCGTTACTCAGCAAGCACTGGGATTAAACATTTCTTATGCGGTGGCAAAGACGGTGTAGCAGATGAACTTCGACGAGTCTGTGAGTTGAAGTTTAGTAATGTTAATTGCGTAGGAACATTTTCACCACCTTTTCGGCAAATGTCCCAACAAGAATTTGAGTCACTAGGGAATAGAATTACACTTTCGAATGCCGATATCGTCTGGATTGGACTAAGCACACCAAAGCAAGAATTCTTTGCGGCAACTTTAGCACCATATGTGACATCGCGTTTCATCGTCACGGTGGGTGCTGCTTTCGACTTTCACACTGGAAGAGTAAAGCAAGCGCCCAAGGTAGTGCAAACATTGGGTATGGAGTGGCTTTTTCGGTTACTCATGGAACCTCGAAGACTTTGGAAACGCTACTTCACTATCGTGCCTCTCTTTATTTATTACAACTTGATTGAACTCTTGAACGGACAATTCTTTGTCACTAAGACGGAGGAAGACTATAGTGCCTAATCACAAATATGCTCTCGTATGCGGTGCCGGTGGATTTATCGGCGGCCATCTAGTAAAACGCCTGAAGAAAGAAGGATTTTGGGTCCGCGGTATCGATCTCAAACAACACGATTATTCCAAGCTCCCTGCCGATGACTTCATTATTGGGGATCTTCGCGATCCCGTAATCTGCAAGAACATTCTCGATAAGCCTTTCGACCAGGTATACCAGTTGGCAGCAGACATGGGCGGTGCCGGGTATATCTTTACCGGTGAACATGACGCCGATGTTATGCACAATTCGGCTTCCATTAATCTCAATATGTCTTATTATTCTCAGAAAGCAGGCGTGAAGAAGATCTTTTATTCTTCATCTGCGTGTATGTATCCCGCGTACAATCAGGAGGACCCTGATAATCCGAAGCTGTCCGAAGATTCCGCTTATCCGGCTGCGCCCGATAGTGAGTATGGCTGGGAAAAGTTGTTCAGTGAAAGGCTCTACTTGTCATTCCAACGCAACTACGGTTTGAATGTGCGCATCGCGAGGTTCCACAATATTTTTGGTCCGGAAGGGACCTGGACTGGTGGAAGGGAAAAGTCTCCGGCTGCAATGTGCCGAAAGGTTGCCGAGGCGAAAGATGGCGGAGAAATTGAAGTTTGGGGCGACGGTAAGCAAACACGCTCCTTCCTCTACATCGACGAGTGCCTTGAAGCGGTCCGGAGACTCGTTGACTCAGACTTTACTGGGCCGGTAAACATCGGATCCGAAGAAATGGTTACCATAAATCGGCTGGCCGAAATAGCTATGGAAGTGGCCGGAAAGAAGCTATCAATAAAGCATATCCCAGGTCCCCTCGGAGTTCGGGGTAGAAATTCCGATAACCATCTCATCAAGCAGAAGCTTGGATGGGCTCCTTCTCAGCCGCTCAAGGTGGGGATGGAGAAGACTTACAAATGGATAAGCGAACAGGTCGAGAAAGCGAAAGCTGCCGCTCTTGCGCGCTGAACCATTTTGGGAAGCCCAGGGGGCGCGGCGAATGCCGCGCCCCATTCCTGAGTGTATTCACGGGCGACTTCACTTCGGGAAGATCTGCGGCAGCGGGACACCGGTGCAGACGTCCTTGGAGTCTTTGAATACGGCAAATGAGAACACGTTCAACGATCAGCATTCGTCTAAAGTTACCACAGCTGCTTAGACCATAAATGTCACATGCTATCTTGAGTGTGACCATTCTCTCACGTGTTCTTCGAGATCTACGCTCGATCCTGCCTGCACATTAAGAACACTTGCTGAAACGGAACTGGAAAATAGTATTTGTTGGCATCTCCCAACTCTTCGATCTCCTTGCAATAGGCTCCTCGGCTTGGATGGTCATTCTTGCGAGGAATTGGGATGCCTTCGGAACCCACTCTTCGGAAGCAAGCCTTCGCGCCGGTCTTATCGTGTTCGCCTTGCTCTTTATCACGCTCGGCATGATGATGGGTATCTATCGGGGGGCTTTTCACCAGAACCTGAGGCTCCAAATTATGCTGCTGGTGAAAAAGTATTTCTATACCATGTTGCTGAGCCTCGCACTTGTTTCATTCCTGAAGGATGTTAATATCGATCGTCGCGCGATGACGATCTTCTTCAGCACACTCTTCCCAGCTTTGATTCTCTTGAAGCTGCTGTTGCGCGCTGTCAACCGCACCTTTCAAAGAATCGGCCTGGGCTTGCATCCGTCCCTCGTGGTGGGTGATGACGAAAGCGCGATGCGGCTGATTTCCCGATTTGAGCAATTTCCGGATCTTGGCTACAGAATGGTTGGATTGATCACAAAGAACAAATTGCACGGAAATGCCTCCCCTGCAACCTTCTCCTATGACGATCTGGATCATGTAATCAAGGAGAAGTCCGTCGACCGTATATTCATTCCGTCGGCCGAATTCGTCGTGAATGGCCATGGCCATGTTCGCGAGGCGTGCAAACGTCACCACATCAAGCTAAAAGTCTTGTCACCCGAAGCCGAGCGGCTTCTTAGTATCGCACGAGTCTACGAAATGGCCGGAATTACCCTCATATCTCCTCCTCGAAGACGAGTAAACAAGGCCAAACGGATCATAAAGAGATCATTCGATTCCATCGGTGCATTCTGCATCATCCTTCTTCTCAGTCCGATATTTGTTGCCACCATTGTCGGCATTCTTATCGAGTCGGGGATGCCCATCTTCTTCCTGCAAAAGCGCGCATCGATCAAGGGAGGGAAGGAGTTCTATTTCATTAAGTTTCGCAGCATGATCAATCGAGCTGATGAGCTCAAGGACGAACTCCAAAAGAACAATCATTCCGATGGCGCGTTGTTCAAGATGAAGTATGATCCGCGAGTCACGAAAGTCGGTAAGTTCATCCGCAAATACAGCATCGATGAACTGCCACAGCTCTTCAATGTGCTCAAGGGCGACATGAGTCTCGTCGGTCCGCGGCCCCTCCCGGTGAACGATTTTGTGAAAGCAGGAGAATCGGATGAGTTCTGGAAAGCCGTCAAGGACCGCGCATCGGTGAAGCCCGGAATGACGGGACTCTGGCAAGTGTCCGGAAGGAGTGATGTGAAGTTCAGAGACATGATCCTTTTGGACCTCTACTATGTTGAGAACTATTCGCTGATGTTCGATCTTGAGATCCTCTTCCAGACCATTCCGGCGGTGCTGTTTGGAAAAGGAGCGTACTGAAGATGTTGCAGCTGAAAAGTATGAAGTAAGGAGTAAGAAGGGGAGGCCGGGGTGATGGAGGGGAAGCCGCATGAGCGGCTGCTGCTTTGGGAGAGAGCGACCGCACTTGTTGTTCGCGCCTACCGGGTTTCAGCGACGTTCCCCAAATCCGAGCTCTTTGGTCTGAGGCTTCAATTGCGGCGGGCAACTGTGTCTGTCCCGTCCGATATCACAGAAGGCTTGACACGAACGACCATTCCAGAAAACTTCCGATTTCTGAACATCGCACGAGCCTCCTTGAGCGAAATCGACACACAGATTGAAATCTCCGTTCTTCTTCAGTATCTTGGCCCTGACGAGTTCCAGAAGCTCCAATCACCCTTAAGCGAAGTGGAGAAGCTGCTCAGCGGACCAATGCGTAAACTCAGGTCGACCAACCCATGAGCCCGCGCCGCGACTCAACCTCTCACTTCCAACTTCTCACATCTCACTGATCTCCCTATGAAGATCTCCATAATCGGCACCGGTTACGTAGGCCTCGTCCAAGGCGCTGTCTTTGCCGACACCGGCAATAACGTCCTTTGCATGGACATTGACGAGCGAAAGATTAACGGACTTCGCAAAGGCATCATGCCGATCTATGAGCCCGGGCTGGCCGAAATGGTGAAGCGCAATGTGCAGAACAGCCGATTGGAATTTACCACGAACCTGAAGCAAGCGGTCGAGAAGAGCGAGGTCATTTTCCTGTGCTTGCCGACTCCGCCGTCCGAAGATGGTTCCGCTGATCTCACGCATGTGCTCGGAGTCGCAGAAAAGGCCGCTGAGTTCGTCAACGATCGAAAGATCTTCGTCAGCAAGAGCACAGTACCGGTCGGAACGGTCGACAAGATCCGAACGATCGTGCGAAAGAAGGCCCGATACGAGGTTGAAGTTGTGTCTAACCCGGAGTTCCTGAAAGAAGGCGCGGCGATCGAGGACTCCATGAAGCCTGACCGAATCGTTATCGGCTCAAGAAGCAAACGTGCGATACAGGCTATGAGTGAGCTCTATGCCCCATTCATGCGGACGGGCAATCCGATCATCGTCATGGATGAGCGAAGCGCTGAGATGACGAAGTATGCCGCCAATGCCTACCTGGCCACGAAGATCTCGTTCATGAATGAGCTGGCGAATCTGTGTGAAGCTGCGGGCGCCGATGTGGATCTTATCCGCAAAGGAATGGGGAGCGATCCGCGCATCGGACAACAGTTTCTTTTCGCGGGCGTTGGCTATGGTGGCTCCTGTTTCCCGAAGGATGTGAAAGCGCTTATTCATACAGCTCGGGACCATGAAAGTGACCTGCGCATCCTGCAGGCCGTCGATGAGGCAAACAACCGACAGAAGAGCGTACTTGTGCGCAAACTGAACAAGCACTTCGACGAGCACCTGGAAAACCGCACCATCGCCCTGTGGGGACTCGCGTTCAAGCCCCAAACGGACGACATGCGTGAGGCGCCTGCAATCAATGTGATCAACTCACTCCTGGAGGCCAAGGCGCGTGTCCGCGCGCACGATCCGATCGCAATCGCCCGCGCCAAGTCGATCTACGACGGCAAAGTGGAGTTCTTCGAGTCCGCGTATGACGCCCTGAAGGGAGCGGATGCGCTCCTGGTCGTGACGGAATGGAATGAGTTCCGGAAACCGGACTTCGGCCGCATGAAGGCGATGATGAAAAAGCCTCTCATCTTCGACGGGCGCAATATCTACGATCCCAAGGAGATGAAGGAACAGGGATTTGTGTATCATGGGATTGGGAGAAGGGCGGATGTTGGTGCGTAAGAAGTAGGAAGTAAGCAGTATGCAGTAGGCAGTAGGCAGAAAACGAAGGGGGAAAAATGGAATACCGGGGATACAGAGATCTCATTGTCTATAAGCTTGCCTATGGCCTCGCAACGGAGCTCTTCCAAACGACCCGCGACTTCCCACGCGAAGAACGGTACGCCTTGACAGATCAGATACGCCGTTCGTCTCGTTCTGTGCCTGCGAATCTTGCCGAAGGATGGAAGCGGTGACAAGTACGGAGTAAGAAGTATGCAGTAAGAAGTCGAAAGGGGGGAGCATGGAATACAATGGATTCCGCGATCTTCGAGTCTATACGCTCGCGTACGAACTTGCGCAACGGATCTTTCAAATTTCGAAACGATTTCCGCAGGAAGAAAAGTACTCGCTTACCGATCAGATCCGTCGCGCTTCACGTTCTATTCCGGCAAATCTGGCCGAGGGGTGGCCCAAACGACGATACCAGCGTCTTTTTGTCAGCAAGATGATCGATTGCGCCGGAGAAGCTTCTGAAGTTTCAGTCTGGCTGGACTTTGCCAAAGATGCGCAATACCTTGGAACAACAGAACACACACAACTGACAGAGGGTTACCTGCAGGTAAGCCGGATGCTTCACGGAATCATCACGAAGGCCGATAAGTTCTGCTTCTAACTCAGGTCCTCTCCTTCATACTTCTTACTCCTTACTACTTACTGCCAATGCCCCAGTCCCATACATCCGTAGTAACCGGCGGTGCCGGCTTTCTCGGCTCGCATTTGTGCGAGCGGCTCCTTAACGAGGGGCATGCGGTCGTTTGCCTTGACAACCTGGTGACCGGATCGATCGAGAACATCAGCCACCTCTTTTTAAATCCGCGGTTTCGCTTCGTGCAATACGACGTGACCAATTTCATCCACGTGCCGGAACCGGTGGATTTCATCTTTCACTTTGCCTCTCCTGCCAGTCCCATCGACTACCTGAAATTGCCCATCCAGACACTCAAGGTCGGATCGTTGGGGACGCATAAGGCCCTCGGTCTCGCAAAGGCGAAGAAGGCGCGGTTTCTCCTGGCGTCGACGTCCGAAACGTACGGTGATCCTCTGGAACATCCCCAACGGGAGGAATACTGGGGAAATGTGAACCCGGTCGGTCCTCGCGGGGTCTACGATGAGGCGAAACGCTTTGCCGAAGCGATGACCATGGCGTACCACCGCTACCACGGCGTCGAAACACGTATCGTCCGCATTTTCAACACGTACGGCGAGCGGATGAGACTGAATGACGGCCGCGCCATCCCCGCGTTCATGTCCCAGGCACTGCGGAACGAGGACGTGACGGTGTTCGGAGACGGAAGCCAGACCCGTAGCGTCTGCTACGTCTCGGATCTGATCGACGGCATCTATCGGCTCATGATGTCCGACTATTCGCTTCCCGTCAATATCGGCAATCCGGACGAAGTTACGATGCTGCAGCTGGCGAAAGAGATCGTAGCGCTCACCGGAAGCAAGAGCCGGATAGTGTTCAAAGAGCTCCCGACGGATGATCCGAAAGTCCGGCAGCCGGACACGACGAAGGCTCGGTCTATCCTCGGGTGGGAAGCGAAGGTGCAGAGGAGACAAGGGCTGGAACGGACGCTGGCATACTTTAGGGCGAAGGTGAAGTGAGACGATAATCATTCTGATTGACAATGGATACTCGACCGGACGCGAACTACAGGATCCTTGGATACCGACGACTCTGATTCTGCGCGATTGTTTGTTGTGAGCTCCGTTTCTATAAGCCCCTCCATTCATTTCTCCCCGTGCTAATTTCATGTTGAGCGGTGCCTTTTTACTGCGCAGGATCCGCTCACGTCAGCGTGTCTGGGTACGTGGTGAGCTTGTCGAACCACGTGTCGAACAGGTCAGGTATGGTTCGAATCGTCCCTCGACTCGCTCGGGACAGGTCCCTCGGCTCGCTCGGGACAGGTCCTTCGTCGAGCTCAGAATGTACCAAGGTATTTGGTGGCAAGTCCCCCAAAGGCAGGTACGTGGTGAGCTTGTCGAACCACGTGTCGAACAGGTCAGGTATGGTTCGAATCGTCCTTCGACAGGCTCAGGACGTACCTAGGTGGGAATTGGCCGGCCTTCAGAAATCCGGGTACGTGGTGAGCTTGTCGAACCACGTGTCGAACAGGTCAGGTATGGTTCGAATCGTCCCTCGGCTCGCTCGGGACAGGTCCTTCGACACGCTCGGGACAGGTCCTTCGACAGGCTCAGGACAGGTCCTTCGACCCGCCTTCACGTCGTTTCGGCGGGCAAGCCCGCCTCCACTTCCGCCTTGGTTTCACTTCGGCGGACAGGTCGTTGCGGCGGGCAGGCATGCTCAGGACGTATCTCTGCCAAAGAAAGGGGCTTTAGCCCCCAGTCATGCGGCTAAAGCCGGCTAAATATTGTTTTGGTACGCCAACCGCAGCCTGAAGACTGCGGTCATTATGCGTTCGCGTGGCTTCGCGCACCTGTGACAGTAAATCTGCGAGCGACCTTGCGACCAGACAGTGTTTGCGACCGAGGACTTGCTTCTCAGTCAGGCCGATCGTATCATTAATTCAACCTCTCTGTAGTCTCCCCATCCTTCTCCCCGTATTGTAAGCATCCGTCGTCACTGCAGCAGGTCTTTCGTTGAAAGGGGGAAAGCATGCAGCATGCTCTGCAATGGCAGGGGAGGATACCCGCTCCATCGATCCCGCTCGAAACCGAGCCGACCGTCACCATCGACGGACTTTCGGTTTCATGCCTCACACGTGATGAACTCACCGCACAGCTCAAGACGTCGCTTCGGCGCCGAACAACATCGCTCTTCTGCTACGCCAATGTCCACGCGGCAAATGTGGCGCACGACGATCCGGACTTCCTGAACGTCCTGAACCGATCTGATGTGCTCTACTGCGACGGAATGGGTCTGCGATATGCCGGCATCCTCCTGCGCCGGAACATCCCGCAACGCATCGCCCTGACGGACTGGGTCGACGACGTCATGTCGTGCGCCGAACAGCTCCGCGTGCGCGTGTATCTGCTCGGAGGAGCGGAGGGAGTAGCAGATGCTGCAGCGCAACGGCTCCGGATGCGATATCCCCGTCTCCGCATCGCAGGCTGGCATCACGGATATCTTACCGACGAGTCGAGCGCCCACATCGTCCGCGAAGTGAACCGGCTCAACGTGGATCTTCTGATCGTCGGAATGGGAATGCCTCTCCAGGAACGCTGGATCGCACGCGTGTTCGACCAGCTGCCGCCGGCAACCATCCTCACCGCCGGCTCGTGCCTCGAGTATCTTTCCGGAAATCGCAGCCGCTGTCCGATGTGGATGTCGCGTTCAGGACTGGAATGGCTCTTCCGGCTCCTCCAGGAACCGCGTCGATTGTGGCGCCGGTATCTCATCGGAAATCCCCGATTCCTGTTCCGCATCCTTCTTGAACGGCTTAGCCTGTGAAGCGCCGGAATCTCATCCTTGGCGCAGGAATTACGGGTTTGGCTGCGGCCAGGACAAGCGGCTGGAGGGTTCTCGAAGCAACAGCGGAACCGGGCGGCCTTTGCAGAACGTACTTCATCGATCCCCAAACCCCGAATCTCCGTATGAGCGGACCGGATACTCCGGATTCGTATCGCTTCGAGATGGGCGGCGGGCACTGGATGTTTGGCGTGGATCAAGCACTGCGCGGAATGCTGGAGAAATACTCGTCTTTGTGCGAGTATTCGCGCAACGCCGCAGTCTTCTTTCCGGAGACCGGACTGACGGTTCCGTATCCGATCCAAAATCATCTCTTAGCACTTCCCAAAACGATCGCACGTCGTGCGGCCGGGGAAATGCTCGCCCCGCGATCGACCGAAGGGGGCACGCTCGATGCCTGGCTCCAGAACTCTTTCGGTCCAACACTCTGCGAGTTGTTCTTCACTCCGTTTCACGAGCTGTATACCGCGGGTTTGTTCCGGCACATCGCTCCGCAGGATGCTCAGAAGTCTCCGGTTGATCTTCCCCGATTCCGTGGGGCATTTGAGCGACGAGGCTCTCCGGTCGGATACAACGCGCGATATCTGTATCCTTGCCACGGACTCGGAACGCTCATGAAGCGCATCGCGGAAGATTGCGATGTCCGCTACAACAGCCGCGCCACCGCTCTCGACGTCTCCGAACGTATCGTGCGCACAGAAGACGGAACGGTATGGCCATACGAATCCCTTCTCTCGACGCTCTCGCTTGATCGCACGCTGGCTCTCGCGCATCTCGATACAGACAGTGCGCCGGATCCGTACACCTCTGTTTGTGTGTTGAACATCGGAGCTTGTCGCGGGTCACGATGTCCGGCCCAACACTGGATCTACGTTCCCAGGTCGCGATCAGGCTTCTATCGTATCGGCTTCTACAGCAACGTAACGTCGGAATTTCTCCCCAAAAGGATTCGCAGAGGAAGTAAGTATGTATCGCTGTATGTGGAACGCGCATACCGGGGCGGAGCACGTCCCTCCGATGACGATCTGCGATCGTACGCCGACATGGCGATGCGCGAGCTTCAGGATTGGCAATTCATCCGATCGGTGGATGTGATTGACATGACTTGGATTGAAACGGCCTATACCTGGCATATTCCCGGTTCCAGGTGGGTGGAAGAAGGGATCGCGCTGCTGGCGCATAACGGCATCCGACAGGCCGGACGCTACGCGCGCTGGAAGTTTCAAGGGATCGCCGATTGCTTTCGGGAAGGACTTCAGGTTGGCGCAGAACTGCGCACGAACGTCCCGCATGAGTGAGCGGACGGTCAACACCGGATTGGCGAAGCTCTCTGTTGCACAGATCGTCGGGCTGCTCGTCCCGTGGATGACGGTGCCGTTCCTCCTGCGCACGCTGGGCGTCTCCGAATACGGATGGCTGATGCTGGCGACGACAGTGATGCAGTATCTTTCCGTGATCACGGAATATTCGTACGGGATCACCGGACCGCGGGACGTCTCCCGCGCTGCTGATCAGCCGGGAGGACTTGAGAGCTATGTATCTTCCTTCTATACCGCTCGGTTTGTCCTTCTTGTGATCTGTTTGGCCGTTCTGGTTCCTTGCATTTGGCTCCTGCCGGTGTGCCGTTGGTCGCTGTTTGCCTTCGCGTTTCTGAATGTCATCGGAACGACTCTGATGCCGACAGCGGTTCTGTACGGGCTTCAAGAGTTCGATCTTGTCGCGAAGCTCTCGCTGGGCTCCCGCATCGTGCCGGCTGCTCTGATCTTTCTGCTTGTCCGCAAACCAACCCACACGGCTCTTACGGTCGGCTTGCAGTCCGGCACGTACCTGCTTTTCGCGATCTTCGCGCTTGTGCTGGTTCGGTCGCGTCTCCCGGCGAGATGGCCCCGTCCATCGTGGCGTATGATCCGCGAGGAGCTGAGAAGAGGAGCGGGGACGTTCGCCTCTGTCGCGGCAGTGGCGGCGTACACAGCCGGTCCAACCATTCTCCTGGGTGCCTTTACATCCCCGCAGGTTGTCGGCTACTACACTGCGGCGGACAAGACACTCACGGCCGCCAAGGGGGGAATAATGCCGGTGTTTCAGGTGTATTTCCCCCGCATCGCCAAACTTCCGCCCGATCAGGTGCGTCTCTCCAACCGATTGATCCGGAGGCTTCTGGTGATCGCGCTGACCATTGCGATCGGCGCATCGGCGGTCATGGGGATCTTTCCGGAAGGTCTCTCGCATCTTCTGAGCGGAGCCGACGCTCCGGAGACCGCCTCGGTGATGCGTCGGTTCAGTGTCCTGCCCGTGATCCTCGTCGGAGTATTCCTTTTCAACGACACGATCCATTTATGTCTGAACCTGGAATCTGCCCGAACCCGGACGCTCCTGCGCTCCGCTGCGTTGTTTCTGATTGTCTCGCCCGTCGTCGTGGGTGCATTTCGTGGCGGAGCCACCGGCATGGCCACGTGCGTCGTTCTGACGGAATTTTCTATCGCTTTATCGTCAATGATCGGTTATTGGCGCCGGCAACGATCCATGACCGGGCCGAAAGGAACTCATGGGACCTGAATATCCACTCGTCAGCGCAATTGTCCCGAACTGGAACGGCAGGAAGCACGTTTTGGCGCTTCTGAGAGCCCTGGAGGCGCTCGAGTATCCGAAAGAGCGTCTGGAGGTCATCATCGTCGATAACGGCTCCACAGACGGCTCTGCGGAGGCGGTAGAGGAATCATTTGAGCGCATGCGGGGAATGGGATTCGGACGGCTTCTGCTTATTCGCAATCGTGACAACGAAGGCGCTCCCGCGGCATATAACCGGGCGCTGGCTGAAGTTTCGGCAGCTTCCAAGTATATCTGGAAGCTCGACAACGACATCGTTACGCCTCCGAACACTCTCAGCGAATTAATTAGCGCGATAGAGGCAAGTCGTGATATTGCAGGAGCTTCCGGACGATATTTGAATGTATCAGAGCAGCGTGAAGATCCGGTCGGAGCCGTGTTCATCCGCGGATTACGGCGCTACACGAAGATGTTAAGATACCTCACATATCCGGACTTCAAATCCTTTGGTCAACCGCTCGCCATGCTCTCGGGAGGGTGCTGTTTGTTTAGAAGGGCAGTGTTCGACGAGGTGGGAAGATTTGACGAGCGGTTCTTCCTGTATTTCGATGATACGGAGTTCTGCCTGAGGCTCGTGAAGCGAGGATACCGGTTTGTGGCTGTGCCTTCTGTGTGGATTGAACATCGCGGATCGGCAAGCACAACCCGGATTCCTCACAAACGGCTCTACTTCCAGGTCAGGAATTTGCTCCTTTGCGGTGATTCGTATTTCGACGGGTGGGAACGGCTGCTCTTTCACACCATGCAGATTCTGATCTTCCCTTGGAAACTGATCCGAATCATTTTGGGATATGGATTGACACATATCGTTCAATCGATGCGACTTGTGGCGCTGGGTTACATGGATTTCTATCGCGCCCGTTGGCGGACGATCGATGAACTACGCTGATCTTGCGCACCGTGCGGGTGGGACCATCGCGGCTGGACCACCAAGACCGGCGATTCTGGTCGTGACGGATCGCTTGCCGGTGGTTGACGGCTATTCTTCGTCTTTATGGATGATGAGGAGTCTATCCGAGCTCGCCTCATTCGCGAATGTGCACGTCCTGTCGGTGCTGAACGTCCTTCCGAGGCTCAGAAACATTCTCTCCAGCGAACGGGAGAGGATGGTCTTTGGCGCGGTGGTCCGGGGCGCAAGTCATTTTCGCGTCACATCACCGGTCCCGGTGACGCATGTGAGGGTGCTCGGGACACCGGCCAGACTTTCGTGGACGCTGCTTCCGCGGCTCATTCGTGCCCAGGTCATGCCGCACGCAAGGAGACTCCTTCAAGACCATCGATTTGACGCCGTCCTGAGCCATGGCGCGTATCCGATCGGGCTCAGTTCCGTCGAAATCGCCGGGGAGGCCGGCGTCCCGGTGCTGATGTACGACCATGAAGGTTTCGAGCTGTACCCAAAGTACTTCGGCCGCGAAGCCTCAAATGCGATGTCCGAGAGCCTCCGGGCGGCCGATTCGCTCATTGCGCTCACTTCTCTTCATTCCGAGCAGCTCAAGCGGCATTTCCCGGGCATCCCATGCTCTGTTGTGCCCCTCGGCATCGATGTGGAGGCGGGCGATCACCTTCCCGATCGTGGAGTAACCTTCAATGTCATGACCGCGGCGCGAGTTGAGGGGAATGAGAAGGATATCGGCGTACTGGTGGAAGGTTTTGCGCAACTCATCCGCAAGAGCGAAGATCCCGCACATCTCACGATCGCGGGCGACGGAAGCGAGCTTCCGGCGCTCAGGCGGCTGGCGAGACGCTGCGGCATCCGCGAGAACGTCACGTTCACCGGATGGCTCGCACCATCCGAACTGTACAGGCTCATGCGGACACAGCATGTGTTTGTGTGCGCTTCCCGCGAGGAGACATTCGGATATGTTGTGCTTGAGGCAGCGGCAGTCGGACTTCCGGTCGTCGGACTGCCCACGGTCGGTATCGTCGGGGAATTTCAGGAGCACGACGGACGCGTGACTCGTCTTGCAGAGCTGACTCCCGAAGAGATCCAAAGAGTCTTGCGCACGTTATGTCGGAACGAATCCGCCCGGCGAAAGATCGCCGATCACGCAAGACGAATCGCGGCGGAGCGTTTTTCGTGGAGCACGCATCGCCAAGCCCTTCGGGAGGTCATTCAGACGACGATCGATCGGCATTCGCGGCGTCAGGCGGGGGAACATGCCGGCTGAACGGGAAAGGGGCATTCTGCTCCTTGCGGACGACATGGAGATCGGCGGCGTCCCGCGGCACGTTGTCGATCTCGCCCACGGACTTGCCGGCAGAGGTTGGCGTGTTTCCGTCGCGGCGGCTCACGGTCCGCTCGTGCGGCAACTTCAGCCGTCGGTGGAGTTCGTGGACCTTTCCGCCACGGGACTTCACTTCGGCCACAACGGCGCGAGCGTGCTGGTGCGTTCATTGTTCACGCTCGCATCGTACTGCCGATCGCGCAACATCGGGGCTATCCATTCGCACAAGCGATTCTCCGATGCCGTCGGGCGGCTTGTGGCGCTGTGGTTGAACATCCCCCATATCTCAACGTGTCACAACAGATTCTCCGACCGGCGGCTCTTTTCTGTCTTCGGTCAGCGCACGATCGCACTGACTGGAGCGGGGAAGGAGAATCTCGTGAGGCGATATCGCAAGCGAGCGGAGAGTGTTTCCGTCATTCACGCCGGGGTGCGTCCGTTCCGGCGTTATACGCCTGGCGAGAAGGCTTTCAGCCGTGCGCATCTGGGGATTTCCGAAAAGGCTTTAGTCCTCGCCAGTGTCGCGAATTTCGAACCGCGCAAAGATCATCGGACGCTTCTTGCAGCGCTCGGCCGGTGTTCCCCGGTGCTGCAGCAGACAAATGCGATCGTGCTGCTCGTCGGCGGCGGGGAGGAGAAAGGAAAGCTGGTCGCGCTTTCGCAGCAGCTGGGACTTGGGCAAGTCGTCCGATTTCTTCCGCCTGAATCGGACGTGGAAGCCGTGTGCAACGTGAGTGATCTGCTGGTGCTCGCATCGCGTCAGGAGGAGATGCCGTATGTTCTTTTGGAAGCGGCCACGGTGGGAAAGGCGCACATCGCCGCCGATGTCGGGGGAATATCTGAGTTCATCGAGCATGGAAAGACGGGACTACTGGTGCCTCCGGGCGATGTGACGCAACTGGCCGCAGCGATCGAGCGGGTGATCGGGGATCAGGAATTCCGGATGCGGATGGGGGAGAAGGCTGCCGACAAAGTGGCGGAAGTCTTCGGCTATGAAGAGTTCATCGAGAAGACAAATCGGGTGTATGAAGAGGAAATCCGAAGGACCAAATCCGAAATCTCCGCCTGCGCCGACGGCGTTGGGTCGCGACCGTCGGGCATGCGAAGGAAATTCGAATGAAGAAGCAGGAAATGCGTTAGGTCGTCATTCGGGGCCGGTGAGAAGAAGCGATGGAATCAGAATCCAGGAAATTCCATTCACACAAGGACGTCGACAAGACGCAGAATCCGTTAACCGCAGCCTTCAGGCTGCCGTTGGCGCATCAAACAAACATCAATTCGTATTTCGTCATCCGTAATTGAACTGTCCATTGCTGACTGTCAATCGTCAATTTCCCCGTAGCCTTCTTGCTGTGCTGATTCTCTTGCTTAGCCCGTTGGCTTCCGCACAGCGGGTGTATCCGTGGGGCACGATAAGGGCCGCGCAGACTTCGTCCGGTATCGGACTTCACGTGCACCTCGATCCGGCCGGAATGTCGTTCCCTGAAGCGGTACTCTATCTCGCCATTCCCGCCGATAAAGATGCGGACGTGCGAATTCCCGCAAAACCTTCGATGTCACTGATTCCCGCGACAATGCGTTCTTCCGTTCGATACGTTCGTCGCACAGACAGCTCCGCCCTTGACGTTGAAGTCCAGCAGCTACCGCAACGATTCTCCTCCGCCGGACTGCCGCTCGCACGCGTCGTCGGCTACGAGTGGTACCGCGGCGTGCGGCTTGCAAAGATCGGTATTTGTCCTTTCGGCGACCGAATCGCCTCGGGATCGATGGCCACAGACATTCAGCTCGAACTGCGCTTCCGCGACCGATCAGTCTCCGCTCCCGTCCGTCGGAACACGAACGACACGAGTCTGGTCTCGGAACTGGTGGCAAATCCCGAATCATTGCCGAACATCACCACCACATCGCTCGAATGGCAGGATACCACCGGCACCTGGATTCCATGGAACGGCCGGGCCATCCGCATGAATGTCGTCACCGACGGAATCTATCGGCTCACGTATGCGCGTCTCGTCGCGATCGATCCCGGCATCAGCATGATCGATCCGCGAACCTTCCGGATGTTTGAACACGGCGAGGAGATCCCACTATTTGTGAGCGGGGAAGACGACGGCATATTCGATCCATCCGACTTCGTCGAGTTCTACGCGCACCGGAACTACGGGCGCAACGACTATAAACTCCTGCCGACGGCGGCGAGCGAACCGTGGGAATACCTCGACGCGTTCACCGACACTTCGATCTATTGGCTGACATGGGGAGATGATCCCGGCCTGCGTATGGAAACGAACGCCGCCATTCCCGCATCCCCGGACACGCTGGACTCGTTCACGCAGCTCGTGCACCTCGAGGAGAATACGTTCGTTCAGTATGCCGGAAATGATCTGGTGACTCAGCAGGATCCACGATGGACGGCCGGGGATCTTTGGGGTTGGGGATGGCTGATCGTGAACGGATCGACGCCGGCAACGTTCCAGCAAACATTTCAGGCGGCGGATATCGATGCGCGTGACACGGTCACCGTCATTCGGGCGAAACTCGGAAGCTGGGGAACCACCGGTGCGATCCCCTCACACCGGATTCGGCTTCGGATCAATTCATCCGATACGGCTGCTCGCGCTGATTTCTCGCCATACCAGGTTCAGGTGATGCAGGGCTCACTGTCGACGTCTCTTCTCACCAGCGGAACGAACACCGCAGTGATTCATTCGCTTCCAACCGCAGCTTCCATCAATCAAATGATCGTCGATTGGATCGATATCGAATATCCACGACTCCTGAAGGCTGTCAATGACAGTCTCTTCGCAGCGTTTCCGCGATTGGCGTCTCGTACGCCGCGCACCGTACGTATCACCAATCTCACAACATCGACGCCGGTCATCTATCGAACGGGACGATCGCCGCAGCGTGTGACAAACTATGCGATCACCGGCACGGCGCCGCGCACGGTCACATTCGCGGACACCGTGGGGCCGGAAGATCGGTTCGTGATCGTGGACAGCGCGAAGATCCGTACGCCGTTGAGCATGACGCTGAAGACCTTCGCCAATCTCCGGAACCCGACACGCCAGGCGGACTATATTCTCGTGACAGACGATGAATTTCTGCCGCAGGCGACCGGCTATGCGGCGACGATTGCTTCCGCGTATGAACTGACCACGGCCGTCGTGCGTATGAAGGACATCTTCGATGAGTTCGGATTCGGCTATCCGCGACCGGAAGCCATCCGGAATTTCTTGAAAGCCGCTTCCGGCTGGCGCTCGCCTATGCCCTTGTACGTCTGCCTGGTGGGGGAGGCCTCATGGGATTTCAAGAATCAGATCTCCGTACCGAACCCCGCGCTGCGTCCCGTGAACATCGTTCCGGCCTTCGGTTATCCAGTGAGCGATCCGTGGCTGGCCGTGCTGGATGATTCTTCCGTCACTCCGCAGTACTGTATCGGGCGCGTACCCGCGAGCGATCCGGCTGAGTTTCAGCGCTTCATCGACAAGGTGACGACGTATCTCGCTCAGAAGAACGACGACTGGAACAAGCGCACGATCTTCTTCGCAGGCGGCGATCCCTCCACGCCGGGGCAGACCGAATCCTTTCGGGCCGTCTCGGATCAGATCATTTCCGGTTCCGTGCGATCCCATCCGTTCGGCGGCGTGGCTGTCAGCTTCTACAAAACCGCAAACCCGCGAAGCGATTTCGGACCTTACACCGCGGATGAAGTCCGCAGAACGCTGGACAACGGCGCGCTCTTCATCAACTATATCGGCCACAGCGGCACGCAGACGTGGGACAACGGGATCGGAGATCCTGCCCGGCTGGCGAATGCACGAGGTCGGTTCCCGTTGATCTCGGATTTCGGATGTTCGACTGCCCGTTTCGCCGAGCCGGACATTCGCGCGTTCGGCGAGCTGTTCACGGTCGGCGAGCTCGGATCGGCCATTGGCTACGTGGGCAATTCGTCGCTCGGGTTCACGTCGATCGGGACAACGTTGCCGGTCGATTTCTACCGGCAATTCCTGAATGACAGCGTGAGGGAGATCGGGCGTGCCCACCTTCGGGCAAAGATCACGCGGCTGAATGCATCCGGGGGAGCCGGGGCGTACTTTCCGCCGAGTGTCAATCGAATCATGATGCTCACCAACACCCTGCTCGGTGATCCAGCCCTCCGGCTGGCTGTTCCGACCAGGCCGGAATTTTCCACGAGCGGTTTGGCGCCGGCGACGATTCCGGCGGATCCCGCCGACGACACCGATTCGCTGATGGTGGTCATCCCGTACCGGAACACAGGTTCCTATCCGATCGATTCGGTCGACATCAGGATCACTTGCGCGGTTGACGCCGTTGCGTCTGATTCCGTTCTCCGGCGTCCGCTGCCGGCATTCGATGACACCGTGCGGATCCGGTACGGGATCAGGGATCGGCCCGGTCTGTACACGTTTACCGTCGATCTGAATTCGGACGGAACAATTGACGAGGACGACCGGACGAACAACCGGAGCACAGTGCACGCCGTCGTCGCATCGAACGCAGTCCGACTCATCTCGCCGTCTCGGTGCTTTGAGAGTCCGTCGTCCGCGCTCGAGTTTCTGAATCCGGTCCAACGTGATCCCGCCGGCGACAGTCTGGAATGCTTTCTCGATACGGTGGCCACATTTCCGCGGCCGTACCACATCGTCGCACCGCTGGACATGACGACCACACGCATCTCCGGCCCGGCGTTGCAGCCAGGCATGACGTACTACTGGAGGGCGCGTGTGAAGAATTCCGCTCGGCGGTCCTCTTCAGGAAGCTTCCGGATCTCGCCGGACTCCGTGACCCGCTGGACGCCCCGTGATTCCACCGACTGGGCTCGGGCGATCCGCACCGGGGCCGCGACTGTGCGGGATTCTACCGTGACACTGCTCGACCGTCCGTACCACGTTCGGCTGATTTCCTCGGGATTCAACGACGGTGGATTCGGATCGGTCGAGATCAACGGAACGGGCGTGTTGCCGAGTTCCTTCAATCGCGGCATCAGCATAACGCTGCTTGACTCGGCGTCGCTTCGCGTGATCTCCAGCAAAACGTATGACACATATGCCGGCAGTGCCTCCTCGACTCAACTCGCCTCGGACCTGGCGCTCATTTCGAGCGGCGTGTTCGTGGCATTCGCGATCATCGATGAAGGAAGCATGAATCTCACCGCTGCCGCCCGGACGGCCATCCGTCAGTTCGGAAGCGTCATGATCGACAGCGTCGTCTATCCCGCGGCATATCGTGCCTCCTGGGCGTTTCTGGGACGACGCGGCGCTCCTGTCGGACGTATGCCCGAGGGATATCTCCGATCGGGGCAGGGAAAGGTCATCATCGATACAACATTCACGCGGCAGGGAACCGGGGGCTCGATCACCAGTCCGCGGATCGGTCCGGCCGGAGCGTGGATCTCCGCTTCGCTGCGCGGCATCGTCTCCCCGGATGCGTCCATCACGGGCGTGGTTCTCGGCATTCGTTCGGGCGGCACGATCGATACCATCGGCGTCGTCCCCCTCAATGGCTCGCTCGATCTCTCAGCCGTGTCCGCACGAGCCTATCCCGAACTGCAGCTGGCTGCGTCTCTCGCGACAGGATGCGCTCCGGAGCCGCCCGTACTTCAGGGATGGTCCGTCGTGGCTGTGCCGCCCGCCGAGCTGGCGCTGAATTATCAGTCCGTCCATCTCGACGCCGATACGCTCCTGGAAGGAACCGTGGCGACACTTTCGGCGACCCTTCTTAACGCCGGTGCATCTCCGGCGGACAGTATCACCGTCGTCATCACTGCCATGGATCGATCGGGAATCCATCCCGTCGACACCGTGGTGGTACCGCATCTCGCACCGGGCGCAGCCGTGCCGCTGGTCGTTCCGTACGCAACGGCCGGAAGAGCGGGACAGAACGTTCTCATGCTGATCGTTGATCCGTCCCGACTCATCCCTGAGTTGTATCGGAACAACGACGGCTTCGCCACGGGTATCTTTGTCGTCCGCGATACGCTCCGTCCGGGATTCGAAGTGACATTCGACGGACAGGTGGTGCGGGATGGGGATTACGTCTCCGCCGCACCGGAAGTGCGCATCTCCATCTTCGACGACAATCCTTTGCCGTATGATGATCCGGAAAACGTCGTCCTGTTGTTCGACGGACGGAGGGTTGCGCTTTCGACCGTGACACCGGACAGTCTCTTTGAGTCGGGAACCGGCGCTCGGAAGGCGATGGTGGTGGTGCGTCCTCGGTTCACCTCGGGAGAGCACTCCATGTCACTGCAGGCTATCGATGCCAGCGGCAACGCCGCGGATTCCGCCGCGTCCGCGCTCGTGTTTCGAGTGGAGGAACGGCCATCCTTGAGAAACGTCATCAATTTCCCCAATCCTTTCGCAACAGAAACGTATATTACATTTGATGTGACGGGCTCGCGTGTCCCGGACGAGGGGCGCATCCGGATTTACTCGGTCGCCGGCCGTCTCATCTGCGAGAAACGTGTCCCGCAGAGTGATCTGCGCATCGGCTTCAATTCGATCCGGTGGGACGGCCGCGACACAGAAGGGGATGAACTCGCGAACGGCGTGTATTTCTATAAGGTGACGGTCACGGTTGATGGGACAGTCGAAGAATCCATCGGAAAACTTGCAAAGGTCCGCTGAGGCCCTTGCTCCGGCTCTCTCGGTGGTGATCCCGACATACCGCGAGGGAGCGTACCTCGAGTCATGCATCCGCGCGGTCCGGGGGATGCATCTTTCTCCCGGAAGTCTGGAGATCATCGTCTCGGACGCCGAGTCGCCCGACGGCACGCAGGAGATCGCGCATCGTCTTGCCGATCGGCTTGTCGTTTGCCCCGAGCGCGGGATCGCCGTGGGTAGAAACGCCGGAGCCGCAGCGGCACGCGGATCGATCCTGCTCTTCGTCGACGCTGATACCGCGCTTGAGGCGGAATTCGGCTCGCGATGCATCAGGGCGTTTGAAGATCCTTCCCTCGTCGCATTCACCGGCGTCCCGAAGCCGGGGGGAGGATCGTGGTTCGCGCGGTTCGTTTATCACGGCACGTACGTGCTTGTACGCGTGTTCCATTCTGTGGGGATCGAGCTATTTCCCGGCATCTGCGTCGCGTATCGGACCGAAGCCTTCCGGGCCGTCGGAGGTTTCCGGGAAGATCTCGGGATTTCGGAGGACATCGACCTCAGCCGGCGCATTGCGCGGCTCGGCCGGTGCCTCATCGATCGGCACGCGCACGCGACCGTCTCCACTCGCCGCCTCGAGTCCCATGCGCTGTCAGTGGTGTTGTTTCACATCTTGAACGATATTCGTTATCTTGTAACCGGGAAGTCTGCCCGATCCTATCCAAAATCCGAAGAGACAACCACGTGGTCCGACATATGGAAATCGTTCCGCTGAGAAGTCCCGTTCGCCGTTCATCCCTCCGGCGGCTGATCGCCGTGCTCGCGCTCGTCGCGGCGCTCTGGCCCCGCGTGGCGGCGCAACCGGTCTATCTTCCCACCGACAATGAGGTGTATCCCTTCCTCAAGCGGATGGAAGCGCGCCATCTGCTGGAAGGCTACCGCGACGCCGCCAAGCCGCTGTCGCGTCTCACGCTCGCGAAACAGCTCAAGCAACTCGAGTCCCGCAAGGATCAGATGACGCGCGTGGAACGGGACGAGTTCGAGTTTCTGAAGACCGAGTTCCAGTACGAGCTGCTGAAGCTGGCGGGTGATGCCGAGCCGACCGAAACCCGCTGGCACGTCATTTCGACGCCGCTGAACGGCGGCGTGCTGAATCTCGACGTCGATTTCAAGCTCGCGCACACCCGGACCGACTCAGGCACCGCGAGTCTTCGGGCGCAAGGGCTGCGTGTGTACGGCTACGCGTTCGACAACGTCGGCTTCTATCTGAACGCAGTCGATAACCGGGAGACCGGGCCGGGGGTCAACCTGACGAAAGCCAATTCGCCCATGCCCGGCATGGTACCGTCGCGGCAGTATCCGGGCGTGCTGGAATACAACGATGCCGATGTGCAATTCACATTCCGGGTCGGTGCCTTCGATTTCTCACTGGAGAAGATGAAGAACGTCTGGGGATTCGGAGAGCACGGTACGGTGATCTTTTCGGACAAGGCGCCGTCGTATCCGCAGGTGAAGATGCGCGTGAATCTGACGGACGATATCGACTTCATCTACTTCCACGGCGAACTGAACTCGAATGTCGTCGATTCCGTCCGTTCCTATTACACGAGTTATCCGAATTCTTCGTACTCGGTCTTTCGCCAGGTGGATCACTCCAAATATATCGCGGCGCACATGCTGGAGTTCTCCGTTGTGCGCGGAGTGGACCTTTCGCTCGGTGAGTCGATCGTGTACAGCGACCGGGGCCCGCTGCTGATGTACATGATTCCGGTGATGTTCTTCAAGGCGGGGGAGTGGTACAACCGCGACAAAGACAATTCGCAGATCTTCGGCTCGCTCGACGTGACCGCTCTGCGCAACGTCGACTTCTACACGTCGCTCTTCATTGACGAGCTGAATACCGACGCGATCCTGGATCCGAACAAGTCACGCCGTCAGATCGCGTTCACGCTGGGTGCCCACACGTACGATCTGCTGATGAACAACGTGGAGTTCCTGGCGGAATATTCGCGCGGCAATCCCTGGGTCTACAACCACAAATACACGGCCGCCAATTTCACCAACAACGGTTATGACCTCGGCGACTGGATCGGTCAGAATGCGGACGATCTCTATCTCGAAGCCTCACTCCGGCCGGTGCGCGGACTGAAGCTCTCCGCTTTCTCCGAAGTGTATCGCAAGGGAGGCAAGGCGGATATCATCAACCAGTACGAACCGGACGGCGGAGACCTGCCGTTCCTGTACGGTCCTCTTCACGTCGAGCGCACGTTCGGCGTCGGGGGAACATACGAGCCCATTCGGGACGTCTATCTGAACGCGCGTCTGTGGTATCGGTCCCTCCAGGACGAGCGGTATCCCTTGCAAAATCACGACTATCGGCCGGAATTCATCATATCCGCAGGACTCGCCCTTCGCTGAAGATGTTAAACTTCCGACTGCCACTCTTGTCAAAACCTGTAGATTCGTCAGTCCTGCATGAGCACGCGAAGTGACGCCGAGCTGGTCGAAGCGTTTCAGCGAGGCGAGGAGCGTGCCTTCAACGAACTCGCACTGCGCTACCAGGAGAAGTTGTACTGGGTGGCGCGACGGTTCACGAACGACCACGCCCAGGCTGACGACATCGTTCAGGAGAGCCTGGTGAAAGCATACCAGGCCCTCCGCGATTTTCGTGGCGAGTCGGGCGTGTTCACGTGGCTGTACCGGATCGTGGTCAATGCCTCATTGAATGCGATCCGGCGTCAGCGGATCCGCGAAGTGCTCCGGCTCGACGAAGTGTATGACGAGGAAGCGAGTCCGGAAGCGTCGCCGCACGATGCGGTGGAGAAGCAGGAGGAGCAGCGGCTGATCGAAGAAGCCATCGAGCGTCTGCCGGAGAAACAAAAGGCAGTCTTCGTGCTCCGATACTACGATGAATTGCCGTACGAGCAGATCTCGGAGATCCTGAAGACGTCGGTGGGAGGATTGAAAGCGAACTATTTTCACGCGATCCGGAAGATCGCACGCTATGTTCAGAATGCCCATGAAACACCTTGAAGCGTTACTCCCCGAATACGTCCGCGGCGGCCTGTCCGCCGAGGAACGGCGAGCGGTGCAGTGGCACATTCTCGCCTGCGATCGCTGCCGCGAATCGCTGAAGCTGATCGAGCCGGTACTCCGCGAGCGCCGGACACCTTCGGCGCCCCCGCCGGAGTACTTCACCGGCATACTCCCGAGAGTCCGGGAGCGGATCGCGCGTCACGAGCGGACACGTTCCGCTGTACGCACGGCGTGGACGCGCATCGTGGCGCCTCTGGTATCGACGCTGGCGGTCATCGCAATGGTGCTCACGATTTCGCCAGATCGTCGAGCACGCCCATTCATCCGCGCGCGGCCTGACGCCGCTGATCTCTTCGCTGACCGCGGACGAATTGAGCGACGTGCTGGATGGGCAGAGTCAGCAGCCGCTGTTCTCCAACGTGACCGGACACGATCTGACCGGCGAAGCCGCCGTGGAGCAGATCGCCGCATCGGTTCCCGTGTCCGCGGCGTTGCTGGCCGAGCCATCCACGACGGGACTCAGCGAATCGGATGTGGAGGGACTCGTGCGCACACTGCCCGACGAAAATTGTGACGCGTTGATCGACCACCTCAAGGAAAGGACGGTCTTATGAAGCCATTTGCGACTATCTGGATTGTCGCACTCGTCAGCACGGTTGTGACCGCTGCCGTGTGGGCTCAGGACGTTCCCCCTCCCCCGATGCACGGCAGGGCGGCGGAGCGGCTTGAGCAATACAAGAAGGTTCGTCTGATGGACGCCCTGAAGCTGGACGAAGAGACCTCGGTCCGCTTCATGGCGCGCTATAACAAGCAGCTGGAGGATCTGCGGCAGATCGGTAAGGAACGGAACACGATCGTCGACCGCATTGAGACGCTGGTGAAGCAGGGCGGTACGGATGCCGTCGTGCAGTCGTCAATTGACGATCTGACAAAGGTCGAGGCGAAGCTGGCAGGCGTCCGACAGAATTTCCTCAGCGACCTCCACTCGATTCTCACGCCGCGTCAGATTGCGCAGTACGTCGTATTCGAACGTGATTTCAACCGCAATTTGCGCGACGCCCTGCGCGAGATGGCGCAGGATCGCTGGCAGCGCCGCCAGGGACGCTGATCCGCACGCGTGTATTCCCGGGGGGACGGCGTGAGAACTTCGCCGTCTCCTGCGGTGTTCTTCCTGTATCCTCATGACCCCAAAACGCATTTACCTCGACTACAGCGCCACCACGCCGCTGGACGACGATGTTCGTCGTGCCATGGATGACGCGGCCGCGCGCACATTCGGAAATCCCTCCAGCGTGCATTCGTACGGCCGTGAAGCCCGGGCCCTTCTTGAAGAAAGCCGCGAAACGATCGCGGAAGAGTTCCACGCGGCGCCGGACGAGGTGTTCTTCACCAGTGGGGGAACGGAATCCGATAATGCGGCGATCCTCGGCGTGGCCTCATGGAGTGCGGCGGCAGGACGGCCCCGGCTTCTCGTGAGCTCCGTTGAGCATCATGCCGTGCTTCACGCGGCCAGGCATGCGCGGCAGTGGGGCGCTGCTCTCTCGGAACTCCCGGTGGACGGTTCGGGACTCCTGCGTATGGATGCACTGCGTGGCAGCCTTTCGTCGGAGGTCGGACTGGTCTCCGTGATGACGGTGAACAACGAAGTGGGAACGATCCAGCCGGTCGCCGAGGTCGCCGGACTGGCGCACAAGCACGGAGCGCTCTTCCACACAGACGCGGTTCAAGCCCTGGGGAAGATCCCGATCGACGTCCGGAAGGATGAGGTTGACCTTCTTTCCGTCTCGGCGCACAAGCTGTACGGGCCGAAGGGGATCGGCGCACTGTTTATCCGGAAGGGAACGAAAGTGCTGCCGCTGCTTCACGGCGGCGGGCAGGAATCAGGCCGTCGGCCGGGCACGGAGAACGTCGCCCTTGCCGTCGGCTTTGCGGAATCGGTGCGGCGCATGCGGCGCGATCATGATGCATTCATGACGCGGCTCACCGCGCTTCGCGAGATGCTTCGTCAGAAGATCATTGCGGAGTTTGGTGATGCCGTGATCGTCAACGGTCACCCGGCATTGGTCCTGCCGACGATACTGAGCATCTCATTCGACGCGACGCGACTGCCGGTCGACGGGGAAGCCCTGATCATGGGTATGGACTTGCGCGGAGTCGCCGTGACGAGCGGATCGGCCTGCACTTCCGGAAGTCTTCAGCCGTCGCACGTGCTGCTGGCGATGGGACGGGATGCCAACACGGCGCGCGCAACCGTCCGTTTTTCGCTCGGTCGTCTGACCTCGGAAGAGGATATCGCCGCCGCGGTTGAGGCGCTCCGGGAGTCCGTCACAACAGCCCGGCGCACCTGAGGGGGATCGTCAGGAACCGAACGCTTCGAGCGCCAGGCCGTGGCGCAGTCCGCGATCGCTGACACGGATGGATCGAAGTCCGGCCCGGTCCATGAAGATGCGCAGGATCAGCACGCCCGCCAGAATGATATCGGCCCGCTGCGGCAGGATCTGCGGGATCGCAAGAACTTCCGCAAGAGAGAGGGGGAGGAGCTTCTCGAAGATCTGTTCGATGCGCGATCGCTCCAGCGTATGACCGTCGACCCGTTCGCGGTCGAAGCGCGCCAGCCCCAGATCGATCGATGCCAGCGTCGTCAGCGTCCCCGCAACGCCGATACACAAGCGATCGGATTCCATCGGTTTCACAAACGAAAGCGCCGTGTCCACTTCCCGGGTCGCCTGTTCGAGCGCCGCAGCTGTTGGAGGAAGGTTCGAAAGGAACCGCTCTGACAACCGGACGGAGCCGACGTTCGTACTTCGCGCGGTCAGTACTTCCTCCCCGGTCCCTTCGATCAGTTCCGTGCTTCCGCCCCCGATATCCAGCACCACCCGACGCTGCAGCGCGGGCTCCTTCGGCAACGCCGACACCGCTCCGCGGTACGACAGTCGTGCCTCTTCATCACCGCTCAGAATCCGCACGCTGATCCCAAGCTTCGTGCGCATGTAGTCGAGAAAATCCTCACGGTTCTCCGCATCCCGCAACGCGCTGGTGCCCACCGCCAGTACCGTGTCGCACCGCTCGCTCCGGCAGATCTCGAGATAGCTGCGCAGCACTCCCTCCACGCGATCAAACGATTCCGGCAGGATCCGCCGCTGACGGTCCACGCGCCTTCCCATGCGCGCAATGGCGTGTTCATCGCGCACGAGACGCATCGCGCCGTCCACCTGCTCGGCAATGAGCATGAGGATCGTGTTCGTTCCGATATCGATGGCCGCAACCCGCATCACTGCACCCAGAAAAGAATGGCGATCCACTCGTTCTTTCGGACGATCTCCCCGACCTGCAGTCCCGCCCGGGAAGCATGTCGTCGG
Organism: Bacteroidota bacterium; assembly: GCA_021813905.1. Taxonomy (GTDB): domain Bacteria; phylum Bacteroidota; class Ignavibacteria; order UBA10030; family UBA10030; genus JAKAJH01. Next base: position 34,855 of record JAKAJH010000011.1, on the reverse strand, counting down.
ATGCGATCCAGGTCCGTCACCAGCAGTCCAGAAAGGATCACCGTGCCGCGGGCACGGATGCGTTTGGCCAGGCCGGGCAGCAATCGCTCCAGCGTCGGTGCATCCACATTGGCCACAACGATGTCATACCGGCGCCGGGGGACCACGGCGACACTTCCGCGTTTGATCCGAACCGTTCGCTGAACGCGATTGCGCAGTATGTTCTCTCGTGCGTTCACCACCGACCATTCGTCCACGTCCACCGCATCGACGTGCTTCGCGCCGAGCCGTGCGGCCGCGATGGCGAGCACGCCCGTGCCTGTTCCGAAATCGAGCACTGTTGCGCCGCGGAACATCGTCTCTTCCAGCATCTGGAGGGAAAGTTGCGTCGTTTCATGATGTCCGGTGCCGAACGACATCTTCGGATCGATGTGGAGGACGATCTTTCCGCGGTCACGCGCCGGCAGCGTCTGCCACGACGGCTTGATGAGGATTTGCTTCGTCACGCGAACGATCCCGGCCTGGGCTTCCCATTTCTTGTTCCAGTTCTCTTCGCGCACGCGCCGGAGCGTCGAGCGCACGGGGGCGGAGGGAAATTCCCTCTGGAACCGCTCGAGAACGTTCCGGAAGCGGCGAGCCGTCGCCCGGTCCCATCGCTTCGCCCGCACGTAGCCGTCGATGCTGTCGGGCAACTGCTCGAATCCTTCGAATCCCAACGGAACGAGCTGCCCGATGAGCAGATCCTGCAGCTGGGTCGGGAGCAGAAGATGGATGCAATACCATGTCCGTCGTGTCATGAGGGATTTGTCCGGGTTGATCGTTCCTGGGTCAGAATGCGGCGGACCAGATCGGCGTTCATCTGCAGCCAGAAGATCTGATCCTGATAGTTTTCCTGCATCTTCCGGTCGGCTTTGTTGTACCGCACATTGATGAGATAGATCATCCACGTGACGATCACGAAGAGTACCGCGCCCGATCGCTCGGGGAGCGCGCTGCCAGCCGCGAGCATCGCCCCGGCGACGAGGAGTCCGAGCAGCGCGAACCAGAATGTTGTCCGCCGCACCTGGATCATTACCTGATACACGGTACCGAAGAAAAAGATCTTCTCGTGAAAGAGCGACGGGACGTGATTGTTCAAGATGTAGAAGTACGTCCGCTGTGCTTCCGCATCGCTGAGGACTTCTGTGTCGGGCATCGTTCGCGCCAGCGTTTGCAGGAAGGTACTCGGCTGGTTCTGCTGGAACGCGCGTCGTCGCTTCGGCGTCTCCTTGGCATACATCGTCAGTCCCGACACCACCGTCAGGAAGAGAAACGCGGGCCAGATCCATCCGCCCAGGCGGTCGGGGGAGAGAGGCGCCGGAAGAAACGCGAGGCAGAAGAACAGGAGCAGCGTCGTGAAGTAGAAGCCCGGCATCAGGATCCGGCTCGCTTCATAGAGGCCGAACGAGGTCGCCCGCGTTTCATTCATTGCTCTTGCTCCCACACAGGTCCGTAGTGATAGATGAATTCCACGAGCGTCGCCCCGACCATCCCGAGACTCGACGCGCTGCACGAATCGGGAACATCGGAGACCGTATGCCAGGTGCGATCCGACGTGGTGCCATTCCCGAAATCGATGAGATCGATCGCACGGATCCCGGCGTCAGTCAGCGGCACATGATCGTCAAGGATTGTGATGCCCGGTTCGTCGCGAAAGGCGGTCGCGCCCGCATCGGCCGCAGCCGCAAAGACCCGCTCGACGAGATCGCGCGCCCGCGAGTCGGAATATCCTTCCCGCCGGATGATCAGCGAACGACCGCCGACCATGTCCACATTGATCGCCCCACCGATGACGGCTCCGTCGGGTCGGTGGTGCGCGAAGAATCTCGACCCAAGGCACCAGTCGTCACCGCGACCCGGTGTGCCGAGATCCTCGCCATCAAAGAGAACGATATCCACGCCGATCGGCGGAGGGACGGTGCGAAAACACTTCGCCAGTTCCAGCAGCACCGCCACGCCGCTCGCTCCGTCGTTCGCGCCGGGTACCGGCGTGTGCCGCTTCGCCGGATCAGGATCCTGATCAGCCCATGGACGCGTATCGTAGTGCGCCGTAAGCAACAGCCGCGGTGAACGATCGCTCCGGAACCGCGCAACAACATTCCGAAGGACGGTCGGACCGATCCCGGGATGCTCCTCGGGAAACGGCTGCTCGACGACCGTATCCGCCAGCGGCTCCAGCGTGCGCATGAGCCACCGCACGGTCTGCGCATGCGCTTCCGTCCCCGGCACGCGCGGACCGAACTCCACCTGCCGCTTCAAAAGTCCGAAAGCCCTCGTCGAATCAAATGCCGGAAGCGGCTGTGCGTCGTCGCGTCGCGCGAGCGTTCCATGCGACGATCCGCATCCCGGAAGACAGATCCATACGCCGAGCAGGAGGGGAAGAGATAGCCGGAGCCGGGACATCGTCAGCGGCGTACGACCGTCGGACCGGAGCGGGAGAACGCCGCCAACCGTGCGCCGATGCTGTCCTGCACGGCCCGGTACAGGTCGGTCCGGCGGATGAAATTCTGCATCAGCATCGAGTACGCAAGGAGTTCACCGTCCGCCGTCGTGACATACCCTGAGAGGGAAGCGACGCCGGAGATGGTTCCGGTCTTTCCGCGAAGATTTCCCTGCGCCGCTGTGCCGCGCATGCGGCCGGAAAGCGTCCCGTCCACACCGGCGATCGGCAACGATGCGTAGTACAGGGGGAAGATCGACGGCTGGTGGTACATGGCCCGCAGCACATCGACGAGCGTCGCCGGCGTGACCAGATCGTAATGCGACACGCCCGACCCGTCCACGAACCGGAACGACGTGGTGTCGATGCCGAGCGTGGCCAGGGCCTGATTCCGCGCCCACAATCCGGACGGCGTGGTTCCTGGAGGCCCGAACGTCACGGCGCCCATCACGCGCAGGGTGTTCTCGGCGGAGAGATTGTCGCTGATCTTGTTCAGATTCACCAGCATCGAATCCATGGGCTGGATAGTCTGCGCAACGACGGTGACACTGTCCGGCTCAAGGCCGAAGCGGACGTCGCCATCGATCACGATCCCGCGTTGCGCAAGCGCTTCACGGAATACCGTGCCGGCGTAAAGCTCCGGTTGCCACACGGTGGTGCGCTGCGTGACCGGCGGACTGTCCGAAAGGATCTCTCCCCGTACCACAATGGTATTGGACCGATCCTCGAACTGCCGATCGACGGAGATCCGTTTTCGGACGGTATCCGTGACTACCGTTGAGCAGTTCACGAGCGACACGTAGGAAGTCGGGGGAGTCACGGTGAGCGTCGCCGTGCGGTGCGTCAGCGAATCGGGAGCGACGGTCACGCGCACGCAATTCTTGTTCAGTGACAGCGCGGAGACGGGCGCGCCGTCCGGATCCGGCTCATCGTCCCACATCCAACCGATCGGAAAATACTCCGGTCCGAAATACGTCGCATCGACGACGAGATCGCCACGCACGTGCGTCAGGCCGCTGTGCGCGAGTGAGTCCGCCAGAGAGTCCAGGTCGGCCGTTGCGAGATCCGGGTCGCCGTATCCTTTCAGATACAGATTGCCCTCAAGAATGCCGCCCGCCGGGAGCGAATCCATGGCCACCGTCGTGCGGAACCGATAGTCGCTTCCCAACAGGAAGAGCGCCGCCGCAGTCGTGAGCAATTTCGTGTTTGACGCCGGACGCAGCAGCAGGGAATCGTCGTGCGCGTAGAGAACTTCGTTCGTCCGGAGGGATACGACCTTTACACCGGCAAGCGATGACCGGAAGAGCGAATCGGTCACCAGGCGATCGATGTCCGTGCGGAGATCGCGCACCGGATCGCGCGGCCTGAAGACATCCATGAGTGCACAGCCGCTGGTCGTTGAAGCAAGCAGGAGAACGAGCAGAAGTCGGAAGGAATCGGATCGATGTGTCATCATGATCACGACGAATGTCCAGCGAAAATGCCAGAAATGCAAGGCGAAGCGCAACGCGCTGCCTTGCCTGAGGTTCAAAAAAGGGGTATATTAACAGTGAAAGGAGTCACACGACCATCCATGCTCCAGCTCTTACGTAAGCTGTTCGGCTCAAAGCACGAGCGCGATTACCAGCGCCTTCTTCCCGTGGTCGAGGAGATCCACTCGCACACGGCGAAACTCGAGGCGCTTTCGGACGACGAACTCCGCGCCAAAACCGGCGAGTTCCGGCAATATATCCGCGACCGTGTCCACGACACGGACGAAGAAATCGCCGGCATCCGCGAATCGCTCAAGACCACCGCGTCATACGATGAGCGCGAAAGCCTGTACGCCCGTCTGGATGAGCTGAACAAGCAGCTGGATACGGGAATTGAGGCTGCTCTCGGAGAGCTTCTGCCCGAAGCATTCGCAGTCGTCAAGGATGCCTGCCGCCGGCTGGTCGGACAGTCGTGGGATGTGGCGGGCAACAAGGTCGTGTGGGACATGGTCCCGTTCGACGTGCAGTTGATGGGCGGTGTTGTGCTGCACGAGGGAAAAATCGCCGAGATGGCGACGGGCGAAGGCAAAACGCTCGTGGCCACACTTCCCACCTATCTCAACGCCCTGTCGGGACGCGGCGTGCATGTCGTCACCGTCAACGATTACCTGGCCCTGCGCGACAGCGAATGGATGGGCCGCGTCTATGAATTCCTGGGACTGACCGTCGGACGCATTTTGACCCACATGGATCCCGCGCAACGCCGCCGGGAGTATGCCGCCGACATCACCTACGGCACCAACAACGAGTTCGGGTTCGATTATCTCCGGGACAACATGGTGCTCAGTCCCGAGGAGATGGTCCAGCGTCCTTACAATTACGCGATCGTCGACGAAGTCGACTCCGTGCTGATCGATGAAGCCCGGACGCCGCTGATCATCAGCGGACCGGTGGCGAGCGAAGACCACAAATTCGACGAGATGAAGCCGCACGTGGAGCGTCTCGTCCGCGCCCAAGAGCGTCTGGTCGCCCAGATCACAAGCAATGCCGAGCAGTTGCTGACCCAGGGCAAAGCCGAAGAAGCCGGCGTCCTCATCCTGCGGGCCCAGCGCGGTTTGCCCAAGAACAAGAAGCTGCTCAAGGTCCTCTCGGAGCCGTCAAACAAGACGCTGATGCAGAAGACCGAGCGGGAGTACATGCAGGACCAATCCTCCCGCATGCACGAGATCGACGACGAGCTCTTCTTCAGCATCGACGAGAAGTCCCATTCCATCGACCTGACGGAGAAGGGCCGCGAGGCCCTCGCGCAATCGTATCCTGGCAGCGACAAGGATATCTTCATCATTCCCGACATCAGCACCGAGCTGAGCATGATCGAGGGAGATGCATCGCTCACGCCGGAGCAGCGCCAGCAGAAGAAGGATGCGGCGAACATGCACTTCGCCGAGCGCAGTGACCGCATTCATACGATCCTGCAGCTGTTGAAAGCGTACAGCCTGTATGAGAAGGATGTCGAGTACGTCGTCAGCGAAGACGGCAAGATCATGATCGTGGATGAGTTCACCGGCCGCTTGCTCTCCGGCCGGCGCTACTCGGAGGGCCTGCATCAGGCGATCGAGGCCAAGGAAGGCGTCAAGGTCGAACGGGACACGCAGACGCTGGCCACGGTGACGCTCCAGAACTACTTCCGGATGTACAAGAAGCTGGCCGGCATGACCGGCACCGCCGAAACGGAAGCCGCCGAGTTCTTCGACATCTACAAGCTCGACGTGGTCGTCGTTCCCACCAACAAGCCAATGGTCCGGACCGACGAAGATGACCGCGTCTACAAGACGAAGCGCGAGAAATACAACGCGGTGATGGACGAAATCGAACAGATGCGCGCGATCAAGCGGCCCGTGCTGGTCGGCACGACGAGCGTTGACGTGTCGGAAACGATCAGCCGCATGCTGAAGCGCAAAGGCATTCCGCACAACGTCCTGAACGCCAAGCAACATCAGCGGGAAGCGGAAGTGGTGGCGCACGCAGGATTACCCGGGAGCGTCACGATCTCTACGAACATGGCCGGCCGCGGCACGGACATCAAGCTGGGGCCCGGCGTGCGCGAGATCGGCGGATTGCACATCGTCGGCACCGAGCGCCACGAGGCGCGCCGCATCGACCGCCAGCTGCGCGGCCGTTCGGGACGCCAGGGCGACCCCGGGTCGTCGCGGTTCTATCTCTCCCTGGAAGACGACCTGATGCGCCTGTTCGGCAGTGAACGCATCGCCCGCATCATGGAACGGATGGGACTGGAAGAGGGCGAAGTCATTCAGCATCCGATGATCACCCGCTCCGTGGAGCGTGCCCAGAAGAAGGTCGAAGAGAACAACTTCGGCATCCGGAAACGCCTGCTGGAATACGACAACGTGATGAACCAGCAGCGCGAGGTCATCTATTCGCGGCGCCGGCACGCACTCCTGGGAGACCGTCTCCGGGACGATATTCTCGACATGCTGCACGCGGTGGTGGAAAAGCTCGTCGGCCGATATTATTCCGACGGCGATCTCGAAGGGATGCGCGCCGAGGTCCGGAGCCGCTTCCTGGTCGATCTGCCCATGACGCCGGAGCAGTTCCAGAAGCTCGGCGAAAGCGGCGTCGTCGAAGAGGTCGTGCGCGAAGCGGAAGCGTTCTATCGCCGCAAGGAAGAGCAGATCTCGCCCGAGCTGATGTCCACGCTCGAGAAGATGGCGACCCTGCAGGTCATCGACACGAAATGGCGCGATCACTTGCGCGAGATGGATGACCTGAAGGAGGGGATTCATCTGCGCGGCTACGGACAAAAGGATCCGCTCGTCGAATACAAGACCGAATCGTTCGGGATGTTCATGGAGTTGATGGACCAGATCTCGGACGAAACGCTGAGCATGGTCTTCAAGCTGTACCCGGAACGCCCCGAGCAGCTCCCGTCCGTTCGCGGACGGCGGGTGCCGCGTCGCGAGGAAATGGTGATGACACACGAGTCGGCTCAGGGCGCGGGATTCGCGGCCAACCGTGAGCCCGTTCCCGGCGGAGGCCATGAGGGCGCACCCGGAGCCGCCGCCGGCGGCCCACCCGCCGCGAAGCCGCAGCCCATCCGGGTGGCCGAGAAAGTCGGACGCAACGATCCGTGCCCCTGCGGCAGCGGCAAGAAGTACAAGAACTGTCACGGCGCCTGATCCACGGCCCATCCCCGGGAGGACCTGCCGGTGAAGAAGATCGAAGCGATCATTCGTCCCTTCAAGCTCGATGATGTGCGCGAAGCGCTCTCGGAGATCGGCGTGCGCGGCATGACGATCACGGAGGTGAAGGGTTACGGACGCCAGAAGGGACATACGGAGATGTACCGCGGATCCGAGTACAAGATCGATTTCCTGCCGAAGGTCAAGGTCGAGATCGTCGCCAAGGACTCCGGCGTGGACCGCATCGTCCAGACGATCATCAAGGCGGCCAAGACCGGACAGGTCGGCGACGGGAAGATCTTCGTTTCACCGGTCGATGACGTCATTCGCATCCGGACGGATGAGTCGGGCGAAGCGGCCATCTGACCCGCGCACGGCGGGTCCTGCATCGCATGTGACACCAGAGAGGATCGGCGTTCCGGATCAGGTCTGATCGGAACGCCTTTTTGTTGATGACAGACGCAAAACCATACCGCTGCGGATACGTCGCCATCGTGGGCGAACCGAATGTCGGCAAATCCACATTGCTCAACGCCGTTCTGAACGAGAAGCTTTCCATCGTCACGCGGAAGCCGCAGACGACGCGCCAGCGAGTGCTCGGCATTTACAGCACGGACGCGGCCCAGATGATCTTCCTCGACACGCCCGGTCTGATCAGTCCGAAGTACCGCCTGCATGAAGAGATGCTGCGTCATGCCGATGCGGCTCTGGCGGACGCGGACGTCGTCGTGGTCCTCACGGACGCGTTGCGCGGCGCCTCATTGGCGCCGGAAGTGGAGCAGCGTCTGGCGTCGATCGGCACCGCAAAGCCGCTTCTGCTCGTCATCAACAAAGCCGATGCGGTGTACAAGCCGACGCTCCTGCCGATGATGGATGCGTTCATCAAACGCGGGACGTTCCGCGAGGTCATCCCGATCTCCGCACTCAAAAAGGTCAATGTCGATGATCTGCTCCGGAGTGTCGAAGCGATGCTTCCGGAGCATCCGCCCCTGTATCCGACCGACATCATCAGCGAGCAGCCGGAGCGGTTCTTCGCCGCCGAGTTCATTCGCGAGAAGATCTTCCAGCAGTTCCGCGAGGAGATTCCGTATTCCACCGCCGTCGATATCCGCGACTATCGCGAGGAGGAAGGGAAGAAGATCCTTATCAACGCCGATATCGTCGTGGAGCGGGAATCGCAGAAGGGCATTCTGATCGGCTCGGGCGGCGCACATCTCAAGCGGGTCGGTACCGACGCGCGCCGCGATATCGAACGCTTCATCGAACGCCCCGTTTTCCTCGAACTGCACGTCAAGGTCCGCGAGCACTGGCGCGACGACGACCATGCCCTCAAAGCCCTCGGATACCGCGCCGAGTGAACCTGTCGGTCCGGGCGCGCGGCCGTCGGCGTTCGTTCTTGCGGCGACATTCATCCTGATCTGTCTCCTCTGGGGATCCAGCTGGTCGATCGTTCGGGTCGGCCTCACCACACTCCCCGTCCTGCTGTCCTCCGGTCTGCGTTTCGTCCTGGCGGTGATCGCGCTGGTCTTTCTGGCCGCCGTCCGCGGACTGCGTGTGCCGCGGGACCGGCGGTTCTGGCGCCTGTGTCTGTTTCTTGGTCTCACCGCGGTGACCGTCCCGAACGCATTCGTGTACTGGGCGCAGCGTACCCTTGACTCCGGATTGTCGTCGGTTGTCTTTGCCACGTTTCCGTTCTGGGTCGCACTGATCGGTCGCTTTGCTCTGCAGGACGAGCGCCTCACGGGACGGGCGTGGGGAGGCGTGGTCGTGGGATTCGCCGGGATTGTGCTGATCTCCCGCGCCGGCATCACCACCATTGGCGGCGTCATGCTACCGGTACTCGCCATTGTCTTCGGCGCGGCCAATCAGGCGGCGGCCCTGGTGGCCATCCGGAAGTACGGCGGACCATACAGCGCGGAGATGCTCAATCTCGTTCCGATGCTCATGGGGGCCGTCATCCTCACGGGGGCGGCATTCGTGTGGGAACCGGTCTCGACGACGGATTTCACGACCGCGGGGATCTTTTCGATCGTGTATCTGGCAATCTTTGCGACCGTTGCCACGTACGTCGGCTACTACTGGCTTGCCAAACACGTGAAGGCGGTCTACCTTTCGATGAGTGCTTTCCTTACGCCGCTCATCGCCGTTCTCATCGGCGTCATTTTCCTCGGCGAGTCGCTGACGGCCGGGACCATCCTCGGGGGGGTCCTCGTTCTGGCCGGTGTCGCGGCGGCAACATTCCCCGCGCGGAATGCGCCGGTGCCCTTCACGAAGGCGGACGGATGATGAGCACGGACTCGCCGACCACCGTTCCTCTCAGCGCGGATGATCTGACCCTTGAGCAGAAGCTCAATGCGCTTCCCGCAACGCCGGGCGTATACCAGTTTCGCAACTCGTCCGGAGCCGTGCTGTATGTCGGAAAAGCCTCCGTGTTGCGCAATCGTGTCCGCCAGTATTTTCATCGCTCCCGCGCATCGGACCCGCGCATCGACGCAATGGTTGCCAGGATCGCCGACGTGGAGATCATCGTCACGGATTCGGAAGCGGAGGCGCTGATCCTCGAATCGAATCTGATCAAACGGCTCAAGCCCCGCTACAACGTTGTCCTCAAGGACGACAAGAGCTATCCCTTTATCGTCATCACGCGCGAGCCGTTCCCCCGCGTGCTGGTGACACGTCGACGCATTCCGGGGCAGGGGCGCTATTTCGGTCCGTACACCGACGTGAAGACGATGCGGTTTGCGCTCAAGACCGTGCGGGATATTTTCATGATCCGCAGCTGCAATTACGATCTCACCGAAGACGCGATTGCCCGTCACCGCTTCAAGCTGTGCCTCGACTATCATATCCGCAAGTGTGAAGGTCCGTGCGAAGCGCTCGTCGCGCGCGAACGGTACCAGAGCATGATCGATCAGGTCGCGCAGGTGCTCCGCGGGAAGACGAACCTGGTTGTGCGTGCGCTCGATGCCGAGATGGAGAAGGCGTCCGCGGGACTTCGCTTCGAAGAAGCGGGCCGCATCCGCGATCAGATCCGCGCGTTGGCGGTGTACGCCGAGAAGCAGAAAGTCTTCGGCGCGGCGGACGTGGACCGCGATGTGTTGGTGGTCGTTCGTCGCAACGACGACGCCTGCGCTGTGATCTTCGCGATCCGCGAAGGAAAGCTCATCGGGAGCCGGCATTTGTATCTGACACAGACGGAAGAAGCCGATGAGTCCGAGATGATCGAAACGGTGATCGAGCGGACGTACGCGGATGAAGAGGATATTCCGCCCGAATTCCTGCTCTCCGCGCCGCTGCCGGAGTCGTCGGTGGTCCCGGCCTGGCTCGGCGAGCGTGTCGGCCGTTCGGTTGAATTTGCCGTGCCCAACGGAGGCGAGGGACTCCGGCTGGTCTCGCTGGCTCGCACGAATGCGGAGTTCTGGCTCGACGAGCTGGCGATTCAGCGGACGAAACGCGGTGAACGTATTCCGGTAGCGCTCCAGCATCTCCAGCGCGATCTCGCGCTCCCTTCACCCCCGCGGCGCATCGAGTGTTTTGACATTTCGAACACGCAGGGAACCGACTCCGTGGCCTCGCTGGTCGTCTTCGTCGACGGGAAGCCCCGTCGCAGCGAGTACCGCACCTTCCGCATCAAGACTGTGACGGGACCGGACGATTTTGCGAGCATGCAGGAGGTGGTGCGGCGACGGTTCGAGCGCCAATTGCGCGAACAGGCCCGTTTGCCCGATTTGATTATGGTGGACGGGGGAAAAGGACAGCTCTCGAGCGCCCTGGAAGTCCGCACCGCGCTCGGACTCGACGGCATTCCGATGATCGGACTTGCAAAGCGGCTCGAAGAGATTTTCCGGCCCGGAGACAGCGAACCGATCCTGCTCCCGAAAGCTTCCGTGGCCCTGCGCCTCCTCCAACAGGTCCGCGATGAGGCGCACCGCTTCGCCATCACCTATCACCGAAAACTTCGTTCTCAGCGTATCCTCCGGACCGAACTCGACCTCATCACGGGCGTGGGGAAGAAGCGGGCAAAGGAACTTCTCGAGACCTTCGGCTCGGTCCAGGGTGTGCGATTCGCCTCCACGGAACAGCTCATCGAGCTGGTCGGCGAGAAGCTGACGGAGCGCATCCGCACGTTCTTCGACAGCGCAGAGAGCGACGGCGAAACGGCACCGGAGACAGATGCGCCGACATCTTCGATTGACCCTGCGGGCAAAAACTCCTAACTTGGCAACGATGGGATCCAAACGAACCTTCCTGCGTCTCCTGGGCTATTTCGTCCGGTACAAATGGCGGATCATCGCCGGGCTGATCTCCGTGGCCATCATGAGCGGAGCGGACACGGCGTCCGCGTACCTCATTGCGCGGCTGTTTGACGTCCTCCAGAAGGTCAGCGAGCAGGTGCGGGCGGGGATGGAATTGCTTGTGCCGGTCGAAATCAAGGTCTGGAATCACGTGCTGTACAGCATCACGATCCACGGCAAGCAGGAAAGCCTGCGTATGATCACGCAATTCGCCATCGCCGTCATCGTGATCATTCTTGTCAAAGTTACGTTCGTCTACGTCCGCGAATATGTGATGAGCTCGGTGCAGCAGAAGATCCTCATGCGTTTCCGCCGTGACCTCTTCGACCGCATCGTGGCGCTGCCGGTCCGCTACTTCGACGCAAATAAGACCGGCTACCTGATGTCGCGCGTGACCAACGACGTCAACAACATCGAGCAATCCCTGTTTCAACTGATCGAGATCGCCCAGAACTCCATCTACGCGCTCGTCTTCGCCACGGCGCTCTTCTACACGAACTGGCAGCTGACGATTGTCACGATCCTCATCTTCAGCCTGTCCGGCCAGATTTCCCGGAAGTTCGGCGACCGGATCCGCTCATACAGCCGCGATCTCACGAACACGCTGGCGGACATCTCCGCGTTCCTGCAGGAGAAGATCGCCGCCATCCGCATCGTCAAGCTGTTCTCGCATGAGGAGTACGAGCGGGAGCGATTCAAGAAGAAGGTCGAGACCAATTATCACTTTTCGATGAAGATCGTGCGGGTTATCGCGCTGCTCAGCCCCACGAACGAGATGTTCAACACGATCGCCGCATCGCTGCTGGTGGTCTTTTCCGGATATCTCTTCATCGAAGGGATCATGACGATCGAGACGATGCTGTTCTTCATGATCGTGATGATCAATCTGGCTAAACCTGTGAAAGCTCTCGGGGAAGGCGCCGCCCGCATCCAAAAGACTCTCGTGTCGGCCGGTTACATTTTTGAGATCCTCGATCAGGATGAAGAGCCGCATGGTGAGCACTCCACGGATGGTCGCATCGAGCGGGGAGCGATCAGCGTCGATCATGTTTCCTTCTCATACCGCGACGGCCTCGAGGCTCTGAAGGACGTCAGTCTCGACATCCACGCCGGCGAGCGCGTTGCACTGGTCGGTCCGAGCGGGGGAGGAAAGACAACGCTGCTGAATCTGATCCCGCGCTTCTATGAGATCAATACCGGAACCATCCGCGTGGACGGACACGACATCCGCGAGTTCAGTCTGACGGCGCTCCGCGGACAGATCGCCATGGTGCCGCAGGATGTCATCCTCTTTTCCGGTACGATCGAAGAAAACATCCGGTACGGAAAGCTGGATGCGTCGTCGGACGACGTGCAGGCCGCCGCCAAAGCGGCCAACGCGGATTCGTTCATCACCAAGCTCGACAAAGGCTATCAGACGGAGGTCGGCGAGCGCGGTCTGCAGCTCTCCGGCGGACAGCGTCAGCGCATCGCCATCGCCCGGGCGATTCTGCGCGATCCGAAGATCCTGCTGCTGGACGAAGCCACGTCGGCCCTCGATACGGAATCGGAGCGAATGGTGCAGGACGCGCTGAATCGGCTGATGAAGGGACGCACGTCGCTGATCATCGCCCACCGGCTCTCAACGGTCTCCCACTGCGACCGCATTGTGGTGCTGGACCGCGGACGGGTGGTGGAGCTGGGGACCCAGCAGGAGCTGCTGAACCGCCGCGGCGGGCTGTTCAAGCGGCTCCACGCGTTGCAGTTCGCCGATGCGCCGAAGGCCCGCAAGCGAACACGTCGCAAGACGACCGCGTGAACGATCCCTTCCCCAAAAGAATCGAACTTACTTTCCGGCGGGCGTTCATGCGCGCGCTGCGATTCTTCGTTCGGCGCCGCTCGGACTTTCCCGGACGGGTCGATTTCAATCGCTGCAAAGTCCTCTTTATTCGGCAGGATAAGATCGGCGACGTCCTGGTCTCCACACCGCTATTCCGGACCCTTCGTCAGAAATACCCCGGCATCATCCTTGACATCATCCTGAGTCCGCAGAATGTGGTCGCCGTGCGCAACAATCCGCACCTGCGCAGGCGCTGGATCTACGACAAGCGCCTGATTTCGTCGCTCCGGATGATCCGCGGCCTTCACCGTGAACGGTATGACTTCGCGGTGGATCTGATGGACAATCCATCAGCCACTTCCACGTCCTTCTGCCTGCTTGCGGGAGCCCGCTGGAACGTCGGCATCGCCAAATCCAACGACTATTCCTACGATATCGTCGTTCCATTGCTCTCGCGACGGGACGCGCATATCGTCGACCGCTTGGCGCAACTGCTGGCCCCGTTCGGCATCGATCCGTCCGTCTCTCCGGGACCCGTTGAATACCACACGTCCCAGGCGGCAGAAACGACTGTAAGCGGTCACTGGAAATCGCTCGGATTCGAAGGCAAACCGGTGGTGGGGGTAAACATCTCGGCCGGCGGGGAAGTGCGCTATTGGGGAACGGAGAACTTCCGAAAACTCGTCTCGACGTTCGAGGCGCACCACCCGGAATGGCGTATCCTGATCCTCTCGAAGCCCAAGGACCGGTCTCGCGCAGAAGCGATCGCCAACGGTCATTCGCGTGCCGCACTGCCCCCTGAAACGACCTTTGACGAGTTTGCCGCGTTCATTGCCCGTCTTTCCCTGCTCGTCACACCCGATACGTCTGCGGTGCACCTGGCGGCCGGATACGGGGTGCCAACCGTCGCGTTGTATGTCCAGTCCGACCCGAATCTCCGCATCTGGGAGCCGTATCGCATCCCGCACGAAGCCATTGTCACGCCCGTGGATGATCTCTCGACCATCGATGCGGACAAGGTATGTGAAGCCGTCGAGCGGTTGATTCGAACGACGCAAGAGAGAAAAGATACTTGATGAGTACCCCTCCGTTGGCGTTCATACGGCGGCTGGAACTCGCATGGCGGCATGGAGTTGCCTATCCTTTTCTGAAACGACTTTTCAGGAATACGCAGCGGGAAGATGCGGTCGACATCCGGACGATTGCATCCGTTCTCATTCTTCGGTACGACCGCCTGGGGGATATGGTGGTCACCACGCCTATCCTTCGGGCGCTCCGACAGTCGTCGCAGAGTCTTCGGGTCGGTGTGTTCGCGAGCGAGGCAAATGCGGTTCTGCTGAGCGGAAATCCGAATGTGGACGATGTCTTCGTCCTTTACAAAAACTGGGTCAAGCTCTTCGGCGAGCTTCGACGGGCCAGGCGGGTGGGCTACTCGGTCGTGCTCAACTTCATTTTCAACCGGACTTCAAGCGCCGGGATCCTTGCCAACATCGTCGCCCCGCATGGTTTGAAAGTTGGACAAGGAGACGAGAAGTATCGATTTTACTTCAATAAATTGATGAAGTTAGAGCGTCGTCAAAAACGGATGGTCGAGACGTTGGATAGCATCATCTCCGATGTATTCGGCGGAAGCGTTCCGGTGAGGGACCACACGTTTGAACTGTATCCCCCCGAGCCGAGCCGAAGACGCATTGGCGAATTTCTGATTTTGCATGGACTTGTCGGACGGGATGCCACGGGAAGGGGCCGCCCGTTCGTTGTCTTCAACATTTCGGCCACCGATAGCGTCCGGAAGCTTTCCTGGGGACAGATCGAGGCGGTCATTCAGCACGGAGCTGGCTGGCAAGCGCGGAAAATGGTGCTCATCTCTGCCCCGGGCGACCTGTCCGAGCTCCGTGTCCGCGTGGGCCGGCTGGGAATGAGCGACCGTGTGTTGATCTTTCCGGAGAAAGGCGGCCCGGCTCCGATCCTGGACGTGGCTGCGCTGATCGGTGAGGCCCAGGGCGTCCTGACCCCCGACACGGCCATCGTCCACTTCGCATCGGCGATGAAGACTCCGTTGCTCGCCCTCTACACGCCGCTTCAGGATGCGCATGAGTGGTTCCCGGTGGGTGTGCCTTTCTGGGCACTCATGGCCGAGTCCGGTCATCCAGCATCCGATATTTCGGTCGAATTGATCATCTCGCAGATGGATGATTTCATTCGCTCAACTGCCGACGGCGCTGCGCGTTAGCATCACCCATTTCATTCTTGCTCGAGGGAGAACATCCGGCAAATGACGCAACTGGACCTTCGCATGTGGATCTTCTCCGGCCGACGCGCTGATCGATTTCGCCGATTACTCCTGATGTTTTTCGGAATTAGCCTGATCCTGTTCTTCGCGCCGACCCAACTCTTCGCTGCTCTTCTGATCGTATTTGGGGCAGGATTGTTGATCAGCACGCGCTCGTTCCGAAAGAGTCTCGTCGACATCCCCTTGGGTGCCTTCATCGCAACGCGTATTCTGGCCGTTGTGCTTTCGACAGATATTTCGCAAAGCCTGCGAAGTCTTTATACGGAAATACCTTACTTCATCCTTTTTTATGCGTTGCTGAGGATCATCGCTGATGAAAAGCCCGACTTCATCCCGGTCATTCTCTGGTGTCTGGCCATCGGAGGAATCGTCGGTTCGCTGTACGGAACCGTCGGTGTTCTCACCGGCCACCTTGAGCGGGCTCAATCCATCAGCGCCGGCTATTATACACTCGGGACTTACCTGGCCGCGACGATCAGCATGCTGCTCTTCCTCGGGACCGACCGGGAGATGTTCAGAAATCGCATCTGGTGGTCAGCCACGATCATCCTGCTCTGCATCGGCCTTGTTTTCACCCTGAATCGTGCGCATTGGGGGATCGTGGCGGGGATGATTCTTCTCGCCGGCATCCACCGCGAGCGGAAACTCCTCATCGGTGCCGTCGTGGCGGGGATCGCGGTCGTCGCCATCTTTCCGTCCGTAGCGGTGCGGCTCTACGAGACCATCCATTTTGCCTCAAATCTCAGCGGACGCGACGTGATCTGGCGGGGCGCCCGGATGATCATGTTCGATCATCCGCTGTTCGGTTTCGGTCCGGGGACCTTTCGCGAGATCTTTCCGCTCCTTGGCGAGCTTGAGGACAAGCAGGTGGGGGGATGGCACAACGATTTTCTGCGGGTCTACATGGAGGGAGGATTGATTAGTCTCGCAGCGCTCTTCTGGCTGCTTGTAGCGGCTGTGCGTACCGTCATTCGGGGAATTCGCCGATCCGGGTCGGAATCGGCTGATCGCCCGCGCATATTGGCTCTCTCCGCCGGGCTCACCGCCATCATGCTCTCATCGCTGCTCGGCAGCGGCTTCCTCGACATCACCATCATTATGCTGACGTCGCTGCTCCTGGCGATGCTGATGCATGCCACCGGGAGCATCACTGGACCGGCAGGTTCGGAGAGTCAGAGCAGGGTGTAGTTGCGGTATTCAGCGAGACGAACGCCAGACCGGCGCTCGATCCAGTCCAGCATCGCTTCTCCCGGCGCCTGTCGGACCTTCCCCGGATCGTAGTCAAACTTCCAGTCCTCACGTCGGACGCGATCCGCCATGACGGACGGATGTGTCCCTTCGAACGCTTTCAACCGCCCGCCGTTCGAGTAATCGAAGTGCGGGACATCCGGCACATGGCTGTCCACCCAGCTGTCCGGGTGCCAGAGCTTGTTGAAATGCTTCTGCTTTCGCTGCTGGATCTCCGGCGGCTTGACCCATCCGTAGTGATACACATCGGCATCGATGAGTCGCACACGCAGCTTCCGGCCGTCGACGCGAAAACCCTGTGCATCGCCCCAGGAGCGCACCCCCGTCCCGGGTCGCACGATGCGGATCTCGCGACGATACCAGCGCCGTGAATTCCCGACGTACCGATAACTACCGTAGAAATGTACGTACCGGAAGAGAAGGCCCTCGATCTTCCGGTCAGGAAGCGCCGCCGCCATGGCCGCGCTGATGGCGGGATAGTCTTTCTCGTGGAGGATCTCGTCGGCCTGCAGATAGATTCCCCAGTCACCGTTCACCCGATCGAGGGCAAGATTGGTCTGATCGGAGAGGATGAGTCCGCCCGAGCGGCGCGACGGATCCCAGACGGTGTGCAGGATGCGGATCTTCGGATCGGCGAGCGCTTCGACGCGCTGAAGCGTGTCGTCGTCCGAATCACCGACGGCGACGATCACTTCGTCGCAGAGCGGAAGGAGGGAGCGGAGCGACTCGACGAACGGATAATCGAACGTGACGCCGTTTCGGACGAATGTGAATCCACAGACCCGCATGGATGCTCAGGAGTTGCGCGACAGGAAATCGTCGAGGCTCTGCTCGCGGTACCGGTGCTCTGACACATATTGAAGCACCCGGACGAACCGGTCCGCGGGAAGGAATCCGGGCAGCGTCGTGACTACCTTCCCCTGATCGTCAAGGAAGAGGACTGTCGGATAGCCGGTGACGCCGGCCTGACGAGCGAACTGCTCTTCCGTCATGCGCACTCCGTTGAATTCGATGGTTGAACCCGACTCCGCGTTCACTTTGATCGGCACGAACTGACTCGCGATGGCGCTGCTAACCCGAGGATCAGGATAGACCTCCTTGTCCAGCTTCTTGCACCAAACGCACCAGTCCGTGTACACATCGACCATGACCATTTTGTGCTCTGCGCGCGCCGTGGCCATGCCGTCGTTGAACGACGCCCAGCGGACCGCCCCGTTCACCCGTTCCTCATCGGACGATCTCATGTTGTACAGCATCCAGAGTGCTGCAATCGCCAGGACCACAGCACCGATGGCCAGCCGCGACCGGTTCGTCGTCTTCTTGTTGTCCGTCTTCTTCACCGTTTCCTTCTCCTTCACCTTTGCCATGCTGTCGCCATCCTTTCGTGTGTGATCCAAACCTTCCGCGGATCAGAGCAGAAGCCCCACCGAGATCATGTGCGCGTTTCCCAGATCGTAGTTGAACGGAATGTACGCGTAATCCAGCCGGACGAACTGCAGACGCAGACCGATCCCGGCCGAGAGGCCGCGACTGTCATATCCGGTTTCGTATCCGAAGCGCAGGGCGACGAATCCGCGAAATGATACCATCCCGCCGAGGCGAAGCCGGTTCTCACCGGGATGTGTTTCCCGCACGACCGCCGCCGTACCGAGGAATTCGAACGCGGCAAGATCCGCCCGGTACATCCCGCCGGCCTGCACGGACGTGGGCAGGGAGGTCCTTGCGAACCGGAACGCTCCGATCGAACCCAGATTGCTTACGCTCACGCCGAGGGCATACGGTGCGTCGGCAGGTGCATAGGACCCGCCGAGGTCGAACGCCGTCCCCGACGCATCATCGACGTACAGCTTCTCATACAGATACTTCATCCCGACGCCGGCGACGATCTCATCGGACAACGGATAGGCCAGCGCCCCGCGGATCGCGAGCGACCGCGCCGTGAACGAACCGATCGGCGGACCGGGCTGCTCCCGGACTTCGATGCCCGGGATGCTGACCGAACTCACCCCCAGCGCACCGACCAGACCGTTCCACACCGGTGTCGCTGCCGCGAGCGCCTGTCCCTGCGTCTCCTGGATCCAGGCGAGATGCGTAAACACGATCTGCGTTTCCTGCAGACCCGCGATGAGCGCCGGATTGCCGGCCAGCGTTCCCGCCAGACCCGGGACGGCAACATCCGATTCTCCCATGGCTGCCGAGGCGGCCGTCAGCGGTAGCTTCAGCGTCGTGCCGCCCGTGCTGACGCCCTGGCCAAAGAGTGAAGCCGACGCTGCGAATATCAGAGAGACGAACGGAAATGTCTTCATTTGAACGCCGCACTCAGAGAAACGACATGCATTCCGCCGGGACCGTACGGATCGTACTGAAACGCGTAATCCATTCGGACCGGAACACCGCCGACGGCGGTCCCGAACGATGCTCCGAAGGACGGGCGCGCGCTGACGGCTCGGTCGGTACTCATCTGGTCGATGCCGGCACGAACCGCAAATGAGCCGAGGAGCGAATACTCCGCACCGGCCTTCAGGAGCGATAGTCCCGCGGTATTTTCATATGCGGCGGCGACCGTCATCCCGGCCTCTTTCGCGTGCCATGCAACGCCGATCTGGCGGCGCACCGGGAAGCGATCGATCGTGGAAGCGCCGTTCTGGCCGTACAGCGACGACGTCTCCCAACGGTACCGTGAATTGAGGTCCTGCAGCGTGCCGCCAACGCTCCACGAATCGCTGAGACGAATCAGGAAGCCGACATCGAGTCCTGCCGTCGTACTCGTGACCCCGGAGTAGAGCGGATAATACAACAGCTTCGCCGTCAGTCCCAGCGAAACAGCAGGATCCGGGCGCAAGGCGAACGAGAACAGGAACGCATTCTCTGACGTGGACAGCGTGCCGGTCTGGATCCCGTCGCGATTCCGCTCTTCAATGCCGCCGACGCCGGCATTCAGCACGGAGAGCGAGAATCCCGCCTGCGGCCGGAGCGGCTGCACGAACGTGAGTGCGTTCAGATGTCGGTCCAGCGAAAGGAAACTCACCGACGCGCCCGCCCAGGCGACATCCTGAAAGGGGAGGACGGCGGGATTGTAGTACGCGGTCAGGGCGCCGTCCGTGACGGCCACGAGCGCATTGCCCATTGCGATGCCACGGGGACCGAATCCCGTCCGGAATGGTGCCCCGGCTTTCCCGCCGACGGTGGAGAGCGCCTGACTGCGAAGAACGCCGGCGCCCAAGGCCACCAACGCGCTCAGGACCAGCATGAAACGAACGGGTGACGTGGTCCTCATTGGAGCACCATGATCTTTCCCCAGAACGGAGATCCGTCGCCGTCTTCGATCCGGTAGAAGTACACTCCGTTCGCCACACGGTTGCCGTGATCATCGCGGCCATCCCACAGATCATCCAGGTCCACTCCCACGGGGCGCGGTGCATTTTGCACCACAACACGCACCGGCATCATCCCGAAATCGAAAATCCGGATCGTCGTTGCTCTCGGCGACGCCCCTGCGGTGCCATTGAGCCGGTAATGCAGGCGGACGACTTCCTGCGACGGCGAGAACGGGTTCGGGTACGCATACGTACTCGCACCCGATGCCAGCGGCTGATACGTCCGGAACACCGACCAGCGTGCACCGAACGGCTCGCCGGCATTGTCCGGTGTCACCGCGAGTCCCTCCGGCCCGCCGATCCAGACCGAATCACCCGCCGCCGCGACGGCGTATGCGGCCGCATCCGCAATGCGTGCCCCGGTCTTCCCGTCGCGGATGCTTCCCGATCGGTGCCAGCTCACGCCGAAATCGTCCGAGCGGAAGGTCCCATCGTCGGTTGCCGCATACACCACCGAATCATGCGCCGTAACATTGTGCGTAAAAGTCCCGTGCAGCGCGGTCTTCCAGGTAACGCCGTCGTCGTCCGTAAAACTCACGCCGCGGACTTCATCGGCGGCCTCGGCATTCACGGTGGCTGCCCAGATCAGGTGACGGCCGTTCCAGTCCTGTCCGCAGATCGAGACCACGAAGTTTCCCGAGATCGGTTGCGCCTGATTCTGATGGGAAAACTTCCGCCAGCTCACGCCTCCGTCCGTGGTACGGTTGATGCCGCCCGCGGTGCCGACCCAGATCGTCGTATCGTTCTGCGCATACACGGAGAAGACGCGGTGGTTCAGGTTCCCGGTCAGCCCGGCCTTTCCTCCGGTCGGCGCGAGATCAAAGTGCAACGTATCAGTAGCGCTGATGAAATCCTGTCCGGTGTCCGGGGGAAGCACGACCTTTCGCCACGTCGCGCCCCCGTCCGATGAGCGTCGCAGCATTCCGGCAAAGCTGGCAATCCACACGTCCCGGCCCGTCACCGCGATGTCATACGTCAGGTTGTTGATTTCCGTCGTGATCGCGAGCGAGCGAATGCCCGTCGCTCCGTAGTCGCGAAGCGTGTCGACCAGACCGGAATCCACCGGCTGCGGGATATGCACCCAGTGCAAGCCCCGATCGGTGGACCGGAACAGTCCGCCACCCGCCGGGAGGGACTGATCTGCCTGCTTTGAAGTAAAGGCGGCGGCCGCCCAGATCACGCTGTCGTTCATGGCCACCGCGGAAATGGAATTGTTCGCCGGAGCGTCGGAACCGCTGAACTCGAACCAATGCGCTCCGCCGTCAGCCGTGGCCGTCAGGCCGTTCTCGGTCCCAAGCCACACTGTGTCACGGAAGATGCGGATGTCGTTCACGACATTCGAACGGGGAAGGGTGGATAATGCCGTCGTCCCGTTCAGCCGGTACTCGCGCAGCGGCTGCGAAAGCGCGGTTGCCAGGCCGGCCATCAGACAGAACAACGTGGAGATAAGAAGACGCGTCATGGCTTGATCACGATCGTATGCAGTATCACATTGCTGGAATCGCCCGACCGGTCGATTGCCACGTACCGGAACAGGTAGGAGCCGGGGGATGGAGCGGGATTCACGGACACCGTTTCAGAATAGATTCCGTCGCCGGCATTGACATCCCCGTTGACGCCGGCGTCGTTCAGCGGGAACGACTTGCCGCTCGGGGTGATCCGCACTACCGTGCGGATGTCCGCCGAACCATCCGGATCGCTCGCCTGCACGGTGGTCAGAAACTCCGAAACACGCGATGTCACAACGGTGTCCGGGGCGATCAGATTCGTCAGGACGGGTGGATGGTTCAGCCGCTCAACACGCACCGGCAGGATGGCCTGCGTGCTCTGCTGACCGGCGCCATCCTCGCCGCGGATCGTCACCCACAGTGTTCCCACGAGACTCCGGGGGATCGTCACATCGATCGCTCCGGAGACCGAAACGAGGCCGGCAAGCGAATCGGGAGAAAGCCGCCGGTTCGGGAGGGTGCCTGAGAACAGCACTGCATTGTCGTCGTTCGCCGTCACCGCAAAGGTCACCTGGCCGTTTGCCGTTCCGGCCGGGAAGCGAACATCGGCCGTTGCGGTCAGCGACAGCGGCAACTGATCGTCCGGGGAACGGACGACGCCAACGTTGATGGTATCGGTATTGATCGTCGACGGCGTGACCGAACCCGACAGCAGGACGGGAGGATCTGCGGACGGATCAAGTACGGCGTCGCTCGTGCGCTCACACCCGATAAGGGCAAGCGCAAGGAAGGCGGCAATGGCCGCACGGAATGACATGCAGGAGGTTCGGGTACGTCGCACGGGAGACCGGCCCAGGTTCGTTAAGTTCAGGCGCAACAGCGGTACCAATCGTGCGGTTTCGTATCCCGGAAGTGATGGGTGAACGACAGCAATATACGCAATGTCCGCTCGAGATTCAAACGGCTACTGCCACACGACGATCGGATTCGGCGAGAAGGAGAGAATGAAGATGGCCACGGCGATCCAGCCGATGATCACGCGCCGGCGGTCCAGCGGCGTCTCGTCGGGGAGTGCGGGATGATACAACTTCACCACATAGAACGCGATGAGCGCCCAGACGAACCACGCCCACCAGCTGTATTCGGTGAACGGAATAAGCGTGCCGGGATCATGGCCGCGGACCGCTTCCAGTATCGTCCGGACGACAACGTCGAGCAGCGACGGAAGACTGAGCACCATCAGTCCGAGAAATGTCCAGCGCGCCACGGTGCGATGCCGCTCGCCGAACATCGCGTACGCGATGTGACCGCCGTCGAACTGTCCCATCGGCAGAAGGTTCAGTGCCGTCACGAACAACCCGAACCATCCGACGCACAGGAACGGATAATGATAGATCTCCGACATCGGCGGGACAAACTGACGCGCCGGATCGGTCAGAAGCCAGCGCAAGCCGTCGAACAACGCCGTGTCGCCAAACGCAAGCCCCATGCCTTTTGCGCCCGTCGAGGCGTTGATCGTGAAGTCGTAGTCCGGATGAACGGACAGCATGAACTCGCGGCCCGGAAGGTGCGTGAATCCGTACGCGAGCACGAGCAATGAGGCCACAAATCCTGCGATCGGTCCCGCGACGCCGATATCGAACATCGCCCGCTTCGACGGCACCACCGAGCGCGTCCGGATCACCGCGCCGAACGTTCCGAAGTTCAGGAACATCGCCATCAGTGACGGGATGGGAGGGAAGGGCAGATAATACGGAAGGGTCGCATCGACATCATGCGCCCGCGTGGCGAAGTAATGTCCGAATTCGTGGGAGGAGAGAATGAACAGAATCGACAGCGCATACGGCAATCCCAACGGCAGATTCGTCAGTTCGAACGGATTGGCGCCGATCCACTGCACGCCGGCGACCGTCGTCGTGAACAGCGTCAGCAGGAACAGACCGCCATGGGTCAGGATTTGTTTCGTGGTGATCGGATGTGTACTGCTCATGGGCATTCATCTCATGATACAAAAAGGAACGCTCGCAACCAAACTCCTTACCCGACGCGAAGCCAGACCGGATTCGTGAAACAGAAATGCGTTCGTCCGTCAGGCGCCGTCGTGAAACACTCGGCACGGAGGTAGCCGTTCCGCTCGACGGTGATGACCGCCGCCGATTCTGCGCCGGTCAATCCTCGGAATGAACCGGTGGGAATCTCCCGCTCCGCCGCGGCGCCGACCTCGCCGTGCAGCAGTCGGATCGTTTCAAAGCCGCCGAATTCCGTGCTCGAGCGCGCCTCAAGACGAACGGACACGCGAGATCCGACGACCTCCGATCCGATGGACGTCTCCGGATCCGCGTCACCGCTCACCCGGAGATTCAGCACGGGACCGTCGGTCAGGATCGACTTACCGCTCCGAAGCCCATGCAGGATCGCCGCTTCGTCTGACCCTGCGCTGAAGACGCCCGTGCGCATCAGTCCGAAGAGCTGGTCGTGATGCTCCCACATCCGCACAAAAGGAATGCGGATCTGCCGGAAGCGATTGAAGTTTCCGTGCGCGTCGTCTCCCGCAATGCTGACGAGGCGGCGGCCCTCCAGCAGGAGCCGGATCCACCATGTGTAGCCTTCGTCGAAGGCTGCATCGCGCCGTCCGTTCGCAAACTGAAATCCGTGAAGTCCCGGAGCGCGCAGATCATCCACCTCCCAGATCCCCCGGCCCAGCAGGAGGCGCTGAAGCAGCGAGACGCGCTCCCGGGCGTGGGCGGCGACTGCCGCCGCCTGCGGTTCGAGTCCGCACAGCACCTCCGTGATGGAATGCTCGCTTCGCGTACGAAGCCACCGCTCCGCACTGTCGCCCGACCCCGGGACAAATCCGCGAATGCCGTACAGGAGTACATGCACGTTCTGGCCCCGAGCATTTCTGCATGTGACTTCTTCACCGCGTACGATCGCGGGTCCATCCCCCCGGGCGTTCAGACGATCCACTTCCACCTGAAACTGCTTCCACTTCGGAAGGTCCGGATGGTTTCGCAGAAAGTCGTCGGCGTGATCATCCAGATCGTAAGAATGATCCGTGATGCAGAAATATGAGAGGCCCGCCGCCTGCGCGAGTACGCGCGCCGCGTCGAGGGGAACACCGAACTCCACCTGGTCACTCGTGTACGATGAATGCGCGTGCGGCTCTCCGAGATGCAGGTTCGGCAGGACGGGCAGCGGCTCCTCGGCGACGAGCACCGTCAGCGGCGCATGGCTGGTCGTCCGGTGGTTGTCGTTCCGGTAGATCGTGCGGCGACCGGCTGCCTCAAGCTCGAACTCCACGTCGCAGTCGATCGTGCCCCGGAATCCTTCTACGGAAATGGGCACGACCCTCCACTGCAGCGGTCCCTCACACGACCACGGTTCCGCCAGCAGTTCGAGGGTGCGTCGCATCCCGCCCCGCAACGAGAGCGTCGCGGTCACCCGAAGCAGGCGGCTCGGATAGCGATCCGCGTCTTTGACGAGAATCAGGACCGGCAGGGAAGCACCCGGTTCGATGCGGAATGGCGCATCGATGACGACCTCCGGTTCGGGTTTCCGGAGGAAGCTCGGCAGAGCGCGGAACCGGTAGTGTGTCTCCGCATACAGGACAACGGGTGGAAAGATCATTGCGGGCCCGTCAGAATGATCGTCCTTTCCAGCGAACCGGTCCGCCGAAGAAGACGAGGAACGGAAGCGCCAGAACGTACGCGGTGAAATACACTTCGAACCACCAGAAGTACTTCAGATCGGCCGTGCGATCGAGCCGCCAGAGGATGGAATACAGGAACGCGTAGTCGACGATGCTCTTGACGAGCAGTGCCGTGGCCGCTGCGATCACACCGCCCCACCACAGCATAACGAACGGCGCCGCGTGGGCAAGGTAACCGATGATACCGATCAGCATGCCGCCCCAGCGCATGTCCAGTCCGCCGGTGCCCCATCGATGCTTCTGTCGGATCAGCGCCGAGATCGTCGGACACGGCTTTGTCTCCACCAGGATGCGCGGATCGATGGGATAGAGATATCGCCATCGGCTGTGTCGCACAATGGCCTGCACCAGCGTGTAATCCTCGGTCACGCTGAATTTCAGCGCGCGATAGCCGCCCACCGCGTCATACGCTGCTTTGCGGAAGGAGAGATTGTTCCCGATGCTCCCGAGGGGATATCCGAATCCTGCCGTCGATGCCGCCATGCCGAGGATGTACGCCCAGTCCAGCGACTGCATCCCGTCGAACGGACGCGTCGTCTGATGCAGCGTGACACCGCCCACCAGTGCGACGTCCGGCGCATACCGCTTGGCGGTGGCTTCCACCCACGTCGGCGGAACAACACAGTCGGCATCCGTGATCAGCACAATTTCACCGCGCGCCTGATCGATCGCCTGCGCCAACGCGCCGGTTTTTCCCGGAAGCCGTTGTTCGGGTACGACTGTGAGCAACCGGAAGCGCACGTCATCGGCCGCAGTGCCGCGCGCAATATCCGCGGTTCCGTCGGTCGATCCGTCGTCCGCCAGGATGATCTCATACCGATCGGCGGCGTATGTCTGGTCCAGCACGGAACGCAGACACGCCCCGATGTTGTGCGCTTCATCGCGTGCGGCGATCACGACCGACACGAACGGACGATCATCCGTCGCGGCGTCCCGTTTCCGGCGAAGGCCGATGAGCAACAGCACGCCCTGAACCACATAGAGCACGGTGACAATCACCAGGAATGTCTCGAACATCATACCGTCACCGGGAGACAGGGGATACCACGGACAGCAAGATCGTTCAGGAGTGAAGGAAGGTACGCCTCGAAGAGCGGCATCGTCGCCGGCGTGTCATGCAGCAGAATGATCGCGCCGGGCCGCACATGGTTTCGAATGTTTGCGGAAAGTCGGGTTGCATTGGCGGATGCGAAGTCACGCGCATCGTATGACCACAGCACGACCCGCTTGCCCGACTCCCGCGCGATCCGCACTGTTCGGGCGCCGAACGCGCCGTAGGGCGGACGGAGCAGGTTCGGCGTCTTTCCGGTGCTCGACGAAATGGCAAGGTCCGCGGCGTGGATCTCCGAGCGAATGAATTCTTCAGGACGGAAGAGGAATCCCCGATGCGAATCACCGTGATTGCCGATGGCGTGCCCTTCTTCGGCGATCCGCCGTGCGATATCCGGGTATGTGCGCACGGCGCTCCCCGAGCAGAAGAACGTTGCATGCGTGTGATGGGCGGTGAGGATCTCGAGCAGGCGCGGCGTGGATACGGGATCCGGTCCGTCGTCGAAGGTCAGATGCACGCCGGCACTTCCCGTGGCACAGACGACTTCGGGCAGGAGCAGGCGGTGCGCGATCGTCGGATATCGGAAGGGGAAGATCGTCAGTGCCTCCAGCGCAGCGCCGCGATCTGACCGACAGCGGCCGCGATCACAATGTACGGAACGTGCAACAGCTCTGCAACGAGGAAGGGAAGCAGCGGCACGCGATCGCCCAGGAGGCGCGCGCCCGCACGAAGCGCCGCCCACTCGATCAGTGCTTTTCCGACGAGCACCACGGCCAACGGTACGGCAAGCAGCGCGTCCTGCGGGATCAGACAGGCGGTGGCCAGCACGGACAGGAAGAACGCATACAGCAGCACGAGCGTGACAAGAATTGTTGGGTCCTCATACCGTCCGCGCTTGGAGGCCCAACGGATGCGTTGCCGCAGGAATCGCCCGACCGTATTCTCCGAGCGCGTGATGACCATGGCGGACGGATCCGCCGCAAACGCCACGGTGCCCACCTTCCGGTGTACGATGGCGTTCATCAGCGACTCGTCGTCGCTCGTGCCCGTGAATCCTCCGACCGCCTCGTATGCGGTCCGACGGTAGGCGAGATTCGCGCCATTGCAGATGATGGGACGTCCCGCGCCGATCAGTCCGGCTCCCGTGGTGATGAGTCCGAGGAATTCGAGCGATTCGAGCCGGCCCAAGAAATTGCGGCCGCCGGCTTCACGCACCGGTCCGGACACGAGTGCGACATCACTCCGAAAGTGCGCGACCATCGAGCGCACCCAGCCGGAGGGAACGACACAATCCGCGTCCGTGGTCAGGATGATCTCCCCGGTTGCCAGGTCGATCCCGCGCCGCAGCGCCGCCGTCTTTCCGCGGGACGCCGTACTGCCGGCCGAATCCGGCTCGAGGATGCGCAGTCCGTGCAGACATCCGGTGAAGGAGCGCGCCACGGCGATAGTATGATCCCCGGAGTGATCGTCCGTGATGATCACCTCCAGGCGGCCGGCGGGATAGTCCAGCCGGCAGAGCGATTCCAGACACGGTGCGATCCGATCTTCTTCGTTCCGCGCCGCGATGACGATCGTGACCGGCGGATCGTCGGACGAGCACGGATGCGTGCCGAGCGCCAGAAGTCCCAAGCGCACACGCGTGAGAAAATACACGTAGTGCAGGGTGAAGATCCCCAGAGCCGTCACGAGAAGAACGCTCAGCGTGTTCACCGTTGTCGCTCCGCATCGGGTGTCGTGTTGGGGCGGGAACGGACAAGCCACCACTCCAGGGCACCTACCGTGCCGGGCACGACGATATTGACCACAAAGAGAAGGAGGGATGCGTTGAGCGCCGCAGCGGCCGGAACGCCGACGAGACCGAAAAAGTACACCGCGGCCATTTCCCGCACGCCCAGATCCGCGAGCGAGATCGGCAGCATCGCCTTCACGAACATCACCGCCGAGGCGGCAAGCACGGCATCGATCACGCTGACAACGGCAAACGCATTCACAAATGCATAGAGCTGCGCGCAGAGGATCAGATGGAAACCCACCGTGAGTGCGAGCGTTCGTGCCCGCACGCGCGGCGTCAGGCAACTGAATCCGTCCAGCACCCGCGTGATCCATCCCCGCTGCATCCACCGGTCATTCACGGCGTGGCCGAGACGCCCCAACAGATCCAGACGCCACGCTACGATCGAAGGAAAGATCAGCGCCGCGATCACAGAGAGCCACTGCAGCGGTCCGGGACGCATCAGCAGGAACGCAAGCGCTCCCACACCGAAGAGCACCCAGACAAGCATAATCTGGAGCCGGTCGAGAAGTGTCAGACCGACAACGTGAGACCGGCGTGCACCCGGAAGATGGAGCGTGCGGCCCGCCAGCTCGCCGATCTCCGCCGGCGTCACGCTCCCGAACGAGATACCGAGCAGCAGCGACCGCGCCGACTCCGCGAAGGTCGTTCCCGAACGCAGCGAGTCCACCATCATCTGCCACTTCCGGGTCCGCGCAGCGAGATTCAGCAACAGCAGGACGGCTCCGACCGCCATCGGACCTAAGCGGGCGCTCAGGAATGCGGACTGAACATTCTTCCAACTCACCGACTCGACGACGAAGTACAATGTCAGTACGGCGATGACCGTGCGCGCAAATCCGACGAGAATTCGCCGGGTACGGGAGACCGCGGGCGTCACCGGAACGGAGTTCACGCCTGTTTCCATTTCACCTTCCCGACGAATCCGAGCGGACCAATGAAGGTATTGTAGAGGAGGTAGAGCAGTTCCATCTGCGGGAACCGGAATCGAAATGCGCGCTCCCCGAAGGCCGACGCA
This sequence comes from Bacteroidota bacterium, assembly GCA_021813905.1. Lineage (GTDB taxonomy): Bacteria > Bacteroidota > Ignavibacteria > UBA10030 > UBA10030 > JAKAJH01. Next base: position 5,675 of record JAKAJH010000011.1, on the reverse strand, counting down.
CCGCGAAGGATCAGCGCCCCGTCGGCGATGAACTTGAGGGCGAATCCGGCCAATGCGGCAATGGGAGCGCCGATCGCGACAGCGATCAGAGAAGCATACAGGATGAGATTCGCGCCGTGATAGGAGAGAAAGAAGAGCTTCTGCAGCGCGCGGAAATGCTTGCCGGCGGAAAAATGGCGCGTGCGCTGACGGACGAAATCGCCAAACGACTCCGGAGGAAACGTCGGCACAAAATTGTCCGGCGCAAGACAATACCGGATGTCCCACCGGGTCTTCCGGCGCACCACCTGCAGAAAGAGATCGTCATCGCCGGAGACCGACATCTTGATCGGTTCGAATCCGCCGACCTCGTCATATGCCGCACGTCGATACGCAAGATTGCGCCCCGTGCAGAGCCAGCCGCGATTCATGCCGATGGCCCCGGCCGACCAGATCGCACCGCGCAATTCCTCGTATGCAATGAACCGATCGAGCCACTTGCCGGCATTGCCCGTGGACGCCGGCTTCCCGTCGGCGAGGCGGATCCGGTAGGGGGAATAGCCGGCCACGAACCCTGTCCTCTCATCGAACAGTTCGACCAGGCGCTCGACCCATCGCGGCCCCGGGAGGCAATCGGCATCGGTGAAGCACAAGAGTTCACCCGCGCTGGCGATGATGCCGCTGCGCAGCGCGTGCTTCTTGGCCGGCATGTCCTCCGACGGTTCGGTGATGCGCACCAGCCGGAACCGACGATCATGCGCACACAGTTCGGTCACGATCGCCGCTGTGCGATCCTCCGAGCGGTCATCCACAATCACGAATTCGATCTCCGGATAGGTTTGCCGGCGGAGCGCCTCAAGAAGAGCGGGGATCACCGGTTCTTCGTTGCGCGCGGCGACGATCACCGAAACACGCGGCCGCGCCGTTGCGGTTCGTCCCCGCGAGATTCGTCGCAGTCCCGCGAGCAGGCCCGCATGGACCGACAGATACCAGATGCCTGCCAGGAGAGGCACGGCGAGGAGCGGATCGGCGAGATTCATCGAGGGCAGTATCGCAAATAATGGCTTCTTTTTCAACGCAGAAGGATTCCATCTCGCGCAAGAATCGCGTATATTGCACGTACATTCATCACAGCGATCCAATCCATGAAACCTCTCGTCATCGGACTCGCCGGCGGCACCGGCTCAGGGAAGACCTCGGTCGCAAATCGCATCCTGCAGCAGCTGGATCCCAGCCATGTGCAGGTTCTTCAGCACGATTCCTACTACAAGGACATCAGCCGGCACGGGGACCTCACGCCCGACCGGGTGAACTTCGACCATCCGGATTCGCTGGAAACCGATCTGCTCATTCAGCATCTCCGGATGCTGTGCGATGGAAACGCAATCGACCAGCCGATTTACAACTTCACGACGCACCGCCGCCTGCCGGAGACGAACCGGATCGATCCACGCGAGATCATCATCGTGGACGGAATCCTCATCTTCGTGGACAAGCGCCTGCGCGAACTCATGGACATCAAGATCTTCGTCGACACCGACGCGGATGAACGACTCGTCCGGCGCATTCGTCGCGACATCCTCGAGCGGGGAAGATCGGTGGAGAACGTGATGGCGCAATACCTCAGCACCGTCAAGCCGATGCACCTCGAGTTCGTGGAGCCGAGCAAGCACTGGGCGGACATCATCATTCCCCGCGGCGCCGACAACACCGTCGCCATCGACATGGTTGTCACGAAGATCAAGTCGATGCTGCGAGAGCGGGGAAGAGTCGCGTAACGATTCGCCTCGCTCGTTCGCGGATCGGCACTCCGCGTCCGCTCACCCTCGTTTCTTGACTCTCCGTCAAATTTCCGATATCTTATTTTTTGAAGTATTTCGCGTCCGTACGCTGATCAGTCTTTCGAGAAGAATTGGCCAAGTCATTGAAATCGCGCTCTCAGGCCCGTCTTTCCGGCACCGTCCTCGGCCGGGTGGCGGCGGCATACCGGAAATCGGTCCTGCCCAACGGCCTCCGGATCGTCACCGAGGAGATCCCGCACGTCCGTTCGGTCTCGGTCGGGATCTGGATTGACAACGGCTCGCGGGATGAAAGCCCGGACCTGAACGGCATCTCGCACTTCATCGAGCACATGCTGTTCAAAGGAACGACGCATCGCTCCGTCCGCGAGATCGCGGAAAGCATCGAATCGGTGGGCGGCTACATGAACGCCTTCACGGGCAAGGAACACACCTGCTACTACGCCCGCGTGCTCGATGAGCATCTGCCGCTTGCGCTCGACGTCCTGTCCGACCTGGTGATGAATCCCACCTTCCCGTCCCGCGAGCTGGAGAAGGAGAAGGGGGTGGTGATCGAAGAGCTGAAGCAGACTGAGGACGATCCGGACGATGTGATCCACGATTATTTCGAGAAGGAACTCTTCGGCGCGCACGCGCTCGGCTATCCCGTGCTCGGCACGGAAGCGAACATTCGCGCATGGAACCGCCGAACAGTCGCGGAGTTTCGTTCCCGACGATACACCGCATCGCGCATCGTGGTGGCCGCCGCGGGCAATCTGCGCCATGACGCGATCGTGCGCCTGGCGGAGAAAGCCTTCCGGCACATCCCCACGAACGGAGATCCCGGACCGGTCGCACGGGTTCCTGCTCCATCGGCCGCCGGCAGTTCGCGGCGCGTGTTCTCCCGGCCCATCCAGCAGGCGCATATCACCATGGGAACCACCGGCTGCAGCGTGATGAGCGAGCAGCGGTTTCCACTGATGGTGCTGAACACGCTGCTCGGCGACGGAATGAGTTCACGCCTGTTCCAGAACATCCGCGAGAAGTACGGCTTCGCGTACACGGTCTACAGCTTCGCCAACATGATCTCCGACACCGGCACCGTCGGCGCGTACATCGGCACTGACACCGCTCACATCGACCGGTGCATCGGACTGATCTGGGACGAATTCAACCGTTTGGTGCGCACCCTCGTCCCCCGACAGGAGCTGGCCCGGACGAAGGAGCAGCTCAAAGGCAACATGATGCTCAGTCTGGAGAACATTCCCAACCGGATGATGCGGCTGGGAAGCGCGGAGCTGTATTTCGGTGAATTCATGTCGCTCGACGCGATGCTCCGCAGGATCGAGGCGGTCACGCCCGACGACTTGCGCGAGGTCGCCCGATCGCTGTTCCGTCCGGAACGATTTACGACAGTCATCTTCAAACCCAACGGAGCCGCCGCCCCCAGCGCCAAACCGGAGCGGGATGACTCCTCTGACGATTGAGAACATCCATGCCGACCACGGAAGAGACTGAGGTCGCCCTGTCCATCGATATCTCGCGGCGGGGCAGAGAAATTCAGGGATCGCCCATCCGGAAGCTTGCCGCCGTGGCGGAAGCCCGCAAGCGGCAGGGCGTCACGGTGTACCATCTCAACATCGGGCAGCCCGACCTTCCGACGCCCCCGGCCGTGCTGGACGCGATCCATCACTTCGATCACACGACGATCGCGTATGCGCCCTCCAACGGCCTCGCACCCGCGGTCACCGCGTGGAAGAAGTACTTCACGCATCACGGCGTCAGCTTCGCCGAGAATGAGATCATCGTGACGGCCGGCGGGTCGGAAGCGATCATTTTTGCCTTATGCGCGGTCTGCGACACGGACGATGAGGTCATCGTCTTCGAGCCGTTCTACACGAACTACAACGGCTTCGCCACCATCGCCAACGTTCGCCTGCGCGCCGTGCCGCTGAGCATCAGCAACGGATTCCATCTTCCGCCGGAAGAAGAGATCGAGCGCCATATCACCGCTCGCACACGGGCCATCCTGTTCTGCAATCCCTCCAATCCCACCGGCACGATTTACACGCGGGAGGAACTGCAGCGACTGGTCAACCTGTCGAGGAAGCACGGACTCTTCCTGTTGTCGGACGAGGTCTACCGGGAGTTCGCATACGACGCTCCTGCCATCAGCATCGCCGACTTCCCGGAGATCCGCGACCGCGCGATCGTGCTGGACAGCTGCTCCAAGCGCTTCAACGTGTGCGGTGCCCGAATCGGCGCGCTCGCCAGCCACAATGCGGACGTGGTCTCCGCCGCGCTGAAGTTCGGCATGGCGCGACTCTCTGTGGCCACCGTCGATCAGCTCGCAGTGGCGCCGCTGCTCAGCGATCCTGAGACGTACACCCGGCCGATCGTGGAGGAATTCCGCCGCCGACGGGATGTCGTAATCGACGGGCTCCGAAGCATTCCCGGCGTGACCTACTACAAGCCCGAGGGCGCTTTCTATATCGTGGTCGGTCTTCCGGTGAAGGACGCCGAGCACTTTTCCCGATGGCTTATCGAAGAGTTCACGCTGGAGAATGAAACGGTGCTGGTCGCACCGGCGCCCGGATTCTACGCGACGCCGGGCAAGGGCACCAATGAGGTGCGGTTGGCGTTCATGCTGAATGAGGCACATCTGCACCGATCGCTGCGGATACTGAAGGCGGCGCTCGAAGCGTATCACGCGAAGTTCGGTTCCTGAGGATTGGAGTGTATGGCGAAGATCACCATTGATGGACGCACGTTCGACGTCGATCCGAAGCTGACGGTCATTCAGGCCGCGCGGGAGAACGGCATCGAGATCCCCCATTTCTGCTGGCACCCCAAGCTGTCCGTCGCGGGCAACTGCCGCATGTGCCTCGTCGAGATCGAAAAGATGCCGAAGCTGGCGATCGCCTGCGCAACGCAGGTGGCCGACGGCATGGTCGTGCATACGGACACGGAGCGCGTGGGCAAGGCGCGCAACGCCGTCATGGAGTTTCTGCTCATCAATCATCCGCTCGATTGCCCCATTTGTGACGAAGCCGGCGAGTGCAAGCTTCAGGACTACGCCTACAAGTACAGCGTCGGCACGAGCCGCTTTGACGAGGACAAGGTGCACAAGCCGAAGCGGGTGGAGCTGGGTCCGCGCGTGATGCTCGACGTCGAGCGCTGCATCATGTGCTCCCGGTGCATCCGGTTCTCGGACGAGATCGCCCGGCAACCCGTGCTGACATTCACCGAACGCGGCACTCACGTGGTGCTGGCGACGTTTCCGGGCACCCAGCTCGACAATCCCTACTCGATGAACGTCATCGAACTGTGCCCCGTCGGCGCGCTGACGAGCCGTGACTTCCGCTTTCGCTCCCGTGTATGGGAAATGTCCGCCACCGAGAGCGTGTGTGTCGGCTGCGAGCGCGGCTGCAACACCTCGGTCTGGGTGCGCAACAACGAGATTCTGCGGCTGACCCCGCGCCAGAACGACGAAGTGAATTCTTCCTGGATGTGCGACGAAGGACGGCTCTCGACGTTCAAGCAGGTGAACAGCGATCGCCGGCTGCATGGGCCGCTCGTCCGCAAGGACGGCGCGCATGTGGAGGTCGGCTGGGACGAAGCCATCTCGCGCGTGGTGTCCGAACTGCGGACATACAAGAAACACGAAATCGCCGGCATCGCTTCGCCGTTTGCCACGAACGAAGACAATTACGTCTTCCTCCGGCTGATGAGGGAAGTGCTTGGCGTGAAGCAGATCGGCCTGGCGGATCATGTCGTTGCAGGCAGCGAGGACGATCTCCTCTTGCGGGCGGAGAAGTCGCCCAACCGGCTCGGCGCACGCACGGTGGCCGGGCTACCCGATAATCACACGGCGCTCAACGAGGTCCTGAACGCCATCAGCGCCGGCACGATCAAGGC
>JAKAJH010000059.1 GCA_021813905.1 Bacteroidota bacterium | reverse complement strand
TCTTCCAGGGATCCGACGCGCAGCACCGACAGCACGGGGCCGAAGATCTCCTCTTTGGCGATTCGCATCGTGGGTTTCACGTCGGTGAATATCGTCGGCTCGTGGAACCAGCCCTTCGTCAGATCGCCCTGCGTTGCAATGCCGCCGCCCAGCGCCAGCGTGGCACCTTCCTTCTTCCCGATTTCCACATACGACTGCACGGAGGTGCGCTGCGCCTCATTGACCACCGGACCGACGTCCGTCGTCGGCAGCAAGCCGTCGCCGAGGCGGAGCTTTTTCGCCCGGTCGATGAGCATCGCGAGAAACTTGTCGTACACCTTTTCGTGCACGATAAGCCGGCTCGTCGCCGTGCAACGCTGTCCCGTGGTGCCGAACGCGCCCCACAGCACGCCGTCGAGCGCCAGGTCCAGGTCCGCGTCGTCCATGACGATCTGCGCATTCTTGCCGCCCAGCTCGAGGGAGACGCGCTTGAGGGTCTCGGCCGAATCGCGGGAGATCTGCTTGCCGACTACGGTCGAACCGGTGAACGAGACAAGATCCACATCCGGATGTCCGGTGATGGCGTTGCCCACTTCGCCGCCGCCGCCGTGGATGATGTTGACGACGCCTTCCGGAATACCGGCTTCCATCATGATCTCGACCAGCGTCGTGGCGGTCTTCGGCGTGTCGGTCGCCGGCTTGAACACGACGGTATTGCCCGACAGCACCGCCGGGAAGATCTTCCAGGTCGGGATGGCCATCGGGAAGTTCCACGGCGTGATCACGCCGGCAACGCCGATGGGCACGCGCACCGCCATCGCGAACTTGTTGGGGAGTTCCGACGGAACCGTCTTGCCGAACATCCGGCGGCTTTCTCCCGCCGCATAGTAGGCGGTGTCAATGCCTTCCTGCACGTCGCCGCGGGTCTCCGCCAGCACCTTCCCCATCTCCCGCGTCATTTCGCGGGCGATCTCTTCCTTGCGTTGCACCATGATGTCGCCGACCTTGCGCATGATGTCGCCGCGCGCCGGAGCCGGGAGCAGGCGCCACTTCTCGAACGCTGCCCGCGCCGCGCGAACCGCCTCGTCCACATCCTCCTTCCCCGACCGGGGAAAGGTCCCGACCACATCATCCCACCGGGCGGGATTCCGGTTCTCGTACGTCCGACCCGACTTCGCATCCACCCACTTACCGTTGATGAAATTCTGGAATTTCTGTGCCATGATGTGTCTCCGCGTTCAGTGAATTCCGACTGCGTCAAAGATATGATCGATCTGTTTCAGACTTCGACGGGCATTGAAGAGTTCGTCCAGCTCATTCGGGGACAGGGCCTTCGCGACCTCCGGCGAGGACCGAAGCGCGTCCCGGAACGACGTCTTGTCTTTCCATACTCTCATCGCCTGTTCCTGCACGAGGCGGTACGCGTCTTCCCGCTTCATGCCCTTCTTCGTGAGGGCCAGCATGACTTCCTGCGAGAAGATGAGCCCATGTGTGGCCTGCAGGTTGCGCTCCATGTTCTCAGGGTAGACCAGCAGCGTGTCGGCGATGTTCGTGAATTCGTGCAGCATGTAATCGAGCAGAATGCAGCTGTCCGGCACGATCACACGTTCGACGGACGAATGCGAGATATCCCGTTCATGCCACAGCGCGATATTCTCCATGGCCGCCAGCGCATTGCCGCGCAACACGCGGGCCAGCCCGGCCACGCGTTCGCTGCGCACCGGATTGCGCTTGTGCGGCATGGCCGAGGAGCCTTTTTGTCCCTGCGAAAAATATTCCTCGGCCTCGAGCACCTCGGTCTTCTGGAGATGCCGGATCTCCGTCGCGAACTTCTCGAGCGAGCTGCCGACGATCGCCACTGTGTTCATGAACTCCGCATGCCGGTCACGCTGCAGGATTTGCGTCGAGATCGGAGCCGGCGCCAGGCCGAGCTTTTCGCAGACGTACCGCTCGACGAACGGATCCAGGTGCTGGTACGTGCCCACAGCGCCGGAGATCTTGCCCGCCGCGATCGTTGCGCGCGCCGCTTCCAGGCGCGCGATGTTGCGCAGGGTTTCCGCATACCACAGAGCGAGTTTCAGCCCGAAGGTCACGGGCTCCGCGTGGATCCCGTGCGTGCGGCCGATCATGACGGTGTATTTGAATTCCTTCGCCCGGCGGGCCAGCACATCGGCAAGACGGCGCAACCCCGCGAGCAGCAGGTCGGCCGACTGCTTCATTTGCACCGCCAGCGCGGTGTCGAGCACGTCGGACGACGTGAGTCCGAGATGAATGAACCGCGAATCCGGGCCGACCGACTCGCCCACGTTCGTGAGGAACGCGATAACGTCATGTCGCACCTCGGCTTCGATCTCCCGGATCCGCGCCACATTGAACGTGGCACGGGAGCGGATGCCCGCCACGACATCCTTCGGCAGAGTGCCGAGCTCCGCCTGCGCTTCACAAGCCAGCAGCTCGATCTCCAGCCAGACCCGGAACTTGTTCTCCTCGTCCCAGATCCGGCCCATCTCGGGGCGTGTATAGCGTTCAATCATGCTTTGACGAGTCCCGTCCAAGTACAAGTGAGAGTTCGATCGGTTTGCGTTCGCGGACGGCCTTCAGCTTCAGCGTGTCGCCCGGACTGGCATCGACCAGCACGGCGATGAAGTCGTCATCCGAGTTCACCCGATCCCCGTTCACTTCCACGATAATGTCCCCCACCTTCAGTCCCGCCTTTTCCGCCGGTCCGCCTGAGGCGATCTCGCTGATGATGATCCCTTGCACCTGCTTCATGCCGAAGTAGCGTGCAATTCGCTCATCCACCGGCTGCGCGTCGAATCCCCAGGCGACATCATGCGTGACCTTGCCCTTCTTCTTCAGTTCCGCCACCACTTTCTTGATCTTGTTCACCGGGATCGCAAAACCGTAGCCGATGTACGTCGAGCTCTGTCCGCCGGTATAGATGAGCGTGTTCATGCCGATCACTTCGCCGGTGCTGTTCACCAGCGGTCCGCCGCTGTTGCCACCGTTGATGGCGGCGTCCGTCTCGATCATATCGCGGTAATAGCGGTTATCCATCTGTCCCAATTTCATGCCGGTGGAGCTGACGACCCCGACGGTCACGGTCGGCTTGTCGTTGATCTCGAACAATCCGAACGGATTTCCCAGCGCGATCGCCCATTCGCCGATCATGACGTCGTCGGAATTGCCGAGCATCACCGCCGGCAGATCCTTTTCGTTTACCTTCAAAAGGCAAATGTCGGTGGAGGGATCGGTCCCGACCAGCGTGGCTTTCAGCCGCCGCCCGCCGACGAGGGTGACTGTGATTAACGTCGCGTTGCCCGCCACATGGTCGTTGGTGACGATGTAGCCGTCCGGCGAGATGAGGAATCCGGATCCGAGCCCCTTGACCTCCTGCCGATAGGAGCGATCGCCGAAGAAATAGCGGAAGAACGGATCGTTCGCCCACGGATCGCGATAGCGGCGAACTTCGATGACATTGATGCCCACGACCGCGGGGCTGACGCGTGCGACGGCGCGAGTAATGGCATTCTGGCGTGAAGCAGCGGTGGCATCCTGGCTTTGCGCCGGCGCGGAGACGTTGGACGCGGGAACGTTGGGGAATGCATTCTGGAATGCCGCGTCATCCGCCGTGGCGGCGGTCGCGGCAGCGGAAGGGCGAACCGCATAGCCGATGCCGAATCCGATCAACAGCGGAATCGACAGGATGACGAAGAATCGGACGTAGGGATTGTTCATGAATCACCTCTCGACACGGTCGACAGACCGTTCGGCTACAATTTGGGAGTTGGCTTGAGCACCGCAACGACAACATCCCGATGACTCACGAGATGGATGGCGCTCAACACGACCGCGAACTGCCGGTATTCCGCGACGCTCACCGATCCGATCCGCAGGGCGTCGATCCAGCCGGCCGGGATCAGCGCGAGCAGGATCGGCGACAGGACAATGGCGGCGAGATTGCCGGACAGGATATCCTTCGATCGCGCAAATTCCGCCGCCCAGACCACGCACCACAGCAGCGTGTAACTGACGCCGATCGCGAACAATCCGCCCGCAGCCGTCGCCAGTCCTCTCCCCCCTTTGAACCTGAGCCACACCGGGTAGTTGTGCCCGACCAACGCGGCCGCCAGCGCGACACCGCGCGGCCAGAAATCGCCGGACGACAGGGCGCCTGCCGCGAGCACCACGGCACCCCCCTTGACCATATCGAGAACGATCACCAGCAGGCCCACGAGACGCGAGCGCGTCACGACATACGCGTTATAGCCGCCGACGTTCCCGCTGCCGGATTGCCGGATGTCGACTCCGTCCGACCGACGCACCAGAAGGTACGCCGTGGGAATGGAGCCGATGAGATACCCTCCGCATGCGATCAACAGGTACAACAAGGGGTTTTGCGGGATGCTCGTTGGAGTTAAGTGCTTTGCTCTGAAGAATTTACGGAAAACACGGGGGGAAAGCAAGGTAGCGGCAGACGACCGGAGAGCCGTACGGAAGCAGCAATAGGGCGCTATCGCTCTCCTTTCGCATCCTGAAGCATCAGATCCATCGTCGCCTGTCGGGCGTCCTTCGCTTCGAAGAGGACCTTGTAGACCTCCGAAGCCATGGGCATATCGACGTGGAGTTTGGCAGCCAGTTGATGCACCGATTTCGCGGTGGGGACGCCTTCCGCCACCATGATCATCTCGCTGAGGACATCGTGCACACGGCGGCCTTTTCCGATCTCCTCGCCGACGTAGCGGTTGCGGCTGTGCCGGCTCATGCAGGTGACGATCAGGTCCCCCATCCCGGAGAGGCCTGCGAATGTGATCGGATGGGCGCCCATCTTCGCGCCGAGGCGCGTGATCTCGTAGATGCCGCGGGTCATAATGGCCGCCTTGGTGTTATCCCCGAATCCCGCTCCGTCGCTCAGTCCCGCGGCGATTGCGATGACGTTCTTGATCGCTCCCCCCAGTTCCACGCCGCGAATGTCTTCATTGACATACACGCGGAAGTAATCGCTCATAAACGCTTCCTGCACGAGCTTGGCCGTCTTCATCTGGAAAGATGCGGAGACGACCATGGTCGGGATTTTGCGGCTGACTTCCTCGGCGTGGCTCGGGCCCGAGAGGATGGCCAGGTTCTCTTTCCGTTCGTGCATCAGGACGTCCAGAAGCACCTCAGACATCGTCATCAGCGAGCCGTTCTCGATGCCTTTGGCGACATTGCAGATGACGGTATGCGTGAGATCGAGGTGGGCGATGTCCTGAATGACGGACCGGAGGTGCTGTGACGGAACAGCGGCGACGATGAGGTCGCGGCCGGTGGAGGCTTTTTCAAGATCAGTGAGGATCCGGATCTCCGGCGGAAGGGGAATCCCGGGCAGAAAGGCGGGATTCTCCCGCTTCTCGGCCATCAGGGCCGCCTGGTCCTGATTATAGGTCCAGAGGTTGACGTTGTGATGATTGTCGTGGAGGACCAGGGAGAGCGTTGTTCCCCAACTCCCGGCTCCGAGTACGGTCACGTTCATGGCGATCCGATCGGGGGAACCGCATCCGCTCCATCAGGGCGCCGGCGGAGGGGCCGGAACGCGGACGGTCAGACGGAGCCCGCCGTTTCCTTCTTGCTCCGGAAGCTCGTGATCTTGCGCTCCGTGCCTTCGAGCAGGCGCTTGATGTTCGCACGGTGCGAGTACAGGAGGAAAAGGGCAATGCCGACGCTGAAGAACACCAGCGTCTTGTAACTGTGAATCTCATCGGAAAGGATGTTGTGCCGGATCACCAGCGACAGAGGGAACGCGATGGCCGCCATAATGGACCCGAGCGAGACATACCGGAACGCGAGGAAGACGGTCAGGAAGACGAGGATGGAAACCGCGAATTCCGTGGGCGCAATGCCGACCAGGAGTCCGGCGCCGGTGGCAATGCCTTTGCCGCCCCGGAAGCCCGCAAACACGGTCCAGACGTGGCCGATGATCGCCGCGCCGCCGCAGATCATCTGGATGATCGTAAAATCATCGAACGGGGTGTGGTTGTAGAACGGCAGGGTCGGATCCCAGAACAGCCGGGCGATCACGGTGGTCGCCAGGATCCCCTTGCCCATATCCATCAGGATCACAAATATGCCGGACTTCCACCCGAGGATGCGGAACACGTTCGTCCCTCCCGCGTTCCCGCTTCCCTTCGTCCGGATGTCGAAACCATGCCGCCACTTCGAGAGCATGATGCTGGTCGGGATCGACCCCACGATGTAGCTCAGCAGCACGACAATGACCATATTGACCATGACAAAGCCCGTCCGGTGGTGGTTGGTGTCAGTTTTGTATCATTAAAAATAGGACATTCCGCAGGGAAATGCAACCCGGCGACGTGCACCCGGTCACACCAATCCGCGCTCCTGCCATCGCTGCAGAATCAGCGTCGCCAGTTCGATGTCTTCCGGCGTCGTGATTTTGATGTTGTCGTAGCTTCCTTCGACGATCCGGATCCGATGTCCCAGTCGCTCCACGAGCGCCGCCTCGTCCGTCGAATAGAACCGGTCCTTCTTCGCTTTCTTGTACGCGTCGATGAGGAATGCCGCGCGGAAAGCCTGCGGCGTCTGCACCATCCACAGGGCGTTGCGGTCCAGCGTCTGGTCGAAGACGGTTCCGCCGACGGACCGGCGCACCGTGTCCTTCGGCTGCACGGCAAGCACCGCGCTGCCATGCTCCCTGCATTCGCGGACGAGATGACCGATCCGTTTCGTTTCCACGAACGGACGCACGCCGTCGTGGACAAGGACGATATCCGTGTCGCGCAACGCCAGCGTCGCCAGAGCATTCGCCACGGAATCCTGACGCCGCGCGCCGCCGACCACGACCTTGCTGACCTTATGCAGCCGGTAGCGCGAGACCAGACTTTCCATTTCCGTGATTGCCGACTCGGGCACCGCCACGGCCGTCTCATCCACGTCGGCGCAGTGTTCGAACTGCTGCAGCGTGTGCACCACGATCGGCTTTCCCTTGAGCGGCAGGAACTGCTTCCGCACCGCTCCGCCGATCCGCGTGCCGGACCCGGCGGCCGGAACGATGACCACCACCCGTGGTCGTGTGCGTGTCATGAATGTCGGTGCCTTCGTCTGGAAACATTCGGAGGGAGTCTTCCCCGCCACGCGGCGGACGGACGGCTCCCTCCGTGCAACGTTCGATGCTAGAGGATCAGCGTCGCATCGCCGTAGCTGTAGAAGCGATACCCTTCCTTGATCGCCTTCTTATATGCCTTCATCACGAATTCGTGCCCCGCGAATGCGCTCACCAGCATCAGGAGCGTCGATTCCGGGAGGTGGAAGTTCGTGATGAGGTGATCGGCGATCTTGAAATCGTACGGCGGGAAGATGAATTTGTCGGTCCATCCCTTCGCCGCTTTCACATGGCCGTCCGACGTCACGCTTGATTCGATGGCGCGGCATGAGCTCGTGCCGACCACGAACACGCGCTTCCGTGCGTCGATGGTCTTGTTGATGATCTCGGCGGTGGACGGAGCGATCTCAAAGTACTCCGAATCCATCTTGTGCTTCGTCAGATCCTCCACCTCGACCGTGCGGAACGTGCCGAGGCCGACGTGCAGAAGGACAGGAGCGACCTTCACACCCTTGGCTTCGATCTTCTTCAGCAGAGCCTTCGTGAAGTGCAGACCGGCCGTCGGCGCCGCCACGGCTCCGAGCGTCCGCGCGTACACCGTCTGGTAGCTGTCCTTATCCTTCTCCGTGGCGTCCCGCTTGATGTAGTACGGGAGCGGCGTCTGGCCGATGCGCTCGATGATCTTGAAGAAATCGCCCTTGTGGTTGAATCGCACCGTGCGGCCGCGCGAGGTCGTGTTGTCGATCACTTCGCACCACAGTTTGCCGTCGTCGAAGAAGATCTTGTTGCCGATGCGCACCTTGCGCGCCGGATCGACGATCACGTCCCAGATGTTTTCCTCGGCATTGAGCTCCCGCAGAAGAAACACCTCGATCTTGGCGTTGGTCTTTTCCTTCTTTCCGAACAGGCGGGCCTGGAACACCCTGGTCTCGTTTACGACCAGACAGTCGCCGCGGGAGAAGTAGTCCGCGATTTCGTAGAATTTCCGGTCCAGCATCGATTCGTCATCGCGATTCAGCACCAGCAGGCGCGAATGGTCGCGCGGATGCGCCGGATGCTTCGCGATGAGATTGCGCGGAAGCGGATACTTGAAATCGGAAAGCTTCATCTCGTGTGTCCTTGCAATAGTGACAACCGGGGGCGTGACAGCCGGAGGCCGCCACGCCCCGTGGATTCCGGTACGACCGGACCGTTCAGCGCCGGCGGGCAGGCTTGCGGCTCTTTGCCGCCGCCTTCGGTGCCGGGTTGAGCAGTGCCGCGCGCGCCGCCGCCAGCCGCGCGATGGGCACGCGGAACGGCGAACAGCTCACGTAGTTCAGTCCCGTCAGATGGCAGAACTCGATGCTCGACGGATCGCCGCCGTGTTCTCCGCAGATCCCGAGCTTGATGCCCGGCCGCGTGGAACGGCCCCGCTCGACGGCCAGCTTCATCAGCTGACCCACACCGCCGCGGTCGAGGACCTCGAACGGATCCTTCGCGTAGATCTCCTTGTCGACGTACGGCACGAGGAATCGCGCCGCATCGTCCCGGCTCACGCCGAGCGTCGTCTGGGTGAGGTCGTTGGTGCCGAAGCTGAAGAACTCCGCCACCGTGGCGATCTCATCCGCGGTCACTGCACCGCGCGGGATCTCGATCATCGTGCCGACGAGGTACCTGAAGCGCACTCCCTGTTCCTTCATGACCTGCTCGGCGGTCGCGCGAACCAGCGCAGCCTGGTTCTGCAACTCCTTCACGTTGCCCACGAGCGGGATCATGACTTCCGGCTCGACGCCGATGCCCTTCTTCTTCGTGTCGGCGGCCGCTTCGAAGATTGCGCGCGCCTGCATCTCGGTGATCTCGGGGTAGATGATGCCGAGACGGCAGCCGCGGAAGCCGAGCATCGGGTTGAACTCGTGCAGGGATTCCACGCGCTCCTTCACCTTTTCGTACGACAGACCCATCTGGGCCGCGAGCGCCCGCTGCTCCTTTTCTTCGTGCGGCAGAAACTCGTGCAACGGCGGATCGATCGTCCGGATGGTGACCGGCCGGCCGTTCATCACCTCGAAGATACCGGCGAAGTCCTTCCGCTGAAGCGGCAGGAGCTTGGCCAGGGCGGCCTTGCGCTGTTCCAGGGTGTCGGCCAGGATCATCTCCCGCATCGGGCCGATCTTGCCTTCGCCGAAGAACATGTGCTCGGTCCGGCAGAGGCCGATGCCTTCGGCGCCGAAGGCCACGGCGTTCGCCGACTGGTCGGGCTGGTCGGCATTCGTGCGGATCTTCAGCGTCCGGTACTTGTCGGCCCACGCCATCACCTTCGCGAAGGTCCGGTACACCGGGGCCTTCGACGGATCGAGCGTCTTCTCGATCAGCACCTGCAGCACCTCGGACGGCTTCGTGTTGACCTTGCCTTCGATCACCTGGCCGGTCGTGCCGTCGAGGGAGATCCAGTCGCCTTCCTTCAGCGTCCGTCCCTTCACGGTCATGCGGTGGCTCGAATAGTCGATCAGCAGGTCGCCGCAGCCGGCGACGCACACCTTGCCCATTTGCCGGGCCACCAGAGCGGCGTGCGAGGTCATGCCACCGCGCGCTGTCAGGATGCCTTCCGCGGCGTTCATGCCTTTGATGTCCTCCGGAGACGTTTCGATGCGGGTCAGAATGACCTTCTCACCGCGCTTCGCCCACGCTTCGGCATCGACCGCGTTGAACACGATCCGTCCGGTTGCCGCGCCGGGGCCGGCGTTGAGGCCCTTCGTCAGCAGGCGGCCGCCCCTGATGGCGTTCTCTTTTTCCGCCATGTCGAAGATCGGTCGGAGGAGCTGGTTCAACTGATCCGGCTCGATGCGCTCGAGCGCTTCTTTGTCCGTGACGAGCTTCTGATCGACCATATCCACCGCGATCTTGATCGCGGCGAACGCCGTCCGCTTGCCCACGCGGCACTGGAGCATGAACAGCTTGCCCTGCTGGATCGTGAACTCGATGTCCATCATATCGCGATAGTGCTTCTCGAGCGTCTGACGGATCTTCTCGAGCTGGACATACGCTTTCTTGTCGTCCTTCGCGAGCTCGGAAATCGGCAAGGGCGTCCGGATGCCGGCCACGACATCCTCACCCTGCGCGTTCATCAGGTACTCGCCGTAGAATATGTTCTCGCCGGTGGCGGCATCGCGCGTGAAGGCCACGCCGGTCCCGGAGTCGTTCCCCATATTGCCGAATACCATCGTCTGCACGTTGACCGCCGTCCCCCACGATTCGGGGATATCGTACATCTTGCGGTAGGCAATGGCGCGCTCGTTCATCCACGAACCAAACACCGCGCCGATCGCGCCCCACATCTGCTGCAGCGGATCTTCGGGGAAATCCTTGCCGGTCTTCTCTTTGATCGCCTTCTTGAAGCGTACCACGAGATCCTTCAGATCAGCCGCCGTGAGGTCCGTGTCCGCGTTGATGCCCCGCTCGTGCTTCTTTTGCTCGATGATCGCTTCGAACGGATCGATATCATCCTTGTGCACCGGCTTGAGACCCAGCACGACATCGCCGTACATCTGCACGAAGCGGCGATAGGAGTCGTATGCGAACCGCTCGTTGCCGGTCTTTGCAATGACCGCGGCAACGGTCTTCTCATTCAGACCCAGGTTCAGGATCGTGTCCATCATGCCCGGCATGGAGGCGCGGGCGCCGGAGCGGACCGAGACGAGGAGCGGATTCTTCGCATCCCCGAACTTTGCTCCCATCGCCTTCTCCACTTTCGCGAGCGCGTCCTTCACCTGCGCCGTGAGGACCTTCGGATAGGTGTTCTTGTTGGCATAGTAATGCGTACACACCTCCGTCGTGATCGTGAATCCGGGAGGCACGGGGAGACCGATATTGGTCATCTCGGCGAGGTTGGCGCCTTTGCCGCCGAGCAGGTTCTTCATGTCCGCCTTCCCCTCCGCCTTGCCATTGCCGAAGAAGTAGACGTACTTCTGTGCTTTTGCCATGGTGAAACCGGTCCTTTCGTTATTCAGTATGTCGTATCCGTGTGCTGCTCATGGGTCATCTGTACTTCACGCAAGAACAAACTCACGATGTTCCGGGAGAGCGGATGGTCCGGCGTCCGCTCGGGGTGCCACTGGACCAACAGCAGGAACGGCATACGGTCCTTGAGGGCCCATTCCGCCGCTTCCGTCACACCTTCCTCTGAGACCGCCGCGCGCATCAGTCCGCGGCCCAATTCGTCCACCGCCTGATGGTGCGAGGAATTGACGCGCACCACCGGCACGCCGGCCAGCGTCTGCAGCAGCGTGTGGGGGATGACGGAAATGCCGTGCTCCGTTTTCTGCTCCGGCACACTCCGATGATTCCGGTATCCCGCCGCCTCCAGATCCCGCACCAGCGTCCCGCCCAACGCGACATTCATGATCTGCATGCCGCGGCAGACGCCGAGCACCGGCCGCTCAGCGGTCAGCGCCCGATCGATCACATCCAGCTCGAACTCGTCACGACGCTCGTCAACGCCGGCGAGCCCGTCGAGCGATCCGTCCATCCCGGAGAAGCGCGGGTGGACGTCTCCGCCACCCGTCAACACCAGGCCATCGAGCGAGCCCACCGCATCGGCGTTCTGTTCGGTCCACGCGAGCCGCACAATCTCGACGCCCGCATCCGTCGCGTGGGTCCAGTCAACGTACTGCTGATACTTGTCTTCGTTGAAGCAATCCGTGACACCGATGCGCATTGCTTTCCGACCCCTTCAGCGTCCGGAGACCTTCCGGAGCACGCGTTCCACGATCTCGCGGCCCGACAGGAACTCGATCCCGATCCGGATCGTGTACACCGGATGAGCGGCCACGAAATCCGCGTGCCGACTGCGCAACCGGACAGCGTCTTTTGCCGTCGTCAGGATCACATGAGCGGCCCTGCGCCGGAACGCGGCCCCGATCTCCCGCACATCGGCGTCGATGAACCAGTGATGGTCCCGGTAGCGCAGATGTTCTGCGACAACAAATCCGAGGTCCGCGGCGGATTGCGCCACTGCGGCCGGATTCGCGACACCCGACACAAGCACGGCAGTTCTTCCCGGCACCGATCCCTGCTCGACCATATCTCCTGTTGCCGTCCGGCTCAATCCGGTTGGCGTCGTCCGGACCCCGGCAATAGGCTTGTTGAACTTCGACAGGCGGTCCCGCGCGGTTTCAAATTCTTCCGCATTCCGGCACCGCGTCACCACGATCAGATCCGCGCGCCGGAGCGACGAGAGCGGCTCGCGCCGGTTGCCTGCCGGCAGCAACCGGTCACCGCGGATGATCTCAGCGGCCGTCACCAGAACGATGTCCAGATCCCGCGCCGCGTAGCGATGCTGAAACGCATCATCGAGGACGATCACGTCCGGATGGAATGCGCGGGTCACTTGCTGCATCGCCTCCACGCGTCGTTCCCCCACCGCGACGATGGCGCCGTCCACCGCTTCCGCCAGCTCGGCAGGTTCATCGCCGCCATTCCACGGCTCGGCGCACCGCTGACGGCCGTTGCTGACGACCAGATATCCTTTGGATCGTCGGCCGTACCCGCGACTCACAATGGCGACACGCGCCCCGAGCTGCCGCAGAAAGGAAGCCGCAAATGCAACGAACGGCGTCTTGCCGGTCCCCCCGGCCGCAATGTTGCCGACAGAAATGACCGGAACGTCCATCGATGCAACGCGAAGAATGCCTTTTTCAAAGAACCAGTTCCGCACTGCGACCGCGGCTTCGTACGGCCCCGCGAGGGGGATCAGAATGGATCGCGGAGAGGTCATTCAGTCCGCCGCCAGGATCCGATCCGCCACACGGCGAGACGCTCCCGGCGCACCCAGTTTGCCGCGCACCCCGCTGAGGTCTTCCCGCATGGTCCGCAGCGCCTCAGGATCGCGGAGCAACTGCAGCGCCGTGCGGGCCAGCTGCGATGCCCGTGCACGGTGCTGAATGAGCTCCGGCACGATCTGCCGTCCGGCCACGATGTTCACGAGACCGATATTTCGCACACGCACCAGCGCACGGCCGATGAGATACGTCAGCCATGACGTGCGATACACCACGAGCATCGGCGTGCCGAAGCATGCCGTCTCGAGCGTGGCGGTGCCGGAGGTCACGAACGCAAAATCCGCGTGCGCCATCAGATCGTATGTCGCGCCGGACACCAGATGCACACCATCGACGCTGAACAGCGTCCGCACGTACGCCTCATCGACGGTCGGTGCGATGCCCAGGGCGATTTCGGCGTTCATGTCCTTCGCCACCGTACGCGCTGCCGTCAGCATTTCCGGCAGAATACCGTCCAATTCCTGTTTGCGGCTGCCGGGAAGCAACGCGATCAGCGGCCGGGACGGATCCGCGCCAATCTGCTTCCGGAACGTATTCCGCTCGGTCGCGGTGTGCAGCACCTCCAGCAGTGGATGTCCGACGAATTCCGCATCGATCCCTTCCGCCCGATACAGCTCCACCTCGAACGGAAAGATCACCAGCATCTGATCCACGATGCCCCGCATCTTCGTCACCCGGGAGCGATGCCACGCCCAGACCTGCGGACTGATGTAATAGACGACCCGAACGCCGTATCGTTTCGCGATGCGGGCGAACCGGAGGTTGAATCCCGGATAATCGATCAGAAGGAGCACATCCGGCCGCTTGAACCGCAGGATTTGCTCCAGCGTATGCTGCATGACCTTCAGGAACGGCAGGTGTTTCAGCACCTCCACGAACCCCATGAAACCCAGCTCACGGATGTGGTAGATGAGTTCCATGCCTTCGGCGCTCATGCGGTCGCCGCCGACGCCGTAAATGTCCACCGACGGATCGTGCTGCTTCAGCGCTCGCACCACTCCGGACCCGTGCAGGTCTCCGGAGGCTTCTCCCGCGATGATCATGACACGCCGGGCCATCATCATCCCTGGGCAAAGACTTCCCGCCGGGCCATGACGGCCTCCCGGCGCGGACGAACCGATGCCCGCTCCAGCAGCGCCTGAAGTCGGGTGCGCACCTCACCGAAACCGCGGAACGGACGGTACGTGATGTTCTGCTCCTGGCAGTACTTGATCAACTCCCGGCGGGCGAAGACCACGTCCGCAAACCGGACCGGGCACCGGTCCGAGTATCCATCCCCCACATACACGATGATGTCATCGTCGGCGGATCGGGTCAGCAGGTGGTTGCGCTTGCAGTTGCCGCACCGGTCGCATTCCGCGTCCGTGTATGGGAATGAGACTTCGACGCGATCCCGGCTGCCCCGGCGGACAAAATGCGCCGCGTTCGCAAAGAACGGGATCCGCTGGAGTCCGGCTGCGGCGAGCACGCGTTCCACGTACGCATCCAGCCCGTCGCTTACCACCGTCACCGCCATGCCACGTTCCTCGGCAAACCGGACGAATGCCGGGAACTGAGGGTCAACTGCATGGCCGTCGACGAATGCGTCGAAGGTCTTCCGATCAAGGGAGGGGATCGCTTCACATTCCCGGCGCAGCCATTCCTGCGCGTTGATCTCTCCGCGCAGGAGTGTGTCCACGATGTCCTGCGCCTGATCTCCTACGAACGTGCGGAACAATTGCTCGCCGATATCCTCGGGACAGACCGTGCCGTCAAAATCGCAGTACACCCGGATCATCCGCGGTCAGTTGCTGTCCATCGATTCACTGAACTTCACCGACACGAGCTTCGAGATGCCCTCTTCCTCCATCGTGACGCCGTAGAGTGCGTTCGTCGCTTCCATTGTCCGCTTGTTGTGCGTGACGACGACGAATTGCGTATTGTCGGAGAACTTGCGGAGAATGCGCGTGAACCGGTCGATGTTCGAATCATCCAGCGGCGCGTCCACTTCATCGAGGATACAGAACGGGCTCGGCTTCACGAGGTAGATGGCGAAGAGCAGCGCGATGGCCGTCAGCGTCTTTTCTCCGCCGGACAGCAGGTCGATGGAGGTCGGCCGTTTTCCCCGAGGCTTCGCCACGATCTCAATGCGCGCTTCCAGCGGATCGAGGCCGTCCTCGAGGCGCAGATCGCATTCATCCCCCTCGTCGAACAGGCCCTTGAACGTCACGATGAAGTTCTCGCGGATCTTTTCGAAGGTCTCCAGGAACTGGCGCTGGGCCGTCGTATTGATCTCTTCGATCGTCTGCTCCAGCGTCTTCTCGGACTCCAGCAGGTCGTCCTTCTGGGCGGTCACGAAATCGAGACGTTCCTTTTCGCTCTTGTATTCATCGAAGGCGGCGAAGTTCACAGGGCCAAGATTATGGATCTTGTCCTTCAGCTTCTGGATCTCGTCCCGCGCGGCGACGAGGTCAAACTGTTCCGCGTCCGGGTACTCCCGTACCTCGAGGGTCAGATCGAAACCTTCCTTCGCCCGCATCCGGAGGTTTTCCGCCTTCATCGTGAGCTCCTGGATCTTGAATTCCAGGTCGTGGGCGGCTTTCAGCGATCCTTCCTGCCGCAAGCGTTCATCCTTGAGCTTCAGCTCAATCGTATGGATCTGTCCGCGCTTGGCGGTGAATTCCGAATCGACCGACTGTTTCTGCTTCAGCACTGATTCGTATTCGTGCCGCACCGCGGTCATGCGTGCTGCGGCGTCGCCGATGTCGGCGTCCAGGGATTCGATCTCCTGGCCCGCCTCCACGATCTCGGTCGTCCGCTGCTCAACGGTCGCATCGATCGTCTGCAGCGTCGACTCGGCGTGATCCATCGCCTCCTGCAGGCTCCGCTCCTCACCGCGGAGGGACACCACCGCCAGATGCGCCTCGTTGGCCACGCGGGAATATTCGTTCCAGAGCGCCTCCATCGTCTCCACTTCGCTCGTCGTCGCGCCGACGCGCTGTTCCGCGTCTCGCTGGCGCTCCTCAAGGGACCGGATGGAGGGCGTGAGCTGTTCCAGCTCTCCCGTCAGCGCCGTGATTTCCTGCTGGAGCTTCTCCGCTTCCGCCTGGTTCCGCTCGACATTCTCTTCCGCGCGGCGCTTCTCGAACTCGAGCTGCGCCATGCGGACCTCCACCGAGGTCTTCTTCTGCTCGATCGCCCGCGCCTCTTCGGTCAGCCTCTTCAGGTTCACGCCTTCCAGCGAGGCGGCTTTCTCGCCGACCGTGCGGCGCACCCGTTCGAGTTGTTGCGTGAGCCCGGCCACGTCCGCCGTCAGTTCCTCCAGCTGCGACCGCTTGCTGATATGGACGCCTTCGTCCTGGCGCACGCTTCCGCCCCGTACCACGCCTTTGCCGGTTACCACCTCGCCGTCGAGCGTGACGCACCGGACCGCCGGCTGGGCCGCGACCACATCGAGCGCGCTGCGGACATTCTCGACGACCAGCGTTTCATCGAGAAGGAAGTTGAACAATGTCTCATGGTGACCGTCGACGCGGACCATGTTGCTGGCCCAATCCACGAC
>JAKAJH010000058.1 GCA_021813905.1 Bacteroidota bacterium | reverse complement strand
GGCAACTAAGTGCAGGGGTTGCGCTCGTTGCAGGACTTAACCTAACACCTCACGGCACGAGCTGACGACAGCCATGCAGCACCTGTACTCCGCGCGTATTGCTACGCTAGCCGGCTTTCACCGGTTTACAGAGCCTTTCAAACCCAGGTAAGGTTCTTCGCGTTGCATCGAATTAAACCACATGCTCCACTGCTTGTGCGGGCCCCCGTCAATTCCTTTGAGTTTCAACCTTGCGATCGTACTCCCCAGGTGGGATACTTAATGCGTTAGCTTAGACACCGAGCCTTGCGGCCCGACATCGAGTATCCATCGTTTAGGGCGTGGACTACCAGGGTATCTAATCCTGTTTGATCCCCACGCTTTCGAGCATGAGCGTCAGTAGCGGACCAGTTGGCTGCCTTCGCCATCGGTGTTCTTCTTGATATCTACGCATTTCACCGCTACACCAAGAATTCCACCAACCTCTTCCGCACTCAAGATTGGCAGTATCGATGGCAGTCCCCGGGTTAAGCCCAAGAATTTCACCACCGACTTACCAACCCGCCTGCGCTCCCTTTACACCCAGTGATTCCGGACAACGCTCGCATCCTACGTATTACCGCGGCTGCTGGCACGTAGTTAGCCGATGCTTTTTCTCGGGGTACAGTCAATGGAGCCTGTAGCTCCAAATTCTTCCCCCGCAAAAGGAGTTTACGACCCATAGGGCCTTCATCCTCCACGCGGCGTCGCTGCGTCACCCTTTCGGGCATTGCGCAATATTCCTCACTGCTGCCTCCCGTAGGAGTCTGGACCGTGTCTCAGTTCCAGTGTGGCTGATCGTCCTCTCAGACCAGCTACCCATCGTCGGCTTGGTGGGCCGTTACCTCACCAACTACCTAATGGGACGCAGGCCCATCCTTTGGCGCCCTTGCGGGCTTTTAACAACATCACCATGCGGTGCCGCTGCATTATCGGGTATTAGCCTCGATTTCTCGAAGTTATTCCCGTCCAGAGGGCAGGTTGCCTACGCGTTACTCACCCTTGCGCCGGTTTACTCAGGATATTGCTATCCCTTTCTCCCAAGACTTGCATGTGTTAGGCACGCCGCCAGCGTTCGTCCTGAGCCAGGATCAAACTCTCCATTGTAGAATTTTATAACATTCTCAACTTCGAGTATGAACCTGCTGCCATAAAGGCATTTGCAGGTGAAACCTAGCGAATTGATTTTAAACCTTGCACACTTTTCAAAGAACATCTTAACGATAAAAATGCCCATGCGATGATGGGCATTTTGAACATAAACCGTTAAGGAACTCTCCGTTCAGCGTGAACGGGCTTTTAATATAACACCTCGATATCCGAAAGTCAACATCTTTCTACAACTATTTTCCGAATTTGTTTGTAGGGAAGACCTTTCTTCAGGCCTGTTTCTGGCGCAAAATGTCGTGCCGGACCTGCTTCTCCAGCCTGAGATGCTCATCCGCCGAAATCCTAAATTGGTCCCGCAGGAGATCTAACCGCTCAGAGTCATCCGGCGTGATCGCACCGTCTTTCCAGGCCTCGACGAGTGCTTCCAGATAGATCTCCAACTGCACCTCCTGCTCCAACCCTTCATGCTCCGAATCACCGATCCCAAAAGTCTTCCGGAGGGTTTGAAGAAGGATCCGCTCGTCATCACTCATCTTTCCATCCAGCCAGGCCTGCTTCAGCGCCTGAGCATACGCCTGCAACGATACGACCGCAGCCGCCTGCTTGACCTGCGCCGCCGCAACGGCCTCCGCCTTCCTCTTTTCCTCTTCCTTCTTCCGGTCTTCTTCTTGCGCCCGACGCTTCGCTTCTGCCTCGGCTTCCGCCTTCTTTCGGGCCGCCTCCCGGGCCGCGGCTTCAGCTTCCGCTTTCTTCCGCGCCTCCTCTTCAGCGACCTTCTTCCGGGCTTCGATCTCTTCGAGTTTTCGTCGCTCCTCCGCCTCTTCCCGCTGAGCTTCAGCTTCTACGGCAGCCTTGCGTCTTCGCTCCTCTTCGTCAGCTTTGCGCTTTGCCTCGGCAACTGCATTCTGTTTCGCTTCATCCTCAGCGGCTTTCCGTCGTGCCTCTTCTTCGGCGGTTTTCTGGCGGGCTTCTTCCTCCGCCTTCCGCTTGGCTTCATCCTCTTTTCGCTCTTCTTCAACAGAGGATGGACCGCCACCGGCGGCGACTGCACGCTTCTGCTCGAGGATCTTGCGCTTCAGCTCCTCGACTTTCCGCCGTTGTTCATCAAGTTCCGACATGATCTCCGCTTGGGATCACCAATTTCTCCGGCATGCCCGAGGGCCGCCATGCAAGTCCCTGATTTATCTCGCACAACCCATCAGAGCTTGTCAGGCAATTCGTCAAACGCCTTTCCGAAAAGGTCGTCGGCGACGCTCGAGGAGTCCAGGAAGTCCCTGAACTCCGTCCCTTCAAGCTCCCGACGTCTCAAGTAGTACAGAAGCATGGATACTGCGGCACCCGCCAACAGGCCCAAGACGACATATCGTTTCATGCTGGTCTCTTTGCTCCCGCACCCTGTTCCACTTTTGCCAATATACAAACGAATAGCGACAAATTCTGCAAGCCGAAAAACATCAATCGTTCCGGCCTCACCGCTCGATCCAGGACAACCTGCCATGCGCCAGATCGGGGCGCATGACCGTGAACGGATAGGCATATTCCCGGGCCTGAAGCTCTTTTCGGACCGCGCCGGCGTCGGTCCCGCCCTGTTCCGTCACACCAAGATCGATCACGTGCCAGGTCGAGTCGCTCACCACAACATCCACCCGACCGACGGGATCATGGATCTCCGCATACAGGTTGAATCCCCCCGAGCCTCGCGGTGCGTAAGATCGGGCATCAACCGTTATGATATTCTCCCCCCGACGGAGGAATCTCGCCACATCCCACATCTTCACTCGCTCCTGTTCCACGATCAGGGAGAGGGAACGACGCGCGAACACCGTCCCAACCGAATCACCATTCACCCACACCGTGGCCTCGGTATCACCGATCAGTTGAAGGGGAGCCTTCAGCACATCTCCCTGCACGACAATGGTCTTTGTGAACCGGGCCATCGGGACCTGCGTGAGCGCCGAGTCCTTCGTCCAGGGATTTCCCAGCGGATGACAGATCCACCGGCTCGGGATCACCGGATCCACCCACCACGCGCCGCTGTCCACTTGTGCCGTTTTCTCCTTCCAGTACGCGATCTGCCGGTCGTAGCGGGCAAGGAGAAGATCCAGTCCTTCGCGCCGGTTCGTCGTCCGCCAGAGTTTCTCAAACGACGCGCGAAGATCTTCCAGCGAGCGGACGACAGAATCGCACACGATCCGAACACTATCCGCGATCGCGTGCGGCGTCGTACTGTCGGCGTGCTCGGTCACGGTGCGCACCCATTCGCCGGCACGAAGCTTTTCCCCGTACCACTGCTCAAGGTCTGCCACGAAGCGAAGATAGTTCCAGTGCTCCCGGTTGCGGGTCGCCTCTCTCCGGCCGTTGTCGAGAAGATCATCCACGATCGCGCGCTGCGCCCGATATCCTTCCTCCCTCCAGACCAAGGGAAGCGTCTGACGGATCGGAAGCATCGGATGACGCCAGAGATCGTTCCACGCCACGAGCGTGAGCGGCTGCGTCAGAATCAGATAGGCTGTGCGCGCCGCGAATGCGGATCCTTCCGCCCCGGTGAAATCCCGAAAGAACGCTTCCGTGAACGACTCCGCATCGGCATCGAGAGGATGCCATGCGCATTCCGCTGTCCATGCATAGCCGAGCAGATTCAGTTCCCGCAGTTCTTCTCCGCCGAAGTCGTTCCAGTTGGACGTGATGACGCCGCGCGATCCGTGCCGGTAGCCGTCCCGGACAAGATTGCGGATGTTCACGAACGTGTTGAGGTAATTGGGAAACGGACCGGTGAAATTCCAGACAGCCGGACAGACCACGAACGGCATGCCGGCTTTCTCGAAGACCGCAGGACTCGGATACTGATCCGCGGCACCGTAGTGCCAGTCCACGATCATCACATCGCGCGGGATCTTGTCGAGAATCGTCGGATTGTTGAGGATGACGTCCCCGTACATCATGGGCCGCTTGTTGTACTTCTTCAGGATCGCAAAGAGGCGATTGTAGTGTTCCGCATGGACGGTCGCCAGATCGCTGGCTGCCACGCGAGCCTTGTTCGCGCCGAGTCCGACATCCCACGATTCATCCGCCGCCATATTGAACCACGGTGAACTGAAGGCGGACGCCAGCTCGCCGATCATCCGGTCCAACATGCGATAGACCTCTTCGTCGGAGACGTTCAACGTATGCGCCCCGGGAAATTCCGCGTAGCGGCTGAACTCCGGCTTTATCAGGATGTTTTCCCAGTGCCCCAATGTCTCGAATGTCGGCACCAGGTCCACGTGATAGCGCTTCGCGTACGCGTCGAGATCCTTCACCTCCTGCGCGGTCAGCGCTCCGCGTCCCCGTCCGATCGTCGGATACGAGCGGAACGCGAACATATCCTCGAGGTAGAGCGTGTATGTGTTCAGTTTATACCGGGCAAGAAAGCGGATGATGCGCCGGAAGTTCTCGAGCGTGGACACCTGCCCGCGGCTGATGTCGTCGCTGATCCCCCGGATCGACTGGAGAGGCCAATCCCTTACCGCTACGGCGGGCAAGAGAACGGATCGCTTTTCGCGCATCAGCAGCTGGACGAGCGACATCACACCGTAGAATCGACCCGCCGGCGTGGCTCCGACGACCACCGCGGCGTCTGCCGAGATGCGCAAAACGTACCCTTCATCCTTCATCTCGGGTGTCAGCGACGTTCGCGCGATGCCGGACCGAACGGCGAATGCCGATCGCGGCGTGCCAAGATAGATGACGTTTGCCGTCACACGGCGCACGTCCGCTTCCCGGACAATGCGCAACCGTTCCTTCCCCAACTCGCCCAGCGCTTCGTTGATACGTTGCGCGGCGAATTCATCGTCCGATGTGCAGCCTTCTCCCAGCACGATCCGTGTCGCGGAAGAGATCTTCAGTGCGCCGTCGAGCCATTCGACTTCGCGCGGTGCCGGAATGATCCGCGGATGTGCCCGTTCGACACCGGACAGGAGGATTGAAGAGGTCAGAAATGCGAGAAGCAGTACTGCAAGAATGCGTGGGTGGCTCATGGTATTGGTCCGCGTGTGATGAGGTTGCGGGGTGAGGTCGTTGTCAGCCGCCGGGCGGCGGTGTGGCGATACCCGCCCGTCTCAGGACCGATGGTCCCGACACGGACGGGCAACGTACATCCCCCTTGTATGAAATGGTTCTCAGGTCAGACGGTCGGCGAATCGGGCGTGTTGCCGCCTTCTTCTTCCGCCATTTTCGCCTTGATATCCTGCACTTCGTTCCGGATCTCCTGGGCTTTCCGCTTCAGCTGGGCCATGTGCTTCCGCAGCCGCACGCCGGCCGACTTGTTGTTCTTCTGGTAGAACTTGTCAAAATCGACCTTGAATGTCTGTACCAGGTCAACGAGTTCCTGAAAGCGATCCATCTGTCCTTCCTTTCAATGATGATGAATTGTCTGTTCCTGCTCAACCCCGATACACTTTATCCGCCTCGCGCTTCATTCGGCTCAGCAGCTCATCCCGCCGGAGATAGAGCTTCTTCAACGGACGGGGCTTGCGCTTGCCGAGCGCGTAAGAGGTCAGTATCGGAAGTGCCACGGTCGAGTCAATGTACGAGACCACCGTGTCCGGCAATTGGTCCGGATCGATCTTCCCCCAGCTCACTGCTTCGGATGGCGTGGCACCCGAAAGACCGCCGGTGTCGGGCCGGGCATCTGTGATCTGGAGGAAGTAGTCGTGCCCTTTTTCATCGATTTTCAGCACTTCCTGAATTTGCGGCTCCGTCTGGAGCATGAAGTTCTTCGGGGAGCCCCCGCCGAGGATCAGGACCCCGCTGCGCCCGCCGCTGCGTTTGGCTCCGAGCACGATCGACGCCGTCTCGTTCACGTCAGCCAGGACATCAAACCGCAACCGATTTCCGAAGAGAGCTGTGGCGGCGACGTTCATGCCGATCGAACTGTCGCCCGGTGAAGAGGTGAACACCGGTACGCCGCAACGGTAGGCTGTCCCGAGCACGCTTTCAAACGGAAGCCGAAGCTTACGCTCACGTTCGGCAATGTACTTGCCCATTTTGTAATGAAATTCAGAGGTGCTCATTTCCTTCTGAAATTCAGGTGCTAGAATGACTTTGCGGAAGAATTCATCAGTATCGAGTAGAACTTCATAATCGAACAGAATATCGTAGATCCGAATCACCGATTCTTTGCGAAGAAGCCTGTCGTCGATGAACGGAGAACCACGATGCAGCGCGTGGCCGATTGCAAAATGCGTGTCATGATACAGGTTCGCCCCCGTGCTGACGATCCAGTCTACAAAACCGGCTTTCATGAGCGGAACGATGCACGAGCCGCCGAGACCCGCCGGCGTGAGTGCTCCCGTCACGCTCATCCCGATCGTCACGTTCGGCTTCAGCATTTTTTCGACGAATAACTGGGCTGCCTCACGGAGGCGAGCCGCGTTGTACGCCTGAAAATGCGTGTCGACCAGATCTATGACCGTAGTGTTCTTTTTGATCGGCCGAGGGTCGATTTTCTTGCCGGAGAGATACTTGCTCCGATGTGCCATCGTCGATAGTCCTGAGACAAGCCGTTAATGTGGAGCGATTTTGAGGAAGGATATAAAGAAAAAGATGAAGATGCAAGGAGGAGTGGCGATTTTTTTGAAAAATCGGCGAGTTACCGTGGAAGCAGTGGAAGCGATTCTTGGGCGGACGAATCGCTTAGTTCAGTTCATCAGACAGAAGCGAACATCGCGCATCCTGG
Source organism: Bacteroidota bacterium (assembly GCA_021813905.1). Classification (GTDB taxonomy): domain Bacteria; phylum Bacteroidota; class Ignavibacteria; order UBA10030; family UBA10030; genus JAKAJH01. The sequence goes on along the minus strand of JAKAJH010000058.1, from coordinate 9,747 downwards.
GAAGATGCCGAATGACTCGAGGGAAGATGTCAGATTCGCGCGAGAGAGAGCAGTGTCAAATCGTCAGTCGGCCGGCCTGCATTGGTGAACGAAACGAGTTCCCTTTTGCAGAGGTCGAGAACGTTTCCCGGTGACATGCGATGCGCGTGGCGCAAGAGATTCTCGAGACGATCTTCCCAAAACAGCTCATTCTGGTCGTTGCGCGCTTCCAGAAGTCCATCTGTGCACAGAAAGAGCGAATCCCCCTTTTCCAGCGAAATCGTCGTTGCCTTGGCATCGATCCGACAGAAGAGACCCAGTGGAAGACCGGCGGGTGGGATCCGCTGCACGCGGTCCTCTCGGATCACAAACACCGGGCAATGTGCTGCCGTGCTGATCTCCACTGATCCGTCCGGATACGCGCGCCCGGCGACCAATGTGGCAAAGTTCTTCTGCGCGGTTCCTTCACAAAAAAGGCGGTTTGCCCTCGTGACAATCTCGGCGGTGCCGGGCATTGATTCCACGAGCGTTCGGATGATGGCGTGCAGATGGGACATCAACAGGGATGCAGAAACTCCCTTGCCGCTGACGTCCCCGATGAAGAAATACAGGCTTCCGTTTGATGCAGGGACGAGATCGCAATAATCTCCGCTGACGGGTCCGGAGGGCTGGAAATGGAACTGCGTGGTCCACCCGGGCACCGTAACGCCGTTCTTCGGCAGAAGCGAATTCTGGATGGCAGTGGCCATTTCCAGGTCGCGTTGGAGGAAACGCTGTTCAGCGTCGGAGAGATGGTCGAGGCAGTACCGCAGCAGCGGATCGACGGCAAGCCGCTCTGGCTCAATCGCATCGTGACACGTCTCGCAGAAGCCGAACGTGCCGTTGCGAAGGCGTTCCAGCGCCCTATCCACCTGTTGAAGCAGATCGGCAATGTGCACATCCCCGGTGTCCGAAGAGATCGCACCGAGCAGCCGTTCCCGGCGGATGTTCAGTTCGTGCTGATACGCTTCGCTTTCGAACTCGTTCATCGCGCACTCCTTGGATTGCCTCCTCTGCGGGGGAATATACGCACGTTTCCCCCCACAGATACACGCGAAATCCGAGGAATTTTGGTCGTCTTCCGGCTCAGAGCCGCGCGCGCCTCAGGCGAAGCGAATTCGACACGACGCTGACGGAGCTGAATGCCATTGCGGCCGCAGCCACAACTGGATTGAGCATCCCAAGCGCCGCCATCGGAATTCCGATAACATTGTAGAAGAATGCCCAGAACAGATTCTGCCGCGCGGTTCGGATGGTGCGGCGGGACAGAAGGATCGCACGAGCGACATCGCGAAGATCCGACTTCATGAGCGTGATGTCCGCAGTCTCCATCGCGGCATCGGTTCCGCTGGCAACGGCAATGCTCACATCGGCGGTCGCTAGCGCAGGCGTATCGTTGATCCCGTCGCCGACCATCGCGACCACGGCACCCGCCGACTGAAGCGCTTTGACCTCTCCCGCCTTTCCTTCCGGACGGACATTGGCAATCACGGTATCGATTCCAGCCTGCGCCCCGATCGACTCGGCTGTCTGCCGGTTGTCGCCCGTCAGCATCACCACGCGCACGCCCATGCTGTGAAGAGCGGCGATCGCCTCACGCGAAGACTTCTTGACAGTGTCTGCCAGCGCGATTAGGCCGCTCGGTGAGCCGTTCACCGCGACCGCGACAACCGATTTGCCGGTGCCGGTCAGCGCGGCAAAGTGACTGCGGAACGACTCCGCATCCACCGCCCGGAGAGCAAGATGCTCCGGACTGCCCACCAGAACCGCAATACCGTCGATCGTTCCGCTCACCCCCGATCCGGTCATCTGCGAGAATCCTTCCGGCACCGCGAGGGGAAGGTTTCGTCGCTTCGCCTCCACGGTGATCGCGCGTGCGAGCGGATGCTCCGATCGTTGTTCCACAGACGCGGCGAGCCGAAGGACAGCGTCCGCGTCCGCACCGTTCAACGGCACGATGTCCGTCACCGCCGGACGGCCTTCCGTCAGCGTACCGGTCTTGTCGACTGCCACGACGGTGACCGCATGCGCCCGTTCCAGGCTCTCCGCGTTCTTCACGAGGATTCCCATCGTCGCTCCGCGGCCTGTTCCCACCATGATCGCCGCCGGTGTGGCCAGTCCCATCGCGCACGGACACGCAATGACGAGTACAGCAATGAAATTGAGCAGTCCTATCGTCAGGCCCGCTCCTGCAACGAGCGTCCATCCGATGAATGTCACCAGTGCGATTCCGATGACGGCCGGCACGAAGATCGCTGCGACGCGGTCGGCAAGCCGCTGGATGGGCGCCTTCGATCCCTGAGCATCCTCGACCAGACGAATGATATGCGCCATGACGGTGTCCGCACCCACCGCCGTGGCGCGGATCTCAAGGTATCCTTCGGCGTTCACGGTGCTCCCCGTCACCCGATCTCCCGGCGACTTCGCGAGCGGCATGCTCTCTCCGGTGATCGCGGATTCATCCACACTCGATGAGCCTGTTTCGACGACTCCATCCGTGGGGATCCGTTCACCCGGACGGACGATCATAAGATCTCCCGGCGAAAGCGCGGACGCAGGGATCTCCACTTCGCGGCCGTCCCGTCGGACGCGGGCGTTTGGCGGTTGCAGGGACATCAGGGCTCGGATCGCCTCCGCCGTCCGCGTCTTCGCGCGCGCCTCCAGCATTTTCCCCATGAGCACCAGCGCAATGATCGCGGTGGCGGTGTCGAAGTACGTATGCGGCGCGGAGCCCGCGGCGGTGATCCATTCCGGGAACAGAGCCACGAACGTACTGTAGACGAACGCTGATCCGGTACCGACCGCCACGAGGGTGTTCATGTCGGACGTTCGATGCCGCGCCAGCTTCCAGGCGTGGACGAAGAACCGACGACCGGCGATGAAGACCACCGGTGCCGCGATGAGCAGAAGGATCCGGTTCAGCTGATCCGGCGTGAGGGAGACGACCGCGTGGAATCCGTCGGTCATGCCGAGCATGCTAATAAGCATCACCGGCACCGCCCCGAGGAGCGCACCGATGAATTCTTTGCGCAGCTGACGGTAGGAGCGCTCCTGCGGCGCCATTTCGTCCCCGCGGACCGGTCCCGTCGCATCCTGCGGTACCGTATCCACCCGAAGCGTGTATCCGGCTTCTTCCACGGCCGACGCCAGCGCGGCAAGATCGACCTGTGAGCGATCCACCGCCAGCGTCACTTTCTCCGTTGCCAGATTGACATTGGCGGACTGGACACCTCCCACCCCTTGCAGCACTTTCTCGACACGCGCCACACAGCTGGCGCACGTCATCCCTTCCACCGGCAGTGTCAGGGTCTCGATCGTGGACGGCACGTTACACGGCCTCCGTGATACCGACGACCTGATAACCGGCCTTTGCGACCGCCTCGGAGAGCACGCGGTCGGCGACGCGCGACTCATCGACGGTCAGCTGTGCCCGGCCGATCTGGACATCCTGCACCGTCACGCCGTCGACGCCGGACAGCGCCTTGCGCACGTGCATAACGCAGTGATTGCAGCTCATGCCGCTGATCGTGAGTTCTTTCGTTTTCATGATACATTCCTTTTCGGGTTTGATTGTCTTTTGCGACACGGAAAAGGTACGGCGGGAACGGACGGCGAGCGTTACACTTTAGCCGAAAAGATTCATACGCCGCAGAGGGCGTTCACGGGGGGATCAGGAGACTTTGTCGAGCGGTGTCCGGACGTGGGTTTTCAGGCGTTTGAACGCCGACGGCGTGAAGCCGGTGACCGCCTTGAACTGCGACGAGAGATGCTGGACACTGCTGTACCCCATGCGATAGCTGATCTCGCTCAGGGTCATCTGGTCATAGACGAGGAGTTCCTTGACCCGCTCGATTTTCTGCAGGATCACGTAGTGCTCCACGGTCGTGTTCTCCACCGACGAAAAGAGTGCGCTCAGAGCATCGTACTCGCTGTTCAGTTCGCGGGAAAGCACGTCGGCAAACTTCTCCGGTGGCCGCTGCGTCGTATCGAGTTCACGTACGTACCGGATGACGATCCGCTTCATCTGTTCAACGCGCTGCGTGCGGCGATCGTCCAGGAGTTCGAAGCCGTTCCGCTCCAGCATCTTCCGGATCGCGTCACGGTCGGGCGCTGTGCGGCCGCGGCTCACCACCGCCTCTCCGAGTTCCACGGAACGGACGTCGTATCCCATCGCCGTGAGTTCTTCGCGCACCACCCGGATGCACCGGTCGCACACCATATTCTTGATCTTCAGAACAGTGCGTTCCGCGGAAGCGCCGGAATCTATGGATCGTGTCCGTGCCATCAGTTTGAGAGTACGCTCCCTCCGTTGACGCTGACGGTCGATCCGACCAGATGGCTGGACAAGTCCGACGCGAGGAACAGCACGGCTCCCGCGATCTCTTCGGGCGTCGCCGCCCGACCACGCGGAATGGTCCGCCGGATCTCGGCTGCCTGCCGTCGGTCTCCGAACGTTTCTGCGGTCATATCCGTTTCCACCCATCCCGGAGCGACACAGTTGGCAATGACCCCGAACGGAGCCAGCTCCGGTCCGATGGACTTCGTGAACGCGATTACGCCTCCTTTGGAAGCCGCGTAGTGTGCATGGAACGCCTCACCGCGCTGGCCCGCCGTACTCGCGATCATGATGATTCTGCCCGACCGGTGCTGCTTCATGGAAGGAACAACGGCGTTGGTGAACAGAAAGGTTCCCTTGAGGTTGATGTCCAATGTCTCATCCCATTGCCGTTCGGTCATCGCTCCGATCGCCCCCTGCTTCCAGACGCCCGCATTGTTCACCAGAATGTCGATCCGGCCGAACTCGCGGAGCACCGACCGGACGCACGCCCGAACCTCGGAAGCCCGGGCGGTGTTACAGCGCACCGCCCTGCAACGCACACCGGAAGCTTCGATGGCTGAACAAACCGTGCGAGCAGCGCGGCGATCCCGCTGGTATGTGATCACAACATTGGCTCCCGCCTCTGCCAGCAGCCGGGCAGACGCCGCACCGATCCCGCGCGAACCGCCCGTGACCAGCGCCGTCTGTCCCAACAAGTCGATCCGAGTCATTGCATGGTCCTTTATTCGTCTGTTGACGTGCGGTAACATATCCATCTTTCGGCCGCAATTCAAATCGACGTCCGGAGAAACACCGAAACCGCTCGTCGAAAATACTTTTGATTCCGCGCTGATTTTTCTACATTGGATGTATCCTCTCGCGGGCACCGGATCCTCACCACTGACCAGGAGGTTCTCATGGAAGACCAATTACCGCTGAAACCTGCACCATCCCTCGGCACCGTTCTCTCCGATGTATTTACGTCTCCCGGCGATTCCTTCGGCGCTCTGAAGGGAACCGCATCCGCGCCCTCCCTCTGGGCGGTTCCGCTCATTGTTTCCGTGATCCTCGCCGCGCTGTTCACGTACGCGATCTTTACGAACGAAGCGCTGCGCTCCCAAATGATGGAGACCCAACGCCAGGCCATGGAGAAGGCGATCAACGAGGGCCGAATGACACGCGAGCAGGCCGACATTGCCGCAGACCGGATGGAGTCTGGCGGGACAGGCATCGTCATGGCCATCGGTATGGTGGCCGCGGTCATTTTCGTCGCGCTGTCGTATTTCGTCGCCGCACTGTTCCTCTGGCTGGCCGGAAAGGCGATTCTCAAGACGACCGAGGGCTATCCGAAATATCTCGAGATGTACGGATCAGCCAGCTGGGTGGGCATTCTTGGGTCCATTGTCACCCTGCTGATGATGATCGGTCTGGGATCGATGTACGCGCAGCCGGGCGGCTCGCTGTTTGTCATGTCTTCGTTCGATCCCGGCAATACCCTGCACAAGTTGCTGGCAGCCGTCAACATCTTCGGGCTCTGGCAGACCGCCGTGGTCGGCATCGGTCTGGCAAAGTTCTCCGGGAAGTCGAACGGCATGGGCCTCGGTGTCGCCTACGGGCTCTGGATCCTCTGGGTGCTGGTGGAGGTTTTCCTCGGCCTCGGACGCTGATCGCTGCTCCACAATTTCGTTGAAAACTCCCGGCACCGGCGCCGGGAGTTCTTATGTACGGGCGCTGAAGCCGGCACTACATCCGTACCCGAGGTTTCCCGGCTCTTCCCGCTTTGCTCCTGCCCGGTCGGGGCGCCGGCCGGCTTACCACAGCCCGGATCGCCGACAGCTCCTGTTCGAGCCGATCCATCTGTTCCCGGTGCTCACGCCAGACTTCGCTTCGTTTCATGGATTGCCGTTCAGCCATTTGTGCCGCGCGGACCACCCGGTCCATGAAGTAACCGAACAGCCACACGCCCACAAATCCGAGCGGGATGATCACGCCGAGCAACGAGCGCAGCCGGTCGATCCCGAAGAAGATCATCAGCTTGTCGCTGGCGGTAATGATCAGCAGCGTGAAGTTCACGACCACGAGGAAGGACTGTCCGAGATCGAATCGGTACTTCTGGGCAAAGAACGTTTCACGCCAGCGGGCCAGCCGGACGCGATGGGAGGAGGGAGACGCAACGAGGTCCTGGGTCATGGAAGACTCCTGTGCAGAGGATGAGTGAAACGGTGTCGGGAGGCTGCAGACGGAGGAACAGCGGAAGGGATCGCGGTGAATCAGTGCTTCGTCGGGAGGAAGATGCTGATGGTCGTTCCCTTCCCCATCTCGCTCTCGATCTGGATCCGGCCCCCGTGATCGTCGATGACTTTCTTGACGATCGCCATTCCCAGTCCGGTACCGTGCTTCTTGCCGAACGTCATGAAGGGCTCGAAGATGCGCTTCTTGACTTCGTCCGGCATGCCGGTGCCGGTGTCGGTGAAGTCGATCCGCACGAATCCGTCATCCTCCACGGTCGAGACCGTGAGTGATCCCCCCTGCGGCATGGCATCGCGTGCGTTGCTGGCGATGTTGTAGAACACGCGGACCATTTTGTCCTGATCCATGCGGATGGTGCCGGCATACGATGCCTTGCGCACGAGCGTGACGTTGTTCTTCTCGAGGTCCTTCTCGATGAACGCCATCACGCCGTCCATGATCTCGGCGAAATCGAGGTCCTGGAAGTTGCTCGCGCTGACGCCGCGGGTGAAGTCGAGGATCTCCTGCGTCATGTTCACGAAGCGGTCCACCTGCCGGATCATTTCGTCGGCCAGCTTGGTCGCTTCTTCATTACCCGATTTCTTCTTCATCACCTGCGCATAGACGCGCAGGGTTCCCATGGGGTTCTTGATATCGTGGATGATGACGCTCGCCATCCGACCGACAGCCGAGAGGCGCTCATTCTGCACCATTTCCTGGGCGATCCGTGCGTTCTCCAGGGCGATCGAGGCGTGCGAAGAAAACGCGTCGATAAATTGTTCATCGTCCGTCGTGAACGATCCCTCCCGCCTGTTCAGCAGCTGGAATACGCCGATGGTCTTGCCGTCCTTGTTCTTCATCGGCATGCAGAGGATGTTCTGGGTACGGTATCCCGACTTCTTGTCGACATCCGGATTGAAGCGCGGGTCCGCGTAGGCGTCCGGGATGTTGATCGTCTCCGCGGTCTCGGCCACATAGCCGGCGATCCCTTTGCCGATCGGCAGACGGATCTCGACCATGTTCGCGCCCTGAAGGACCTTGGACCACAGCTCCTTCTTGATGTCGTCCACGATATAGAGCGTGCCCCGGTCCGCTTCGATGCTTGTGACGGCGGCATCCACAATAAGGCCGAGAAGCTTGTCCAGATCAAGGGTGGAATTGATGATGCGACTGGCATCCATGAGGCGATGAAGCTTGCCGAGCTGGGTCTCCAGCGCCCGCCGTTGCTCTTCCAGCCGCTGGACGATGTTATCGTCGGCCTTGCGGATGCGTCCGCTGAGTTCGCGCAACAGGTTGAACGCGACCGTCTGATTCGCGCGCAGCAACTCCTCGAACCGGCCACGGGTGATGCTGAGCAGTACGCAATCTTCCAGGCAGGTGGCCCGGGCCGACCGGGGACGCCCGTCCAGGGAAGCCATTTCGCCGACCACTTCCCCCCGCCCGATGACGTCGAGCGTCGTTTCTTCGCCAAAGGTCGTCACCCGCGAGATGCGCACCGCGCCGCGTTCGATGATGTAGATGGATCCCCCGGGCGAATTGGCGTCGAACAGCATCTTCCCCGCCGGATGCGACTCGGTGATAAAGGTCTCACCGATTGCCGCCAGGTCAGCGGCCGGGACGTCGCGGAAGAGCATTGTCGCCTTCAAACTCTTGAGCGTGTCTTCGGTCGAGGGCATGAATCTTTCCAGGGGAAGGGGGTGTAGTACTGTTGGCACAGTACGAAGTTTTGGGGAGGAAATCAAGAAAGGGTCGAATGCCCGCGCCGGCGTCGTATTCCGGCGCTGCGTGAATGGCGTCGGATCAGCGCACCGGCAAAGATTCGCGGATCGATTCAGCCGATCGCGAATCGCCGCCGCAGCACCTCCCGCATCTTCGCGAACGACTTCGATCGGTGGCTGATGCGGTTCTTCTCATCGGCGCTGAGCTGGGCGTACGTCCGGTTGAAGCCGTCCGGAAGGAAAACGGGGTCATAGCCGAAACCATTCATTCCATGGGGAGACTCACCCAGACGTCCGGTGCATGCGCCTTCGGTCACTTCCTCGAAGCCGTCTGCCACCAGCGCGAGCACGGAACGGAATTGCGCTCCCCGACGCCGGGGAGGAACGCCGCGCATCTCCGCCAGAAGTTTTGCGTTGTTGGCCGCATCATCCGTCGGCTCACCGGCGTACCGCGCGGAAAACACGCCGGGTGCGCCGTTCAGGTAAAACACCTCCAGGCCTGAGTCGTCCGCCAGCGCCGGAAGATGCGTACGCTGATGCACAATGCGCGCTTTCTGCAGTGCGTTTTCGCTGAAGGTCGTGCCCTCTTCCTTCAGCTCGATCTCCTCCGGGATCTCGTCGAGACAGAGGATCTCAACGTCCAGATCGCGAAGGAAGTACCGCAGTTCAACCGCTTTGTGATGGTTACGGGTGGCGAGAACGATCCGGGTCATGGCCGTGTGCGGTCGCGGTTATCCGATCAGTTCCTGAATAGCGCGTTCGACGCGTTCGACGCCGACCACCTGAATGTCGCCGGTCGGCTTGAGCGCCTTCAGGTTGTTCTGGGGGACGATGATCCGCTTGAATCCCAGCTTTGCCGCCTCCTGCACACGGCGCTCGATCTGGCTGATGGTGCGGATCTCTCCGCCGAGTCCGATCTCCCCCACGGCGACCGCCGTCGAATCCACCGGTACGTCTCGCAGGCTGGAGACGATGGAGGACGCGATACCGAGATCCACCGCGGGCTCATCGACGCGGATACCGCCCGCCACATTGACGAACACATCCTGCTGGCCGAGGTTCAGGCCCACGCGCTTTTCCAGCACCGCCAGGAGCAGTGCGAGGCGGCGAAAGTCAAATCCCGTCGTGTTGCGCTGCGGCAGGCCGTAACTCGTCGTCGTGACGAGCGCCTGCACCTCCACCAGGATCGGCCGGGATCCCTCGATGCTGGCAACGACCGTTGCGCCCGAGCTGCCGTACTGGCGTTCCGACAGGAAGACCTCGGAGGGATTCAGCACTTCGCGCAGACCGGTATCGTGCATCTCAAAGATGCCGATTTCATTCGTCGATCCGTAGCGGTTCTTCAGCGCGCGCAGCATGCGGTAGGAGTAGTGCGCCTCTCCCTCGAACTGCAGCACGGTGTCCACCATGTGCTCGATCACGCGCGGACCGGCAATCACGCCTTCTTTGGTAACGTGACCGACA
>JAKAJH010000057.1 GCA_021813905.1 Bacteroidota bacterium | reverse complement strand
TCCGATCTCACCGGCGGGTCCGAGTACCTCCACCACGCGTCCTTCCGGATTGAGGTGCTTTCGCCCCCATGCCGTCAGCTCGACGACCACCTTATCCCCTTCCCGCGCATCCATCAGATCTTCGTTGGGGATCACGATCTCGCGGGCAAATCGCCGGTCGTCGGGAACGACGATGTAGAAGCGCCGGACGCGCTCGACCACACCGACCGCCATCCGCCGTCCGCGCGAAACGATGCGGACCACTTCGCCTTCACGCCGCTTGCCTTCCTCCCGCCGCCGCTTGCTCTGGGCGAACAGTGACACCTCCACGGTATCGCCGTGCGCCGCTCCTTCGGTCAGGTCCGGCGCGATATAGATTCCATCCCCGGAGGCTTCGACCACGACAATTCCGGAGCCGTCACGATTCGACCGGAAGGTTCCGGTGACGGTTTCGGGGACGTGAAGATGGCCGAACTTCTTGCCGCGGATACGGCGCAGCTGCCCGCTGTCCTGCAGGGAGCGCAGGACCGTCTTGAAAACCTGATAGTCCTTGTCCGACCGGATGCCGAGCCGGCGCGCCATTTCCTTGGTCTTGAAAACCTCGTTCGGATAACGGTCGAGGAACTCCAGGATCCGCTTTTGCAGCCCATCGATGGTTGCCGTGCTCATGTGACCGATCTCTCCCGCCGAATGTCCGACCGCCGTCAGAAGGCGATCCGGTAATAGATCCGCGCGCCGTTGGACGCCCGGCGGCGCTCATCCAGATAGTCCACACCTTCCACGCGACGCTCCAGCGTCAGGATGAGGTTGCGCAGACCCTGCGAGCCGGTGATGCTGCTCATCGGCAGCTCCACGCTCGCGTTTGTGTTGTTGATATCGCTGAGCACGCGTCCGCCCAGCCGGATGACCGCGTCGCCCACCTGACCCGTGAGTCGCAGATCGGTCGACTGGTCGAATGTTCCGCCGCCATAATAGAGCACGTCCACCGACTGGATGACGCCGGTTTCGCGCCGGAGCAGATCGCTCAACGGTCCGGTGAGCATGCCCGATGCCAGGCCGATGCCGAGGTTCGTGCCCAGCAGGCCCGTGCGCTGCTGATCGGTCAGCTCATTGCGGAACTGTCCGCTCAGGATAAAGGAGATCGCGTCAGACTCTTCATCTCCCGTCTGTCGCTTGGTGCCGTCGATATCCAGGCTGAACTGCGGCTTGGGTTCCGATCGGGTGCCGGTGATTGTCAGGATCACGGTCACCTTCTCTTCTTTACTGGCATTCGGGATCGTGGAGTTGGTGTCCGCCACCTGCTTGCGATGGATCCCGCTGTATTCGGCGGTGATGTTCAGTTCCGGGTTCAGGGGATCGCCAGTGAACTGGAGTTTTCCCTGGCTCACCTGGAATTTCTTGATGAACTGATAATAGGACCGGTTGCTGACCTCCACCGTCCCCGTCAACCGCGTGACGTCGGGCGTCTTGAAGAAATAAAGCTGACCCTGCAGGTCCGCGAACAGTTCCTCACTCGTCTGTGTGTTGAACACCATGCGCAACTGCGTCGGGCCCTGCGTCTCGAGCGAAATGTCGTAGTTGATGCGATCCACGAAGCTCCGGCTGTCCGTCTGCTGCGGCGCCAGCGCCACACCCGTCGCGGTCGGCTTGCCGTTGCGCCGGCGTCGGCTGGAGTCCTGGGCAGCCGCGTGTCGGGCATGGACCGTGTCATCGACGAAGATGACGCCGATCTGCCGGGTCCGTACGACTTCGGTTTCCCGTTCCGGCGGGAACGTCAACTGCGCGCGCTTCACTGCGAGGGCGCCCGAGAGTGAGGATTGCCGGAAGTTGCCTTTCCAGTGAAGTCCCCCGGCGCCGGAAGCGACCAGCAGCCGCCCGTAGAATTTTTGCCCCGGCTGGCGACTCTCTTCCTTCATCACAAGCAGCTGGCCGTTGGCGAGCAGATCGAATTCGCGGAACGAAAGACCGAACAGCGTCAGCGCTCCCCCGACATCCATCGCACCGTCCGGCTGATCTTCCTGCGTGTTGCGGATGACGACGTTCTGAAGGTTGATGCGATCCCCGGCGGCCAGAAGGTTTCCGTCCAACTGATACCAGATGCCGACCGGCCGGAAGAAAAACCGCGCTCCCCGGATGTTCAACGATCCTTCGTACTGCGGCGAACCCACTGCGCCCCGCATCCGCATATCACACACCAGCGTGCCGCTGAGGCCGGAGATCTCCGGCACGAACGGGTTGAGAAAAGACATATTCAGCCCCTTCGACTGCAGCGTCAGGTCGATATCGCCGCGCACGTCCCGCGAAGGGGTCTTGATGAATGCCAGATCGTACGGAACTGTCCCGCTCAGCAGCAGGTCGGGTGCCGCTCCCGGGCGGTCGGGCCGGCTTTCGAGGCGAACGTTGAGGGTCAGCACATGCGCCGCGTATGACGCGCTTCCCGACATCCGGCCGAAGACGGTCTCCTGCGCACGGACACCCTCGGCCAGAAGATCCAGGCTGAGCTCCGGATCTTCGAACGTGCCGCGGAACGTTCCGTCAGCCCGGACGATGCCGGCATACGACTTGAAACTGTCCTTCAGATCCGTTCGCCGGAGCGCCTGCGACAGGTCCGCGAGAAGAAGTCCCCGAATGCCGACCGACAGGTCGGACCGGCCGCCGGGAATGAAGGTGCCGTCAACGGTGAGTTCTTCCGCTTCCTGCTCGAGGTTCCAGTGATCGATCGCAATGCCGTTCCGACCGACTTGCACGTGCAGCGGATCGCTGCTGCTGAACGGCAGATCGCCGACGGTGCCGGTGAATTCGTCCAGCCGGATGTCCAGCAGTCGATTCCGGAAGACGCCGCTTCCCGACATCTGCACAAGCACGAGGGAGTCGATGAGAGTCCCGGCAGCGAATTCCAGGGAATCAGGGAACAATGTGCACTCCACCATCGGGCCGGCAAACACATTCTCGCCGATGGAGAATTCGCGCGCCGTTGCCTGGACGCGTCCATGCAGTGTCCGGTCCACCGTGCGCCGGTTGAGACCGTCGAAGGAAAATTCCGCTGACGCCTCGTTTGCGGCGAGCGGCTCATCGCCATACGACAGCGTCGGCACGGTCGCCACGCCTGTGATCGACAGATTGTCGTTCGATCCACGGACAGTACCGCGCACGGTGCCTTCCCCTTCCATCGGTGTCGCGAGCACAGCGCCCAGAGGATGAAAATCCTTCAAGGCAACCGAGAAGCGGGCGTCAATCCTGCCTTCGACGTCACTGACCGACGTCACGAAGGGAACCGCCGATCGCGTCAGCGAATCGCGCACGCCCAACGTGTCCAGCGATCCGATTCGATGCGTCAGAGCATCCACAGCCAACCGCACGCCGTTCGGCAGGAATCCGGTCAGAGACGGGATGGAGAAGTGCCCGTCGACATCCGCGTCGCAGACGTCCGAGCGGAGCCGCAGCGTCTGATGCGTGCTGTCGGCGGAATGAAAGGCCATCGTCGCGATGCCACCGGCGAACGATTCGTCACCGTACCGCGACCGATCCAACCGGAGACGGAGGCTGTCCTGACGGACCGGCCCGCGGCCGTTCCCGTGTCCCTGCAGGAGGAATGACAGATCGCTGTCCTCGGAGTCGCCATCGAGGACGTCAGCGAGATTGAGTGCATTGACCTGCGTCTCAAAGTCGTACGCGAGGCTGCCGCCATGCAGCCGCATCGTTCCGGAAAGGTTCGCGGTGGTCGAACCGGCGTTGATCACACTGTGGGTACGGATCACGCCATCCGCCGCATCGACGACAAGCACCGTTCGGTGAACGGGAAGATTCGCCACGACGGACGAGTCGATCTCCAGCCGTGCCACGGTCGTCATGCTCCTGGGGTCCACGCCCTGGCCGGTCATCTTCAGCTGCGCATTCATGCGGCTTTCGAGCCGATCCTGCCCCGTGATCGGAGCGAGATCCACTTCGCGGCCCTGAGCAAGCCAGTCGTAGATCAGCAGGCCGTTGTCAATCCGGAGCGTGCCGCCGGCCGAGACATCCCCGACCTGACTCGACGCATCAATGGTCGCGTGGAAATCGGTGGGACGTCCCTCGTACCGCAGGTCGAACATCACGTCGCCCAGCATCGTGAGGTCCGGGATGTGCAATCCCGGCAAATAAGTCGCCAGGTCCGCAGGATGCACCTGACTGCGGGAGGAGGTCAGATCCATCGTGAGGTCGGAGGGATGATCCAGATGCTGCAGCGTCCCCTCGAGCCGCAGGTGCGTCTCACCCATCCGGAGAGCCAGTTCCTGCATCCTCATATTCCCGAACGTCCCGCCGATGCGGCAACTGAGGTCGAATTCCCGATCGAGAAAATCGATCCACGGATAGACGAATTGCCGCAATTCCCCCGTCGCCAGCGGCGTCGCGGTCAGCTCAACATCGACCGGCCGTGTGCCCAGATCGGCCAGCGATTTCAGCGTCGTCACGTCCACGTCACGCAACGCGACATGGCCCGTGAGGTGTGACCGGTTCGTCTCGATTTGAAGATTGGTGACCTGCGCGGTCCGGCGGTTCAGCACGGCGTCGAACCGGAGCTTCCGGAGCGTAAACGCCGGTGTGCGTGAGACAAATGAAAGCGCTCGGATTTGCGCTGCATAGGAGTGCGGCGCAATATCCGCTGACGCCGCGAGCTGCACGGAGTCCAGCTCGACGTGCGCGTAATCGACGCGATCGCCGGTGACTGTCGTATCGCCTTCCGCGGTGCGTTGCGCCTTCCGGAGCGAGTCGATGATGGAGATGCGACCGCCAATGAGTTCCACAAGCTTGAGCTGAATTGTCGTCCGGGAGGGGGTGGTGTCCGGCTCCGCCGGTATGAGCACGCGGGCGATGTTCCAACGCCCGTCCATGGACCGGATGAGGCGCACTGTGGGGTGAATGAGTGTGGCGCGGCTGAGGGCGATGCGATTGAAGGGAAGCGACAGGGGATCGTACGTGACGTCCAGGCGCTCCGCCGTCACGACGTCGATGCCGTCGAGCCGGATGCCGACGCCGTTCACGCGGAATCCGGTGACGAGATTGCCGTCGATGCGCCCCAGCGTCAATTCACCGCGGATGACGGAACCGGCGTGCTGAAGCAGGAAATCCCGAAGCCAGGACTTGAAGCCGCGGGTCTGCGTGACGCCGGCCGCCGCCACAAGCAGGAAGACGAGGATGACGCCGACGTAATATATGGCGCGGAAAAACCGTCTCACGCGAGAAGCGTTCCTTCAGTCAGCACCGCTCCGACCGGGTGTCGGGCCGATCAGACGCCGCCCGCCCGGGCGATTTTCTCAATGATTCGCGAAGTGGAACGGTTCGGCAGAAATTCGATCGTCCGGACGCTTCCGCCCGCGGCCTCCACCACATCCTTCCCCACCACCGCATCGATGCTCCAGTCCGCCCCTTTCACCAGGACATCCGGCACGAGCGCCCGGATCAGCTCAAGGGGAGTATCTTCCGGAAAGATACAAACGAAATCCACGACCGCCAGGGCGGCCAGCACATGGGCCCGGTCCTGTTCCTCGACGACCGGACGGGCCGGACCTTTCAGCCGGCTGACGGAATCGTCGCTGTTGACGCCGACCACCAGCGCGTCCCCCAGTTCCCGCGCTTTGGCGAGGTACTCGACGTGACCGCGGTGGACGATGTCAAAGCAGCCGTTCGTAAAGACCACCTTCTTTCCCTGACGCTTCAGGGCCTTGCGGTGTTCCACCAATTGCTGCCGGGTGACGACCTGCCCCATCACAACCCTCCCGCCGATGATTCCGCAATCCGGTCGAAGAGCACCGCCGGATCGATCGGAACGATGCCGACCTCTCCGCACACGATGCCGCCGGCGTGATTTGCCAGGGCCGCCGCCTCGCGCAGACTCGCACCGGCGGCCATCGCCATCGTCAGCGTGGCAATGACGGTGTCGCCGGCGCCGGAGACATCGGCCACCTTCCGCGCCATGGTCGGGACGTGCGCCACCTCGCCGGACCGCTCGATGAGCATCATGCCCTGTTCGCCGAGCGTCAGGAGAACGCTTTCCGCCTCGATTCGCGCGACAATGTCCCGGCCGGCCCGCTCCACCTCTTCGAGACTGCGGATGCGGACGCCAAGCGCTTCTTCGGATTCTTTGCGGTTCGGCTTGAAGACCGTGACGCCTTTGTAGGCAAAGAAGTTGTTGAATTTCGGATCAACCGTAATGATGCGGCGGTCTTTGCGGGCAGCGGTGATGACCCCGGCGATCAGATCGCGCGTCATCACTCCTTTGTTGTAGTCCTCAAGGATGATGCCGTCGAGTCGCGGCAATTCACGCTCCAGAACTTCCACAAGTCGCCGCTGGACGTCGGATGCAATGTCATGTTTCGCCTCGTGATCCACGCGGACCACATGCTGATCCTGCGCGATCACGCGAGTCTTGATCGTCGTCGGCCGGCTGGCGTCGGAGACGATGCCGTCCGTCGGGTAGCCACGCTCTTCCACCAGTTGCCGGAGGAGCTGTCCGCCGCTGTCGTTTCCGACGACGCCGAGCATCACAGGGATGCCGCCGAGCGTCGCGATGTTGTTCGCCACATTGGCCGCTCCGCCGAGACGCGTCGATTCGTCTTCCACCTCGACGACGGGGACAGGAGCTTCCGGCGATATTCGTGTCACCGTGCCCCAGAAATAGCGATCGACCATCAGATCGCCGACAACTGCGATCCGGCGCCCGGAAAGCCCTGAAAATATCTCAGAAAGCCTCTTTTTCGAGAGAGAAACCATTGGAAATCAGTTTCCTTCTGATGTGCGTGAAATTATAATATAGACAGAAAACGAGGTACAATCAACAAACGCGCGGCCACCGAGAGCTTAGATGCGGCGTCGACTACTGAACATGGATTGTGATCGGAGGGCTTTTGTACCGGCCGCCGGAGCCGGCGGCTTCGAGCACGAATTGATGTGAACCGCGTCGCAAAGTCCACAAGACCCCGTTTCGACCCAACGGGTGGAATTCCGCAGAGTCCACCCGGAGGACAATGCCATGGAGGCCTTCAAATCCCGACGGCATGACGCGGATCGACTGATACTCCGGGCGAAGCACAGGATCGATCCTGAACACATCGCCGTCCTGGGGGGAAAGAATGGCGAGACCGGGGCGCTTCGGCGAGAGCGCGGTGCCGTCGCGGCTGATGCGAACGGCATCCCGGGCCGGAGACGGAAGGCGCTCCGCCTGTGCCCAGGCATGGTATTCGGGAGGAAGGATTTCAAAGACACGTTCCGTGCTCCTGCCATCTGCGTCGCGATACCGGTAGCGTCGGTGCACATCACACCAGGCTTTCGGATATGATCCCCGAACGAACCACTCCGTCACCACTCCCGGACAGTTATCGGACGGCCGAAGACCGGAGACGGCGCAGACCGTTCGCCGCTCCATATCCGGAGGCACCGGCCACGATTCGCCCGGACGTTCGCGCATTCCCAATCCCATCATCACATCGACCAGGATCGGACCGGCGCCGGTCACACCCGAAACGCCCCGCATGGGCGACCCATCGAAATTTCCCGCCCACACGCCGACGGTGAACGACGGCGTATATCCCATCGCCCAGTTGTCGCGGTAGTCCTTGCTCGTGCCGGTCTTCACCGCGCACGGGAACGGGAACCGGAATGCTCCCCCGAATGCCGGCCGTCGTGCCACCGGATCGCTCAGAATGTCCGTCACCAGAAATGCCGCATGCTCATCGATCACGCGGCGCGGGGGCGGATCGCTCTGCGATGGCCGCACGACACGCCCGTCTGCGCATACCACACTGTCCACGAGGCGCATGGGCTGCCACCGGCCGTCTCGAGCGAGCGCCGCATAGGCATTCGTCAGATCGATGAGATCAACCTCCGCGTTGCCAAGCGTCAGACCGTAGCCGTAGTATGACGCCGGCTGAGCGATCATCGTCAGTCCGATCGCGTGGAGCCGCTGGAGCAACGCGTCCCCGCCGAGCGCCTGCAGCGTACGCACGGCCGGGATGTTGTACGAGCACGCGAGCGCGATCCGGAGACGCACGGGCCCGCGATACCGCCGGTCATAATTCTCCGGGCTGTACTCTCCGCGATCGTCCGGAATTCCCACGGGAATATCCGCCAGAACGTCCGCCGCCGTTGCACCGCGCTCGAGTGCCAGCGCGTAAGTGAACGGCTTGAGCGCCGATCCGGGCTGACGAAGAGCCAACGCGCCGTCGACCTGTCCCTGGTGCTCGTCGTCGAAGTAGTCCGCCGATCCAACGAAGGCTCGGACCGCTCCCGTCGCGTTCTCGAGCACGACAACTGCGGCATTCGTGACGTGCCGGGCGCGCAGTTGCCTCAGATCCGACCGCAGGGTCCCCTCGACCCGCTCCTGCAATGCCGCGTCGATGGTTGTCGCAATGGTGGACGCCGGAAGGTGATCCGTCATCCGGACGGCCACGTCCACCGCATGCGGCGCACGGAAGGTTGCACGCTGCGGAATGATGGCGATCGGCTGGACGAGCGCACGCGCATATTCGTCCTCACCGATCCACGACTGCGCACGCATCCGGCGCAGGACCAGTTTCTGCCGATCGAGGGCCGCCGCGGGATTGCGGTACGGATTCAGCGCGGCGGGGGCGTTGGGGAGCGCCGCAAGAAACGCACCTTCCGCCAGTGAGAGATCAGCCGCGGGCTTGCCGAAGTACGTCCGCGATGCCGCCTCGGCGCCGAACAGCTGATTGCCGTACGGCGCGCGATTCAGGTACTGCTCCAGGATGGCGTCCTTCGACATCATCCGTTCGAGTCGAAGCGCGTACCATGTCTCGATCAGCTTGAATGGAACGGTGCGTGGAAGATGATACACGTTTCGGATGACCTGCTGCGTGAGCGTCGATCCGCCCGAGCGTACTCCGCTGCTCCGAAGGCGGTCAGCCAGAGCGCGAACAATGCCCATCGGATCGACACCGGGATGCAGGAAGAACCGGCGATCCTCGACGGCCACCGTGGCGGCCCGAAGCCCCGGCGCGATCTCCGTCAGCGATCGCCACTGGCCGCGGCCGTCCGCGTCGTTCAGGTATTCGCGAAGCAACGTGCCGTACCGATCCACGACGCGAAGCGACTGCACCGAGTCCCGTCGGAACTTCTCCGCAGGAAGCGGAATGAACAGCGACCCGATGAACGCCGCGGACAGCAGAATGCCGGCCGTCAGCCACGGGTGCCGACGAACGTGTGTGATCAAACCGTTCATTTCACTTCCACGATCCGATCAGCCGTCTGTCCGAACACCTCCGGCTCGTACATCTCCTCCCCGTAGGTACCGGGCATGGCGTACGTTCCGTATCCGGTCACACGCGCGAGATACGACAGCGTGTGCACGCCCGCCGGCAGGAACTCAGCGAAGAACAGCACCTTGTCGTCCCGCATCTCCTTGTGCTGGAAGGGATTATCCCACCACCAATCGTCCTGCTGTTTCGTGCCTTCGTCCAGGTTCGTGGCCGTCGTGGCGAACGAGAGGTTGACGGCTTCCAGTCCGGCCGGCAGCGGATCATCGATCACGACGAATTGCCTCTGCTGATTGGTCGTGATGGTCAGAACGACTTTCACGATCGTGCCGGCTTTCACAGCCAGGCGTCCGTCCGGCTGTTCGCTTGCGCCTTCGACGCTCTTCGCGATGCCGATGCCTTCATCCCGTGCGGGGACAGGAAGCATCGGATAGTACACGAGCCGCATGCCGTAGTAGAGACGGCCGGTTCCGGTGCGCGTGACCTCGACCGGCTGCGTCACCCCTTGAGGCAGCGAGGCCAGCGAAAGAGTTGCGGATTTCGTCTGAAGCGTCCGGCCCGCGAACGTCTCCGCCAGCACGGTCTTGCCGGCCAACCGGATCTCCGCCCGGAAATTCGGCTCATCCTTCTCGAACGTACGGAAGTACGTCGCCAGTGCATCCACCACGTAGAGATTCTCCTGCGTCGTGCGCCAGCAGCCGTTCTTTCGCTGGTCGAGCAGCCATCGGACGACTTTCGGAAGGATCGGCGCATCGGGCTGAACCTCCGCGAGGGCCTCCAGAACAAGTGCGGTGGTACGGGTATTCGAATGGAACACCCAGTACCAATCGTCGAACGAGCGCTCTTCGAAGTGCGCGCTGACCGGAGCGATTTTGGCGAGATTCATCAGATCACGCGCGAGCTCGTCGATCATCGTTTTGTTTCCGTTCGCGGCGTGCAGGGCCCGGAGCAAATAGGCCCGGGCGAACAGCGGCAGTTGCGCACGTTCGGTGTACAATTTTTCCATGTAGCCGTAGTCGGGCGTACCATTCAGCGCAAGCGCGTAGAGCGTCAGCGCACGCGTGCAGGACAGCACCATTTCTCCGGTGAAGAAGCCGGCGAGACGACCGTTGAGCGCATCACGGAGATACGAGAACCCGCGATCCATCATCTGCTTGTCCACCGCGTAGCCGTTGCGCTTCGCTTCCACAAGCGTCAGCATCGTGAACGCCGAGAGGTACGGCCACGTGTGATCGGTATTCTTCCAGTAGGAGAATCCGCCGTCGTCTCGCTGGAACAGCGGCACCTCGCCCAGCATCTGCGTGACGACCGCCGTGTGATCGTGCCCCTCGAGCACCCGAAGATGGAATGCGCTGACGAGATCCTTCGCAAGGATCATCGGCAACACGCGCGAGAGACGCTGCTCGAGACATCCGTACGGATAGTCGAACAGGTACGAGATCCCTTCCGAGAGTCCGACCATGGCGGTGGAGGCGGCGGTGAACTCGACACTTCCGAGATCCGGATACGTGCCCGCCGGGATCTGAAGGCGTTCCTGCACCGACGCATCCGTCGTACTCTCGTACAATGCGGCGGCTTCCTTCCGGCGCGGCACCAGCACGGGGAGCTGCCACTGCAGGCCGTCACGATCGGTCGGCGTGCTGGCCCGGAAGACGAATGTTCCTGTCCCGAGCCGGTCAGCCGTGAAAGGATGACGGACTTCCTTCGTCTGACCGGCGGCGAGCGTCACGTCCATCGTGTCCCGACCGTGGAACGCCACGCCGGCAGCGGCGGTGATGAGCCGGACCGTCTTTTCCGCGGAGGTGTAGTTCGTGATGACCACTCCGCCTTCACACCGGTCTCCCACGCGGGCGAAGCGCGGGAATGCCGGCTGCAGCAGGAGCGGTTTGTTGACACGGAGGGTCGCCTCGCCGTAGCCGAAGTCGGACGCAAGCGTCTGTCCCACCGCCATGACCTGGAAGGATGTGAGATTGTCCGGCAACTTGAAGCGCACGGTGGCGGTGCCGTTGGGACCGGTCATGATCGACGGATTCCAGTAGGCCAGCGGACGGAAGTCCTTGCGCACGCCGTCGGCATCGAGCAGATCCGCCGCGGCACGGGCTTCCATCCCCCCGCCGCCCGCATCCTCCCCTTTCTCGTCATAGTTGCGCTGCTCGACAAGATGAATGCGGGATTCGGTCGTCGTCACCGCGAGTCCGCGGGGCCGATAGAAGCGCTCATGCGGATCAGGAAGCCTGTAGGCGATCAGATTCAGCACGCCGAGATCGGCGGCGCTGAGCGTCACTTCGGCGGGAACATTCTTGCCTGCCGAGCGTGTCGTGATCGTCACTGCCACACTGTCCCCCGGACGATACTCCTTCCGGTCGGTCCCGACAATGACGGCCAGTTTCTTCCGGTCGGGACTGACGGGGAGCGCGACATAGCCGATCTTGAACGACGGCCGTCCGACGTCCGATTCTTTGGTCGCGGCGGCGCCCTCGACGCGGCCCTGCAGGAGCACGACCGACACGAAGACGTTCGGGAGATCTTCCGCCGTGAGGGGGATGCGGATCTCCGGCGCGCTGCCTGTGAGCGTTGTGGCGAAGTGCCGGATGATTCCTTCCCGTTCCACGGAGATCAGCGCCGGGGCGCTCTCGTACGGCGATTTCACGATGATCCGTGCCGTCTCGCCGGGGCGATATTTCTGCTTGTCGGCGATCAGGTCGATGCGGTCATCATCGCGACGTTCCCATGGCACATAGCTGTTCCCGCTCACGTAGAAGTAGGCGTTCGTGAGCAGCAGGTTCCCTCGCCGATCCTTCGCCCGCGCCTCGACCACATAGAATCCCGGATCGTGCGGCCGGAAGGTCCGCACCAGGGGCTCTATGCCCGTCCGAATGGCGGCCGAGTCCACGCCGGTATCCTCTTCAATCGAATGCCAGAAGTACCGTCCGCCGCTCTCCGCCTGACGCACCGATCGCCAGATGCGCCGCAGGAGGCGATACTCGATGTCGGCTCCCGCGACCGGCGTGCTGTTCGCGTCGACCGCGACGAACTTCATCGCGACCTCGGAATCCGCCGAGAAGAATGTACCGGACAGTCCCACGCCCACGGTGAATTCGCCCCCGTGCACGAGCACGGACGTCCGGCCGGAGATCTGCTGCCGCGACGGACTTGTGGCATCCGCCTCCAGCAGGACCGACTGCGTGCCGCGCAGAAGTCGCGGGCCGAGGATGCCGGTGATCCGCAAACTTCCCTGATCATCGAGGACGGTGTCGCGGCTGTCAAAGACCCGGCTTCCGACTCGTTCATATCGTGAGAGCCACTGGAGCGGACCGAAGAAATATCCGTCGTATCCCTCCGGCGCCCAGGAGGTCGATATCGATGACAGTCTCCAGCGCACCGGCGCGCCTTTCATGGGGGCGCCGAACAGATAGCGGCCGGACACGAATCCGCGCAGCGTGTCTCCCAGCACGAACGGACCGCCGTCGATGGCCGCCGTCACTTCGAACTCCGCGGCCCGGAACGCTTCGACACGGAAGGATCCGTATCCCACCTGCCGTCCCCCGGCGTTGACCTGCACGGCATACGTCCCCAGCGCCGCGGACGCCGTCAGCGGGACACTCAGCACGAAGCTTCCGAAGGCATTCAGCTGCGGTCTGGCCGTCAGGACTTCCTGATAGCGCGAGTCCTTGATCGAAACGCTCAGGTCGGCGTTCTTCGGGATCTTCCATGTCCCTTCGCTTCGCACGCGGACGATGCCCTTCATCTCCACCTGTTCGCCGGCCTTGTAGAGTCCGCGGTCGGTGAACACTTCGCTTTCCATCGTTTCCGGCTGCGGATTCCAGTCGTACTCCACGCCGAACATCCACGGCTCAAGGCCGTTGTTCCAGTCGGAGCTCGAGAATGCCACGTCATCGCCGGTGCGAACGAGGATCCACTGACGCGGCGGTCGGCTGTCGTACCAGTCGCCGTTGGGATTCGTCTGCGCTCGTTTCAGACCGAGGCGGGCCCAGCCGGGAGCCATGGCAAGGCCGTTCCGATCGGTTGTGCCGCTCCACACAACGACATTGCTGTCGGTGCGCACTTCGACGCGGGCTCCGGCGACCGGAGACGCGTCTTTGAGTTTTGTGACCCACACGAGGCTGTTCTCCGGCGAGAACTTGGCGGTCAATCCGATATCAGTCACCTGCAGGAGCGCTTTCTGATACCGACGCGCAGTGGGCGTGCCGAGCTGAACGAGTACAATCCCCCGTTTCGCGGAGCCGAGCACTTCGTCCAGATCGATCGGCCGGACGGTAGCCTGATTGCGCATCACGCGCGGCCGCCACACGCGGGAGAGGCTGAACTGATTCTGCGCTTCGGGCGTCGTGCCGATGTAGTCGACGATCGCCTGATTCCACATCATCTCTTCATTGTACGAGAAGTCCAGCCGCTGCATCACCGTGATGGCGCGCTCGGGATCGACCCGTCCCATCTGCAGCGTGACCGAATCCACATTCATGAACGTGACGGGATATTTGTGCGACTCGTACGCCTCGAGAATGCCCTGTCCTGTCACCATGCGTACGGACGGAGCGAACGAGCCGGTCCGAAAGCGGAAACGGACGGTATCGCGCAGGACATTGCCGACCGCGTCTTTCACGCCGGGCAGGATCATGGCGCTGTATTGCGTCTCCGCCGCCAGCGGCAGGGAGAGATAGATGTCTCTCTCGCTCCAGTCATAATCGGGTGATTCGACGGTCATCGCCGGATCGAAGATGAGACGCTTGCACAGTTCCATGCGGGAGACAGGAGTGGAAAACACGAGTTGCAGCGACTCGTTCGGCCGAAAGCCATCCGCGTTCCGAACCCCGACAAACTTCAATCCCCCGTGCGTCGTGAAGGAAACGGACTGATCGTTCACCATTCCCAGCGGACCTTCGCTGCCGAGCAGTCCCGCTTTGAACGTAACGCGGACGGTCGCCTCCTGCGGAAACGGAGCGTTCGGACGGATCACGATCCAGAATCCAGGCTGTGTCAGATTCTCGGTCGGCCGCGCCGTCGTGTACGGCGGATAGGTCGTCTTTCCGTCGGCTGTCACGCTCACGGAGATCCAGCGGCTCACCTGTGGCGGATCAACGGGCTGATTGAACCGCACGCGGATCGCATGATCGAGTTCGACGTCGCTCTGGCCGGGGTATGGCGTCGTGGTCACGACCGCCGGGCGGGGGGTTTCGAAGTCCCACGTCACGTCGCCCGGAAGTGTCTGTCCCTTCAATGAAGACGTGCCGGCGGGGATCACCACACGGAACGCCGTCGCGTACGGCAGATTCTTCGCGGGGATGAACGTGATCGTGGAGGTTCCCTGCCAGCGGTACTTGCCCGGCACTGCCGGAGTGATGCGGAGCGGACCGATCGACGTGTCCGACGGAACCGCCTGAAGCGCGGCCATCGGCTGATTGAAGACCGCCAAGATGGTCTGGGACTGATCAATGGAGGTCGTTGCCCCCCGCGGAGCGGTCGTCACGACACTCAGTTGCCTGCCAAAAGCGACAGAGGCCAGCAGGAAAAGAGCGAGCAACCGGAACGATGATCTCATGGGACCCCCTGACAATGTGTGATCGTTTGACGGATGGTCGGAGAGCAGAAAACGGCCGGGGAGCGCCGAGGGACGCGTGGTGCCCCTTCCGCGTCAATCTACCAAGCCGGCGTGCCAGAATCAAGCACCGGGGCTCGTGACCGTCTGTCGCAATCGCGTTGCCTTTCCGTCGAAATTGCGCTAGCTTCATCGCCGTCGCCGTGAACGTTCACGAGGAGATGCGCTCCGATGCAAACCGCCCCTTTCCGCTCCGCAGGAAGGCTCCTGGCCCTTCTGATCGTCCTTCCGTTCGCCGTTGCCTGCCAGACCATCGACGCACCGTACATGCGTGCGCACTACACCAAGCGCGAGGTCATGATCCCGATGCGGGACGGCGTACGGCTGTTCACCAGCATCTACGTCCCGAAAGATGCCAGCCGAAAGCACCCGATCCTGCTCCGGCGGACCCCGTACAGCTGTGCTCCGTACGGAGCGGATGCGTACTCCGCAGAGCCCGGCGTCTCCAACAAGTACTTCGCCCAACGCAACTACATTCTGGTAACGCAGGACGTGCGGGGACGGTTCATGTCCGAAGGCGAGTTCGAGGATGTGCGCCCCTACAGGCCGATCAAGCGCGACTCGACCGAAATCGACGAGACCACCGACACGTACGACACCGTCGACTGGCTGGTGAAGCATGTGGAGGGGAACAACGGCAATGTCGGCATCAGCGGCATCTCCTACCCCGGTTTTTACACGTGGATGGGAACGATCGATGCCCATCCGGCGGTGAAAGCCACCTCTCCGCAAGCGCCGGTGTCCGAGTGGATGG
This sequence comes from Bacteroidota bacterium, assembly GCA_021813905.1. Lineage (GTDB taxonomy): Bacteria > Bacteroidota > Ignavibacteria > UBA10030 > UBA10030 > JAKAJH01. Next base: position 1,539 of record JAKAJH010000057.1, on the reverse strand, counting down.
GCGGAGACGACTGGTTTCATAACGGCGCGTTCCTGCTTCCGCACGCGTTCGACTTTTTGTCGAACTTCGGCTGGCCGCGTCCGCAGCCGCTCGAGCGGTATCCCGGGCACTTCCAGCACACCACGCCGGACGGCTATCAATTCTACCTTTCGATGGGAGCGATCCCGAACTTTAACGCAACATACCTGCATGACAGCGTCGCTCTGTGGAACGACATTACGCGACATGGAACGTGGGATTCGTTCTGGGAGCAGCGGAGCGTGCTGCGCCATCTGACGAACATCCGCCCGGCCGTTCTTGTGGTGGGAGGATGGTACGACACCGAAAATCTGTTCGGAGCACTGCACAGCTACGGCACAGCAAACGCGGAAAATGCGAACAACCGCATCTCGCTGGTCATGGGTCCGTGGCCGCACGGCTGGTGGGAGATCGCCGGCCTGGATTCACTGGGCGACATCAAGTTCGGATCGGTCACGACGCAGTACTTCATCGATTCGCTGGAGGGACCGTTCTTCGAGCACTATCTGAACGGCGGTCCTGACCCGAACTTGCCGGAAGCGTCGGTCTTTCTGACGGGCACCGACGAGTGGCGCGGTCTGGCGGCGTGGCCACCGCCGAACGCCGTCCCCGAGCGGCTCTCTCTGCAGGCGCACGGCAGACTGTCGTTTGAGCCGTCTTCCGGGAACGACTCACCGTTTGACGAATATACGAGCGATCCGGCCGCGCCTGTTCCGTACACGGCGCACATCACGAACTGGTACGACGGCGCGTTTATGAATGAGGACCAGCGCTTCGCGTCGCGCCGTCCCGACGTGCTGACGTACGAGACCGACGTGCTCAATCACGACGTGACCATCGCAGGACCGATCGGCGTGAACCTGTCTGCGTCAACCTCCGGCACGGATTGCGACTGGATTGTGAAGGTCATCGACGTCTTTCCGGACACGCTCAGTTGGAAGCCCGGTCCTCGCGGGACTCCGCTGGCGGGATATCAGATGCTGGTACGGGGGGATGTGCTGCGCGGGAAGTTCCGGAACGGCACCGCGCATCCGGAGCCGGTGGAGCCGGGGGCGGTCACGTCGTTCCGGTTCGGACTGCAGGATGTGTTTCACACATTCCGGACGGGGCACCGGATCACGGTGCAGGTGCAGAGCACGTGGTTCCCGATGATCGACCGGAATCCCGGAGTGTTCGAAGACATTTTCCACGCGAAGGATTTGGACTTTCGAAAGACGACACAGCGCGTGTACCACACGGCGGAACATCCTTCCACCGTGACCGTGAATGTGCTGAGGTAAGAGGACGCGGGGTTTGTTTTTGTGGGGGAAATTCGGTATTTTGATCTCCAAGTTTGCCCGCCCGGATGGCGAAATTGGTCCGACCCCTTCGGGGTCGAGATCTCGTTCCGTCCCGAAGGGACGGAACGGACAGACGCGCTGGTTGACCGGATGAAGAGTGGTGTCGTTCTTTCCAAACTGAATTTTGAGTTGCCCGGATGGCGAAATTGGTCCGACCCCTTCGGGGTCGAGATCTCGTTCC
>JAKAJH010000056.1 GCA_021813905.1 Bacteroidota bacterium | reverse complement strand
CTCCGCCCTGCGTTCCCCGGCAGCGGTTAGCTTCACTCCGAGCGTCGGCAATCCCGCCGCGCCGATCACCAGTCCGTAGGCAAGCACCGTCCAACCGATGTTGACGACACCGAAACCGCTCGTCCCGAGGATGCGCGCCAGGTACGCCACCGCGGCGAAACCCAGCAGCCGACGAATGACGTCGGCCGTGAAGAGCGAGAGAACGTTCCTTCCGAGTCGCTTCACCGATGTCCTCTCCCCGGTTGCGCCGTCCCCGATCCCAGCGCGAGCGAGTATACCTCCATTGTCCGGCGGGCGATCGCATCCCACCCGTAACGCTCTTCGGCACGCTTTCGGATGGTGCGGCGCGCTTCATCGCGATCTCCAAAAAGATCACTCGCGAAGAATCGTCTCAGAGCTTCCGCAAACGCCTCCGGGGACTGCCCGTGCGCTACGAATCCCATCTCTCCGTCGGGAATGTCCTCGCGGAAGCTTCCCGCATCCGTCGCAACGACCGGAAGCCCGAACCGGTACGCCAGGAAGAGCAGTCCGCTCTGGTAGATGGCGCGGTACGGCAGCGCGAGGCAATCGGACGCGGCCATGTACGTTTCCACTTCGTCCGGCGGAATGAACCGGAGGTCGCTTTTGCTCCGCAGACCGGACGCAGCCAGCCGCTCCTGCCAGGTCTGCTGAAACTCGTCCTGCCGCTTGGGCCGGCCGGCGATGAGGAGGAACAGATCCGTGTCATCCTTCGCAAGTCGCTCGAGCGATTCGATGAGCAGATCGATGCCTTTGTAGCGGTCGATAAAACCGAAGAAAAGCACCACCCGGGCGCCATCGGGGATCCCGAGCCGGCGCCGGGAATCCTGCCGGGTGAATCCGCGCACCGCCACGCGTACGTTCAGTCCGTGCGGGATCACGTGCACCCGGGCCGCATCGGCCCCGAACCGGCCGCAGATTTCCCGCTTCATCGCATCCGTGTGCACAATGATCCGATCAACAACGGCGTACTGTCGGCGCAGGGACCATTCTCGCAACGACGATCCCCGTCCGTCACGTTCTTCTCGGTACACGTTGTGGGCCGTGAACACAATCCTTTTTCTGCACGCGTGATAGATGAGCGGAAGCACCGCCCGATCGAACAGCAGAATGCTGTTGTCCCACTCGATGTGGAAGATCTTCGCCGGCGACTGAAGTGCGAACCACAGCAGGCGGAGATAGTATCCCGCGATGCGGAACGCCTTCCGCGGCAGCGGATCGGACGGGCGTTGATTGCCGCGAAGATTGTTGAACCGCACGACGGGAAATCGGTCGAACAGACCGACGCACTGATCCGCATCCACGACGTCGATGCGGATGCCGTCCTGCGCCGCGAGGCCGCTCACCAGGCCATAGAGATAATCCGGCTCCTCACCGGCGTTGAGGATGGCGACGTGCATCGGGGGTGTGGCCGCGGGCGTCAAGGCGATGGGAAGAGCCGGTTCTCTATTCTTCGACCGTTACCTCGAACCGCGCGATGTGGTAGCCGCGGACCGCATCGAGTACCGCGAGGACAACGCCGGCAAAGACGAGTACCATGCCGGTGAGAAACGTGCCGAAGACGAGATAACGGGAGACGGAGCTGGGGAAGAAGAAGTCCGCACCGATGATCATCGACGTGATCACGAAAAGTCCGACGGCGGTGAAATAGCACAACAGCGCCCGTTGGACGAGCTTCGCCCGCATCAGCAGACTTTTCAGCTGCCGCGCGATGCTTTCGATGCGCTGATTCTCGAGCGGGTGCATGTCCCGGTCGGCGGCATGCAGGACGAGCTTGCGTTTCTCCTCGTTCAACGCCCGGATCCGGTTGAGTATGCTGGAAAATTTGCTGCTGATCCCGAGCAGGAGCAATCCGCAGGCATTGATCATCACGCCCGGGGCGAGGATCAGCTGGATGGCCTGGATGACCGACATGTGCTCAAAGGGAATCGTATTCATCACACACCTCTCGGATTATCGGGAGACGACCTCTCCCAGTACGAACGGCCGCTCCCGCTTGCGGCGCAGCGCCGCGAGTACCGCATCCGCTCCGGACTTCGCCACGACCAGCACCAGTCCGACGCCGAGGTTGAACGTGCGGCGCATGTCAGCTTCGGGCACGGTTCCCGTCCGCTGGATGAGCGAGAACAGCGCAGGCCGTTCCCACGCGCTCCAGTCGATCCTGAGCGCCAGCGACTTCGGCACCACGCGCATCGTGTTGCCTTCCAGCCCGCCGCCGGTGATGTGCGAAAGGCCGTGGATGGAAGACGCAAGCGGGCCCTGCAGGAGCGGATAGACGGTGGAACGGTAGGAACGATGGACGGCGAGGAGCGCATCGCCCAGACTGGAGCCAAGCTCGGGGAATTCCTGATCGAGCGCGAACTTCTCCAGCAGGACGCGCCGCGCAAGCGAAAAGCCGTTCGTGTGCAGTCCGGTCGACGGCAGACCGATCAGGACGTCGCCCTTGCGGACCTTTTTGCCGTTGAGAATGCGCGCGCGGTCCACTACGCCGACGATCATGCCGGCGATGTCGTACTCCTCCGCCGCGTACATCCCCGGCATCTCCGCCGTCTCGCCGCCGATGAGGGCGCAGTCGTTCTCTTTGCACGCCTTCACGAATCCAAGGATCACCTGTTCCGCGACGTCGGGCGACAATGCGCCGGTCGCGAAGTAATCCATAAAGTAGAGGGGCCGCGCACCGCAGACGAGGATGTCGTTCACGCAGTGGTTGACGAGATCCTGACCGACGGTGTCATGCCGGCCCATCAGCGATGCGATTTTCAGTTTCGTGCCGACGCCGTCCACGCTCGAGACGAGTACGGGCGTGCGAATCCCTTTGAAGCTCGCACGGTAGAACGCGCCGAAGAGACCGATATCGGCCAGGACGTTCGGACTGAAAGTGCTGCGGACGGGCTTCTTGATGCGGCGGACGAGTTCTTCCCCCGCATCGATATCAACGCCGGATTCTTTATAGGTGGTCATGCGCAGGATCGATGTGGATGGCTTATTCGCTGTGCAAGATACTCGATTTTCGGTCGCTGAACAAGGCACGATTCCGTGCCTCGGAACCGTGCGCGTTGCGTCTCCGCGCCTCCTTCGCTATATTTCGGTTCATGAAAACCGTCCTCCTCCGCGGCTCGCACGAGCCCGTCCCCGTTTCCAAAATCCTCTGCATCGGCCAGAACTATGCAGCCCATGCCAAAGAAATGCATTCCGACGTCTCCGCCGCGCCGGTCTTCTTCCTGAAGCCGACGACGGCGATCATCAAGGACGGCGGCACCGTCATCCTCCCGTCGATCTCGAAGGACGTGCATCACGAGGTCGAAATGATCGTCCTCATCCGCGAGGGCGGGACGAACATTCCGCGCGAGAAGGCCCTCGGCCATGTGGCCGGATACGGCATCGGCCTCGACATGACGATGCGGGATGTTCAGGGCGACGCGAAGAAGAAGGGGCAGCCGTGGACGCTGGCGAAGGGATTCGACACTTCCGCGCCCGTCTCCGAATTCGTTCTCGCGTCGGACATCGGTGATCCCTCCACTCTTGCGGTCGAGCTCCGCGTCAACGGCACCGTCCGCCAGAGTTCGAAGACGGACAATCTCATCTTCCCCGTCGATGTCGTGATCGCGTACATCTCGCAGTTCATCACGCTTGAGCGGGGCGACATCATCTTCACCGGCACGCCCGAAGGAGTGGCGCGCGTTCAGATCGGCGACACGCTGGCCGCCACGCTGCGCAAGGCGGACGGCACCGCGCTCACCGCGCTCACGGTCACGGTCCGCTGAGAGATGGCCCGGGTCATTTCCATCACGCTTCCCAAAGGCGGCGTCGGCAAGACGACGACGGCGGTGAATCTCGCCGCAAGCTTCGCGGTGTTCGAGCGCCGGACCCTGCTGATCGATGCCGATCCGTTCGGCGCGTGCAGCATGTCACTCGGGTTCACGCCGGAGAACACGAAGGGCGGGCTGTACGAGGTCTTCAATTTCGTCTACTCGATGAGCCAGGTCATCCACCGGACGGAGCTGACGTTCCTCGATTTCATTCCGTGCAACGTGAAGACGGGCCAGCACGAAGAGCGGATCATGCGCCTGTCGGAGAATCGCACGATGCTGCGCAACGTCATGCGATCTCTCCTTCCGCATTACGATTATATCGTCATCGACACGCCGCCGTTCCTCCGCGGCCTGACGACCAACGCGCTCTCCTGCTCCGATACGGCGCTGGTGCCGATCAAGTCGGGGCATTTCTCGCTCGAAGGGATCGACAAGATGTTCCGGCACTTCGAGTGGATCCGCGAGGCAGCCAACAAGACGCTGCAGGTGGAGGGGATCCTGCAGACGATGTACGAGCCGCACACGAAGGTCACGGAGATCACCGACCGCGAGCTGCAGCTGCGCTACCGCAAGTACCTGCTTCGCACCACGATCCCGAAGAACACTCATCTCACCGAAGCTTCCTTTTACGGAAAGCCTGCGATCCTCTTCAACGCCACATCGCGCGGCACGCTGGCGTACCTCGAGCTCGCCCGCGAACTCCTCGAGCGTCACCAGGCCCAGCAAGCCGCACAAACGCCTCCCGAGGCGACGGAACAGCGCACCGCGTGAGCCGTTGATTCCAACCCGAGTTTTTCGTTAATTCCTTTGTGTTCTCTCCGCATCGGGTAGCTGCTGCTACCCTTTTCCGTACTCAGACATGTCGCCTATGAGCACCCAGGAGCTTTCCAAAACCTATTCCCCCGCCGACGTCGAAGACCGGTGGTACGCCCACTGGGAGTCGAGCGGCCTGTTCCACGCCCGCGTGAACCGCGACAAGACGCCGTACACCATCGTCATTCCCCCGCCCAACATCACGGGCATCCTGACGATGGGACATGTGCTCAACAATACCCTCCAGGACATCTTCGTCCGCTGGAAGCGCATGCAGGGCTTCGAGGCGTGCTGGATCCCCGGCACCGACCACGCCGGCATCGCCACGCAGAACGCGGTCGAGAAATCGCTCGCGAAAGAAGGCAAGCACCGCACGGACCTGGGGCGCGAGAAGTTCGTGGAACTGGTCTGGAAATGGCGCGACCAGTACGGCAGCACCATCATCCGGCAGCTGCGCAAGCTCGGCGTCTCGTGCGACTGGGAGCGCGAGCGCTTCACGCTCGATGAAGGATTGTCGAACGCGGTCAAAGAGGTGTTCATCCGCCTGTTCGAAAAAGGACTGGTCTATCGCGGAAAATATATCGTCAACTGGTGCCCGTTCCATCAGACGGCGCTCAGCGACGACGAAGTGGATCACGCCGAGTCGAACGGCAATCTCTATTATATCAAGTATCCGATCCTCGGATCGAAGGAAGAGGCCATCGTCGCCACCACGCGGCCGGAAACGATGCTGGGCGACACGGCGCTGTGCGTGAACCCGAAGGACGAGCGCTTCAAGCACCTCATCGGAAAGACGGCGATCCTCCCCATCGTCAACCGGCATCTGCCGATCATCGCCGACGAGTACATCGACACGAGCTTCGGCACCGGCATCATGAAGGTCACTCCCGCCCACGATCCGAACGACTTCATCCTCGGCCAGCGGCATGATCTGCAGCAGATCAACATCTTCGACGAAACGGCGCGCATGAACGCGACCGCGCCGAAGCAGTATGAAGGTCTCGACCGTTTCGAATGCCGGAATAGACTGGTGAAGGACCTGCAGGATCAGGGATTCCTTGTGAAGATCGAGCCATACGTCCACAACATCGGCAAGTGCTATCGGTGCCACACGGTGGTGGAGCCGTGGCTCTCGGACCAGTGGTTCGTGAAAATGAAGCCGCTGGCGGCACCCGCATTGCGTGTCGTGCACGAGAAGAAGATCCGCTTCCATCCCGACCGCTGGCAGAAGGTCTACGAGCACTGGATGACGAACATCCGCGACTGGTGCATCTCGCGGCAGATCTGGTGGGGCCATCGCATTCCGGTGTACTACACGCCCGACGGAGCATTCGCGGCGGCGCGGAACGAAGCGGAAGCGCGCACCAAGCTCGGGGTCGGACCCGACGTGCCTATCCGGCAGGATGAGGATGTGCTCGACACCTGGTTCTCGTCGTGGCTCTGGCCCTTCTCGACCCTCGGATGGCCGGAGGAATCAGAAGACCTTCGCTACTTCAACCCGACCGACACGCTCGTGACGGCGCCCGACATCATATTCTTCTGGGTGGCACGGATGGTCATGGCCAACATGGAGTTCATGAAGGGACTCCCCGGCCGGGACGGCAAGCCGCGCAAGAAGGAAGAGGATCTCGTGCCCTTCCGCGACGTGTATTTCACGAGCATCATCCGAGACGCGCAGGGGCGGAAGATGAGCAAATCGCTCGGCAACTCCCCCGATCCGCTCGACGTGATCGCCGAGTACGGGGCTGACGCGCTGCGGTTCACCATCGCGTACCTCTCGCCGCTCGGACAGGATGTGCTCTTCTCGTCGGAGAAGTGCGAGCTGGGGCGGAATTTTGCCAACAAAATCTGGAACGCCGGCCGCTTCCTGCTGATGAACAAGGCGGAGATCATCGGCGACAAGCCGTTCTCCCTCGACACGCTGCCGCGCACCGATCTCGACCTGGCGGACAAGTGGATCCTCTCGCGCCTGAACCAGGCGATCCGCGCGATGGATACGTCGCTCACCGAATTCCACGTCAACGACGCCACGAAGGTGTTGTACGATTTCCTGTGGCATGACTTCTGCGACTGGTATGTCGAGCTTGTCAAGCCGCGGCTCTACGGCGACGAACCCGCCGCCGTGAAGGAAGCGGTGATCACGCGGGCCTTGTGGGTGTTCGACCAGGCGCTGCGCCTGCTGCACCCGGTCATGCCGTTCGTGACGGAAGAGTTGTGGCAGCATCTGACCGACCGCAAGGGCCAGTCGCTCGTGCGCGCGGCATTCCCTGTCGCGGACGAGCGGGCCATCAACGCCACGGTGGAAGAGGAGCTGTCGTTCGTCATGCGGGTCATCGAGGCGGTGCGGACGATCCGGGGCGAGCTGAACGTGGCGCCGTCGAAGCAGATCGAGACGGTGCTGGTGCTCAACGGTGAGATCGGCACGCTGTATGAGAACGAGCCGGAGTATCTGAAAGCGCTGATGAGCTACATGGACCGTCTCGGCCGGTCAACCGTGCAGCCGGTCTGGCAGCGCGGCGCGGAAACCGTGCGTCAGCCGAAGCACTCCGCAAGCGCCGTTGTGAGCGGCCAGCAGGTGTATGTGCCCCTGGAGGGACTCATCGACATCGGGGCGGAGCGGGCGCGGCTGCAGAAAGAGATCGACCGCGTGCGCAAGCTGCTCGAGGGAACGCAGCGGAAGCTGGAGAATGAGAGCTTCATCAGCAAAGCCCCGAAAGACGTGGTAGACAACGAGCGGGCGAAGCTGAAAGGCTTTGGCGACACGATCGCGAAGCTGGAAGGAAGCAGGAAGAACCTGGAAGACTGAGGAAGCGGTGTGTTGGTGTGTCGGTGGGTGGGGACATCTGGTGATCTGGGAATTTGGGAATTGGGGAATTGAGGAATTGAGGAAGATCACCAAGGCATTTCAGCCGTGATTTTCCCTTTTTGAATTTTTCCTTTTCAATTTTGGATTGTCTCACGGTCCCTCAACGTCTTACCTATCTTGGCCAGCTCCGTTGCCAGTCCCACCACGGCCCCAGCGGAGTCACGCTTATCACCGACGCCCCGACGGACAATCAGGGAAAGGGCGAGAGCTTCTCTCCGACCGACCTGGTCGTCACGGCACTGGCGACCTGTGTGCTGACAACGGCGGGACTACTGGCTCAGCGGGAAGACGTGCAGCTGGACGGAACGAAGGTGTACGCCGAAAAGCACATGAGCACCGACTCACCCCGGCGGATCATCCGTATTGTACTGAGATTCGATATGCCGGCCGGCATCCCCGTTTCATTCCGGCCGAAGTTCGAAATCGTTTCACGCCAATGTCCGGTTCAGCAGAGCCTCCATCCGGACATCGTCAAAGACATCAGCATCACATACCCTGACTAGACATCCTTTTCCCCCTTTCCATTTTCCCTTCCTTTCCCCCCTTTTGCATTTTGAGTTTTGACTCTTGAATTTGTCACTGCTTCCATTTGATTGAGCATCCCATTGAGGGGTGTTGTATTCCGGTGATTTGTTTCCCATCCACCAGCGCCTGCATCGCGTCCCGCAGTTCCTCCTTCTTCACCTTCGATTCGTCCTGCCAGTTGTCGTCGATACGTCCATGGTAGACGAGTCTTCCTGATCCGTCAAAGAGGTACGGATCAGGCGTGCACTGCGCTTTGAATTCTCGCGCGACATTCTGCGTGTCGTCGATCAGGTATGGGAATGGAATATTCCACTCCTTGATGCGTTGCAGCATGACTTCCGGCGCGTCGTCGGGATAGTCGGGAGTGATGTTCGGGTTCACGGTGAGCACATTGATCCCGTGCGAGTGCGCCCACTGGCCGAGCCGGATGAGCCGCGGCCAGACCGCCTTTGCATAGGGGCAGTGATTGCAGGTGAACACCACCAGCAGACCGTTCTTTCCGATCGCGTAGTCGCTCACCTGGATGACGCCGAAGGGATCACGCAGCACGAATTTCGGCAGCCTGGTGCCAAGGGGGATGTCGACGGATTCCATGAGGGCCATGACCAACTCCTTGTGTGAACCGATCAGATCACAACTGGGGAGTAACATACAGGAAAGTGAGGGAAAGCGACAGTGGGACGGGCAATGGGGAAAAAGGGAGATGGCGGCAAGCAGCAAGAAGTAAGGAGTAGAAAGAGTTCAGGATTTCAGCGCAGGGCGGCGTGATTCTTGCGGCCTGAGAATTGCCGGAACTCAGGCCGATTCTCTGTCGTTGAATACAAGGAGTCGGATGAGGCACTCAGATGACTGATCGTCGAAAATCCCGCACCACAAGGCACCCCCCATGCACACCCGAATGAACCCGAAGGTTGACGGATTCTTCCACAGAGCCAAACAATGGCAGGAAGAATTTGAAGCGTTGCGATCCATCGCCCTTGACTGTCAGCTGACCGAGGAACTGAAGTGGGGATGTCCGTGCTACACGCATGACGGAAAGAATGTCGTCCTGATGCACGGGTTCAAGGATTATTGCGCACTCCTCTTTTTTAAAGGCGCATTGCTCAAGGATGTTCACGGCCTCCTCGTGCAGCAGACAAAGAATGTGCAGGCGGCGCGCCAGATCCGCTTCACCAGCGCACGGGAGATCACCTCGAAGAAAGCGTTTCTGAAAGCCTGCATTCAGGAAGCGGCCGCAGTGGAAAAGGCCGGCTTGAAGGTGAAGTTCCGGAAGACGACAGAATTTTCCATCCCTGAAGAATTTCAAAGCAAGCTCGATGCCCTCCCGGCTCTGAAGACTGCGTTCACCGCATTGACGCCCGGACGACAGAGAGCATACCTCATCCATTTCTCCGCCCCCAAACAATCCAAGACGCGTACGGCCCGGGTCGAGAAGTACGTGCGGCGCATTCTCAAGGGGAAGGGACTGAACGACCAGTAGATCCCGGAATTCCGGTCTCTCCGACGAGCCTGCCTGCCGAAGAGAATTCTCCCGGACACGCAGGTGCTTCGAGTCCGGAACTTCAGATCTCATCGCCGTTGCTGTACGAATTCGTCTCTTGCGGCAATCCACAGACCCACACACACCCAGGTTCGTACGCTCGTACCGTCGTACCCTCGTACGCTCGTTTTCTCTTCCCCAATTCCCTCTTGAATCTGGACCGAAATTGGTTCACATTTTGAAGCAACCTCCGGTCGGGGTGACGCGGCAGAGTCTCCGCTTCACCGCGTTGCCGATCGCAGCGATCCTTTCCAGAGATTCGGAGTTTTTTCATGACGGTCCGTCCTCTCTTCCGCGCGCTTGTCTTCACATCCATCTCCCTTCTCCCCGCTCTCGCCCAGGAGCCGTTCTCAACTCCCGCAGAACGCGACCGCGCGTACGACTTCTGTCGCACGCTCGCAACGGAATTTCGCGGACGACTGACGGGCGACACCGGCTACACCGACGCGGCCCGATGGATCGCCGATTCGTTCCGGCAATGGGGCATCAAGTCCTTCAACGATTCCCCCAACTATCTCCAATCCTTCCCCGCCCCCTACTCCCTGATCGATCGCTCCACGCTGAGCTTCACTGGCTCCCCGGACGGCACCGCACATCGCTGGGAACTGACGCCGGGCAAAGACTTCCTCCCCATGCTCTTCTCGGATACCGGCGCGGTCACTTCTCCGGTCGCCTTCGTCGGGTGGGGTATCCATGCGCCGCAGCTCGGCTATGACGATTACGCCGGCGTTGACGTCAAAGGAAAGATCGTTCTCTGCTTCCGCGGCGTGCCGAACCACGAGGACTCCGTCTTCCAGTATTTCGATGAGCACCGCACACGCATGCAGACGGCAAAGGACATGGGCGCTCGCGCATTGCTCTATATTTATGAAGAGCCGATCGCCAATCCGAACGGCGATGTGGTCGATGGCTTGGAATCGGGTGTGATCAGCTTTGCGGTCGCCGATTCTCTCTTCAAAGAACAGAGTCTGACCGCGGCGGGCCTCGAGAACGAGCTTTCCCACTCCCGGACGCCGCACAGCTTCGCGCTGAATGCATCCGGAGCATTTGCCGTCGCCGGCCGCCATTTCCCGAAAGGAATCGGCTATAACGTCGCCGGCTGGATCGAAGGCTCCGATCCCGCGCTCCGCGACCAGTTCATCGTCATCGGCGCCCATCTCGACCACTGTGGTCCGCACATGGGACTCGTCTTCCAGGGCGCCAACGACAACGGCAGCGGCAGCGCGGTGGTAATGGCGATCGCCGAAGCCATGGCGAAACAGGAACGTCCGAAGCGCTCGGTGGCGTTCGTGCTCTTCGGCGGCGAGGAGATGGGACTGCTCGGCTCCAAGTACTTCGCTGCCCACCTGCCCGGCCGCATGCGGGAGACGACCGCCATGCTGAATTTCGACATGGTGGGCGAAGGCGACGGCGCCCATGCCGGCTACAGCGCCCGCGATCCGTGGCTCAAGGATCTTCTGACTGCGGCTGATGCGGATGTGCACACGCTCCGCGGGACCGGCGCCATCCGACGCGTCGGTGTCCGGTCGAGCGATTTCGCGCCCTTCTTCGCTCTGGGGGTCCCGTGTCTCTCCTTCTCCTCCAACGGGCCTCATCTTTCCTATCACCAGTCGGGCGATACGATCTATCGCATCAATCCAGACATGCTGGCGGACGTCGCGTACTTCGGACTGCGGTGTGCCCGCGCGGCCGCCAACCGGTAGTGTGCTGAACAGACGCAGGACCATCTCATGAAACGACCGCCCCGTTTGTACCCCGGCCCGCAGATCGGCTCCCTCCAGGATCTGCTGCTCAAGTCCGCCGCCAGATATGCGGACAAGATCGCCCTCGAAGACCTGAAGGACACGCCGCTTCCGCGCGTGTCGTACACATCCCTGCTGAAGAACGTCCTGAAATTCGGCACGGCGCTCCGCAGCCTCGGTCTCCCCGAACGCAGCCACATCGCCGTCATCGGCGAGAACCGCGTACAGTGGGGCGTGACGTACCTGACGGCCATGGCCTTCAACTACGTGATCGTGCCGGTAGACGCCAAGCTGACCCAGAACGAGATCCTCAACATCCTGCACGAGTCGGACGCGTCGGCAGTGGTGTTCACAGATACGTACGAGCAGCTGTTCCGCGACGAGCGCCATGCGCTGAAGCATCTGAAGTTCTTCATCAGCATGGATCTGCTGACCGCCCGCGACGGCGTTCACTCCATGATCGAGATGATCAACGTCAGCAGGGGATGCACACCCGATGCGCTGCCGCGGATCGATCCGACGGCCCTCGCGGCCATCCTGTTCACGTCCGGCACCGTCGGACGCGCCAAGGGCGTGATGCTCAGTCAGCAGAACATCGCCGCAAACATCGTGGCCATGTCGAGCATGCTCAAGGTGTACCCGGAGGACCGGTTCCTCTCCGTCCTCCCCATCCACCATACGTACGAGTGCACCTGCGGATTCCTCTGTCCGCTCTACAACGGCGCGTCGGCGCACTATGCCCGCTCGCTGAAGACCGTCGTGGACGATCTGAAGCAGGTGAAGGCCACCATGCTCCTGGCCGTCCCGCTGCTTTACGACAAGATGTTCCGGCGCATCTATCAGGCGATCCGGGAGGAGAAGGTCAAATCCATTATCGTCCCGCCGCTGATCAAGCTGACGGATATCGCCGCGCGTTTCGGCTGGAAGTCGTCAAAGAAGACCGTCTTCCGCGAAGTGCATGAGAAGTTCGGCGGACACATCCGTCTGTTCATCGCCGGCGGCGCCGCTCCCGATCCGATGGTCGCCAAAGGACTGCGCGACCTGGGATTCGCATTCGTGCAGGGGTACGGCCTCACCGAGACGTCGCCCATTCTGGCCCTGAACCAGCTCGACAATTTCAAGGACGAGGCGGCGGGCCTGCCGCTTCCCGGCGTCGAGCTGAAGATCAGCGCACCGGATGCGGACGGCACCGGCGAGGTGTGGGCCAAAGGGCCGAACGTAATGCACGGATTCTACAAGAACGAGAAGCAGACCGCCGAAGTGTTCGAGGAGGGATGGTTCAAGACCGGCGACCTGGGATTCATCGACAACGACGGCTTCCTCCACATCCGCGGCCGGAAGAAGAACGTCATTATCTCGCGCAGCGGCAAGAATGTCTTCCCCGAAGAGATCGAAGACCTGCTGAACCGAAGCCCGTACATCCAGGAGTCGCTCGTGTACGGCGAGGATGATCCGAAACTGGACGAGATCATCGCCGCGCAGATCGTGGTGGATGCCGAAGCGTTCATCGAGCTGGCCGAGAGCCGCGGCATCAAGCTCACCGACGAACTGGTGCAGGAGGTGATCGCGGACGAAGTGAAGAAGGCCAACGCCGAACTCGCCGCGTTCAAGCAGGTGAAGCGTTTCAATGTCCGCGAGCAGGAGTTCGAGAAGACGACGACGCAGAAGATCAAGCGCTATCTCGCCCTGCCGAAGTAGCAGCACCGGAACCCCTGCCGCTATCCCGCGCGTTCTGAAGTTCATGGAGGATCATATGAAGACGCTGGTAGTACTCGTTGGATTCGCCGCGTTCGCTTTCTCAACACTCTTCGCACAACCTCTGACCGACCGGTACGCGTCGCAGGGAACAATGATCGTCACCGCCCTCCCGTCCGCCCCCTTCCCCCATCCGAAGCGGGCCGAGGGACACGTGTATGACGGCAAGACCTATTCCGCGGAAGATCACTACCGCGACAGCACCGTCGCGATCTTCGTCCCCCGGGGTTACCGCGCCGGCGGCGCCACGGACCTGATCGTCTATTTTCACGGCTGGTTCAATAACGTCGATTCCGTTTTTGCGCAGTACCATCTCGTCGAGCAGTTGATGGCCAGCGGCAAGAATGCGGTGCTGGTCGTGGTACAGGGTCCGCGCAACGCGCCCGATTCCTTCGGCGGAAAGCTGGAGGACACGGACGGCTTCCAGCGGCTTATTTCCGACGTTACCGATGTGCTCGTGCGCCGCAACATTGCGCAAGACCAGTCGGTCGGCTCCATCATCCTCGCGGGACACAGCGGTGCCTACCACGTCATGTCGTTCATCCTCATGCACGGCGGCCTCACGGATCATATCAAGGAAGTGTACCTCTTCGACGCGCTGTATGGCCAGACGGAAAAGTTCACCTGGTGGCTTGAGCATTCGCAGGGAAAGTTCATCGACATCTACACCCCCGAAGGCGGAACAAAGACCGGCAGCGAGGAACTGCAGCAGGAACTCGCGACGTGGAAGATGCCGTTCATCGCCAAAAAGGAGGCCGACATCACGACGGCGGATCTGAAGAACAACCGGATCATCTTCATCGATTCGCCGCTCCAGCACAATGACGTCGTCTCCGCGCAGTCGCAGTTGAGCCAGTACCTGCGGGCCAGCTGTCTCGCGGACCGGTGACCGGTCGGGCCGCGATGGCGGCGAGTCAGGCTCCGGCCGCCGACAGGCTCCTCTGCAGATTTCTGCTGAGCGTTCAGACGTTCACCATCGTGGCGCAAGGCGGCACGCTTCACATCCACCTCATCAGCAACCCGGAGCGCGTCGGTCTGCCTGCCTGACGCGTTCCGCGCATTGAAACGGATATTCCCATGTCACCATGCATACGTCGCCGTACTCCGCTCTTCCTTCTCCTCCTTCTTCCCGTCCTGATCGCGGCCCAGTGGTCGCGCGTCGCACGCACGTCCTCCGTCATGATCACCGCCAATCCGCTGGCGGCGCAGGCGGGGCTGGACGTGCACCGCAAGGGCGGCAATGTCGTGGATGTCGCTGTGGCAACGGCGTACGCGCTCGGCGTCGTCGAGCCGTACGGATCGGGCATCGGGGGTGAGGGGATGATGCTGATCTACAATGCGAAGACGCGCACCTCGACCATCATCGATTTCAAGGGCTTTTCGCCGGCGGCGGCATCGTATCAGAATCTCGACCTCAAGAACGCGCGTCTTTGGAACCGCACGATCAAGGGTGCTTCTGTGCCGGGAGCGGTGGCAGGACTTGAGCTGGCGCGGGAGAAATTCGGTCGGTTGGATCGGGTCACCGTGATGCAGCCGGCGATCGACTACGCGCTGAAGGGATTCGCGATCGACAGCTCGTTCGCACTGAACATCAAATCTTCCCGACGGATCCTGGAACGCGACAGCGTGCTGAAGCGGCTCTATTTCCCGGACGGCGCGCCGCTCTCCGAGGGCGCCATGCTTCGCAATGTCCCCTACGGACATTCGCTCGAGCTGATCCGCGACGACGGACCCGACGCGTTCTACCGGGGCACCATCGCCCGCCAGATCGCCAACGATGCGAAGGCCGACGGAGGCTTCATCACGATGGCGGATCTCGCCGCGTACCAGCCGATCATCCGTCAGCCTCTCACTGGAGAGTACCGCGGCTACCGGATCGTCACCACGCCTCCCCCCTGCGGCGGGATGCTGCTGCTGGAGACGCTGAACATCCTGAAGTTCTTCGACATGCGAGCATGCGATGCGCAGAACGGCTACGCGCTCCACATCCTCGGTGAAACGTTCAAGATGGTGTACAAGGATGAGGCGGCGCACAATGCAGATCCCGCCTTCCGCTCGGTACCGGCCGATATCGTAACCTCAGATGCGTACGCCTTCCGGCGGTTCACGGAGATCGACCTTGCGCATGCGCGCGACACGTCCGTCATTCGCCCCGGATCGCTGGAGGGACGGAACACGACGCATCTTAACGTGATGGATGCCGAGGGGAACGCGGTAGCCCTGACGATCACGCTCAGCAGTCTCTTCGGCACGGCGTATGTGATCGGCTCGACCGGCATGGTGCTCAACAACGAGATGCAGAACTACAATGTCGATCCGACCGCGGCGAATTCGCTGGAACCGCACAAGCGCGTCGTCACATCACTGGTTCCGACGATCGTGTTCAAGGACGACCGGCCGGTCATGGTGACCGGGGCACCGGGAGGCGATCTGATTATTTCCGGCGTCGCGCAGGTGCTGGTGAACGTGCTCGACTACGGCATGCCGCTGCCGGAGGCCGTCTCGGCTCCGCGCATCTTCACCACGTTCTATCAGCCCGAGATGGAGATGGAGAAGGGATTCTCTGATGCGACCACGAAACAGCTCGAAGCCCTCGGATATCCGCTCAAAACCTACGGCGGACTGCGGGCGTACTTCGCCGTGGTGAATTCCATCCAGTACGACTGGTCGACGCACACGCTGCTCGGCGTCGCGGATCCGCGCCGGACCGGCGCTGCGATTGGCGAGTAATCCGGAGGCCATGACGATGCGATCCCATTGGGCCGCAGCCCTTGCGATTGTTCTGACTGCAACCGTCGGGTCCCAGCCGATCCGGACATTGCAGGAGACGTATTCACACGGCGCGATCGTCCGGCTGGACACGACCCAGCGCACAATCCATCTTGTCTTTACTGCGCACGATCTTGCCAATACCGGCTCCGCCATCCGCACGATCCTGCAACGCCATCACATGCGGGCCAGTTTCTTCTTCACGGGGGCGTTCTATCGCAGCGCCCAATTCGCGCCGCTCATCCGGGAATTGAAGGAGGATGGACACTATCTCGGGCCACACTCGAATGGACATCTGCTGTACTGCGACTGGTCGAAGCGCGATTCGCTCCTGGTGACGAAGGAAGAATTCCTGCGCGATCTCGACTCGAACTTCGCCGCCATCGCTTCCTTCGGAATCCCCCGGGCGGACGCATCCGTCTTCCTCCCTCCATATGAATGGTACAACGACACCATCGCAGCATGGAGTCGTGAGGCGGGACTGACGCTCGTCAACTTCACACCCGGCACGTCGTCGAACGCCGACTACACCTGGCCCGAGCTGGGTCGGCAGTATCTCTCCACCGACACGATCTTCGCACGGATCCTGCGTTTCGAATCCACCTCCACCAGTGGCCTGAACGGTTTCATCCTTCTCATACATTTTGGCGTGGACCCGCGTCGTCCTGATCCGTTCGTGCACCGGCTGGATGAGCTCCTGACGATCCTGGAGCAGCGAGGATACCGGTTCGCACGATTCTGATCCCGGTCGCCGTTGATGCAGCCGACTTCATCGATGCCATCCCGTCTGAAATACATCGCCCATCTGGACCTCGACTGTTTCTTCGTTTCCGTCGAGCGGATCAAGGATCCGTCGCTGAACGGCAAGCCGGTAGCGGTTGGCGGAAGTCCGCAGGGACGCGGGGTCGTGGCATCCGCATCGTACGAGGCGCGAAAGTTCGGCGTTCGCTCCGCCATGCCCACCGGACGGGCCCTTTCCCTTTGTCCCCAGCTCATCGTCGTGCGCGGTCGGCACGGCGAGTACTCGAAGATCTCCGACCAGTTGTATCATCGGATGCTTGAGATCGCTCCCATCGTGGAACGTGCGTCGATCGATGAAATGTACATGGATTTCACCGGCTGCGAGGGTCTGTACCACAACGATCTGCCGGGATTCATGCGCACGATCCAGAAGATGGTTTGGGATGAATTCACGCTTCCGTGCACCATCGCACTCGCGTCGAACACGACAGTGGCGAAGATCGCCGCGAACACAGTGAAGCCCAACGGCGTTTGCTGGGTTCCGCACGGCACGGAGGCTGATTTTCTGGCACCGCTCCCCATCGGCGTGATCCCGGGGATCGGCAGGAAGACGGAAGAGGTGCTGCAAGCCCGCGGGTTCCGGACGGTGGCCGATCTTCAGGCGGTTTCGGAGGAGCAACTCGTCGACATCCTGGGACAGCACGGATCCTGGATTTTCGCGGCGGCGCACGGGCACGGACGTGACGTGATCGGCGGGGACGAAGACGCGAAGAGCATCTCGCGCGAGGAGACGTTCGCGCACGATATTTCGGACCGGACCGACCTGGAGGAGCAGGAGGCGCGGGATCGGGCGCAGGAGGAGGAGTTTGCGAGCCTTCGGTCCAAGGCGGCGGTGAGCGGGACCGTCGGGCTCCAGGCCATGGTGCTGTCGATGCCGCTGATGGGGGGGATGGAACCCAATGAGCATGGGGTCGCCGCCGATCCCTTCATGCGACGCGCCATGGAGACGTTC
>JAKAJH010000055.1 GCA_021813905.1 Bacteroidota bacterium | reverse complement strand
CGACGATGAAGTCCGAGTTGTTCATGATCCATCGGCGGGATTTTCTGGAACTCCTCCACGAGTATCCGCATGTCGCAATCTCGTTGCTGGCGGAACTGGCAATGCGTCTGCGAAAGGCGGACATGCAGATCAAGAGCCTGTCGCTGAAGGACGCGGCCGGGCGCGTCGCGAACGTGCTGCTCATGGTCGCGGACGATCTGGGTGTCTTCCGCAAAGGCAAGGTGGAAATCGAGGATCTTCCCTTGCAGCAGGACATCGCCAACATGGCCGGCACTTCGCGCGAGACGGTTTCCCGCATGCTGCACCAGTTCGTTCGTGACGGTCAGGTGGACCTCCGGGGGAACCGCCTGGTCATCCACGATTACGAAGCATTCCGAAAACAACATCTCTGAGTGTCGTTGCGGTTCATGCCCCAGCGGGCAGGCATTCGGATTCCCGGTTCATGGGTGAGACGGTGGAGAGGGTCCAGAAGGGAGGTGGGGCAGACTCCGCGCAGCCGCGCGCCGATCTGCACGTACACACCAACCATTCGGACGGCGCCCACTCACCCACCGAGATCGTCCGCCGTGCCCATGCCGTCGGCCTGAGGGTCATTTCGATTACCGACCACGACAATGTCGCCGGTCTGGACGAAGCGATCGCGTGGGGCAACCGGATTGGCGTCGAAGTGATCCCGGGAGTTGAACTGAGTATCGCGCTGGGGGACAAGGACGTACATCTGCTTGCGTACTTCTTCGACTACACCAGCCGCAAACTCCTCGATTATCTGACATTCTTCCGCGTGGAACGGCTGCGCCGCGCCGAGCGGATCGTGGCCAAGCTCAACAAGATCAACATCCCGCTGACGATGGATGCGGTGCTGGACCAGGCCGGTGTCGGTGCTGTGGGTCGTCCGCACATCGCGTCGGCCATGGTGGAAGAGGGTTTGATTGAGACGTACCACGAGGCGTTCCTCAAGTACATCGGCACCGGGGCGCCCGCGTATGAAAAAAAGTATCAGCTCAATCCGGAAGAAGCGATCGCGCTCATCCAGTGCGCGGGCGGATTGACATTTCTCGCGCATCCCGGCAAGTACACGACCGACGCAGAGCTCTTTTCCCTGATCAAAGCGGGTGTGGACGGGATTGAAGTAGTTCATCCGTCGCATAACGACGCGCGCGAGCAGTACTATCGCGGCGTGGTCAACCAGTACTTCTTGCTGGAAAGCGGCGGATCCGATTTCCACGGGGGAAAGAAGAACGACGCGGATGTCTTCGGCGCATACACCGTCCCCATGCACGTGGTGGAGAATATGCGGAGCAGGCTGTTTGCCTGATCGTAAATGAATCGCAAGGCGGCGACGCAACGACATTGGAATGAACCGTTGGGACGAGTCCGGATCGCGGTCGTCGTCAGCCGATTTAATGCTCCGGTCACGCGACGACTGTTGGAAGGCGCAGTGAACTGTCTGCGCGCCCATCGCGTGCGTTCAACCGACACGCGGGTGGTCGTCTGTCCCGGTGCGTTCGAGCTTCCCCAGGTCGCATCACGTCTTGCAGTTGCGGGATCGTGGGATGCCGTCGTGTGCCTTGGTGCCGTTATCCGGGGTGAGACACCGCATTTCGACTATGTCTGCGCGGAATCCGCCCGCGGCATCCAGCAGGTCGCGCTGACAACAGGTCTGCCGGTCGTCTTCGGCGTCCTGACGACCAATACGGAGCGCCAGGCGATGGAGCGGTCCGGAGGGAAGTACGGCAACAAAGGGTGGGATGCCGTTGTGACCGCCCTCGAAATGATCAGCGTCTTCCGGTCGATCCGCGGCCGGCGACGTCGTTCCCACTCGTGAAGATATCCTTCCTCATAGTCAGTCTGGCCGCATCCGTTTCCGTCAGCTTGCTCCCCGCGCAACCGGCGCACATTGGCACCTGGCACGTGTTCACGGACATGAAACAGGTAACCGGGATCGCTGCATCTGGTGCTACGATCTGGGCCTCGACGAATGGCGGTATCTTCTCGTACGACACCCTCAGCGGAAGCATTTCCCGTTTTACCACCGCGGAAGGACTCGCCTCGCTGGACCTTCGTGCTGTTGCGATCGACGCCGGCAACGCCGTGTGGACAGGAGCCGGAGACGGCTCGGTCAACGTCTATGACGGCGGTTGGAGGACCATCGCAGACATCAGGGAATCCAACCGGGTCAACAAGGCCATTCACAGCTTCGTGTCTGCCGGCGACACCATGCTGATCGTGACGGATTTCGGCGTTTCCGTCTTCCGGCGGACCCGGTGGGAGTTTGCCGACACGTACACGAATTTTGGATTCTCCGGCCAACCCACGATCCAGGTCGTGCTGAAACACGGCGGCAGGATCTGGGTGGGCACGTCCGCGGGCATCGCGTATGCGTTCGAATCGGCACCCGATCTCGCCGGGCCGGCGCCGTGGACCGTCTCATCGTCATTTCCGGGCTCCGCATCCGTGACCGCGCTTGCCGCGTTGCATGACACGGTGTGCGTGGGAACGCCCGCCGGCGTGTTCGTCTTCAATGGTTCGGGATTTGTGCCGGTCCCGTCCCTCGCCGGACGGTCGGTGGTAGCCATGCAGGGAGACGGCTCGCGGCTGTATGTTGTCTCCGCGACCGGTGGCGGGTTCGCCGTCGAGTCGATTGAAAGCGTGCCCGCCGCGCCGGTACCGGTGGCCTCCGGTTCGGGCACATCAGCGGCCGCGATGACGTTGGGGCCGGACGGTTCGATCTGGGTCGGCACGCGGAATCAGGGAATCGCCCGATGGATCGGCGGCGCATGGTCATTTCTTTCACCGAATGGCCCGAACTCCAATCAGTTCATCAGCCTCGTGACGGATCCGTCGGGAATCCTGTGGGCGGCGAGCGGAACGGATGGCGGAGGGAAGGGATTCTACCGGTACGATCCTGCGCTCCCGGACGGAAGTCGGTGGAAGAGTTTCACGCGGACATCGAATCCGCAGATGGAGACGGACGACTATTACAAAGTGCGCATCGGTCCTGAGGGATCCATTTGGGTCTGTGCCTGGGGAAACGGTGTCCTTCGCATGGATGGTGATACGATCAGCAGAAAATACGATACCCGGTCCACACCATCGTTGCCCTCCACGGTTCCACAGGACCTGAACTACCCTGTCGTCGGAGGAGTTAGTCCGGGCCGTGACGGCACCACCTGGCTTACCGTTCGAACGGCAGTCGACGGAAACGCGCTCCTGCAGTTGACATCAGACAGCACCATCGTGCCGTACCGGAATCAATACAATTCCACGGATCGGCTCTTTCAGGATGTCCTCGTCGATCAGTACGGCACGAAGTGGATCGCGAATGCCGAGCCGAATCAGAAGAGCAGCGTTTTCCCCGGCCTGTACTATTTCAATGAAGCTCTCACCGTCCCTGGAACGACGAACACGGGCGGCTGGGGGCTTTTGTCGCAGTCGGATGGCCTCGAGTCCAACATTGTACTCTGCCTTGCGCAGGACCTTGACGGACAGGTATGGGCCGGCCTCGACCTCGGAGTTGTGATCATCACGGATCCCCTCTACCCCAAATCGCGGCGTACGACATCGTATCCGGTCCGGGAGCAATCGGTCCAGACGATCGCCGTGGATGCGATCAACAACAAGTGGTTGGGCACGAAAGAAGGCGTTTTTGAGCTGAATTCTGATGGCTCACAACTTCTTGCCCATTATGACGTCTTAACGACGAGTGGCCGACTCGTCGATAACGACGTGCGTGCGATCGCGATCGATCAGAGGCGAGGAATCGTCTACTTCGGCACGGAAAAGGGTCTTTCCAGTCTCGAGATCGCGCCGGTACAGACGCGGACATCGATGGACCAGTTGACGTTTGCGCCGAATCCGTTCCTGGTTCCGAACGGCGATGAGGTCGTGATCGAAGGGCTGACGGCGAACAGCACGATCAAGGTACTCAGCGTCAGCGGAAGCGTGGTGGCGGAGTTTCCGGCGCAGGGCGGCGGTCGGGCGTTTTGGGATGGCAAGGGAAACGATGGGGCCTACGTGTCCTCCGGAATGTACTTTGTCGTTGCGCATGCAGAAAACGGGACGAATGTGACGAGCGGAAAGCTCGCCGTCGTCAGGAGGTGAAACGGCATATTCATTGAGACGACGTTGCGCTTAGCAGGATTCGCGGCATTGTCCTACTCACCAGATCACGTGCATTCCAGGTCCTTTGCATCTTGAAGGGAGGTTCCAGTTGGATACGAACTACAAGGATGAGATTTACACGAAGCGCGTCCGTGCGGGGAAGCGGACCTATTTCTTTGACGTGAAGACGACGAAATCGGAGAAGGACTTCTACATCACGATCACCGAAAGCAAGCGCGTCGGTGACGAAGAATACGAGAAGCATAAGGTATTCCTCTATAAAGAGGATTTCGGGAAGTTTCGTGATGCGCTTGATGAGGCTGTTGAATTCGTGCGCGGTCGCCTCATCGCCGTCGGTGCTGATGAGACCGAGGTGGAAGCAGAAAGAGTTTCCTAGCCTTTTCTCTGATTTCTCTTGGGTGTTGCCCCCGGGCCCTTTCCTGGTCCGGGGGCTTTTTCGTTTTCACGCGAGGAGAAGGTATTTCCAGTCTCTGCACTTGTGGAGCGACCGCATGAGCAGGTGGCGTGATCGGGGACGGGGAACACAGGGACAACAGTGTCCGGGCGGCGCTGGAAGCCACCGGAGTCGCGTTGTTCTTGACTCTCAGGCACTTTTTGGATATATTTTTAAGGTTTTGCAGTAAATAGTGCTTTTTCCTGAAAGAGAGATCAGACAGGTGTCCCGGCGGAAGGCTTGGGACAGACTGTGAGCGTCGGGTGAGTGGCGGCCTTTAGAATCAACATTTCAAAGATGTCGGAAGGGGAGCATCGCTTCCCCTTCGAGGCCGAGCCTGCGGAGATCGGATTAGGGACGGAGTTCGTCACGACGGTCCGCGTTGACGCGGTCATCGAAAAGCGGGTGCATCAGATTCTTCTTCGGGCAACGGTCCGTTCGGCCGCGACGTTCGAATGTGACCGGTGTCTGGACGCTTTTACGAGAGATCTGGAAGCGTCCTACGCGATTCTGTATGTGACTGAGGCGCATCCGGAGGAGACGCAGGACGGCGGGCCGGAAGTCCAGGTGATCTCGCCCGATACGAACATGATTGATCTGGATGAGGATGTGCGACAGTATCTGGTCCTCGCGATTCCCCCGAAGCTCCTCTGCTCGAGTGGGTGCAAAGGGCTTTGCCCCAGCTGCGGAGCGAACCGGAACCGCGTGGCATGCTCCTGCCGGAATGAGTCGGATGACTCCCGGTGGGATGCCCTGAGAGAGATTTCCGGAAATTGATTCAGAGAATGTGATCATAGAGGACGTTCCATGCCGAATCCAAAACGCAAACATTCCAAGACCCGCGGCCGCAAGCGTCGCACCCATTACAAGGCCTCCGCACCTGCCCTCCAGGAATGCCCCAACTGTCACGAGCAGAAACTACAGCATCGTGCATGCCCGCATTGCGGGTACTATAACGGGCGTTCGATCGTCACACCGAAAGAAGGTTGAGCTCGTCCACGCCTGTCGCCGATGTATCACAGGCGGGCTTCGACCCGATGACATCTCCCGGCAAACCAAAGATTGCTCTTGATGCAATGGGGGGAGATTTTGCGCCTGCGCGTGAAATCGAGGGAGCGATCCAGGCGATACGCCAGTCCGACGGACGGTTTGAGGTGATCCTTGTCGGCGACTCAGCCGTGATCACGGCTGAACTGCACCGGCACGGCGCCGCTGACCTGTTCCCTCCGGTGGTCCACGCCTCCCAGGTCATCTCCATGGAAGACTCTCCCACAGCGGCACTGAAGGCGAAGAAGGATTCGTCGCTTGCCGTCGCTATGCGTCTGCACCAGGCGGGAGGAGCCCAAGCGTGTGTCAGTGCGGGGAATACGGGTGCGGTCCTCTCGGCGGCGACGCTGATCCTTGGCAGAGTCAAAGGAGTCAGCCGGCCGACCATCGGCACGTTCATCCCGGCGGAAGACGGCGTCTGTCTTCTTGTGGATGCCGGAACCAACGTGGATTGCCGTGCCCGCCATCTGTACGAGTTTGCGGTTATGGGCAGCATCTACTTCCGCCGCATCCGGAACACGCCGAATCCAACCGTTGCACTCCTGAATGTCGGAGAGGAACGGACCAAGGGCACCGAGACCGTGCTGGAGGCGTACCAGCTCCTCGAGAAGAGCGGACTGAATTTCGTCGGGAACGTCGAAGGCCGGGACATCCTCAAGGCGCGGGCCGATGTCGTGGTGTGTGACGGATTTGTGGGGAATATCGTTCTGAAGTTCGGAGAAAGCGTTCCCGGCTTCCTCAAGGCCCGCCTGCGGCGCTTCGCCGATGGCGGACTTCTGAGCAAGCTTGCGACCGGCATCGCCCGGTGGCCGTTGAAGGTATCGCTCGGCGACCTGGATCCGAACCTGGAAGGGGGTGTTCCCGTGCTCGGCGTGAACGGTGTGGCCATCATCGGGCATGGAACCTCGACGGCAACAGGCATCAAGAATATGATCCTTCGCGCGGCTGATGTGATCGCCGGCGGACTGAACACACACATTGAAGCGGCGCTGGCAACGCCGCCGGGAGCAGAAGAATCACGATGAACGTGCGACGCGCGACAATCACAGCGGTTGGGCATTACGTGCCCGAACGCGTGCTGACGAATGCCGACCTCGAGAAGATGGTGGATACGAACGACGAGTGGATCCGCAGCCGCACGGGAATCCGCGAACGGCGGATCCTGGAGCAGGGCGCGACGTCGGATATGTGCGCCCGGGCGATCGAGAACCTGCTCGACCAGCGGGGTATGGAAGCGTCGGAGATCGACCTGATCATCGTTGCTACGGTCACCCCTGACATGATGTTTCCCGCGACCGCGTGCGTGGTCCAGGACAAAATCGGCGCATCCCGCGCATGGGGATTCGATGTGTCGGCGGCCTGTTCCGGATACCTGTTCGCCCTGAGCGCCGGCACCCGGTTTATTGAATCGGGTCGGCACTCCAAGGTGATTGTGGTGGGTGGCGACAAGATGAGTTCGATTGTTGACTACACCGACCGGAACACCTGTGTGCTTTTCGGCGACGCCGCCGCGGCCGTTCTCCTGGAGCCGACGGAGGAAGAAGGATACGGCATTCTCGACGAGCGCCTCTACTGCGACGGTTCGGGCGGAGCGTATCTTCACATGAAGGGGGGCGGAAGTCTCCACCCGCCGACGCACGAAACCATCGACAAGCGGATGCACTACATTTACCAGGATGGCAAGAGCGTGTTCAAGGCCGCGGTGGTCGGCATGGCCGATGTGGCGGCGGAGATCATGGAACGGAATCATCTGACCGGACAGGATATCGCGTGGCTGGTGCCCCATCAGGCAAACTTGCGCATCATCGATGCGACTGCGAACCGGATGGGGATCGACAGCGGCAAAGTGATGATCAATATCGATCGGTACGGGAACACCACGGCGGCGACTATCCCCCTGTGCCTCTCCGAGTGGCACGCGAGCGGCAAACTCCAGCGCGGACAGAAGATCGTCCTCGCGGCATTCGGTGCCGGATATACGTGGGGTGCCACGCTGATCAAATGGTCTCTGGCAAATCCGTCGGCGGGCGCGTAACCGCATGAGCATCGCGTTCGTGTTCCCGGGGCAAGGATCGCAGTACGTCGGCATGGGCCGCGATCTATATGAGCAGGTCCCGGAGGCGCGCGCACTGTTCGATTCTGCCGACCGGATCCTGGGCGTTCCGTTTCATCAGATCTGTTTTGAAGGGCCGGAGGAAGAACTGCGCCAGACGAAAAACACGCAGCCGGCCATCTTTCTGCACAGCATTGCCGCCGCGACACGGCTCAAGGAATCGCCGGCGATGGTGGCGGGGCACTCGCTCGGCGAGTACTCCGCGCTCGTTCACGCGAAGGCGCTGTCGTTCGAAGATGCGCTCCACCTGGTTCGCCTGCGCGGTGAGCTGATGCAGCAGGCAGGGACCGATCATCCGGGAACCATGGCGGCTGTCGTCGGCCTGGATCCGCAGACGGTCGAAGCACTGTGCGCAGAGGCGTCGGCGAGCGGCGTTGCTCAGGCGGCGAATTTCAATTCCCCGGGGCAGATCGTCATCTCCGGTTCTGTCGCCGGTGTGCACGCCGCAATGGAACTGGCAAAAGCCCGCGGCGCAAGACTTGTGAAGGAACTGCCGGTGAGCGGAGCGTTCCATTCCCCATTAATGGAGTCGGCGCGGACCGGTCTGAAGCAGGCCCTCGATGCGGTCCGCATCCATGATGCTGTAGTGCCGGTCTATGCGAATGTCACGGCCCGTCCCGTCCGGGCTGCGGCGGAGATCCGGGATCTGTTGGTTCGTCAGCTGACGAGTCCGGTGCGGTGGGAGGAAACAGTGGTGAACATGGCCGCGGATGGAGCTGCGACGTTCGTGGAGATCGGTCCGGGCAAAGTTCTGCAGGGACTGATCAAGCGAACGGTTCCCACGGTTTCCGTGCGTGGAGTGGACAAAGCCGCGGATCTCGCGGCATAAGGAGACTGAAGCATGTCGGACGCGTTGGCGGAAAAGATCGTTTTGGTGACCGGCGGTTCCCGCGGGATCGGCCGCTCGATCGTGCTGGCCTGTGCCGATGCCGGTGCGCATGTCGCATTCACGTACCGGAGTGCGTCAGCAGCCGCGGACGATGTGGTCAACGCGGTGAACGGGAAGGGGCGTCGGGTCATCGCGCTGCAGTCGGATGCGGCCAGCTTCGCGGCAGCGGGTGCGGCCGTCGAGGCGGTCGTGAAGGAGTTCGGTCGGCTGGACGTCCTGATCAACAATGCCGGGATCACGAAAGACGGGCTCTTGCTGCGAATGAGCGAGCAGGACTGGGACGATGTGATCGCGACAAATCTCAAGAGCGCATTCAACTTCACCAAGGCCGCCTCCCGGCCGATGATGTCGCAGCGCTCGGGCTCGATCATCAACATCAGTTCCATTTCGGGGATCATCGGAAACCCGGGACAGGCCAACTATGCGGCTGCGAAAGCGGGGATGATCGGGCTGACAAAAACACTTGCAAAAGAGCTTGCCTCTCGCAATATTCAGGTCAATGCGGTGGCCCCGGGTTTTGTCGATACGGAAATGACCGAAAAGCTGACTGCCGCCCAGCGTGAGGCGCTGACGGGAATGATCCCGATGAAGCGGACCGCCCGTCCGGAGGAGATTGCCGGCGTGGTGGTGTTCCTTGCCTCCTCTGCCGCGTCGTACATGACGGGGCAGGTGCTGTGCGTGGATGGCGGTCTGGTGATGTGAGTTGCAATCGTAGCGAACACCAAACAATCAAGGAGTACTGCAATGGCAGATGTTTCGGAAAAAGTAAAAGAAATTATCATTTCCAAACTGGGCGTGGATGCCGGACAGATCACACCGCAGGCGTCCTTTACGAACGACCTGGGTGCCGATTCGCTTGACACCGTGGAACTCGTCATGGAATTCGAGAAGGCGTTCAACATTCAAATCCCCGACGAGGATGCCGAGAAGATTACGACCGTCGGCGATGTGATCAACTACCTCAAGACCAAGGGATTCTGACGATCCCTGGTCTCCGATGCGGGGAAGGATCTGCACCGCCTTTCCCGCCGCAGCGGATTTCGACGGGAAGGGACGTACCCTCCCCGCATCCACGAACAGCAGGACGGAACATGGGATTCAACGGAGCGAGGCGACGGGTGGTGGTCACCGGCATGGGTGTCATTTCGCCGGTGGGAAACACAGTCGAAGATTTCTGGAAGAACGTGGTGGCCGGCAACAGCGGGGCAGGGCCGATCACCCAGTTCGACACCACCGGGTATGATACGACCTTCGCTTGTGAGGTGAAGGGATTCAATCCGCTGAATCATATGGACCGAAAGCTGGCCCAGCGGACCGATCTGTTCACGCAGTACGGCCTTGTGGCAAGTGACCAGGCGATCAAGGATGCCGGTCTCGATCTTGAGAAGGAGGATCGGGAACGGATCGGGGTGGTTTTCGGCTCGGGGATCGGCGGTATGTGGACGTATCATCGGCAGTTCACATCGCTGATCGAGGCGAAAGGCCCCCGGCATATCAGCCCCTTCTTTATTCCGATGCTGATCCCGGATATCGCCGCCGGGCGCATTTCGATGCAGTATGGGCTGAAAGGGCCCAACTACGCGACATCATCGGCCTGTGCGACCTCCTCACACGCCATTGGCGATGCCTGCATTCTCATCCAGCGCGGCGATGCCGATGTTATGATCACGGGCGGCGGCGAGGCGAGCATCTGCCCGATGGGCATCGGTGGATTCAACGCGATGAAGGCGCTGTCCACCCGGAATGACGCGCCGCAAAAAGCCAGCCGGCCCTTCGACAAAGACCGGGACGGATTCGTGATGGGCGAGGGTTCCGGGATGCTCGTCGTAGAAGAGCTCGAGCACGCGCGGAAACGCGGTGCACGGATTTATGCCGAAGTGGTCGGCATCGGATTCACCGCCGACGCACACCATATCACAGAGCCGGCGCCGGGCGGGGAAGGAGCCGTCCGGTCGATGCGCGTCGCGATCAAAGATGCCGGACTCACGCCGGCGGATGTGGACTACGTGAACACTCACGGCACTTCGACGCCGGTGGGTGACAAGAATGAAACGGCCGCGATCAAGACGGTGTTTGGCGACCGGGCGCGGACCATGGCGGTGAACTCGACGAAGTCCATCATCGGCCATCTGTTGGGGGCGGCGGGCGCGGTCGAATCCATCGTCACAATCCTTTCGATCCGGGATCATGTGGTTCATCCCACCATCAATCTGGACGCCCCGGATCCGGAGTGCGATCTGGATTATGTGGCGCACAACGCCCGGCCGATGACCGTCAACGTCGCGATCAGCAATACGTTCGGGTTCGGCGGTCATAACGCTTCCCTGCTCTTCCGACGCTTCGACCAATAACGATCCCGCATGCCGGTGCGGGGCATCCGCTCCGACCGACCTCCGGGATGCATTCCCCGGCCGCAAGGCGGGGTGTGGAGCTGCATACACGCATGCCTGTGATGGAACGGCTCCGGAGCCGAATCCATGCCTTCCGGATCTTCGGATTTTCCTCCGACCCTCGCGACCTCGCCGTCGCTGACATCCTGCGCCACGGACAGGTCGACTACCGCAAGTTCGTGCGCGCGATCGGCTATCGGCCGCGCAACCGACGGCTCTTCCTTCAGGCCCTCCTGCATCGGTCCTACCTGCAGTTCGTGGACTCCCGTTGGACCTCGAATGAGCGTCTCGAGTTTCTCGGCGATGCGATCCTGAATTTCATCGTTGCCGACTTCCTCTTTGAGGCATTTCCCGAAATGGAGGAAGGAAACCTGACCAAAGTCCGTTCCCGGCTTGTGAATCGCCGGGTCCTGGCCCAACGGGCGCGTGAGTTGCGCCTGACCGAATTCCTCCTGCTCAGCACGAGCGCATCCCAGTCGGTCGAAGGAGGCGCTGAATCCATCCTGTCGGATTCGTATGAGTCCATCGTCGGTGCGCTGTATCTCGACGGCGGTCTCCGGGTTGCCGACCGGTTCGTGCGCCGGACCATTTTGGGAAATCCGGAAGTGCTCTCGGCAGCGCTGACGGATGACAATTACAAGAGCGCCCTGCTGGAATATGTCCAGGGACGTAATCTCGGCGTGCCGCGGTATGTCGTGGCGCGCGAGGACGGCCCCGAACATGACCGTCGCTTCACCGTGGAGGTCGCCATCGGCGGCCAGGTGCTGGGCAGCGGCAGCGGCCGCAGCAAGAAAGAAGCGGAACAGTCGGCAGCGGCCAAAGCACTCGAACAGATCCGACAACAATAGATCGTCCAATCAGAGCAATCATGACGAACTCTCCCTTTGAAACGGCGGACTTCGCCGGTCGCCACATCGGCCCCGATGACCGCGAACTGAAAGAAATGCTTGCCGTGGTCGGTGTTCCCACGCTCGACGCACTGATCGACCAGACCGTCCCCGCGGGAATCCGCTCGCGGTCTCCGCTCGATCTGCCCGCTCCCATGAGCGAACCGGAGTTGACGGCTCACCTCCGCGCGGTGGCGAAGGAGAACATCCTTTGCACGTCGTATCTCGGCCAGGGATATGCCGGATGTTTCACGCCGGCCGTGATCCAGCGGAACATCTTCGAGAATCCGGGATGGTACACGCAGTACACGCCGTATCAGCCGGAGATCTCGCAGGGTCGGCTGGAAGCACTCCTGAATTTCCAGACTATGATCGCTGATCTGACCGGACTGCCGGTGGCGAACGCCTCGCTGCTGGACGAAGGTACTGCGGCCGCCGAGGCCATGGCGATGGCCTACGGCATCGTGAACCGCACCTCCGGCTCGCAGGCGAACCGGTTTTTCGTCTCCGCCCGGTGCCTGCGCCCGACGATCGATGTCGTAACGACGCGCGCCATTCCGCACGGGATCGAAGTGGTGGTCGGGAACCCGGATTCGGTGAAGTTCGACGGATCGTTCTTCGGTGCGCTCTTTCAATATCCCGGCGAGGATGGAGCCGTTGTGGACCTTCGTCCCTCCATCGAGCGTGTTCACGCGGCCGGCGCAGTCGCGATCGTCGCGGCGGATCCGCTTGCGCTGGCCGTTCTGACGCCGCCGGGGGAGTGGGGCGCCGATATGGTCATCGGAAATTCACAGCGCTTCGGCATTCCGATGGGGTATGGCGGACCGCACGCAGCCTTCTTTGCTACGAAGAGCGAGTACATTCGCAACATGCCGGGACGCATCATCGGCGTCTCCATCGACGCGCAGAACCGTCGCGCGTACCGGATGACCCTCCAGACACGCGAGCAGCATATCCGGCGCGAAAAGGCGACGTCCAATATCTGCACCGCCCAGGCGCTCCTCGCCATCATGGCCGGGATGTACGGCGTCTACCACGGCCCGGATGGCATCCGTCGGATCGCCGAGCGCACGCACACGCTGGCGACGATCCTCGACAAGGAACTGACCGGCCTCGGCCTGCGCCAGTTGAATGAGGTCTATTTTGACACACTGAAGGTCGAACTGGCGGATGCGTCCGCGGCGAAGAGCGTCATCGCCCGCGCACTTGAGGCGGGATACAATCTCCGGCCGATCGAAGACCGCTTCATCGGCGTTGCGCTGGACGAGACGACGACAGTGCGCGATGTGGAAATGGTGGCGGCTGCATTCGCGTCGGCACTGGGACGAGCACGCAAGCAGGGTCAGATTTCTGTGGCCACATCGGTCGCGCACGTCCCTGCGCCGTTCCGGCGGACCAGCGCGTACATGACACATCCGGTCTTCAATTCATATCACTCCGAGACCGCGATGATGCGGTACATCAAGTCCCTCGAGAACAAGGACCTGTCGCTGACGTCCTCGATGATCCCGTTGGGATCGTGTACGATGAAGCTGAACGCCGCCACCGAGCTGATGCCGGTCAGCTGGCCGGAGTTTGCCGGATTGCATCCGTTCGTGCCCGCCGATCAGGCGAAAGGGTATCAGCGGATCTTCCGGGGTCTGGAGGATGCGTTGTGCCGCGTCACGGGATTCGCGGCGGCGTCGCTGCAGCCGAATTCCGGAGCCCAGGGAGAGTTCACCGGTCTGCTCGTGATCCGGGCGTACCATCACGATCACGGCCAAGCCAACCGCACCGTCACGCTCATCCCCTCGTCCGCCCATGGGACGAATCCGGCGAGCGCGGTCATGGCGGGGATGAAGGTGGTCGTGGTGAACTGTGACAGCAAGGGAAACATCGATGTGGAGGATCTTCGCGCCAAGGCGTCCGAGCACGCGAATGATCTGGCCGCGCTGATGGTGACGTATCCTTCCACGCACGGCGTCTTTGAGGAGCGTATCAAAGAAATCTGCGAGATCGTACACCGCAACGGCGGTCTCGTGTACATGGACGGCGCGAACCTGAATGCTCAGGTCGGTTTGACGTCTCCCGCCGGGATCGGGGCCGACGTCTGCCATATCAATCTCCACAAAACCTTTGCGATCCCGCATGGCGGCGGTGGTCCGGGGATGGGGCCCATCTGCGTCACGAAAGCACTCGCGCCGTACCTGCCCGGGCATCCGATCGTTCGCACGGGGGGCGAGAAATCCATCCACGCCGTGGCCTCCGCTCCGTGGGGAAGCGCCAACATCCTGCTTATCTCGTACGCGTACATCCGAATGCTCGGCGGCGACGGACTGACCGATGCCACGAAGTACGCGATCCTGAATGCGAACTACCTGAAGTCGCGTCTGGAGAAGCACTTCCCGGTGCTGTATCAAGGAACTGCCGGACGGGTCGGTCACGAGTTCATCCTGAATATGAAGAAGTTCAAGGATGACGCGGGCGTCGAAGTGGTGGATATCGCAAAGCGCCTCATGGATTACGGCTTCCACGCGCCAACCGTGTCGTTCCCCGTCGCCGGAACTCTGATGATCGAACCGACGGAGAGTGAGCCGAAGGCCGAGCTGGACCGCTTCGTGGAGGCGATGATGGGGATTCGCACGGAGATCGATGCGATCGCGTCCGGCGCGATGAGCCGCGAGAACAACGTTCTGAAGAACGCCCCGCATACGGCGGCCGTTGTCACCGCCGACGCGTGGGACCGGCCGTACGGTCGCGAGTCGGCGGCGTTTCCGGTGCCGTCATTGCGGAACGGAAAGTTCTGGCCCTCCGTCGGACGCATCAACGACACCTTCGGAGATCGCAACGTCGTGTGTTCCTGTCCTCCGATCGAAACGTACACTGAGCGCAAGGCCTGATCAGTGCCGATCGAAGACGATACCACGATCCGCCGCATCCTGCAGACGGCGAAGACCGTTGCGGTGGTGGGTGCGTCTACGAAGCCGTATCGCGACAGCAACCGGATCGCCGACTTCCTCATTCGCCGGGGGTACACGGTCATTCCGGTGAATCCGGCGTACGCCGAGACCAACGGATTGAAATGTTATCCCGATCTCCGTTCGGTCCCGGTGCCGATCGATATTGTCGACGTGTTTCGGAAACCGGATGAGATCGACGAGACCGTGGATGAGGCGATCGCGGTCAAGGCCCGGACGCTGTGGCTGCAGCTGGGGGTCGTGAATGTGGCAGCGGCCCGTCGAGCCGAAGCCGCAGGCATCCAGGTCATCATGGATCACTGCATTGCGATCGACAGTCAGCGCCTGCGGTAGCACTGCCGTGCCGGCGTGCTTCTGCCGGAAGACCGGAGGCGGGATGAGCCGGTTCCTCTTCGTGCTGTCCTCTCTTTTCTCTCCTCTGTACGCGTCCGCGGCAGTTCCGGCGGACAGTTCCCTCCTTGTGCGGGAAGTGATCATTCAGGGCAATCGAGTGACCCGGGAGTCGGTCATTCTCCGCGAGATGATCCTTCGTCCCGGCGCGGAACTGACGCAGGAGGCGATCGACCGCGACCGTGACCGGATCTACAACCTCGGCCTGTTCAATCGGGTCGACGTTGACTCCACGGTGCGTGGACGTGATGCCGTCGTCCTGGTGACGGTCTCGGAACGATGGTACATCTTCCCTTTTCCTATCATCGGATTTCGTCATCGGGACGTGAAGAAGCTGTACTACGGTCTCGGGTTTGCGCATCAGAACTTCCGAGGGCGCAACGAAAAGCTGTGGATATCCTTCGCGCTGGGGTACGATCAGTGGGTGACCATGAATTACGAGAACCCACGGATCACCGATGGCGGCGATCTCTACCTGAATGCCAGCATGTCGTATCAACAGACGCACTCGCTGGGAACCAGCAACGGTGAGTATCTCAACCGTACCGCAGCGGGATACCTCACGTTGGGGGAGCGGTTCGGATTCTACCAGACGGCATACATCACGGCCGGGTTTGAGACGTGGCAGGTCAGTCAATTCGTGCCCGGACGTACCGCCTCCGCGTCGGGCCGGGACGCATTCGGATCGCTGGGAATCCGATACCGGTACGACACCCGGAACATCCGGGAGTATGCGACGGCCGGGAGCTTCCTGGGTCTGGCGCTGGTCAAGAGCGGGATGAAGGGAAACGCGGTTGATCTGATGTCGGCGGGGCTCGACGCCCGGACGTACGTGCCGTTGGGAGACGACTATGCAGTCGGCTTCCGAACGATGTCGAACCTGATATGGGGCGGGGAGATCCCGCAGTACCGACGATCGTCTTTCGGTTACGACGAGCGCGTCCGGGGGTACTTCAACAATCGCACCGAGTCGGATGATCAGCTGCTGGCCAGCGCGGAGCTGCGCATTCCGATCATTCATCCCCGCACCATCGAGACCTCCATCATCCGCATTCCCCAGTTCCAGACGCTGCGGTACGGCCTCTATGCGGGAGTGTTCGCGGATGCCGCGCGTTCGTGGAACCGGAATGACCACCTGATGACAGGTCCATGGCTTGCGGGAGCGGGCGCGGGACTGCATCTGTTGCTGCCGTACGGCGCTACCCTCCGCGCCGAGTATGCCATGAATGACCGCGGTATCGGGGAGGTCTTCCTCGATCTCGGAGCGTCGTTCTGAGGAGTGCCATGGACTGCTTCTACGCACTGCCTGGGGATATTTCTTCGTCGAACATCATCCTGCGCGGTGACGAGGCCAGGCACCTCGCCCGTGTTCTGCGCCGGGCGGTCGGTGAACGGGTGTTCGTCACCGACGGACAGGACCGGATGTTTGAAATGGAGATCACGGCCATCGGGCCGCTGCAGACGGTGGGTGTCATTGTGGCGGAGATGCCGCGTCTTCACGAGTCCCCGCTCGACGTGACGATCGGTGTCTCTCTTCTGCGGAATCCGTCACGGTTCGACTATCTGGTGGAGAAGGCGACGGAGATCGGCGTCCGACGGATCGTTCCGCTGATCTGCGACCGGACGATCCCGCGCTCCGCGAAGGTCGATCGGTACCGTCATCTGGCGTTGGCGGCGATGAAGCAATCGTGCCGATGCTACCTGCCGGTCATTGATCCGCCGATGCATCTGCCGGAATTTCTCGCCGGCGCCGGGCCGGATGCGCTTCGGGTGCTGCCGCACGAGCAGGCGCCGGAGGATCTGACGATTGGCCGACTGTTGCGAACACGGGGCGGCGTGCCGCGGGCGTATCTTGCCATCGGTCCGGAGGGAGGCTTCAGCGATGAAGAAGTATCGGCGGCGACGCAGGCGACGTGGGAGCTTGTCCGGATGGGTTCCCGCCGTCTCCGCGCGGAGACGGCAGCGCTGGTGGCGCTGACCTTGCTGCTCCACTCAGCGCCCTGACCGCGGACGAGGGGGGATGGAACGAACTTCCTACAGCACTGCCCGCACGTTGGCGAGGATCTCAGACGTCTGCGCCGACACGGTGGCCGCGATGCGGTCCATCGTGTCGCGTGTCGATGAGATAAAGACCTGATCCGTCAGTCCCCCCAGGTTGATCCGCACATTGAGCGCGGCGCCGTCGCATGCCGCCGAAAGCACCAGCGCCGCAACGCCCGCATCGGACAGCGAATTCTGATTGCCGCGTGCGGCGACATCTTTCACCAGAATAATCGCTTCGGCCGTCACCTCCATCAGCCGGAGGGGAACACGGGTGGCGTCCTTTGTCGCTTCCTGAACGGCCGCTGTTCGCTTTGCCTTCTCTTCCTCCGTCTCCTTCGGCAGTCCGAATGCCGCCATCACCCGATTGAACGCCGCCGTATCCTCATCGATCAACGCGGTCGCCTTTTCGCGGATCGTTTCGGAGCGTCGGAGGATCGACTCCATCTCCGACTGCACTTCGGCGTACTTCTTCTTGCCGATCGTGAGACGGCACACCATGGATGTCAGCGCTGCGCCGAGCGCCGCGGCAAGGGCGGAGACGCTTCCGCCCCCGGGCGCCGGAGAATTCGAAGCGGTGTCGTCAAGGAATTGCGTCACTGTCAGGGCTGTCAGCATGGGAAGAGTCCGTGTTCAGATCTGATATTCGATGATCTTCTTGTTGGGGTCGAACGGTTCGAGCTG
>JAKAJH010000088.1 GCA_021813905.1 Bacteroidota bacterium | reverse complement strand
ATCCCTTGCCCAGGTCATCGGCGATCGCGATCCCGTGCACGCCTTCAGTCTTCGGGATCTCGCCAACAACGGTACCGGAATCCGGATCGACCACCATCACCCGCATCGCATGAGATACGTACAGACGATGGCGTGCCGCATCAAACGACAGGTAGTCCCATCCCCCCTCACCGCCGACGTGGATCTGTCTGGTGAGATGAAATCCCGGCGCAGTCTGCGCGGGAGATGTGACCGGAAGACCTGCCAGAAGCATCAGAAGCAACAGGACCGATTCCATGAGAATTGGACGGATGGCACTTCGTGAAGTTTTCATGATATTCTTCCCGGATTCCGGATCGTGAGACGAATTCAGTCCTCGTCGGACTCTTCGTTCTCCTCCTTGGCTTCCTTCGACTTCTTCTCCGTCGCCGCCTTCATCATCTCGCTCTTGACGATCTTGCCGTGCGGATCGACCACGACTTCGTACCGCTTCTTCCCGTGTTCAATCACCACTTCATAGTTCGTCGTCTTGCCTTTGGTGATCGTTTCGACTTTCTGGATGGTGCACTTCGGATGCTCCTTTTCGAGCCCCGCGCGAACCGCGGCCGGGACCGCGTCGGGAGCGATCTGTTCTTCAATTTCAACGGCCGTTCCGTCGGCTGTGTAGAGCAGATCCCGGCGCTGCTTGCCGTCGATGCTCTCCACTTCGTACATGAGCTTTCCCTCTTCCTTCTCCGTCGACGTCCCGAGGATCTTCGCGTGCGGATACGCCTTCGCGAACGCCTCCTGAACCGCTGCCGGGAGTTTCACCGCGGCCGGCTTCTTCTTCGCCTGCGCGGACGTCGTCTCAAACACTCCGACTGTCAGGAGCAGAATTGCCGTTGCGAGAACGGCGATGGTGCTGAATGCGTGTTTCACTCGAACCTCCGAATTGGTAAGTGAGAGATATTGTGGATCGATTCCACGATGTTCAAAATACCGCCCGGACATGAAGAGGAGATGAAGAATCGGATAATCACCGTTCGGGTGGAAGGACGATAATGAACGTCGTTCCTTTCCCTGCGGCGCTTTCCAACCGTATCGTTCCCCCGTGCAGCTCCACAACGCGCCGGACGATTGCCAGGCCGAGTCCGCTGCCCGACTCATTGTTCTTCGCAACACGCCGAAATCGCTCAAAAACGCCATCCAGCTCCTCCGGCGGGATGCCGATGCCGTTGTCCCGGACCGCAATGTGAATTCCGTCCGGGTATTCCCCGAGATCCACTTCCACCCTGCTTCCGGGAGGCGAGTACTTGACGGCGTTATCGATGAGGTTGACCACGGCGCGTTCCATGCGATCCGCATCCCCCGAGCGCTCGACCACGGATCCGATCTGCAGACGAAGCGTGATGCCGCGCTGCTCGGCGAGAGGCCGCATGCGACGCACACACTCCGCAAGCAGCTCGTCCAGCCGCATCGCCCGGATGTTCAGCACGTCGTCGGACGCATCGAGGGTCTCGAGAAAGAGCAGGTTCTCCGCGAGATGCTTCAGCCGATCCAGTTCGTCCTGACTCGAACGCAGCGCCGCTAATCCCTGCGGGTCGCTGACCTGGCGGGCGAGGAAATCGAGTTCGGACTGCACAATGGCGAGCGGCGTTCGGATCTCGTGCGACGCATCGGCAATGAAACGCTTCTGTCCCTCGAATGCGGCCGCGAGGCGTTCCATCATCCCGTTCAGCGTCTCCGCGAGGTCATGCACTTCGTCCTTGCCGTCGGGAACCGGAACTCCGCGACCCAGGTTCCGCTCGTTCGTGTCCTTCGCCATGGCGATCATCTCGCGGATCGGACGGAAGGCTCTGCCGACGATGAGATACGCAGCGACGGCCGCCAGCAGCAACGCGACGGGAATGGTAAGCAGAAACAATCCGCGCAGACGGGCCAGATCGCCGTTCGTCTCATCCAACGGCGTGACCACCTGCAGAAGATACTGCAGACGGTCTCCCACTTCGACAGGCATCCAGAGCGAGCGGAACTCCGCTTCTCCCAGAGTGACGGTTTCACGAATTCGTGTCTGCTCCAGAACCGCACGCCAGGGTTGCGTCGGCATCGCGGCACACAGGCTGTCTGTGTACAATGCCGCCCCTGTGGAATCGGTCAACCGAACGGCCGTCCTGCTCAGGCCGTCCAGATGCACCGCCTGCAGATCGGCGACCGTCAGAAAGATGCCTTCGTCGTGCTGCTCTTCCACCTCCGCGGTCACTCGTTCCGCGAAGCTTTCCATCCGGGCGTCGAGCGTCGCCATGGCGCCGGCATGATAGCTGCGATACACGACGATCGACACACCGGCGAGCGCGACGGCGAAGACCGCGATGGAGGTCAGAATGATGCGCGTGCGAATGGTGAGCATCGGGACGGCGCTCCGCTATTCCGGGGAATCGGAGAACAGATATCCGGCGCCGCGAATGGTATGGATCAGCGGAACCCGGAAGTCCTTGTCGACCTTCTGGCGGAGATACTTGACGAACGATTCGATGACATTGCTGCGTGGCTCGAAATTCATGTCCCACAGGTGTTCCGAGATCTCCTGACGGGACAGGATCCGGCCGGCGTTCATCATGAACAGTTCGAGCAGGGCGAATTCTTTCGAGGTGAGCGTGATCTCCTTCCCATCGCGGACGGCCTTGTGCGTGTTGAGATCGAGCGTGAGGCCGAAGCGCTCCACCGTCGTGGTGCGGACATCGCTGCGCCGCCGGACGAGCGAACGGATGCGGGCAAGCAGCTCGCCGATGTGGAAGGGCTTCACAAGATAATCGTCCGCGCCGCTGTCGAGACCTTTGATCCGATCGCCGACTTCGCCGAGCGCGGTGAGCATAAGAATCGGAGTGAGAATGCGGGACCGGCGAAGATGAGCGCAGGTCGTCCAGCCATCCTGCACCGGCAGGCGGACGTCGAGCAGAATGACGTCGTAGTCGTTCACCGCGGCCATTTCTTCCCCCTTGCG
Source organism: Bacteroidota bacterium (assembly GCA_021813905.1). Lineage (GTDB taxonomy): Bacteria > Bacteroidota > Ignavibacteria > UBA10030 > UBA10030 > JAKAJH01. The sequence goes on along the minus strand of JAKAJH010000088.1, from coordinate 1,043 downwards.
TCCGTCGAACGCGGTGTCAACGGCATACGATTCCGCCTTCAGATTCCGCACCAGCGAGGCGGAAAGACGAGGGTCATCTTCGACGAGAAGAATTCGCATGATCGGTCTGACGTGAGTTCACCGGAGACTTGGAGCCATGTGGACGCTGACAATATGCGAAATCAACATGAATCTTCGATGAAAATCCACCTCTCCGTACGCTCGTACCCTCGTACCCGCGTGCACACCCACTCACCAACCCACCGCCTCACCCGCCCCCCATCCGCTCCACCCGAATATTCCGGAGTTCCCCCGTCCGCAACCAGACCCACCCCACGATCAGGAGCGTCATCACACCGCCAAAGACGGCCGACGGAACGGTGCCCAGCACTCGGGCCGCCAGGCCGGACTCGAAGGCTCCGAGTTCATTCGACGACGACAGAAAGATCCCGTTGACCGCCTGCACCCGTCCGCGCATCTCGTCCGGCGTCATGATCTGCAGGATCGTCGCCCGGATCACGACGCTGACGCTGTCGAACGCACCGCTCAAAAAGAGCGCAGCCACAGACAGGATCATCCACGGCGAGACGGCAAACACCAGGATCGAGATGCCGAATCCCGTGACCGCGAGGATCAGGTTCCGCCAGGCGTGCTTCATCGGCGAGAACCGGGCCAGCAGCATGAGCGTGATCATCGCACCGATCGACGGTGCGGCGCGAAGAATACCGAGCCCTTCGACGCCCACCGCGAGGATGTCCGTGGCAAAGACGGGCAGGATCGCCACAACGCCGCCAAACAGCACCGAGAACAGGTCCAGCGAAATGGAGTACAGAATGATGCGGGTCCGGAAGACGAATCGAATCCCTTCCGAAATGCTTGCCACGATGCTTCGCGGATCAGCCTGCTGCGGCGCCGGCTTGTCCCCGATCGTGGAATACAGCAGGAGCACCATCACCACGACGCCCGACACCACGAGCAGCGTATCGGAGAATCCCAGCCACGCGTACAGAAATCCCGACAGTCCCGGACCGACCACCGCCCCCACCTGCCATGCCGAGCTGCTC
>JAKAJH010000054.1 GCA_021813905.1 Bacteroidota bacterium | reverse complement strand
CCGGTGAAGATCGCCGTTTGCCCCGTTCCGCTCTGCGGCAATCCGGGTACGCCAAGCGTGGCGCTCAGCGGGATAAGCTCCGATCGTGCGGCGGATCGTCGGGCGTTCGCGGTGCAGAAGATCTCTCCCCCGCAGAGCGCGCGCAATTGAGGCAGATCGGCGGAGATGAGCGGATTGGTCGCAGCGTCATTGCTCCCGATTCCGACGCCGTCCGCAAACAGAAGGATCACCCCCATGGTCACTTGCCCCCGGAAATCCCGGCATCCCCTGCCCGGCTTTCCACCATCACGGTCACCGGGCCTGCGTTCACGAGCTCGATGTCCATCATCGCACGAAACACACCCGATCCGACCCGTTCCGGGCCGATCGCAGTCCGCAGTGCAGCCAGAAAAGTTTCATACAGCGGTTCGGCCGCCGCGGGCGGTGCAGCATCCGAGAATCCCGGCCGATTCCCTCTCCGGGTATCCGCGTACAGCGTGAACTGCGACACGACCATCGCACTGCCGCCCGTGTCCTGCAGCGAACGGTTCATCTTCCCCTCCGCATCTTCGAAGATCCGGAGAGCGCTGCAACGCACGGCGAGAGCCTCTGCGTCGCCGACCGTGTCGCCGTTCCGGATGCCGAGAAGAATGAGGATCCCCGGTCCGATTTCGCTGCGGCGGGAACCTGCGATGGTGACTGCGCATCGCGTGACCCGCTGGATGAGTGCGCGCACCGGTTTCCCCTCAGTTGTTGATCACCGCATTCCGGGAACGGGCACGGCAACGGCCGGACACGACGCGGGATGTGCCATCCAGGTCGTGCGTCACCCGCAGATCGGACCAGCCAGCAGTCTCCATCATCTGACGGACGACGGCCGCCTGGCCGTATCCCACTTCGACCAGCACGTCTCCCCGATCATTGAGCAGGAACGGAGCCAACTCGATCATCCGACGGTAAAACTCATAGCCGTCGCGCTCATCCGTCACCGCACCCCGCGGCTCGTGACCGCGGATCTCTTCCTGGAGTTCGTCCCACTCATCCCTGGCGACGTACGGCGGATTGCTGACCAGCACGTCAAAGCGTTTCCGCAGCAGTTGGTCCACCGGTTCAAAGACATCCATCCGATGGAATTCAATCGCCTGGTCCACAAGATGAAGGCGCGCATTGTGTCGCGCGACCTCCAGGGCCAGCTCGCTGGTATCGATCGTCGTGACGCTCGACAGCTTCACGTACTTGGCCACCGTGACCGCGATATTGCCGCTTCCGGTGCCCACCTCGAGCACGTTCACCGGCTGATCAGGCAGACGTTCGCTGCAGACCACCATGATCTGTTCGATCAGCGTTTCGGTCTCCGGTCGTGGAATGAATACGCGGGGATCGACCGCAAAGGTAAGCCCCATAAAGCTGGTGGATCCGACGATGTATTGGAGCGGCTCGCGACGCAGGCGCCGTTCGTACAGCGCGCGAAAGCGTTTCAGTTCATCACCGGTAAGGGGACGGTCGAAACTGGTGTAGAGCGTGATGCGGGGGAGTTCGAGGGCATGCGCGAGCAGCAATTCCACGTTCAGGCGCGCATCGTCGATGCCGTTGCGCTGCAGATGGTCGATCGCGACGCGCATCAGGTCGCGGATCGTCCAGAGACGTCCTGGCTCGTTCGTCATGCGGAGGAACGTCGCGATCCGGTGCGCCGCCGGCGTCGGGCAGGTGCCGGATCTTTCCGGGCTTTCGTTCCGCCCCCCTTTCGCCGCTGAGGAGACGGGGACTTTGAGGCTCCGCCGTTCCCTTTCTTCACCGGTGTGCGGGAAGAAGGAGCAGCGAACGATCGCCGGCGGATGCTTCCCACTTCCTCTTCCGCTTCGTTTTTCTCGTCTTCCTTTGGCGGGGGGATCAGTGTGCGCAGGCGAACGCGGTCTTCGGGATAAAATCCGAGCGACTCCATACCGCGCGCCTCCTCCTCCGCGGAAACGCTCAGGTCATCGGGTTCCTCATCGGATTCCTGATTCGCCGGGATGATCACGAACCTCCGGTCCCCCTCCAGCAGTGCGGTAAAATCGGCGAGCGACGACACCTCATATCTGCACCGCTTGCCTTCCTTGACAACCTCTTCCCAGAGTTCCTTGACCGGGATGATCCCCTCCCGATGGGCACCAAGGACTCGCTCCGCTTCGTTGAGGCATCGTTCAAACACAGTCTTATCTCCTGACACCCCCACCCTGTGGCGAAAAAGTACAGCAATTTGGATGAAAGCGCAAGACAGCCTGCCGGTCACGCCGAATCGCAACCGCTGATGATGAGCTGATTTGAATCCGACGGTACGACGAGCGATGAACGGGCATCCGAAACGCCTGACACAATCGCTCAGGACACTATGACTTGCGGGGCCCGCTTGATGCCGTGGAGGAGGATGGACGTCAGCCGACGAAATGCAGGGGAACCGGAAGAAATTACGGCCGTCTGGGAGCAGCCGGGGAGGACGACGGGGCGGTGTGCCGGATGTCAGCGCTTCTTCATCTTCTCCGCGAACAGCGATGCCACCTTCTCGATATCGTACCCGACCTTCGGCAGGTAGAATCCGCCGAACTTCTCCACCATCGATTTCAAGGTATCATACGCGTCCGCGCTGCAGAAGAAGATCGGCGTGGACCGGTTGGCCCCTTCCTTCTTCGCCAGCTGCAGCAGCGCGATGCCCGGGAGGTGGCCCTTCAGGTTGTTGTCTTTGAAGTCGTTGTCGAGAATAATGAGATTGTACGGCTGTGTGCGGATCTTCTCCCATGTATCGACGCTGGTCGCCGTTTCATCGATCGCGATCTCATCTTCCAGGATTGCGGTCACGACTTCCAGCGCGAAGCCGTGCGACTTGCGCTGTCCTTCATCGTCGTCGGCAATCAGAACCTTGTAGGGCATCTCAATACTCTCGGGGTGGAGGTGAACGGTGCAATACTACAAACTTTTCGAGGGAAAAACAACCGCATCACGGCGCGGCCGCCGCCGCATGCCGATCAAACACCAGTGCGCCCCCGCAGTATGTCTGTTCGACGCGGATCGACGGGATCTTCTCCGCCGCGACGGCGAATGGGTCATCACTCAGGACGACAAAATCGGCGAGCATGCCGCTCTGCAGGGATCCCTTCAGTTGCTCCTCAAACGCGGCCGTCGCCGCCCACGTCGTGAAGCACCGTACCGCCTCCATGCGCGTCATCTTCTGGCTTCCGTACCACCCGTCGGCGAAATCGGCCGAGTCGGGACGACTATCCGCCGCAAGCTGGAAGTGTTCCCGTACGTCGTTCACGTCGACCGGATGGCCCGCCGTGTCCCGTCGTGTCACCGCCGCGTAGATGCCCGCGAGCGGATCAGGTCGTTCAATGGGGAAATCGGATCCGCCGGCGATGATCGATCCTGTCGCGAGCAACGACCGCCAGGCGTACGCGCCGCGAATCCGCTTCGGCCCCAGGCGCGCCTCCGCCCAGTACATGTCGGATGTGCAGTGCGTCGGCTGCATACTCGGGATCACGTGCAACGCCTGAAACCGCGGAATGTCCTCGGGATCGAGGATCTGAGCATGTTCGATCCGCAGGCGCCGGTCTCCCGGGCCCGACGCCCGTTCAACATCTTCGTAGATATCGAGCATCATGTGGTTGGCGCGATCGCCGATGGCATGCGTGCACACCTGGAACCCGTGCCGCACGGCCTGACGGGCAACGCTGTCCAGCACCTCGGCGGAGGCCATTGTGAGACCGCGGTTGCCGGGATCATCCGAGTACGGTTCGATAAGCGCCGCACCCCGTGAGCCGAGCGCACCGTCGGCGTACAACTTGATGGCCCGCACGGTGAGATGGTTCTTCCCGTACCCGATCAGCGGACCCGATGCCAGGAACTGATCCCACGCCTCTCCCGGACCGTCGATCACGGCGTACACGCGCAGCGGAAGCTGATTTTCATCGATGAGTTTCCGGAGCCAGGAGATTGTACGCGCATCCTCTCCCATATCGTGAATACCGGTGATCCCTTTCGAGACAAGCTCAGCCGTCGCGACGCGGAGCGCTTCCCGCAGCTCATCGTCTGTCGGTTCCGGAAGCACCCGCAGCGCGAGATCCAGCGCGGCGTCGACCAGGATTCCGGTCGGCCGGCCGGAGGCATCGCGCAGAATGCGTCCGCCGGGTGGATCGGGCGTTGCCGCCGTGATGCCGGCGAGACGCATTGCCGCACTGTTGAGCCACGCGGCGTGTCCGTCCACGCGGGCCAGATACACGGGATTGTCGGGTGCGACGCGGTCCAGCGACGCGCGTGACGGGAAGGAACGTGATGGCCAATCGTTCTGATCCCATCCTCGCCCCCGAATCCACCGCCCACGCTCGACGGAGCGAACGCGGTCCGCCACACGCGCAGCCGCCGATCCTTCGCTTTCGGCGCCCACCAGATCCACGGTCAGCCGGGCGAGCCCCAACGAGAGGAAATGGCCGTGCGCATCGATGAATCCGGGAAGCACCGTCGCTCCGTGCAGGTCGATGATACGCTGTGCCCGAAACGATCGCTCGATGGCAGCGCGGCTGCCCACGCCCGCGATCCGGTCTCCCCGCAGCGCCATCGCCTCAGCCACAGACCCGGCCGGATCCATCGTGTGGATCCGCGCATTGACGACCAGCAGGTCAACGTCCTGCGGCATACGAAAGAGCACGATCACCGTCGCTGCAATGACGGCCGCAAGGAAGATCAGGGATTGTGTTCGTGGTTTCATCCGACACTCGTGATCCATTCATCGTCCGGCAACACCCTTCCCCCGCTCATCTCAGGCACTGAACGTCTTCCATCCGCGCGCATTGAGTCGCTGATAGATGAACGCGCCGATCACGAGTCCCGCGATCGCCAGAGCGGCTCCGAAGGCCGTTTCTCCAAGCACCAGATGTCCGGTCCCGAACAGCAGCAGGTAGATCATGGCCACGCCCAGAAGCCAGTTGACGATGTTGAAGATCCCGTCCCGCTCCGGTGCCACGTCCGTCGCTTCCTGCGCAACCGGCCCCCACATGGCCGGGTTCGGACGCACACGACGATAGAACGCGAGAAGCTTTTCTTTCGGCTCCGGACTCGTGAGATACGTGACCGCGATCCAGACCGCCGTCGTGATGGCGACGGTGATCAGCAGCAGGATCGCAAAGTCCCTTGGCTGACTCTCATCGTAACCAAAACCGAACTGGAGGATCACCGAGACGACGAATGCCGACGCCATCGCAGAGATCTCGCTCCAAGCGTTGATGCGCCACCAGAACCAACGAAGGATATACACCAGTCCCGTGCCCGCTCCCAGCGCCATCAGGAAGCGCCATGCGCCGACGATGGAATCCATGTAGAATGTGATGATCGCCGATAGGATCATCAGCAGCATGGTCACCGCCTGCGAGATGGTCACGTAGTGCTTCTCGGACCGCGCCCTGGCAAAGAAGCGCTTGTAGACATCGTTGACGAGATAACTTGCCCCCCAGTTCAGCTGGGTCCCGATCGTGGACATGTACGCGGCCGCGAACGCAGCGAGCATGAGACCCCGCAGGTACGCCGGCAGATCACTGATCAAAATGCGGATGTACCCGGACTCCGGATCGGCCTGGAAGGCCGCGTCGTGCTGGAACCGGACCACGGCCACCAGACCCACGATGATCCACGGCCAGGGACGCAGGGCGTAGTGCGCGATATTGAACCACAGTGTGGCAAGCAACGAGTGCTTCTCATCTTTGGCGCTGAAGATCCTCTGCGCCACGTAGCCGCCACCGCCCGGTTCCGCTCCAGGATACCAGGACGCCCACCAATTCACGGCAATGTACACGAAGAACGTGATCAGGGGCATCCAGACCGAATTCAGGTCGGGGACAAAGGACAGAATCGAACCGGCACCGCTCCGGCTCTGGTCAACGGCGTGCAACTGCGACAGCAGCGAATCCATGCCGCCTGTCGCCTGCACCGCAAACACGGCGAGCAGGATCACCATGCCCATCTTCAGGACGAACTGAAACAGATCGGTCCAGAGCACCCCCCACAGACCCGATAGGGTGGAGATCGACGCCGTGATGAACATGATCAGAATGGCAAACCCGAGAGCTTCGAGTTTGCCGACCCCCAGGACGGTCATCATGATCTTAACGATCGCGAGATTGACCCATCCCATGATGATCAGATTGATGGGAAGTCCGAGGTACAGCGCGCGAAATCCGCGAAGAAACGTCGCGGGAGCACCGCTGTATCGGATCTCCGCAAATTCCACGTCGGTCAACACGCCGGCCCGACGCCAGAGCTTCGCATAAAAGAAGACGGTCAGCATGCCGCTGAAGACCATGCTCCACCAGATCCAGTTCCCGGCGATTCCGTTCCGGGCCACCAGTCCGGTGACCACCAGAGGTGTATCCGCGGCGAACGTGGTCGCGACCATGGACGTACCGGCAAGCCACCAGGTGACATTCCGTCCGCCCACGAAAAAGTCGCTGACGCTCTGCGTCGCCCGTTTTCGGAAGTAGAGGCCGACGCCGAGGTTGAAGACGAAATACAGGGCGATGACGATCCAATCGATGAGAGTCAACTGCATAGGTTGAGTCCTTCTGTTCTCACAGGAGCGAAACGGAGAGGCCGGCCGTTCCTCGGTGTACACTCCTTCCGCCAGCCGGACGTTGCACAACGGCGGTTAATGTAACGACTCAATGGAGGAATTGCAACGCGTGGAATTTCAGATGCCAAATCGTCCCGCTTTCAACTGACAATGAAATGCTTGTCGGGATTCCGGTCTCTCCTTCTCCGGCACGCCGCCACCTTACGCTCTGCTCCTTCCGCCGGAAACGGGTTGAAGTGAATGAGCGTTGCGCCGCAGCCCCTGTGCCAGGTATTGAGCCGATCTGCTCATCAGTGCCATCAGGAGAACAGCTCGAAGCCATCCTCTCAAGTGCGAGCCGAATGACCACCAGAGAAGAGGGCTAAGAATGAGCGGACAATGACGTTCGCACACTTCACAAAAGTTGTTGCATGGACAAGTATTTGTATGTATATTAGCGGCCGATAAAGCTGGCTTTTCCTGCGTTTTGAGCAAAATTCGAAGGATCAGCCGATCATTGCCCCGTAGTGTAACTGGCAACACGCCTGACTCTGGATCAGGAAAGTCTAGGTTCGAGCCCTAGCGGGGCAGCGAATCAATTCAAGATGAAGAAGGCAAAAGGTAAAAGGGATTAGGATTCTTTTTGGAAAGAACCTCCCTTCTTTCCTTTTTACTTTTTCATTTTTCGTTGAAACCGGCCGTATCGTCTAACGGTTTAGGACGTAGCCCTCTCAAGGCTAAAATACGGGTTCGATTCCCGTTACGGCTACACAATCCCCCGTTTATTGCCAACCTCAGATCGAGGCTCGTGACCGGATTCTTTGAACGCACGATTCGGGCCTCTCAAGTGCCCGTCACCCCGTCGATTGCCTGTGGCACCGACGGCCGAGTCCTGATTCAGGCATCTGTTGCCGTCTGTCTCCTCGCTCACACGAACACGAACGAACCATCGGTGCGACATGGCGATCGACCTGCTTGACCAGATTCTCCCCCATATCAAAAGCTCGATCTTCCTCGAGCGACATCCTCTCCCCGATTGGAGGATGAAGGAAGGCGAAGTGGACCACGGGGCACAGCCCGGACTCAACGACAAAAGTTGGACGCCGATCCGCATCCCGTTCCAGTGGGGAAAGTACGATCGGACCTACTGGTTCCGGAACCATGTTGAGATTCCGCATCATCTCGTGGGCAAGCCTGTCTCGCTTCTGCTGGACTTCGCGGAAGCGCTGGTGTACGTGAACGGCAAAGCCTATCAGGGGATCGACCGGCATCACAGCGTGATCCACCTCAGCAGCCATGCGCGCTCAACAGAGTCATTTCACGTCGCGGTCCAGGCGTACAGCGGCCGACAGAAGGATCCGTCGACCTTCGGCCAGGCAGAGCTTGTCGTCGTCGATCCGAACGCCCGAAAACTCTATCATGCACTCAGCGTGCTGCATGAGTACGAGAAACTGCTCGATCATGCCAGTCAGGAAGCCAAAGACGTTCGTGAGATCATTCGCCGGACGCTGGTCTATCTGAAGTGGTTCACGCCGGGAAGCGACGCGTATCCCGAGCAGATCGCGCGGGCGTACCAGGCACTGCTGCTTCTGCTCGACACAGAGTTCACCAGTTCCCTCTCCGGCATCGTGTCCCTCGTCGGCCAATCGCACCTCGACGTCGCCTGGCTATGGACGTTCAAGGAGACCGCGCGCAAATGCGGACGCACGTTTTCTACGATGCTGCGACTGCTGGAAGAGTACCCCGAGTTCCGGTTCTCGCAAAGCCAGGCCGTCCTCTACCAGTTCACCAAGATCAACTATCCGGACATCTATAAGCAGATCCGCCAGCGCATTGCGGAAGGCCGGTGGGAGGCGCTGGGTTCCGCCTGGGTCGAACCCGACTGCAACATCCCGAACGGCGAATCGCTGGTTCGTCAGATCGTTTACGGCAAGCGGTTCTTCCGGCAGGAGTTCGGCATCGACTCCACGATCTTCTGGCTTCCGGACACGTTCGGATTCTCGTGGGCTCTTCCGCAGATCCTGCGCAAAGCGGGCATCACGGCCTTCTATACTTCAAAGCTGACGTGGAACGACACGACCCGATTCCCCCACACCACGTTCTGGTGGGAGGGCATCGACGGCACGCGCATTCTCTCGCATCTCTCCCCCGTCGGCCTTGAGGGCACCGTGTCGCCGAAGGACATCCGACGCAGCAGCGCGGTCCTCCAGCCGGACTCTTCCGTGACATCCGTTCTGCAGACGTTCGGACTTGGCGACGGCGGCGGTGGCGTGACGCGCGAGCAGTTGGATCACGCGTCTGTCCTCCGGTCGATCGTCGGCCTGACCCCGACAAAGCTCTCGACTGTGGGAGAATTCTTTGCGACGCTGGCGCAGTCCGATGCGGAGTGGCCGGTGTGGAAGAACGAGCTGTATCTGGAAAAGCACCGCGGGACCTACACGACACACGGTTGGATCAAAAAGGCCAACCGAAAAGGCGAGATCGGTCTCTACACGGCAGAGCTGACTGCGGTCATCGCTCTGCTGTGGAGTCGCCAGGCCGCCGCGAAGCGGTATCCCGCCACCGAGCTGGACCGTCTGTGGAAGACCCTCCTCACGAATCAGTTTCACGATATCGTCCCCGGCACCGCGATCAAGGATGTGTACACCGAAGTGCGCAAGTCCGTCGACACCCTGCACACGCATACGGACGAGATCGTCACCCGCTCGCTGCAGCATTGCACCTCCGCGGTCCGCGGGTCCGCGAAGGAGTATCCGTTCACGGTGTTCAACCCGCTTCAATGGACGCGTGCCGATTATGTGGAAGTCACGCTCCGCACGAAGGAGAAGTCCTTCTCGGTCATGGACGCAGCGGGAAAGCCGGTTGGGCATCAGATTCTCGAGCGATCCGGCGATTCCGTGCGCATGCTCTGCTATCTCCCGGCAATCCCGGGATTCGGTTTTTCCTCCTTCACCGTCCGACCGACTGATCAGCGCCCGGCGGAATCCGCCCCCTGGAAGACGACCACGCACGCGTTCGAGTCGCCGCTCTACCGCGTTCGCCTCGACGGCAAAGGCGCGATCAGCTCGCTCTACGACAAGACACTTCGGCGGGAGCTGATCCAGAAGGGCAAGCGCGGGAACCTGCTCCAGACATTTTTCGACAAGCCGAAGCAGTGGGAGGCATGGGACATCGATGCGGATGTCGAGAAGCACCATCTGGATGTCCTGGAATTCCGCCAGGCGCGCCTGATGGAACACGGTCCGTTGCGGCTCACGCTCCGCCTCGAATGGCGAACAAAGGCGAAAAGCGTCATCACGCAGGATGTGCACTTTTATCATATGTGCCGACGCATCGACTTCGACACGGCCGTAAAGTGGCAGGACAAGACGACGATGCTGAAAGCGGCCTTCCCCCTCGCGGTCAAGACGAACTTCGCGACGTTCGAGACACAGTTCGGCGCTCTGCAGCGGCCGACGCGCTCCAACGACCCCGCGGACAAGGCCAAGTTCGAAGTCCCCGCCCAGCAGTGGGCGGACCTATCCGAACCGAAATTCGGCGTGGCTCTGCTCAACGACTCGAAATACGGCTACGATGCGAAGGAGAACGTTCTTCGCCTGACACTGCTCCGGTCACCCCATTTCCCGCATCCGCTCGAACCGTGGCATTTGAACGACAGCGAGCTCACGGACATCGGCGAGCATCGGTTCGTATACAGCCTGCTTCCGCACGCGGGCGACTGGCGCACGGGCATTGCGACGCAGCGGGCGCGTGAGCTGAATCATCCGGTGCTGCTGCTGCCCGGACGCGCTCCCGCCCTGAAGTCCGCGTTGTTGAGCGTGTCAAAGCCCAATGTGATTGTCGATGCCGTCAAGAAAGCGGAGGACAGCGACGAGATCGTCCTGCGATTCCATGAGGCGCACGGCGTGGCCACCGACGCGACGGTGCAGTTCGGCACCGATTGTCGCTCGGCTGCGGAGTGCGATCTGCTGGAGAATGCCGTGAAGGTTCTGAAGGCCAGTCGCGCGAAGCTTCCGCTCCGCTTCAAGCCGTTCGAAATCAAAACGGTCAAGATCACTCTGAAAAGCAAGGGGCGCTGAGCCGACGCCCATCAACGTCACCGATCGGGATTGATGGGTCACACCCCGTCAATCCCGTTCTTGTCTGTGGTCGCTATGAACCGTTTCCATCTGCTCATTCCCCGGGGAGTCATCGTATCGTGTGCTCCCGCTGCCAACGGACCATTCGGTACGCCCGCCATGATCGCGGCGGTCGCGCGGGCAGCTGAGCATGCAGGCGCGGTCGCTGTTGCACTCACCGGCACTGAAGTCATTCGCGCGGCAAAGCAGGACATCACGCTTCCCGTGATCGGTGTGCCGGCGGGACAATCAGATCCTCCAGATCACGCATCCTTCCTGGAGCAGATCGGAGAGATGATCCGAGCGGGCGCGGATGTGGTTTCGGTCAATGGGGTGAGCAGTTCGTCGACGGGGGACTCCGATACTGCGGAACTGGTGGCGGCGGTTCGGGAGGCGTACAATGCCCCGTTGCTGGCCGGAGTGTCCACCTCTGCGGAGGGACAGGCTGTGATCGCGGCCGGCGCTGAATGTCTCAGCACGCGGCTGTCCGGCAGCGCGGACGCAATGCGAAGAGTGCGACGGGATGTACCCGACCTGGAGTTGCTGGAGCGGATCGTGGCCGAAGCGCCCAATCGCGTTGTCGCCGAGGGCCGGTATCAAACCCCCGAACAATGCGCGCTGGCCATGACGCTGGGTGCGTACGCCGTCATCATCGATGCTGCCGCCGTCGACCCGGCCGCAATCGTCCGCCGGTTCGTTTCTGCCATCGCTCCGAGGCATTGAAGCGCCGTGGAATCACCCGCCACGCCCAACCCTCGCCGCCGCGTCCGCGCGACCACCAGCCTGATGCAACTGCTGCAGAAGCATCGGCGGGGGATTGCGCTCGCCATGGCGCTCGTGATCGTGGAGTACGTGGCCTGGATCGTGGAACCGGCCGTCTTCGGCAACGTCATCGATGCGCTGCTGGACCGCGTCGGCGATCCCACGATGCCGCTTCACCTGACGCTGGTTCCCCTGCTCATCTGGATCGGCGTGTTCATGCTCAATTCGGGCACCGGAGTCGCACGGCGCATTGTGGAGCCGCGCATCTATCTCACGATGTTCACGCATCTGGCGACCGAAATCGCGTCCACGACACAGCAAAAGAAGTATCCGGTCTCCAAGACCGCGGCGCTGGCGCAGTTGTCCGAGCAGTACGTCACTTTCTTCCAGTATCGCGTTCCCGAGATCGCGGAGCAGATCATCGAGATTTCCGGCGCCGTCATTGCCCTGGCCGCGTATGACTGGCGCATTTCGCTCGCCTGCCTCACCATCGTTCTCCCCTTGCTGGTCATCAACCGGGTGTACACGCTTCGGGTCGTGGGCCTGCAGAAGGATGTCCACGACACCTTCGAGACTACGTACGACGTCTTCTCTTCACAGAAACCCGACGAAGTCCGGACGTACTATGAGAAGGCAGCCACGATCAAGCAGCAAATCGCCGGTTGGGGCGCGTTCAACTTCGGCATCATGCGCCTCATTCTTCTCGTCATCTTCCTGACGGTCCTGTACATCGCGATCGACCTCGACAACTTCACGACGGGCAATATCTACTCGATCGTCGCGTACATCTGGACGTTCGTGACCTCGTCCGAGTACATCCCGGACCTGATGGAAAGCTGGACCTCCCTGAAAGACATCTCCGGCCGCCTGAAGACTGCCACGCTGCCGGCACCGCGGATCAACGCCGACCCAAGCGACAGCGCCGCCTGAGCCGTTCTTCACCCTCAGGCAGTGTTCTTCTCCGGGAGACACGGTCTGCGGACTCAGACCGCACACAGCGGGGGGATGAGATCGTTGCAACACGTCCTTCCAAAGCCAGACGTCCCCCTTTTGCCATCGTGACCGGTCCTTGTCGGATTGCGCGGCACCCTGCCGCATGCAAGCCCGCGACGGCGCTCGCATGCGCGCACACGGCCGCTACCGCGGCTGCTCCATCTTCTTCTCCGAGACATCGTGCTGCACCGCGATGAAACCCACGATGGTGCCGTGCGCATCATGCACCGCGCTGACGGAAGCCTCCACCACGACGATCCGTCCCTCCTTCGTCCGGTTGACATGATTGCCCCGAACGTTCTGACCGGAGGTGATCTTTCGCCAGAATTCCCGGTAATACTCCTCCGACATCTCGCCGCTCTTGAGAAGACGTGGTGTCTGTCCGACCGCCTCGCTGCCGGAGTAGCCGTAAAGTGTCTCGAAGGCCGGATTTGCGTACGTGATCGTTCCGGCGGGATCGGTCATAAATATGACATCGGACGCCTCTTCCACCGCTCTCGAGAGACGCCGGATCTGCTCGTCAAGTCGCTTACGTTCATCGACATCCAGGTGCACGCCCAACGTTCCGATGATCGCCCCGTTTGCATCGTGAAGCGGTGTGCCGATCACGCGCATCCACCGCACCGCTCCCGACTTCATTCGTTCGAGCAGGTCGTACTCCTCCGATTCTCCGCGCCGTCGGGCCAGGAGTCGCCGCTGCAGTCGTTCCGCCTCCGAAGGATTCGCCGGGAGCACGTCCACCAGGCGCTTGCCCAGCAGGTCATCCGGCGGATAACCAGTCATCAGGCAGAAGCGTTCGTTCACGAACTGGATCAAGCCATCGTTGTCGGACTGCACAAGCCCCGCCCCCAAGCCATCGATCAGCAACCGGGACCGGCGCTCACTCGTCTGCAGCACAAGCTCATGCTGTTTGCGTTCGGTGATATCGGTGACGATTCCCTCGATGGCGATGGGGCGACCCTGCGCATCCCGGATCAGCGAATTGCGCTGATTCAGCCAACGCGTCTCACCGCCCTTATGGATCACGGCGTATTCATACGTCGGCGGGACGTCACCTTTCAGAAGCCGATCCCACATTTCGCGGAAATAGCCGTGGAAATCGGGATGGAGAATGATTCGAAAGAGGGATGGTGCGGCAAGGAACTCTTCGGGGAGGTACCCGGTCATGCGGCGAATGGCCGGGCTGATGTAATCGTACCGTCCGGAAGGCAATTCCATCCGGTAGATCGCATCCTGGGAATTCTCCGCGAGGAGGCGGAACCGCTGTTCGCTCTCGCGCAACGCCGCTTCTGCGGACAACCGGTCCGTCAGGTCGCGCATGAGAATGAGAATGCACGGCTCGTCATCGATCACGATCGTCTCGGCGGAGATGCTGACGATACGTTCCTCGCCGGAGCGATGCACGGCAACCGCTTCGAAGTCGCGAACCGCCCCCACCGTGCGCAACAGGTCGATCCCGCGGTCCCGTTCCTGCCCTTCCCGCAACAGAGGCATTTCGAGCGCGCTCCGGCCCAGGACCTCGTCGCGGCCATAGCCGAAGAGACGTTCCCAGCTCTGATTCACCTCGACGATCGCGGCGCCATGCCTCTTGCCGATCATCATCGCATCGGGACTGAGGCGGAACGATTTCTCGAACCGCTCTTCGGATTCCTGGAGGTGTGATTCCAGGTTCTTCACCGCCGTCACATTCTGCGAGATCACCTGGATGCCCGCAATGACTCCCTCCCGGTTGCGGATCGGCTGGAAGGTGGACAGGAACCATGTGGTGAGGCCGGCACGCGAGATCGAATCCTCTTTCGTAAGCGACTTCCCTTGCACGATGACGGCGTTCAGATGATCGAGAAGATCCCGCGCCTGTTCCGGAGGAAAGATCTCCAGAACGTTCTTCCCCTGGATGTGGTGGGGCAATGCGCCGAGATTCCGGGCCGCTTCATCGTTGATGATCAGGAGCGTTCCGGCGGTGTCAAAGTACGTAATCCCGGCACCGGCGTGCTCGAAGAGCTGACGGTACCGTTCCTCCGCCGCCCGCAGGGCATCCTCTGCACGACGCCGCGCCGTGATGTCGCGAATGATGCTCTGGAAAAACCGGCGGCCACGGACTTCGATCACCCGCATGCTTTCTTCCGCGAGGAAGACGGAGCCATCCTTGCACCGGTGCACCGCCTCGAAGACCTGCCCGTGGCCGTTCGTGAATCCTTCGGGAGTCACTTCCTTGCCGGTGGTCGGGTCCGGAACCCTCAACTGCCGGATAGTAAGCCCGCGCAGCTCCTGCTCAGTGTACTGATACGCCTCGGTCGCACGAAGATTGACCTCCAGGATGGCGCCGCTGTCGTCCATCAGCAGGATGATATCGTTCGCGTACCGAGTCAGTTCATCAAAATGCTGCACCAGCGCCTGATGCTCGATCTCCAGGTCAAGCCTCTTCCGGTCCTCGTCCACCTCGTGCCGCGTCCACCATTCGCGGGTGGAGAACGCCAGTCCCATGAGCAGCAGTCCCACACTCACGACGATGAACCACGCGACAAGGCGATACTGGCTGAAGAGAGCCGCCTGGTCAACCCGCGCTACGAGCACCCACGGTGAATCCGGGACTGTTCGGATCGCAACCAGCATGCGGTTCCCGGCCGTATCCGCGATCTCGTTGACCGCCTCCATGCGTGCGGCCGCCGTCTCGGACGGAAGATGGTCGAATGACGCGATGGTCTCGCCGCCGGGGATCGCGATCAACGTCCGGCCGTCCCGACGCGCCAGCAGCACCTGTGCCGCAACGCCGTGCGTCTGCCACGTCGTCATCACCGGGAACAGTACGACCGCCGGATCGGACTGAACAACGATCAGCAGACTCTCTCCTTTCGGACGATGCACGGGAACGACCGTGAAAAGTGCGGAGCTTCCGTCCGACAGATGCACCAGATCCGTGACGAACGGCCCGGCGGCACGCAGCGCAAACTGGGAGAAGACCGAGATGAGATTGACGGACGCGGTGTCGGGCACGCTTGCGATGAGCGCCCCCGCGCCGGAGATGACGAACAGGCGCCGGTATTCCTGTCCGTCGCCGTTGACCGCGAACAGGTCCCGCAGACCCTCGATCGCATCGGACGAAAGCGCCGATCGCCTCCCGCCGGGCTCACGACTCAGCACGTTGCCGACCAGCGCACCCAGTTGCTCGCTCTGGCGCCGCCACGCAGTGATCTGTTCCGCTTTGAGGCGCACGACCGTTGACAGATCGCCACGCACTTCGGATTCCCGTTCCCCGACCTGATTCCGATAGAACCACCCGCCTGCGAACAGGCACGCGAGGATAAGGATCAGTGCGGGCAGGGCGCGAAATCGGCCCCTCCGTTGCAGCACTGCTGGGAGCGACATACAGGGTTCCCGGTTTGTTCGTTGGTTCTTTCGACCGCGCCGCATCCGGTGAGGGACGGGCTTCGATTCCGGCGGGAATGCGCTCGTACGGGAGAGTCGGTGCGACGATCACTCCGGCGTATCGCGAGATTCGTCAGGAAGATAGGGATGATTGGACGGAGGGTCAAGTCCGGCTCTGAAACGACAAATGGCGCCCCGGTGTCCGGAGCGCCATCTGTGCGCAGCATCGCCCGCTGCTTCAGCGTTTCCGCAGGGAGAAGCCGAGTTTGAGGCCGAAGACGAACAGCACGAGCGTCAGGGCACCGAGTGCGAACACGGTATCTCCGATGACCCGCAGCCATTTGAAGAAATGCACCGTCGGCGTATTGAGGAACTCCGCGCTTCGGGCATACCAGTAGCCTTCGGTCACCGACGCCCACGTCTGCAAGAGGCCCACGGGCAGGAGGCTGAGCAGGAGCATGGCCATCAGGCCGATATTCAGACCCCAGAATGCCGCACGGAGATATCCCTCCTTCCATTCTTCCTGCACGTACGTCACGCGCAGAGAGAACAGCATCAGGCCGATGCCCAGCATGCCGTAGACGCCGAACAGCGCACCGTGACCGTGAAGCGGCGTCGTGTTCAGTCCCTGCATGTAATAGAGTGCGATCGGAGGATTGATCATAAATCCGAATAGTCCGGCGCCCACCATGTTCCAGAACGCCACCGCAATGAAGAAATACACCGGCCATTTGTACCTGGCGGCCCATGCGGTCGCACGGGCGAGATGGAGATTTTCCCACGCCTCGAATCCCGCAAGCACCAGCGGAACCACCTCGAGCGCACTGAACACCGCGCCCAGCGCCAGGACCGGCAGCGGCGTCCCGGTGAAGTACAAATGATGCAGCGTTCCGATGATGCCGCCCGACAGATAGACCGTCGAGGACAGAAGCACCGCGGTGTTCGCCGTCTTCGGCCGGATCAGCTTCAGCCGGCTGAACATGAACACGATCACCACTGTGGCAAAGACCTCAAAGAAGCCTTCCACCCACAGATGCACCACCCACCACCGCCAGTATTCGACGATCGCCAGATTCGTGTGCTGCCCCCACATCAGGCCCGCCATGTAGAAACCGCCGATGGCCACGGCGGCCACCAGGAACAGCGAGAGCAGCGAGCGCTCCTCGTCTCCGCGACGAATCGCCGGGACGATTCCGCGGGCGATCAGGAATACCCAGAACACAAGGCCGATCGTGAGCGCGATCTGCCAGACGCGTCCCAGGTCGACATATTCCAGACCCTGATGCCCGAAGTAAAACCACGCATCGCCTGTCAACTTGTGATTGATGCTGAGCAGTTCGCCGACCAGCGATCCCACCACCACGACAAGCAGCGCGCCGAAGAGAACATTCACGCCCAATTTCTGACCCTTCGGCTCCGCGCCGCTGACCGCCGGAACGATGTAGAGCCCTGCGGCGAGCCATGCCGTGGCGATCCAGAAGATTCCCAACTGCACGTGCCAGGTCCGGGTCAGGACGTACGGCAGCCACTTGCTCATCGGCAGACCATAGAAGCGGTTCCCTTCCACTCCGTAGTGCGCCGTGATCACTCCCATGACGATCTGCACCAGAATCAGCCCGGACACCACCCAGAAGTACTTGATGGTGGCCCGTTGGGACGGTGTGAGGGTCGCATTGAACAGCGGATCGGCCGACGGCAGCGTGGGGGCGAGCGACTCTTCTCTGGTCGACGCATGGTACCAGACCATCGCACCGATCCCGGCCAGCAGAAGGATGATGCTGACGCCGGTCCAGACCACCGCGTCAGCGGTCGGCTGATTGCCGACAAGTTCCTCGTGCGGCCAGTTGCTGGTGTACGTGATGCGGTCGCCCGGGCGATCGGTGGATGCAGCCCACGAGGACCAGAAGAAGAAGGACGCGAGCGCGCGCAGGTCGTTTTCGTTCGCCACCGAGCCGGCCGGAATGGAGTAATCGTCACTGCCGTTCATGAAGACCGAGGCATAATGCCGAATGTTCGCCTGGAACGCCTCGGCGCGAATGGAATCGATCGTGACCACGCCGGTGTTCGGGTCGTACGTGTTCCGGCGCATCCGCTCCTGCAACCGCGCCCGCAGAGCCGCCTGCGTTTCCGCATCCAGCGCTCCGTAGGTCCTGCCGTACTGGCTTCCGGACCACGCGTCCAGAATGTACACGCATTCCCGGTGCAACCAGTCCGCCGTCCAGTCCGGAGCCACGTAGCTGCCGTGCCCCCAGACGGAACCGAGTTCCATCCCTCCCATCGCCTGCCACACGTTCTGACCGCGCTCGATCGTCGCGCGATCGGCAAGAAGTCGACCATCGGTCGTGACCACCTGTTCAGGGATCGGCGGTCTCTCCTGATAGATCTTCCAACCGGCCCAGCCAAGCACGGCGAAGCCGAAGACGATGACTCCGATGAAGCCCAACCAGTATTTCTTCATGGGACGTCAGCCTCCTCAAGGTGAATGGGGCGATGCGTCAGATGGTGATACAGATTCCCGGATTCAATTTCAAGTGCCGGGTACCGGAGCATCGGTTCCTGCCGATTTGGTGCCGATCAGCACGATATCGCGCGACGCGGACGCATCGAACGGCTCGAGGGCAATACTGCCGAAGACCGGAGAGGCGTCGAATCCTTCGGCCTGCAGGTCCGACGTCAGCGTGGCGGATGTCGCAGGATGCAGGACAAGTGAATCGATGCGGGCGCGGGCCGGCGACGAGTCCCGGTCCAGCGTAAGGATGTTGAAGACGACATCTGGATCGCGGAAGTCGTAGTACCGCACGAACGTCTGCGAACCCGATTCCCGGATTCCCTGGATCCGATCGCGCCGGGCCAGGATCCGATCATAATTGAGCAACTGAATGAACAACGTTCCGCCGGGCCGCAGTGTTTCCCGGAACGCCCGGATCCACGAACGGCGTCGCTCGCTCGTATCAGCATGCGCCATGGTGTTGCCGAGACAGAAGACCGCGTCCACCGGCCCGGGAAGCGACGATGGAAGTTCTTCAAAACCGCTCTGAACCGTTCGAACGTGGAGCTGACACTCACGGGCGTGTCGGGTCGTCCAGGCAATCATTTCAGCCGAGATGTCGACGGCCGTCATTTGCACGCCGAGGCCGGCCAGATCG
>JAKAJH010000053.1 GCA_021813905.1 Bacteroidota bacterium | reverse complement strand
GCATATCGGACCGGACACGGACGTTCCGGCTGGCGATATCGGCGTCGGCGGTCGCGAGATCGGCTACCTCTTCGGCCAGTACAAGCGGCTGACGCGGGAATTCACCGGCGTTCTGACCGGCAAAGGCCTCAACTGGGGCGGAT
This sequence comes from Bacteroidota bacterium, assembly GCA_021813905.1. Classification (GTDB taxonomy): domain Bacteria; phylum Bacteroidota; class Ignavibacteria; order UBA10030; family UBA10030; genus JAKAJH01. The sequence continues at coordinate 18,795 of JAKAJH010000053.1, read as the reverse complement.
CCCTGGTGCGGCCTGAAGCGACGGGATTCGGCGTGGTGTACTTCACCGAGGAAATGCTCAAGACCCGCGGACAGTCGCTCGAGGGAAAGACCGTCGCCGTCTCCGGCTTCGGCAACGTTGCCTGGGGTGCGGTGACCAAGGCGGTGCAGATGGGCGCGAAGGTCGTAACGCTCTCCGGGCCGGATGGATTCATTTACGATCCGGACGGGATCAAGGGCGAGAAGATCGACTACATGCTCCAGCTCCGGGCGAGCGCCAATGACCGCGTGAAGGATTACGCCGACAAATTCAAGGTCCAGTTCTTTGCCGGTAAACGGCCATGGGGGACGAAGGTGGATGTGGCGCTGCCGTGCGCGACCCAGAACGAGCTCGACGAGAACGACGCAAAGGAGCTCGTGAAGAACGGTTGCACCTGCGTCTGCGAAGGCGCCAACATGCCGACGACGATCGGCGGCTTCCGCGTGTTCCAGAGTGCGGGGACGCTCTTCTCGCCGGGCAAGGCGTCGAACGCGGGCGGCGTGGCGACTTCCGGGCTTGAGATGTCGCAGAACAGCATGCGCCTGCCGTGGCCGAAGGAGGAAGTCGACGCGCGCCTCCGGCAGATCATGGTCAACATTCACCGGACGTGCGTGGAAACGGCGGACCGGTTCGGATTGCCCGGCAATTATGTGGCCGGGGCCAACATCGCCGGCTTCCTGAAGGTGGCGAATGCCATGCTGGAGCAGGGGCTGGTCTGACCTGTCGCAGCGGTGATCTGATGATGGCGCATTTCGGCCGGACCGGTTTTCGGCACCGCTGGAATGCGCCATTGTCGTCCTGAGGGGGAACCGGTTCACTCGACATCCGAACGAAGAGCGATGGAGCGTACACAGCAATTCCGGACGGAAGATATCTACGGGAGCCGCATCAAGCCGTTTCAGAAGCTGATGCGGTTCAAGGTGCGGGACATTCTGCTCGTGGCCAGCCTGTACGATCAGTATCTGTTCGAAGAGGATGGACGGCTCTACGAGCTGATCCGGCAGGAATTCGAAGGGCTGAATCTCAGCCACCCGCCGGAGATCACGCATGTGACCAGCGGTGACGAAGCCGTGGAGCTCGTCACGGGCGGCGACGAGTTTGATCTCATCATCACGACGCTGCACATCGAGGATATGCACGTCACGAAATTCGCCGAGAAGATGCGGCAGGCCGGCGTGACGATTCCCATCATCCTCCTCGCGTACGACAATCGCGAGCGCAAGGAACTTGTCACCCACTACGACACGTCGGTCTTCGACCGCATTTTCATCTGGCACGGCGACTACCGCCTGCTGGTGGCGATCATCAAGTATGTGGAAGATAAGCTCAACGTCGAGAACGACACATCTGCGGTGGGCGTCCAGGCGATCCTCCTGATCGAAGACGACGTCAGTTTCTATTCGTCCTACCTCCCGCTGCTGTACCCCGAGATCCTGAATCAGTCGCAGCGGCTCATCTCGGAAGGGGTGAACCTGACGCACCGGTTTCTGCGGATGCGCGCGCGCCCCAAGATCCTGCTCTGCTCCGACTATGAAGAAGCCTGGGCCTACTTCGAGAAGTACGAGACCTTTATCCTGGGCATCATCTCGGACATCAACTTTCGCCGCAACGGCGTCAAGGACCCCGACGCGGGTGTGAGCTTCGCCCGGGCGGTGCGTGAGCGGCACGAAGATATTCCGGTCCTCCTGCAGTCGAGCAATCCGGACGGTGTGCGCCTCGCACGGGAGGTCGGCGCCTCATTCCTCCTGAAGAACTCCCCCCGACTGCTGCATGACCTGAGCTATTTCGTCGGTAACCACTTCGGCTTCGGCGATTTTGTCTTCCGGATGCCGGAGGGCCAGGAGGTGGGCCGTGCATCGAACCTCAAGGCGCTCGAGGATCTGCTCCGGACGGCGCCGGATGAATGCATCAAGTACCATGCGGAGCGGAACCACTTCTCCAACTGGCTCAAGGCACGCACGGAGTTCTGGCTGGCCCACCGGCTCCGTCCTCAGCGTGTGGAGGACTTCGCGTCCATCGCGGATCTGCGCGAATCACTGGTCAGCGCGATCCGGCAGTACCAGTCGGCCCGCCAGCGGGGAGTGATCACGGAGTTCACGAAAGAAAATTTCGACCTTCGAAACAGTTTTGCCCGAATCGGCGCCGGGTCGGTGGGCGGCAAGGCGCGCGGCCTCGGATTCATCAACACGCTGATCAACAATTACGATGTCCGGGACAAGTTCGACGACGTTGAGATCTCGGTTCCCTCCGCGCTGGTCATTGCGACAGACGTGTTTGACCGGTTCCTGCGTGAGAATCAGCTCGAAGGCTTCGCCCTCCAGGTGGTGGATGACGACGAACTGAAACGGCGATTCCTCGATGCGCAGTACTTCCCGCCCGATGTCGTGGCGAAGCTGCGGGAGTTCCTGGAGATCATGGTGGTGCCGCTGGCCGTCCGGTCGTCCAGTCTTCTGGAGGACTCGCAGTACCAGCCGTTCGCCGGTGTGTATGACACGTTCATGATTCCGAACAGCGATTCCGATCTGAACCTCCGTTTGCAGGAACTGCTCGACAGCATCCGGCTGGTGTACGCCTCCACGTTCGCCCGCAAGGCGAAGGACTACATGAAGGCGACGCCGTACCGGCTGGAAGAAGAGAAGATGGCGGTGATCATCCAGCGGATGGTCGGCTCCGCGCACGGGGACCGGTTCTATCCGGAGTTCGCGGGCGTTGCCAAGTCGTACAATTTCTACCCGGTGGCGCCGCAGAAGTCGGAGGACGGCATCGTGCAGGTCGCGTTGGGGCTCGGAAGGACGGTGGTCGACGGCGGAAACAGCGTTCGCTTCTGTCCGAAATACCCGCGCCATCTTCTGCAGTTCTTTTCAACGAAAGAGACGATTCGGAACGCCCAGCAGGAATTCCTTGCCCTGAATCTGAAGGCCACCTTCAGCCACGTCAAGCACGAAAGTCCGGAGATTCTCGTGCAGCGGTACGACCTGAGCACGGCCGAAGAAGATAACACGATCCATTTCGTCGGATCGACGTACTCGCCGGAGGACGACGCGGTCTATGACGGCGTGGCCCGGCTGGGAAAGCGCGTAGTCACATTCGCGCCGGTCCTGAAGCATCGGATCTTCCCGTTGCCCGAGATCCTGGAACTGATCCTTGAGATGGGAATGTGGGGGATGGGGACGCACGTGGAGATCGAATTCGCGGTCAACATGAATGTGTCCGACGGCCATCCGAAAGAGTTTGCCATGCTCCAGATCCGGCCGCTGGTGCTCAGCCTCGAGCTCGAGGAACTGGATGTCGACAAAGTGAACCAGGATGAGCTGCTGTGCGTCAGCCATCAGGTGCTGGGCAACGGCGCGCTGACCGACCTCTGCGACGTGGTCGTGATCGACCCGGAGGCGTTCGACCGTTCCAAGAGCCGCGACGTCGCCGCCGAGGTAAGCATTCTGAACGCCAAACTGCTGGAAGAAAAGCGGTCGTACGTCCTGATCGGCATGGGGCGCTGGGGATCGACCGATCCATGGCTCGGCATACCGGTGACCTGGGACCAGATTGCCGGCGCGAGCGTGATTGTCGAAGCGGGATTCAAGGACATCGACGTCACGCCGTCGCAGGGATCGCACTTCTTCCAGAATATCACGTCGTTCCGCGTCGGGTACTTCACGGTCAATGCCACGCACAACGAAGGATTCATCGACTGGGACTGGCTGTTCCGTCAGCCCGCACAGGAACAACTCAACTTCGTGCGCCATCTGCGTTTCGACCGTCCGATCGTCGCGAAGATCAACGGACACAAGAACAAGGGTATTATCCTCAAGCCTGCCGTCGGCTAGACCGACTGACCGGCCCGACGGAAGATTCACCGTCGCATCCGTTTGCCGGCGATCACGCACAAAGAAGGTGACCGATGACCCTGTCCATCCGTGTGCTTCTGTCGCTGTGTGTTCTGAGTGCTCTCGCATGCAGCCAGAATCGGGTGACGATTCGTGTTGTTACGCCTCCGTCCACGCCCCGCGACGCCACCATATTCATTGCGGGGAGCTGTCCCGCATTCGGCGATTGGGCTCCCGGTCAGACGTCCCTGAGCCGCGATGATGACAGCACCTGGTCCCGCGATTTTTCGTTCCCGGCGGGGATCGAGCTGGAATTCAAGATCACGCGCGGGTCGTGGAACCGGCAGGCGCTCTTCCTCCCCGGGACGATCCCGCCGAACCTGCGGCTTGCCGTCGACGGCGATACCGTGGTCACGGTGCGACCGACCGGATGGAGTGATGAGGGCATTCAACGGGATGGAGGGATCGTCGGTACTGTGCGGTATCACCGGGCGCTCGTCGGAACAGGCTTGCGATTCGCACGCGATCTCATCGTGTGGCTGCCTCCCTCGTATGAGCGTGATTCCGAGCGGCGATATCCGGTGCTGTATATGCACGACGGTCAGAACATCATCGACCCCTCGACGTCGTTTATCGGCGCTGAGTGGCGCGTGGACGAAGTGGCGGACAGTCTGATCCGTGCCGACCGCATGCAGGAGATCATTGTCGTTGGGATCTCGAACACTCCTGACCGCATGGCGGAGTACTCGGACACGGAGCCGGGGCATGCCTATGCGAATTTTGTGATCGGCACCGTCAAGCCGTTGATCGACTCGACCTACCGCACACTTCCGGACCGGCGGCACACCGCGGTCATGGGCTCGTCGATGGGCGGGCTGATCTCGTTCCTGTTTCTCTGGTGGCATCCGGAGGTCTTCTCGAAGGCCGGATGCCTCTCGAGCGTCTTCGATGCGCGGGCCACCTCTGTGCTGGAGATGGTGCGGGATGATTCGCGTCCGCCGAAGGATGTGAAGATTTACCTCGATTGCGGGGGATACGGCGATGAGTCGCATCTGAAACCGGGATTGGATGATATGGTCTCACTCCTGACGCAGAAAGGATATCGCGAGGGATCCGATTTTGAGTGGTTTTACGATCCGGCCGCGACGCATAACGAGCAGGCATGGTCGGCCCGGCTCTGGCGGCCGCTCGAGTTTCTGTTCGGAACGGTGCCGACGCATTGAGGTTTGAAATACTTTGAAGTAGATTGCCATCACACGACAATTCAGACGTACGCATTGCGCGAAAGGATCTGATATGCAGAACTTCAAAGAGAGTATGTTCAGGCTTATCATTGAAACGTCCACAAACCTCCCCCCGGATGTTCGTCGGGCGCTCAAGTGGGCTCAGGAACGGGAAGATGCGAAATCCCAGTCCGGCTTTGCCCTTCAAACCATCGCCATCAATACGGACATGGCGTGTGATCACAGCGGGCCGATCTGCCAGGACACCGGCATGCCGACGTTTGAAATCAAGACGCCGGTCGGTGCCAATCAGATGGTGATGCGCAAGCAGATCGAAGAAGCGATTGTCGAAGCGACGAAGCAGGGGAAGCTGCGTCCGAATACGGTCGATTCCCTCACCGGCAAGAACAGCGGCAACAATATCGGTGTCGGTGCGCCGGTGGTGCATTTCGAGCAATGGGAGAAGGATGAAATTGAAGTAAAACTGTTGCTGAAAGGCGGTGGCTGCGAGAACAAGAACATCCAGTACTCGGTGCCGTGTGAACTACCGAATCTGGGCCGCGCGGACCGGAACCTTGAAGGGGTGCGGAAATGCATCCTCCATGCCGTCTGGCAGGCACAAGGACAGGGATGCAGCGTCGGAGCGGTCGGCGTGGCTGTTGGCGGCGATCGGGCATCCGGGTATGCGTTCGCGAAGCAGCAGCTTTTCCGCGTGCTCGATGACATCAATCCGAATCCGGAACTCGCGAAGCTGGAATCCACCATCCTGGAACAGGCGAACACGCTGGGGATCGGCACCATGGGGTTCGGTGGACGTGCCACGCTGATCGGATGCAAGATCGGCGCATATCACCGGCTGCCCGCGAGCTTTTTCGTCTCCGTGGCGTACGACTGCTGGGCGTTCCGCCGGCTGGGCGTGGTCATCGATGCCTCGAACGGCACGATCAAGCGTTGGCTCTATCGGGACGAGACGCCGGCGATCCGCATGGCGAAGGAAACCGCGTTGCCGTTGACCGGACGGGAGATCCGGCTTTCCACGCCGTTGGGCGAATCCCAGGCGCGCAGCCTGAAGGTGGGAGATGTGGTGCTGCTCAACGGCCTGATGCATATGGGACGGGATGTACTCCATCATCATCTCATGACGCACGACTCGCCCGTGAATCTCGACGGCGGGATCATCTATCATTGCGGCCCTGTTGCGTTGAAGAGCGGAGACAAGTGGACGATGAACGCCGCCGGCCCGACGACCAGCATCCGCGAGGAGCCGTATCAGGGCGACATCATCCGAAAATTCCGTGTGCGGGGAGTGATCGGAAAGGGCGGCATGGGCGCCAAGACGCTGGCGGCGATGAAGGAGGTCGGCTGCGTGTACTTCAGCGCCATCGGCGGTGCAGCACAGTACTACTCCGAATGCATCGAGGAAGTGGAAGGCATGGACTTCCCCGAGTTCGGCATCCCCGAAGCGATGTGGCACGTACGCGTCAAGGACTTCCCGGTGATCGTCACGATGGATTCCCACGGGAACAGCCTCCATGCGGATGTGGAGAACGCTTCGGCGGTCGAGCTCGCCAAACTGGCGCAGCAGGTGTTCTGAGCACTGAGCCGGCATTCATGTGACCCAACTATGGCGTCCCGTCCTCCGGTGGGGGATGGGGCGCTTCATTTTCATGCTGACGTGAATCCTTCGGCACTTCGCCCGCGCAACCCCCAACGGTCAGCGGAACTGCTCCTCCTGTTTACCACGCTGATCTGGGCCGTAAATTACCCCGTGACCAAGTTCGGTCTCGAGCGCCTCGATATCTTCGTATTCAACAGCATTCGGTACGTGGTGGCGTTCGCCCTGCTCACGGGCTTGCTTGCGGCGACACGGCAGTGGTTTCGGGTGCCGCGGGAGGACCGCGGTCCGCTGATTCGCCTGGGAGTCCTGACGGGCATCGTCTATCAGCTGGCGTTCATCGTCGGGATCAATCTGACGACGGCGGGGAACACGGCCGTGCTGCTGTCCACCTCACCGTTGTGGACTGCGCTCATTCAGGCCCGGATCACCCGGACACGCATCCGGAGCGCCATGATCGCCGGTCTGCTGGTTTCGCTGACAGGGATCGTGATGATCGTTCTTGGGAGCGGCAAGCGGCTGGAATTCGCCTCGCACGCCATCCTCGGCGATTTGGTCTGCATCGCCGCGGCACTGTTCTGGGCGCTGAGCACCAACCTGCAGAAGCCGTTGCTGCGTCGGTACTCCACTGTGCAGCTTTCGGTCGTGACCCTCGGGATCGGCGCCGTGGGGCTCAGCGTGATGGCGATTCCGTCCTGGACGCATTTCCACTGGTCGGAGATCCCGTTCCCGTATGTGGCGGCGGCGCTGGCGTCCGGCGCATTGTCCATCGGGTTGGCGAACGTCATCTGGACATACGGGGTCGAGCACATCGGCCCGAGCCGCACCGCCAGCTTCAACAATCTGGTACCGATTCTGGCGTTCATCATCTCGTATCTGGTGCTCGACGAGCGAGTGACCGTGCTTCAGATCGTCGGGGCCGTCATCACGATCGCCGGCGTGTGGATCTCACGGCGGTGAAGAAGGAGAGAAGAGTGGCCGCTTCTGATGTTCCGATGACGACGGCGGTGCGGGCCCTTCGGGCCGCCGGCGTCGCATTTACACCGCATCTGTATCGGTTCGAGGAGCACGGCGGAACGCGCCATTCCGCGGAGGCACTGGGAGTGGCGGAGCACGCGGTCGTCAAGACCCTGGTCGTGAAGACGGAGCCGCGGTCGATCGTGCTGGTGCTGATGCACGGTGATGCGGAAGTGTCGATGAAAGAGTTGGCCCGAACGCTGGGGGTGCGATCGGTGGAACCGTGCGATGCGCCGACGGCGGAGCGGCAGACCGGATACCAGTTCGGAGGTACAAGCCCTTTCGGGACCCGTCATCCATTGCCTGTCTACGCTGAAAGGACTATATTTCAGCTGCCGACGGTCTACATCAACGGCGGGAAGCGGGGATTCCTGGTGGAACTCTCTCCGACCGACCTGAAGCGCGCGCTCACGGTGTCTGAGGTCGATGTCGCGCAATCCCGCCCATCCGCATCAAGCGAAGGAACGGTACCAAATGAATTTTGAAACCATCCAATGGACTCCGGAGCTCCGGTTTCTGGTCGCGCTGGCGCTCGGATTTCTGGTGGGGTTGGAGCGGGAGAGCATCAAGACCGAACAGAAGTTCGTTTTTGGCGGTGTGCGTACGCATCCGATCATCAGCCTTTTCGGATTCGGATGCGCCTGGTTGTATCAGATCGGCGCGACGCTCGTGCTGCCGGCCGGCCTACTTGCCGTGGCCACCATGACCGCTGTGGCGTACGTCGCAAAGATCCGCGCGGAGCGTTTCGGCTCGACCAGCGAGATCTCGGCTCTGCTGACGTTCGTGACGGGCGCGCTGGCGATGCTGGTGGACGTTTGGATCGCCATGGCGCTCGGGGTGGTCAACACGATCCTCCTCTCCGAAAAAGCCATGCTCGAATCGTATGTCGAGCGGCTCAGCAAGGTGGAGTTCCTGGCAACCGTCAAATTCCTGCTCGTCACGGTGATCATCCTGCCGGTTCTGCCGAATCGTGAGTTCACGGCGTTCCTGATCAATCCGACCAAGGTGTGGAACATTGTGATCATCGTTTCCACGCTCGGATTTGTCGGATACCTGCTTGAGAAGAAACTTGGTCAGAAGGTGGGCCTGTGGGCCTCCGGCGTACTGGGCGGGATTGTGTCGAGCACCGCATTGACGTTCGCCGTCGGGCGGCTCGCGCGAAACGATGCCAGTCGCACGGAAGGCGCTCTCCAGGCCTCACTGCTGGCATCCAGCGTCATGTATCCCCGGTTCCTGGTCCTGTTCTGGATCATCGGTCCCGCGTACGTGACGGGATTGTGGTACCGTCTCCTCATTCTCGGCGGCATCGGTTTGCTGCTGTCGTTGCGCGTTCGCACACAGTCAAACGAAGGGCCGGGGGACGATTTGCCCGAGTTGCAGAACCCGTTCGAGATCCGTCCGGCTCTTGGCTTTGCCGCGCTGTTCGTTATTCTCTCGATGGTGACGATCTTTGTCCGGGACAACCTCGGCGGCGCCGGTTTGATGGGGTTGGCAGCGCTCGTCGGCGTTTCCGACATCACGCCGTTCATTCTTTCGGTCGTGCAGGGAACGCCCGCACCGCAGGCGATCCTGATCTCGGCAATTCTTCTCTCCATGATGAGTAACACGGTCGCCCGAGGCATCTATTTCGCGTCGCTTGTTCCGGGAGCACGGAAGGAGGCGGCGCTCAAGTACGGTCTGTGGGCGCTTCTCCATATCCCGCTGATCCTGCTGTAGCAACCGTTCGCGCTTTACACATCGGTCATCGTCGGAGTCGTTATGCCGCGTGCGTGGTGGCTGCGTCTGACGGGTATGGTACTGGCGGCGATCTGTGCCGGCTGCAGCTCTGCTGTACGGACCGACAGCCATCCTCCCGTGGCCGACGGGGCGTACGATTCTGAATTTCCCACTACGCCGGTCTCGGCGGATCTGCAGCAGATTGCCGAAAGCGTCAGGATGGTGACGGCGATCGCGTACTACCGGAGTCTGACCTTCAGTGCCGAGGCCAGGGTGACTGAGGCCGATTTCCGGAATGGATTCGTCACCGAGCGCGTGCAGAAGGTGGTGTTCATGACGCGGACATCCTCCGGCACCGCTGTCACAATCCTCGCGCGCGAAAACCGGATCGCCCTTCTCACCTGTGACCACGTCGTGCGCTTTCCGGACACAGTCTACACCCATTACATCGACCAGGATCGTCACAAGACGCCGTATCTCAGCATGGCGTCCATCATGGAGCGCGAGGAGGTGTACGTGGCGGGGATTCCGGGCGGCCGCCATCTCGACATTCTTGCCGCTGATCCGGTGGAGGATCTCGCCGTACTCGGAAAACGGTATGAAGGAGACATGCCGCCGGGTGTTCCCGTGTTTCAGTATCCGTACGGTCACGCGACGGAGTTGAAGTGGGGATCATTTGTGTACATCTTCGGGTACCCGTCGGGCTATCGCATGGTGACCAAAGCCATCGTCAGCAGTCCGAACCGGAACCGGAAGGGTGGATTCCTCCTTGACGCAGGATTCAAGCGGGGATACAGCGGGGGCGCGGTGTTGGCGATCCGGGATGGGGCGCCGCATTTTGAGCTTGTAGGATTGATCCGTCTCGCCAAAGGCCCGACTGAAGTGTACCTCACACCGATCCGGGAAGGGGAGCAGATCGATTTCGATCCCACCATGCCATATCGCGGCGACGTCTTTGTCGATCGTCGTTCGGACTACGACTATGGCGTCGCGGAAGCTGTCCCGGCCGAGTCGATCGTCGAGTTTCTTGCCCGCCACAAGGACGAGCTCCACGCCGAGGGGTACGACATCTCCGTCAACGTCCATCCGGCGCAGTAGATATCCCCGGTCAGCGCCCTCGAATTCGTCCGGCTGCCCCCCCAGCCGTCTCCCGGTCATTTCCCGACGTATGAGGAATCTGAAAGAACGTCGCTGACGGTGCCGAGGATGAAACCGCGCCGGCGGATGTCGCGAATGATCGAGGGCAGTGCTTCGGCAGTGTGCCGTCCCCCGCCATTGATATGCATGACGACGATCGAGCCTGGGCGAACACGCGGCACGACGGAACGGTGAAGCCGGGCCGCGTCAAATGTCGGGTCCGGGTCGCCGGAGGCGATGTCGAACATGATCATCCTGATCCCCAATGACGCTGCGACGGAATCCACCATTGGATCGGTCTCACCAAAAGGGGGCCGGAAGTACGGCGCGGGGTGCGGTACATGCTGCGAGAGGAGGCGCTGTGTCTCCGCGAGCTCCCATCGGATGCTGTCCGGGGAGAGCAACGGCAGATGCGGGTGCGTCATCGTGTGATTGGCGATCTCGCTGCCGGGGAGAGAGGACAACAATGGGAAGGCCGCCGCGTGCTTCAGGAGCCAGTCGCCGCTGACGAAGAAGGTCGCCGGGACGAGGCTATCGCGAAGGATCCGGACGATGGCGGTATCGATTCCGGGGCCGGCATGCCGGGGGCAGACATCAAACGTGAGTGCGACCACCGGGACATGAGGTTTCGGCGGAACCGGAGGGGCGGCAGGGGGGGGCGGGGTCGGCGTGAGTGGCAGGGGAACCGAAGCCAGTCGGAAGAACCACAGGCCCGCTGCCGCGAGGACCGCAAGACGAACAATTCGTTTTCTCATTCGAACAAAAAAAAGCCCCCCGGCGATTCGGAGGGCTTCGACGAGTTCATGAGTCGTGCATTCAGTGGAACGAATGACCTCCGCGCACGTGCCCGGCGACGACGCTTACCACCATCTTCTGTCGCTTGGCATATGCGTTCTTCTGTTTGTACCGCGGATCGACCTCTGCCCGGCGCCGGGGATTCGGTTTGAACCCGGGCGTCTGTTTTCCCTGCACCGCCGTCAGCGTCTTCATGCAGTCCTCCTCATAGATGCGTGGGATCTTGGGCTTGCCGTTGAACCGGCACTTCATCGGCAACGTACGCAGGAGGCGTGCGATTGTCAAGTCGTTTCGACGGAGATTGCTGTTGCCCATGCACGCATTTTTGTGTATACTACATGCTAGAGTTCGGTTGCGGATTGTGACGCAGCCTCAAAAGCTGGCGTAGCTCAGCGGTAGAGCAGCGGTTTCGTAAACCGCAGGTCGTCGGTTCAAATCCGACCGCCAGCTCGCAGGTCGTCGGTTTCCGACTCGTCCCGCAGAAGCGGGACGGACAAATCCGACCGCCAGCTCGCAGGTCGTCGGTTTCCGACGTCGGTCAGCCCTCGGGTCGAAGCCACCGGGCAACCCATCAGGTTCGAAAAGAGAAGCTGCGGGCTTTCCAAGGCGTGACAAAGAAAGATCACGCAATCACAAATCACTGAAATCCGCCACGAGCGGATTTCTTCTTTTATGGCCACTTCAATGAGATGATTGTTCTGCGCCGCCGGGAACGTGCCGCATCGTCTCGATGTGAGCAAAATGGATGAACGCACCGAATGACTCCTGAACAGAGTACCCATCTTTTGATCGTTGGCGCAGGGCCGGCCGGATTGGCGTGCGCCGTTGCGGCCCGGCGTGCCGGGTTGGATCATCTCGTGCTCGACAAAGGAACGATCGGAGATGCGATTCGCCGGTTTCCCGCGAATATGACGTTCTTTTCCACAGCGGATCTCCTGGAAATCGGCGACGTGCCGTTCCTCAGCGCCGGCTTCCGGCCGACCCGCTTCGAGGCAATGCGCTACTACTTGCGGGTGGCTCAGGCGACCGGTGTGACGTTCCGGACGGGAGAGGAAGTCCAGTCGATTCGGCCGGCGGGAACGGGATTCCGTGTGGAGACCGATCGGGGAGCGTACGCGGCGAGGTTCGTGGTCGTTGCCACGGGCTATTATGATACGCCCAATCCCTACCCGGTGCCCGGCGCCGACCTGCCTCATGTGCACCGACGGTACGGCGAGCCGTTTCAATCATTCGGGAAGCGCGTTGCGATTGTAGGAGGTCGGAATTCCGCAGTGGAGATGGCTCTTGAACTGTTCCGTTTCGGTGCGCATATCACGCTCATTCACCGCGGGCGGAGCTTCTCGGAAGGAGTGAAGTATTGGCTTCTGCCGGACATCGAGAACCGGATCAAGGCCGGGGAGATTCATGCGCTTTTTGGCACTGAGATCGCGTCGATCACGACCGGGCGCCTGTATCTGAAGGGTGCACACGCGGGTGAGATCGACGCCGACGAGGTTTATGTGATGATCGGTTATCAGCCTGATCCACGCCTCATTGCGGATGCGGGCGTGCGGGTAGATGCGGAGACACTGATCCCCGAACACGACCCTGTGACAAAGGAAACGAACGTCCCCGGCTTGTTCGTGGCGGGATCGATCGCGGCCGGTCGTTTCAACAACCGCATATTTATCGAGAACGGCAGGCTGCACGGAGCGACGATTGTCGGCGCGATCCTGAAAAAGTGATTGATTGTCCTGCCATCTTTTCCTATTTTTTATTCTGATTTGGCATAAATCGAGTCGATTCTGACACACGAGGATCTTCATGAACGAAGGCATAATCATCCAGGTCATCGGGCCTGTTGTGGACATAGACTTCTCAGGCAGCAAACTCCCTGAGATCTTCAACGCCCTCCGGATACCCCGGAAGAGCGTCGAAGGTGTTGACGAAGAGCTGATTTGCGAGGTCCAGCAGCAGCTTGGTGAAGATCGTGTCCGGACGGTCGCGATGGACTCGACCGACGGCCTGGTGCGCGGCATGAAAGCCATCGACACAGGTGCGCCGATCTCCGTTCCGGTGGGTCCGGAGGTGCTCGGACGCCTCATCAGCGTGACCGGCCAGGGCATCGACGGCAATGGCGAGATCAAGGCGAAACGCCAATACCCGATTCATCGGGCTGCGCCGAGCTTCGACCAGCTCACCACGAAGAAGGAAATGTTTGAGACCGGCATCAAGGTCATCGACCTGCTGGAGCCGTACACCAAGGGCGGAAAGACGGGTCTGTTCGGCGGTGCGGGGGTCGGAAAGACGGTGATCATCCAGGAACTGATTCACAACATCGCGACGCATCACGGCGGCTACTCCGTGTTCAGCGGTGTCGGCGAACGGACGCGGGAAGGCAACGACCTTTGGATCGAGATGAAGGAGTCCGGCGTGCTTGAGAAGACCGCCCTGGTCTTCGGTCAGATGAACGAGCCCCCGGGTGCCCGCCAGCGCGTTGGTCTCACGGCGTTGACGATGGCGGAATATTTCCGTGACGAAGAGGGAAAAGACGTTCTGCTCTTCATCGATAATATCTTCCGGTTTGTCCAGGCCGGTTCGGAGGTGTCCGCGTTGCTGGGCCGCATGCCGTCCGCGGTCGGTTATCAGCCGACGCTTGCCACGGAAATGGGCGAATTGCAGGAGCGGATCACCTCGACGAAGAAGGGATCCATCACCTCCGTCCAGGCGATCTATGTGCCGGCGGACGATCTGACGGATCCGGCTCCGGCAACGACCTTCAGTCATCTCGACGCCACCACGGTCCTGAGCCGTCAGATCTCGGAAAAAGGCATCTATCCGGCGGTCGATCCGCTGGATTCGACGTCGCGCATTCTCGATCCGCTTATTGTCGGCGACGAGCACTATCAGGTGGCGAAGCGCGTCAAGGAGATCCTTCAGTCGTACAAGGATCTGCAGGATATCATCAACATTCTCGGCATGGATGAGCTTTCCGAAGAGGACAAGCAGACCGTTGCGCGCGCGCGCCGCATCGAAAAGTTCCTGTCCCAGCCGTTCTTTGTAGCCGAAGAATTCACCGGAACGCCGGGCCGGTACGTGAAGCTGGAAGACACGATCCGCGGGTTCAAAGGCATCGTGGAAGGCCAGTACGACCATCTGCCGGAAATGGCGTTCATGATGGTTGGCTCGATCGAGGAAGCTGTCGAGAAGGCAAAGCAGCTCCAGGCCGCCTGATCTATGTCGGAAAAGACATTTCATCTTGAACTGGTCACGCCGCGCCGCATGATCTTCAGCGGCGACGTGGAAAGCTTTCGGGCGCCCGGTCTGGAAGGCAGCTTTCAGGTCCTGCATAGTCACGCACCTCTCCTTGCGGCGCTGGGCGTCGGTGAAATCGAGGTTCGCGACGGATCAGGCACGGAGCAACGGTACGCCACCAGCGGCGGATTCGTCGAAGTGCACGACAATAAGGCCGTTGTGCTTGCCGAAACGGCAGAGGCGGCTGAAGAGATCGACACGGATCGGGCGCGGGCGGCAGAGAAGCGCGCTCGGGATCGGATCACCGGCCACGCCGAAGGAGTGGATGTGGACCGGGCACGGGCCGCGCTCCATCGTGCGCTGAACCGCCTCCGGCTCGCTCGCGCCGAGTGATGCCGGAATGTCCGCCGGAATCACCGCCGGCGAGCTGTACGTTGTCCCCCTTACGACGCGACAGACACGCAATCCCTTGAAACAGACACGTCGACAGGCTCCTGCTGTCACCCGCCCGACTGTTGCAGAAGTCGATCTGAACGCCATTCGCCGTAATCTTCGCGGCATCCGGGACCGTGTCGGTGCGCGCGTTCGTATCATGGCCGTCGTGAAAGCGAATGCCTACGGCCACGGGGCCGTCCCGGTCTCCCGGGCCGTCGAAGGGTCGCACGCTGATTGCTTCGGCGTCGCATTTGCCGAAGAAGGTGTGGCCTTGCGGTACGGGGGTGTCTCCCTTCCGATCCACGTCTTCACACTTCCGTCAGCATCCCAACTGCTTCTGTACGCCGATCATGCTCTGGAAGCAACGATCTGCACCGAGCGGGAAGCGCGCGCATTGAATGCCGTGGCGGAGCGACGGCGGACGACGCTCCCCGTCCACCTCAAGATCGATACCGGTATGAACCGGATCGGTGTCAAGCCGGACGGTCTGGAGAGGTATCTGCGCGTGCTGGGCCGCCTCCGCCGGCTGGAGATCAAGGGCGTCTTCACCCACCTGGCCACCGCGGACGAGAAGGACAAGTCTTTCGCGCGCCTTCAGCTCCGCCGATTCGATGAATCTCTGGCGCTGCTTCGGAGCCATGGCGTCTACCCCGATGTCATTCATGCGGCGAACAGTGCGGCGATCCTCGATCTGCCCGAAGCCTGGTACTCCATGGTGCGTCCCGGGATCATGATGTACGGTTGTTATCCGTCCGCAGAAACAAGCGAGTCTGTTGCCATCCGGCCGGCGCTTGCGTTGAAGACCGTTGTCGCGCAGGCGAAGACCATCCGTGCGGGAGAGACGGTGAGCTACGGACGGCGGTACACCGCACGGCGAAGGACCCGAATCGCCTCGATTCCCGTCGGGTACGCGGACGGTGTGTTCCGACTTCTCACCGGCAAGGGCGTTGCCCTCGTGCGCGGGCACCGCGTGCCGTTCGCCGGCACTGTGTGCATGGATCAGCTGATGCTCGACGTCGGTCAGCTGCCAGTTGTTGCGGGAGACGAAGTGGTGCTGATCGGGAGCCAGCGGGGCGCATCGATCAGCGCCCGGGAAGTGGCGTCAGCCGTCGGTACCATTCCCTACGAAGTGTGTTGTGCGGTTTCTGCACGTGTTCCACGAATCTACAGGGGCATATGAACCGGACACAACAGTACCTCGTGACGCTGCTCGAACGACTTCCGCAGTGGGACCTCGAGAGCGATGAGCAGCGCGCAACGCTTGAACAGATCCGTCAGCGCGTGGCGACTGCGGACGATCTGGATGCTGAACTGCGCACGCTCTTCCGTGTGCAGGGTTGCGGCGACCTGGCGCTGAGCCTCCTCTGGATCGCCGGCAAGGTCGAGTCCGATCCGTCGCGACTGGAATCGGATGCGTCCGAAGAGGATCTTGTCTTTTCCCGTCTGCGGTCGGCGTTGGGGATCAGCACGGCATCCGCAGAACCGACCGCGGCTCCCGTGGCATCCGTTATGGATCCGTTCGCGGGATTTCCGGCTCCGCCGCCGGAGATCGCGCCGGAACAACCGGCCGCGAGTGAGCCTCCGTCCGCCGCTGAACCGGTGTTCCCGCCGTTCGGTGCGGAGACTTCTGCTCCGGCCCCGGCCGGAGACACGGATGCCGAAGCGGAAGAGCGGAGCCTGGCGGTGCTGATGGACCGATTGCTCGAGGCGGTGCAGATCGGGAGCGACGATCGGGGTGAGATTCTCTCACAAGTCCTGACACAGTGCGACACGCTGGCGGGACTTCCGGATGAACCGGAGGATCTGCGCCAGTACATCCAGTACCTCATGGAATTCCTGCAGTACATCTCCTCGAATCAGTTGCTGGACGACGTCCGGGTCATGAATATGGTTTCCAACATCCAGGACCCGCTGAGCCAGTGGGTGCGGATGAGCCCGGCCGATCGGGGAGGTTTGCTGGATCCTGCCTTTGAAATCCTGCGCGATTTCCGCGCGATGTTTGAATAACGACTGAGGGTGCATGCAGCCACACGTCTATGCAGTGATCATGGCCGGCGGCGTCGGTTCGCGATTCTGGCCGCGCAGCCGCGAACGCTCCCCAAAGCAGTTTCAGGAGATCCTCGGCTCCGGCACGATGATCCAGAACACGTTTCAGCGGATCTCTCCGCTTGTGGACGCGGAGCATACACTGATCGTCACGAACCGTCAGCATCGGGAGCTTGTACTTTCCCAGCTGCCCGGAATTCCCAAGCAGAACGTGCTGGGCGAACCGGTGGGGAGGAACACCGCGCCGTGCATCGGCCTGGCGGCCCAGTGGATCCGGCGTGAGGATCCCGAAGGCGTGATGGTCGTGCTTCCCTCCGACCATCTGATCAGAACCCCGGACGTGTTCCTGAAGGCCGTCGAACGGGGCGTTCGTGTCGCACGGGAGCAGAATGCGCTGGTGACCATCGGTATCAGCCCGACACATCCGGAAACGGGATACGGCTACATTCAGTTCAACGACGGGCCGGCCAACAATCCCTACCATGCGGAGGGTGTCTACCGCGTCCGGACCTTTGCCGAGAAGCCGAACTATGAAACAGCCATGCGCTTTCTCAAAAGCGGCGACTTCCTGTGGAACAGCGGGATGTTCGTGTGGAAAGCATCCGTGATTCTCGACGAGCTCGCACGGCACATGCCCGAAATGTGCGAGCAACTGTCGCATGTGGTCCCCGCCATGGGAACGCCGGGATTCGATGCAGCACTTGAACTGGCATACGGTGTCATCCGCGGGACGTCGATCGATTACGGCGTGATGGAGAAGGCTTCGAATGTCTTCGTCGTCCGCGGCGAGTTCGGATGGAGCGATGTCGGCTCGTGGGACGAAGTCGTGCGACTGACGCCGGTGGATGGCCAGGGCAACGTGCACAAGGGGACGGTGGTCAGCAAAGACGCCAACGGTAACTATGTTGATGCGGGAGACCGCGTCGTTGCCACGATCGGGGTGGATGATTTGGTTGTCGTGGCCACGGATGACGCGGTCCTGGTGTGCCGCAAAGGCCGTTCGCAGGACGTCAAAGAGATCGTCGACTACCTGCGGCGCAAACAGATGAATGATCTGCTGTAGAATCCATCTCCTGTTCGCGCTCGTCGCTGCCATGATGCTGTGGGGGTGCGCGGCATCGTCCCGCTTCACAGACCGGAGCGGATCCCGGTCCGGCAGCGCACCAGGCGCCACAGCCCGAACCCGCACGCCGCAGTCCGGCGATCGGGTCCTGCTGTCGCTCGAGGGCGTCGCGTCGTACTACGCGGACGACTTCAACGGCAAGCTGACGTCCAACGGGGAGACGTACGATATGCATGCACTTACGGCGGCGCATCGGACGTTTCCCTTCGGCACGCGCGTGCGCGTCACCAATCTTGCCAATGACAAATCCGTGGTTGTCCGCATTAATGATCGGGGCCCCTTCAAAGAGGGGCGGATCATCGATCTCTCCCTCGGTGCCGCCGAAGCGCTCGGCGTGATCGCCACCGGCACCACGCGCGTACGGCTCGACGTACTGGAATGGGGGAATGGGCAGTAGACTGCTCCCGACTCATGAAGATCACCGTCATTGTGAAACCCAATTCGCGGACGGAGAGTGTCTCCCCGCAGCCGGATGGAAGCCTGCTCGTGCGCGTGAACGCTCCTCCGATCGAGGGCCGCGCGAACGAACGTATCATCCGGGTGCTTGCGGAACACTTTGGCGTCGCACGCTCGCGGCTGGAAATTGTGGCAGGCACCCGCGGCAAACGAAAG
>JAKAJH010000010.1 GCA_021813905.1 Bacteroidota bacterium | reverse complement strand
GTGACCCCCAACGAAGATCTGATGGATGCGCGGGAAGGGGATAAGGTGGTCGTCGAGCTGACGGCATGGGGGCGAAAGCACCTCAATCCGGAAGGACGCGTGGTGGAGGTACTCGGACCCGCCGGTGAGCTGACGGCTGAGATCCGGTCGGTGGCGCGCGAGTTCAACCTTCCCGCCGAATTCCCGTCGGACGTGCAGCAGGCTGCACTCGAGTTCCCCGGCGCGATCCCGCCGGAAGAGATCCGTCGCCGGCTTGACCTCCGTGGCCAGCAGTTGGTGACGATCGATCCCGAGGATGCGAAAGACTTCGACGACGCGGTTTCGCTTGAGGGACTGCCGGGGGGTGACTATCGTCTTGGTGTCCATATCGCAGACGTTTCATATTTTGTCCGTGATGGTGAGCCGCTGGACCGGGAAGCGCTCAAGCGCGGAACGAGCGTGTATTTTCCGAACGGCGTCATCCCCATGCTCCCGGAGCGCCTGTCGAACAACTTGTGCAGCCTGCGGCCCAACGAGGACCGGCTGGCCTTCTCCGTGCTCATGACCGTCACGCCGCGCGGCGCGGTCAAGGATTACGAGATCCGGGAGACGATCATCCGAAGCGCCCGACGGTTCACGTATGAAGAGGTCCAGCGGGTGATCACCACCGACGGACCCGACGACCTGTCGCCCGAACTCCGGACCATGGTACGCACGATGCACGACCTGAGCCGGATGCTGACGCGCAAACGGATGCGGGAGGGGAGCATCGACTTCGACACGGCCGAGGCGAAATTCACATTCGACGCGCAGGGACGTCCCACTGCGATCGTGAAGAAAGTCCGCCTCGACAGTCACCGCCTGGTGGAGGAGTTCATGCTCCTGGCCAACCGGGTGGTCGCCCGTCACATCGGACTGGCCAGGAAGGAAGAGCATCCGAAGCCCTTCCTCTACCGCGTGCACGATTCGCCGGATCCGGAGCGCGTGAAGGAGTTGGCGGCGTTTGTCCAGAAATTCGGATTTAAACTGAATATCGACGGCGGTGTCTCATCCAAGGCGTTCCAGAAGCTGCTGGAAGCGGTGCGCGGCTCGGATGTGGAAAATGTTATCAACGAAGTGGCCCTGCGGAGCATGGCCAAGGCGATCTACTCGGAACGGAACATCGGTCACTATGGTCTGGCGTTCGATTACTACTCGCATTTCACGTCGCCCATTCGCCGCTACCCCGATCTGGTGGTGCACCGGATGCTCAAGAAATACGGCGCCGGCGTCTCACTGGAGGAGGTCAATGCGCTGCGCCAGCGCCTTCCGCCGATCGCGAAGCAGTCGTCGGACATGGAACGGCTGGCGATGGAGGCAGAGCGGGCCGCGGTCAAGGTCGTCCAGGTGGAGTTCATGAAGCGGCACGTCGGTGATGAGTTCGACGCCGTCATTTCCGGGGTGACCCACTACGGCATCTTCGTCGAGCTGACCGATCTGCTCGTGGAAGGCATGATCCACGTGCGGGATCTCGAGGATGATTACTACGTCTATGAAGAGAAGAAATACGCGCTGATCGGGCGAAACGGCGGCAAGGTCTACCGGCTGGGCGATTCCCTCCGGGTGCGGGTGCTCCGGGTCACGCCGGAAGAACGGCAGGTGGACTTTGTTGTGGCAAGCGGCGAGATCGACGCGGAGCGGTGATCGACCGGAACGGGCGCGTTCCGGGGACTGTTCTATTGAAAGGCTGCCGCCGAGACAGGGCGTTCGGGCGAACGCACCCACCGGCCGGCGGGGAAAGATCGAATGAAATATCTTCTGACCATACTGCTGCTTCTGGGCGTTGCCGCGATGCGGGCGGACGCGCAGAATTCCGTCTTCGGCAAGAACAAGGTGCAGTACAAGCACTTCGAGTGGGAATACATCCAGACAGACCACTTCGACATCTACTTCTCGCAGGACGGCTACGAGCTCGCGTCGTTCGCGGCGAAGGCCGCGGAAGCGGCGTACGATTCCATCCGGCATTTGGTGCGCTACGATCTCAACCATCGCGTGTCGATCGTGGTGTACAACTCGCACAATGAATTCCAGCAGACGAACGTCGTGAGTGAGTATCTGGAAGAAGGAATCGGCGGCGTCACGGAACTCTTCAAGAACCGGGTGGTCGTGCCGTTCGAGGGAAGCTACGCGCAGTTCCGGCACGTCATCCATCACGAGCTGGTGCACGCGGTCCTGAACGATATGTTCTACGGCGGTACGATCCAGTCCCTCATTTCCAACCGCGCTCCGGTGCAGCTGCCGGCCTGGATGAACGAAGGTCTGGCCGAATACGCGTCGCTGAAGTGGGATACCAACTCCGATATGTTCATCCGCGACGCGACGACCCACAACTATCTCCCGCCGATCGAATATCTCAGCGGCTACTTTGCATATCGCGGCGGGCAGTCTGTCTGGAACTACATTGCCACCAAGTACGGCGAGCAGAAGATCGCGGACATCCTGAACCGGATCAAGAGCACACGGAGCATCGATCAGGGATTCCGCAGCACCATCGGTCTCTCGGTCAAGGAGCTCTCCGAACGGTGGCAGAAAGAGCAGCGGGTCCTCTACTGGCCCGATGTGGCGAAACGCGAGGAGCCGTCCGACTTCGCCTACAAACGTCTGACGAATCATACCAAGGATGGCAACTTTTACAATACCAGCCCCGCGATCTCGCCGCAGGGTGACAAGATCGCATTCATCTCGGACCGGGACGACTACTTCGATGTCTATCTGATGTCGGCGCTCGACGGCACCATCATTCGCAAGCTCGTGAGCGGCCAGCGCACGAAGGATTTCGAGGAACTGCACCTCCTGACGCCCGGACTGACCTGGTCGCCCGACGGAAAGAAAATCGCACTCTCGGTCAAGGCCGGCGACCGGGATGCCATCATGATCGTCGACGCGGAGTCGGGGGACCAGCAGAAGGTCAAGCTCGATCTCGACGGGATCTTCACGCTCTCGTGGGCACCGGACGGCAAGAGCATCGCGTTTGAAGGACTGAAGTCGCCGCAGTCCGACATCTACGTGTACGATCTGCAGACCGGGACGCTCCGGAATCTGACCAACGACCTGTTCAGCGATTCCGATCCCGTGTTTTCGCCCGACGGCAAGACCATCTATTTCTCATCCGACCGGCGGGATTTCGTCTCTCCCTCCATGCTCCCGCAGGGATTCCGGATGTCGCGGTTCGACTATGAGCAGCTTGATCTGTACGCGCTCACCGTGAGCGACGGATCGATCCGCCGGATCACCGACTGGCCGGGAAGCAACGAGCTGTCGCCGGTCGCGTCCCCGGACGGCAAGCACCTGCTCTTCATCTCCGACCGGAACGGCATCAACAACATCTATTCGTACGACCTGGAGAAGAACACCTGGTTTCCGGTCACAAATTCGATCAGCGGGCTGTACCAGCTGTCGCTGTCGCGCGACGGATCGAAGCTGGCGTTTTCCTCCCTGAACGAGGCGGGGTTCGACGTGTACCTGATGCTGCGGCCGTTCGACCGCAAGCTGTCCGTGGCGGAGCTCGAGCCGACGGAGTTCATCAAACGGCTCCACTCGCTCCCGCGCGAGGAACGGCCGAAGGATATCGTCACGCGGCCGGCTCCCTCCGACACGCTCGCCGTGCACAAGAATGTTGTCGTGGTGGTGGACACCGCCGGGACGGAAGAGCGCTATCGGCCGGAGGTCCACGGAGACTATGCCGGATTCGTCTTTTCCCCGGAAGCGTTGCGGGATACCAACAACGCACCGCCGCCGATCTCGCAGGTGGAAGTGCTTCACAACAAGGACAGTGAGGGGAACTACGTCCCGCGACGCTACAAGCTCGATTTTTCGCCGGACCTGGTCTACGGCACGGCGAACTACAACACCTTCTACGGCCTGGAAGGCTCGACAATCATGGCGTTCAGTGACATGCTGGGAGACCACCAGATCGTGTTCCAGACCAATTTGTTGCTCGATCTGAAGAACAGCGACTACGGGCTTTCGTACTTCTATCTGCCCGGCCGCATCGACTGGGGATTTCAGGGTTTCCACAGCGCGCGTTTCCTGTACGTCGGCGATACGCTGTACCGCTTCCGGACGTGGGGATTCGGCGGGCTCGCATCGTACCCGATCGACCGCTTCAACCGGGTCGACTTCTCGCTGATGTGGCTGAATCTCTCAAAGGACGACCTCGATAATTCGTACAATCCGTCCGAAACGAAGTCCTTCTTCCTGCCATCGTTGAGTTATGTGAATGACAACTCACTCTGGCAGGGGGATTGGTTCGGTCCGAACAACGGTTCCCGGTTCAATCTGACCACGTACGGGACCCCGAAGTTCGGTTCCGACGGGTTGGAGCTGCTGTCCGCCACGGCAGACTACCGGTCCTACAACAAGCTCTTCCGGGAGACCGTCTTCGCCTGGCGGATGACTGCCGGGGCGAGCATCGGGCAGAACGCGCAGCAATTCTTCATCGGCGGGACGGAAGGATGGATTAACCGCATCTTCGAACGCAATCAGCTCCCGATCAACTCTGCCGAAGACTACGTCTTTCTCACGCCGGTCTTGCCGCTCCGCGGGTATAACTACAACGTCAAGAACGGAACGCACTTCGCGATGGCGAATCTCGAGTGGCGCTTCCCGCTGGTCAAGTACTTCATCCTCGGCGCGCTGCCGATCGGATTCCAGAACATCCTCGGCACGACGTTCTTCGACATGGGAACCGCCTGGACGGATGCCGCGAAGTGGCGAGCATTCGGGGAGGATCCCTCCGGCGATCTGGTGACGAAAGACCTGCTGATGGGCACCGGCGTCGGCATGCGGCTGGCATTCCTCGGTCTGCCGCTGCGTATCGATATCGCCTGGCGATTCCGGTGGGGGGGAGGATTCTCCGAACCGTATTACTACTTCTCGCTGGGCCCGGATTTCTGACCGGTCGGGCTGAATTCCCCTGAAACGCAAAAGGCGGCTCCTGTAACGAGCCGCCTTTTCTCTTTGTGCTGCACGAAAGTCCTATTCGGTGGGACGAAGGCGTATCGGCTGCGTCCCCGGAACGAGATTCTGCCGGAGGAACAGGCGCTGACCGTCCGCACCGGCGACATACGCGCTGAACCCGGTGGCCAGATCGACCTGCATCGGCCGGGAATACATCATGATGGTCCGCTTGAAGGCGTACGAGTTCTGGTAGATGTTGGCGGGATCCGTGGCGAAGTAGCGTCCGTAGGCATCGGAGGGAACTGCATACGCGGTGTCAGCGTCTCCATCCTTCATCGCGAGGGCGAGCGGATGGACGGGAAGCTTGAGCGAGTCGAGCCAATCGATGCCGACGAAGCCCACGGCGCGCGCGTCCTGCGCGACGGCGTGCATTGTCTGTGCCGAGCTCGCAGTGCGTGTGATACGTGCGTGCAGCGCTGCGCCGCCGAACAGCCGCTGTTGCAGATAGAGCGACTCGTCCGAGGGATCCGAAAGGATCGCGGAGATCGCGCCGCGAAAACGGCCGTGCCCGCTCAGCTGCTCCCAGCGGGTGATGGATCCGTCGAGGATCCCGCGGATTTCGCCGACGGTGGCCTTTACGATGGGATTGTCCCGCTGCACGATAACGGCCACGCCGTCATATGCCAGGGCGATCTCGGTGAGTCCGTTCCCTTCCTTCTCGACCAATGCCCGTTCGGTTGCAGTCAGCCGGCGGGTGGAGAACAGGAGGCGCAGGGAATCGCGGACGAACAGTCGGATCGCTTCCTCCGACGTCCCGACGCGGGCGCTGATCTGCGCGCCGTTCTGCCGGTAGAGCTCGAGGAACGCGGCGACCTCTCCCCGCAGCACCGGTTCGATCGGTTCAGGGATCACAAGCGACAGGGAACCGCTGGTCGGACTCTGATCGGTGCCGCGCTGACAGGCGGCCAGCAGAAGAATAATGCTCAAGCTCAAGAGAACAAAGAGACGATTCATGGCAATCCTCCGTTGACAGTGAAACTGCGTGGATGTACCGCCCAAGCCGGGTGTCATGCCTCCGCGGGCTCCTCCCGGACCCGCTGTACCAGGATCAGCCCGCCGACCAGCAGCCCGCCGACCAGCAACAACGCCACACGCTGGTTGAACAGCGACGACGCCAGCCCGAACAGGAACGGCCCGAGGATTGCCGAGGCTTTTCCGAAGAACGAATAGAACCCGAAGAACTCGGTTTTCTTCTCGGCCGGCGTGATCTCCGACATCAGGCTCCGACTGGTCGATTGCGACGAGCCGAGCGCGATGCCCGCGCCCGCGCCAAGCAGATAGAACATCCACCGGTCGTAAATGAAGTACGAGCTGATGACGACGAGGATCCAGAGTCCGAGCGTGATGCTGAGGGTGCGCTTGTGGCCGGCGTGGTCGGCAACGATTCCGAAGAGGACGGACCCGGCGATCGCCGACGTCTGAACCATGGCGAAGAAGATGATGATGTCGCTGATTTCGAGATGCAGCGTTTCCCGGGCGAAGATGGATGAGAAGACGATGATGGTGTTGATGGCGTCGATGTACAGGAAATACGCGGCGAGGAAGCGGGCGATGTTCCGGTACTGATTGAACCGGGCGAATGTGGTACGCACGCGTGCGAACCCTGCCCGGACGAATCCCCGCGTCGAGCGACCGGTCCTCTGGCGATCCGGAAGGAACAGAAAGATCGGCATCGCAAAGGCGAAGAAGAATCCGGCGGCGACGAGGAAGCTGACGCGGATGTTGAACAGATTGTCCGCGGAGAATCCCGCCGCATAGAGTGGATACGTGACCGCGAGTGTGACCAGCGATCCGGTATACCCCAGCGCGAAACCGTATCCCGAGACGCGTCCCAGACTGCGTTCCGTCGTGATCTCCGGGAGGAACGCGTCATAGAATACCAGCCCTGCCTCGAATCCTACGTTCGCAAGGACCAGCAGCACCATCCCCCAGAAGACCATCGATGCCTGCATGAAGAACAGCCCGGCGGTGGCCGCGATGCACAGGGCCGTGAAGACCGCCAGAAACCGCTTCTTGCCGGTTCCCACGTCAGCGGCCGCGCCCAGGATGGGTGACAGCACGGCGACAATGCACATGGAGATGCTGAAGGCGGTTCCCCAGAGCAGATCCCCATCCCGATTTCCTCCGGCGATGATCTCCTTGAAGTACAGCGGGTAGCCGACGGTGAGGATGAGAACGTAGAACGCAGTGTTTGCAAAATCGAACAGGGCCCACGAGAAGATCTGTCCGCGGGTCGCAGCCGGCGGCTGCTGGGAGACGGACGGAGACAGGGGGCCGGGTACGTCCATCAGGATCGGGTCGTGGGGGTGTCCAGCAGTCCGCGGCCGGTCTTGTTCAGTCGGCCGCTCTTTCGGAGGTCGTCCAGGACGGAGTCGAGAACGCCGTTTACGAACTTGTCGCTCTTGTCCGTGCTGTACGAGCGCGCGATCTCGATCGCTTCATTGATCGAAACCTTCGGGGGAATATCGTCGAAGTACATCAGCTCGCAGATGCCCATACGCAGGATGATCCGGTCGATGATGGCAAGGCGGTTGAATTCCCAATGCTCGACGCGCTTACGGATCAACTCGTCAAGCTCCTTGACCGTCTCCAGGACCTTGAGGATCAACTGGCGGGCAAATGCAAATGCTTCCGGCTGCTTGCGCAGGTCGGCAACAATGGTGTTGATGATGGTGTCAATCGGCTCGCGGGACAGCTCGTATGCGTATAACGCTTGGAGCACCTTCTCCCGCACGGCCCGTCTCCGGAGAGCCATACAGCAAGTTCCTCTGAACGCTCAGGGGGTTTTCGGTAGACTGCGTTCTTCCTTAAAATAGGGAAAAAACTTCGGTGGGGCAAGACGCGTCGTGTCACTCCTTCGTTGCGCGTGCGGCGGCGCTGACGGAGATTGCCGCCACGAATTCCGGTTCGCGCGAAAGGACTGAGAAGTCGGGATTCAGGACTTCCGGAAAGTCGAACCGCTTGCCGATCGCGTCCCGGAGTGTCTGGAGTGCCTTCTGCTTCTCCTTCTGGATGGCGTACATGTCGGCTTCGCGATAGAGCAGATCCACGGAGCCGGGGGCGATCTCCAGCGCGTGACGCATGGCGGCCTCGCCGTCCGCGAAGCGTCCCAACCGTGTCAGGAACAGCGCCGCAGAGGCGTACGGTTGCGCGTCGCGCGGATTCTTGTCGGCGTCATTCCGTGCGATCGCCAGACCGCGCTCCAGCCACTGCTGTGATTCGCTCACGCGCGTGGCGAACTGATAGGCGCGACCGATGCGATAGTACCATCGATAATCCTCCGGCGTCCGCGCGAGCATCGATCCGCAGAACTTTACCGCCCGCTCGGCGGATCCCGCCTGCACCCATGCGCCGAGCAGGTAACGGACCGTTGTCAACGAATCATCGGCCCCGAGCGCGATCGCCTGACCGAAAGCGCTGACCGCACTGTCGAAGCGGTGTTCATATTCATCCAGGATCCCCTGAGTGATATGCGTGCGCGGATTCCGCGGGTCAAGCGCCAGCGCATCCAGAACATGCCGCCGGGCCGCATCGAATGCCCCGGTCATCGTGGCGAAGAGCGCAAGCTCCCGGCTGCAGTCAGCGTTCGCCGGCTGCGCGGCCAGACTGGCATTGAGCGCCGGCATGACATTGTCATATTGCTGTGCCATCCGGTAATAGATGCCGAGCGCCAGGTACGCGGAGGGGAGACCCGGCACCAGCCGAAGGGCGGTCTGGGCCGCATCGCGAGCGGATGCGAGATCCGCGTCGGCCGGACGGTCTTCGTACACTCGGGTTTCAGCGAGACTGAGCAGAGCGTACGCTTCCGCAAATGACGAATCCTCGCGAACGGCCTCCTGCAGACTCTGCATGGCTCGCAGGGATGCCGGTGTGCTGGCATGCTGCAGGAAGCGGATCCCGTCGAGATACAGCGCGAATGCGCGGAGATTGCGTGTGGACTGTGTGGCCGGCTCGAACGGCGTTTCGATCTCCAGGAAATCGACGATCGCACGGACAACGTCGTTGCGGATCTTGTGGAGCGCGAGTGTCGAACCGTCCACGGTCCGGGAGAAGATGAACGCTTGTTCTTCGGCGTCATACAGCCGGACGGTGACTGTGAGCCGGTCTCCGGCCGACTGCACAGTACCGGCAAGGAGGTACCGCACGCCCATGGACGCGGCGCATCGGCCGAGGCCGCCGGACGTCGGATCGTAGGAAAGCGCGGTCGGTGAAGCGACGACTGTCATGTGTGAGCAGCGGGCAAGGTCTTCCGTCAGGAGGGCCGGCAGCGCCTCGACCAGATCGCCGGTGACCGCATCACCGGAGTCGGCGGCGAACGCGAGGACGGCGACGGACGCGGTGTGCGGGAACATGAGGCGGTACATCCGCGGTCCAATCACCGCCAGAGCGATGACAACGATGACCGCACCGGCAATCCGGGCATAGAGTCGGTAGTTGATCTTCCGTTTTCGGGGGGGCGGCTGAACGATGACGCGCTTGCGCTCCTCGAGATGCTCGCGGATGCGCTCCATTTCCTGACGGCGCTTCTCTTCCTCTTCCTGTTGCGCCTGGAGCCGCAGCAGTTCTGCCCGGGCCTGTTCCGCCTGACGGATATTCTCTTCCAGGCGACGCGCGCCGCTGTGATTCGGATCGAGGAGGAACAGCTCGCGCAGGGTGTACGTGGCCTCGGCGAATTCTTCCTGCGCCAGGAGAGCGTGCGCTTTCTCGAGGAGTTCCTCGATCTTCTTTTCTTCTTCGGTCGGTCCGCGCTTGCCCTCCGCCTCGGTCTTGCGCATGCGGGCCTGTTCTTCGAGGCGGTAGCGCTCGTCTTCGATCTGCTGCAGCATCTGCTGGGCCGCGACGTGGAGCGGGAACACCCGGAAGATCTCGTTCACCTCGGCTTCAGCCTCGTCGAGCTTTCCGTCCTTGAACAGCTCCTTGGCCCGCGCCACATGCCGGCCGGCCTGCTGTTCCTTGGAATCGGCTTCCTGCTTGCGCTGTGCCGCGGATTCCGCCATTTGCGGATCGAGCTTGTACACTTCGGCCAGCTCGTGCTCCGCGTCTTCCAGCTTGCCCTGGCGGACGAATTCTTCTGCCCGGTTGTAATGATCTTCGATCTTCTTCTTGCGGTCCTCTTCCGCCTGCTGCTTCTCACGCTGCTGGCGCTGACGGGTCTCTTCCACCCGCTTCGCCTCGCGCGCCTCCTCCTGCTCACGGACAGCCGCCTGGGCGGCTTCCTCCTCGGCCTTGCGTTCGGCGGCGATGCGTCGCGCATGCTCCGACGGCTTGGCGAGTTCCGGAATGGAATCGATGAGGATCTCGAAGATTTCGACGGGTTCGGGGATGTTCTTGAGTGAGAGGGGGCCGAGGCTGTGGACCTGCAGGGGCATCTTGTTGCGGACCTGCTGATACACGTCCTGCGAAATACAAATGCGGGTGGGGTCGGTGATTGCTTCGATGCGGGAGGCGACGTTGACGCCGTCGCCGATCATATCATCGTCGCGGATCAGCACGTCGCCGAGGTGAATGCCGATGCGGATTTCGACGCGCTCGAATTCGTTCTTGTCCCGGTTGAAGTTCCAGAACCGCTTCTGCGCTTCCACAGCGCATTTGACGGCGTTCACGGCGCTGGCAAAATCCACCATAAATGAATCGCCGATGGATTTGATGACCTTGCCGTCGAACTTCGCGATCAGAACCCGCATGATCGCGTCATGCATCTTCAGCAGTTCGAAGGCCTCCGGCTCGTTCTCGGCCATCTTCTTGGAGAAGCCTTTGATGTCCGTGAACATGATGGCGGCGAGCTTGCGCGCGGCGCCTTCAGCGGGTTCTTGCATGGAAACCGGGTCCTGGTCGAACGATGGACTGTGACAACGCCCTGAGAATCGCTGAAACAAAGATATTCAGGCGTGTGAAGAATGTCAAATAATCCCCCCATACCCCCTATGACGTGCGTCAATGCGCGGGCAAGGCCCTAGGAGAGGTAGTACCGACGCACGTATTCCGCGACCATTCGGTCGGTGCTGAACTGCGAAACCAGGGTCATCATCGACTGCCGGATACGCTGCAGCCACCGCCGCGGTACGCCGTGTTCGTCGCGATCGAAGAACTCCGGGATCACCGACTCCCGCAGTGCGTTGTACAGGCTCTGGACGTCCCGGTCGTCCTGGGTCTCCAGATCGGTCTCGTTCGAGTCGTCCCCGATCGCCCAGCCGTTCTGCCCGTTGTGTCCTTCCCGCCACCAGCCGTCCAGTATGCTGAAATTCAATCCGCCGTGGATGGTCACCTTCATGCCGCTGGTGCCGCTGGCCTCCAGCGGGCGGCGCGGATTGTTCAACCACACGTCGCAGCCGGAGATCAGATGACGTGCAACGTTGATGTCGTAGTTCTCGACAAAGACCACCTTGCCGGCGAACTCGGGCTGGCGCGAAAGCTCGACGATGCGCTGAATGAAGCGTTTTCCGTCGTTGTCCCGCGGATGCGCCTTACCGGCGAAGATCAGCTGCACCGGCCGTGCGGGATCGCTGAGGAGCGGAACGATCTGCTCCGGATGGCGGAAGATCAGCGGAGCGCGCTTGTACGTGGCGAACCGCCGCGCGAAGCCGATCGTCAGCGCGTCGGGCGAGAGCAGGTGTGACGTGTCGAGCGGATGCTCCACGTTGAATCGCATATGCTGTTCATACACCTGCCGCCGCACGAATTCCACGAGGTCACGCCGCAGGACGTAGCGTAGCGCCCAGAGTTCCTCATCGCTCGCCAGATCGCCGTTCGACAGCTTCTTCCAGAATCCGGGCTCCATCAGCTTCTCGGTCCAGTCGCTGCCGAGACGGGTGTTCCAGAAATCGTGCGCGTGCGCCGTTGCCCATCCGGGCGTGTGGATGCCGTTCGTGATGTGCCCGATGGGTACCTGCTCCACCGCCGTGCCGGGATACAGATCCTTCCACATTTCCCGGCTCACATGGCCGTGCAGCTCGCTGACGCCGTTCGCCGCGCGGGACATCCGCAACGCGAGCACGGTCATCGTGAACTGCTCTTCCGGATCTTCCGTGTGGACGCGGCCGAGGGCCATCAGGTTGTCGGTCGAAAGGCCGGTCGGGCTCCAGAACTTGCCGAGCATGTGTTCCATCAGCTCACGGCTGAAGCGGTCGTGCCCGGCCGGGACCGGCGTGTGCGTCGTGAAGATGCAGCGCGAGCGGACATTCTCTCGTGCGTTCTCGACTGTGGCGCCGTTCCGCATCTGCTCGGCGAGCAACTCGAGTGTGAGGAACGCGGAGTGCCCTTCGTTCATGTGGTAGACGGACGGCGTGATGCCCAACGACGCCAGCAGACGCGCGCCGCCGATGCCCAGGACGACCTCCTGGCCGATGCGCGTGTCAATATTTCCTCCGTACACCGTCGAGGTCAGCCCCTGAAAATGCTGATCGTTCTCGGGGAGATTCGTATCGAGCAGGTAGAGGGAGACGCGTCCCACGGCGAGCCGCCACGTCTGGAAGTAGACTGTGCTATGCCCGATTTCGACCGAATTCAGCAGGCGTCCGCCTTCAGGGCGCACGACCAGTTCGAGCGGAAGGGTGTCCGGTTCGGCCGTCGGATACAGCTCCTCTTGCCAGCCCTGAGGATTGATCCGCTGGCGGAAGTAGCCCTGGCGGTAGAACAGGGTGATGCCGACGAAGGGGAGGCCGAGGTCGCTCGCTGATCTCGTGTGATCGCCGGAGAGAATCCCCAGGCCGCCGGAATAGATCGGCAGCGACTCGTGAAAGCCGAATTCGGCGCTGAAATATGCAACCGGTCCCTTCAGCCCCGCGGCATGGCGATGCGCCCACGTATCGGTGGCGTTCATGTACGCGTCGAACGATTCCAGGACGGCGTGTACCCGGTGATGGAACTCCCGGTCGTGCAGTCGCACGTGCAGCTCCTGATCCGAGATCTCGCGCATCACGGCGACGGCGCTGTGTTCCGAATAGCGCCAGACGAGCGGGGAGAGTTCCTTGAAGATCTGTTGTGCCTCCGGATTCCAGGTCCACCAGAGATTGTACGCAAGTCGGCGGAGGCGTGTGGCAAGCGAGTGATGATGTGCTGCGGAGTGGTTCTGGTCTGTCATACCTTCACGAGTTCGTCGTCAAATAAAACGTCGAAAGGATGCAGAAAATTCCGTTCAAATGCCACCGGGAAAGTTTGGAACAGGGTGGAAGCGGGGGGACTCAGCGATGATCCGGCGAATGAGTCGCCGTGGAATCCGACGGAGGATCGGGCGCACGGGGTCGCAGAATGCGGTCGAGGGAGATGCCCAGGACGCCTCCGCAGATCGCGGGAACAAAGGAGAGGATCATGTCAGTTGCAACCGGCGGCGGAGCGGCCACGGCGATGCTGAACGCGTGTGCAAGGGCGTGAGCGACGGGCGCCGAACCACCGGTCAGCAGCGCCCACAACAATCCGTTGCGCGGGGAGAGGAACGTCAGCAGGGTCGCCGCCACGAGCACGAGCGTGGCGCCAAACGCCATCGCTTCCAGCGCGACGTGGATGACGCCACACGCGATGACCAGCGGAACGACCAGGATCCAGGCGATACGTTCCCGCATGCGATCCCCGGGTGAAATGATGAGTGAAATCGGTCAGAATCGGCGCGGCAGATCCTGAATGGAGCGCACCGTGTCCCGGGCAATGAGCAGCTCTTCATTGGTCGGGATGACGAACACCTTCATCGGAGAGTCGGGCGTGCTGATCGCTCCCTCCTTCCCGCCGACCATCTGGGAATTGAGCTGGTCGTCGATGACGACCCCGAGCCGGTCCAGACCGGTGCAGATGCGCTGACGGATGACCGCGGCATTTTCGCCGATGCCGCCGGTGAAAACGATGGCGTCGGCCCCGTTCATCTCTGCCAGATATGCGCCCAGGTACTTCTTTGTGCGCTGCGCGAAGATGTTGATGGCAAGGTTGGCGCGCCGGTCCTGATGCTCGCGCGCCTCTTCGAGCAGATCCCTCATGTCATTGGTCAGTCCCGAGATCCCCAGCAACCCGCTCTGCTTGTTCAGCATGTTGTCGATGTCCGTCATTGACATGCCTTCCTTGTGATGCAGGAGCTCGAGGACCGCGGGATCGATGTCGCCGCCGCGAGTGCCCATGACGAGACCTTCCAGCGGTGAAAGCCCCATTGACGTGTCGAACGAATGCCCGTTCTTGATCGCGCAGGCGGAGCACCCGTTGCCCAGGTGCACAGTGATGATGTTCGTCTCTTCCCGCGTCTTGCCGGTGAGCTGGCGATACCGGTACGCCACGTACCGGTGCGAGGTTCCGTGAAATCCGTACCGGCGGATCTTGTGACGGCGATACAGCTGGTACGGGATGGCGTACAGGAACGACGTCTCCGGCATGGTCGAGTGGAACGACGTATCGAACACGGCGACCTGCGGCACATCCGCGCCGAGCAACTCACGGGCAGCCGCGATGCCCTTCAGATTGGCGGGATTATGCAGCGGGGCGAGGTCGATGCAATCCTCCACCCCATGGATGACAGTTTCGTCGATAATCGCCGATTTCGTGAAGCGCTCGGCGCCGTGGACCACCCGGTGGCCGACCGCGTGGATGTCCGTGAGCGATTCGATGCCGGGAATCCGCGTCTCGGGGCCGATAATCCAGCGGATGATGTGATCCAGCGCCGCACGGTGGTCCCGCAGGGGCGCAGCGTGCTTCTCCGCCTCCCGGCCGCTGACCTGGAAGGTCACCAGCGACTGGCTGCCGATGCGTTCGATGAGACCTTTGGCGAGCTGACGGTCTTCGTTCTTCTCGATCCGCTCAAGGTCGGTTTGGATGATCTGGAATTTCAGCGAGGAGCTGCCACAGTTCAGGACGAGGATATTCATGGATTTCGAATTCGAATGATTGGACAGAAAGCAGGAGCCGGAGGTAATCCGGCGGATTCAACGTACGGCTTTCTTGCCGGAAACACAACGGGACCGCCGGCTTCATTTTCAGTGCAATTTGGCGTATCTTCGATCCATCGCATGAAGAAATTCACGCTCAAACCGCTTCCCGGAGACCACCTCCACCTGGTGCAACCGCACCACCTGCGCATCGACTACCGGAAGGAGCTGAATGATGCACAGTACGAAGCGGCCACCTCCGTCAACGGCCCGCACCTGATCATTGCCGGGGCGGGGACGGGGAAGACCCGCACGATCGTTTATCGCGTCGCCTATCTGGTCGAACTCGGCGTCAAGCCCGATGCCGTTCTTCTGCTGACGTTCACCCGCAAGGCGGCGCAGGAAATGTTGCGCAAAGCATCCATGCTGCTGGACAGCCGCTGCGAGCAGGTCTCCGGCGGTACATTTCATTCGTTCGCGAATTCCGTCCTCCGGCGTCATGCCGGATTGCTGGGTTACGAGGCGAACTACACCATCCTCGACCAGACGGATGCGGAAGATGTCGTGAATCTGCTGCGCACGAGGCTGAAGCTCGACACGCGTGAGCGCCGGTTCCCCCGGAAAGAAACGCTGTTCGACATCTTCAGCCGCGCCGTTAACACGCTGGTTCCTGTCCCGGAGATCCTCGCCGCCGACTATCCGCAGTATCTCGAGCAGCTCACCGACATCCGGATGCTTCAGGAGATCTACGTCCGCTACAAGCGCGAACACAACCTGATGGACTACGACGACCTCCTGCTCAACCTCGCGCGCCTGCTCAAAGAGCACGAGCCCGTGCGGCTGACGCTGTCCGACCGGTACAAATATCTGATGGTGGATGAATATCAGGACACCAACCGGATGCAGTCGGAGATCGTGCGCCAGCTGGCCATGAAGTACCGGAACGTGATGGTGGTGGGGGACGACGCGCAGTGCATCTACTCGTTCCGCGGCTCCACGATCGAGAACATCCTGTCGTTCGGCGATCAGTTCCCTGACTGCCGCGTGATCAAGCTCGAGGAGAACTTCCGGAGCACCCAGCCGATCCTGAATCTGGCAAACGAGATCCTCCGGCGCGGCACGCTGCCGGCGCCGCCCGAGGGAGAGGCCGGCTGATGCGCACGTACACCAAAGAGCTCTATACGCGGAAGGACGGCGGGCAGCTGCCGCAGCTGGTCTCGACCGAGAATGAGAACATGCAGTCCCGTTACGTCGTGCAGAAGATCCTCGAGCTCCGGGAGCAGGGGATTCCGCTCGAGGAAATGGCCGTGCTCTTCCGCTCGTCGTTTCACTCGTTCGACCTCGAGATCGAGCTGACGCGGGCGAACCTGCCGTTCCGCAAGTACGGCGGGTACAAGTTCATCGAAACGGCGCACGTGAAGGATGTGATCGCGTACCTGCGGGTGCTGGAGAATCCGCGCGACGTGGTATCGTGGAACCGCATCCTGCTGCTGATCGACGGCGTCGGACCGCGCACGGCGGAAAAGGTGGTGGATGATATCCTGAAGAAGCGCGTCGGGCTGGCGACGGAATTCAAGGAGGCAGTGACCGCGACGACGAAGTTCTGGATGGACTACGGAAACTACCCGGACAACATCCGCAGCCTGTTCACGATGCTGAAGCAGGTCGCAGCTCCTTCCGTCCCGCCCGCAGAGAAAGCGTTTCACGTGATGCAGTACTACGAACCGATCCTCCGGGCCCGCTACGACGACCATCTCAAGCGGCGCAAGGACCTGGAAACGTTTCAAAACATTACTGAGCGCTACAAGACGGTGGATGAACTGCTGACGGATCTTGCGCTCGAACCGCCGACCGAGAGTGTGGCGGACATCGAAGCCCCCGGTCCGGAGCGGGAATTCCTCACGCTCTCCACGATCCACAGCGCCAAAGGGCTGGAATGGAGCGTGGTGTTCGTGATTTATGCGCTGGAAGGGCGGTTCCCCGCGATGCGCGCCGCGGCAAGCGATGCGGAGATGGAAGAAGAGCGCCGCCTGATGTACGTGGCCTGCACCCGGGCGAAACAGCATCTCATCATCACCTATCCGATGAACGTGTATGACCGCGAAAGCGGACTCATTCTGACGAAACCGTCGCGGTTCATCGAAGGAATCGGCGAGAACCTTCTGGAGCCGTGGGTTGTCGAAACGTGAACCCTCAGCGGAATGATCGACGATGAATGTCCGGACCTCCCCGGATCTGCTCTACCTCGACCGGAACGAAAATCTCTACGGTCCCGCGCCGGCCTGCTTTGACGCGCTCCGCACCGTCGGCATCGCAGAGCTGAGCGTCTATTCCCGCGACTACCTCCGCGGCGTGAAGAGCAGGCTGTCTGAGAGGCTGGCGGCCGAGCTGAAGGTACCGGAGAAGCAGATCCTGCTGAGCGAAGGCAGCGAGGACATGCTCAAGCAGGTCGTACACTGCTACGTCGGTCCCGGCGAGAAGGTGTTGTGCCCGTCGCAGTCGTGGTGGTACTACCAGACGGTGGCCTCCGAGGTCGCCGGCGAAACGGTGACGTTCCCGCTCCGCGAACAGGGCGACCGGTTCGTGTACGATGCCGATGAGATCATCTCGCTCTATCAGCGCGAGTCGCCGCGGGTCGTTCTGATCGCTTCGCCGAATAATCCCACGGGGAATTCGTTCCCGGACGCAGATCTTCGCCGGCTGACGGAAGCCTTCCGCGAGAGCATTGTCATCCTGGACGAGGCGTACTGGGGATTTGCCGACGAATCGAACGAGCATATCGCAGAGCTGGTCGGCCAGTACCGGAATATCCTCGTCCTTCGCACGTTCTCGAAGTACTTCGGACTCGCCGGAGCCCGCGTGGGCTACGCCGCTGCCGGAGCGAGCCTGACGCGCCTGGCGAAATTCTCGTCACGCTACCTCGGATACAACCGCGTGTCCGAAGTGCTGGCGCTGGCGGCGCTCGATGCACCGGCGCACTACGCTGCGATGCGGGAACGCATGATGGAAGACCGGCGTCGTCTCTACGAGTTCTTTGATGCCCGGCCGGGTTCCACTTGCTTCCGCTCGGACGCGAACTTCGTGCTGGTGCGGGTACCGACCGGATCGTCCGCACCGCTCCACGCTCATCTTCGAACTGCCGGCATCGTGGTCAAGCTGTTCGATGAAAAGGAATTCCCCGACTGTCTCCGCATCACCATCGGCACGCGCGAACACATGAACCGGCTGCTCAACGCGCTGAACGATTTCGTCCGCACAGGGAACGCATGAGCGAGATCCTCTCGCGTGCGATCGTCGTGGCCGCGGGACGTGCGGTCCGGCTCCGGCCGCTGACGGACGAAACGCCGAAATGTCTCCTGCCGGTGGGCGGGCGTCCGATCCTGCAGTGGATTCTCGACGCGCTGCTCGCTCACGGCTTCACGTATCCCGCCATTGTGGTCGGATTTCACGCCGAACGCATCCGGCAATTCGTGCGCGCGACGTACCCGTCCGAACGCATCCGTTTCTTCGCTAATCCTTATTTTGAACGTACCAACAACGCGTACTCGCTGCTCCTCGCGCGTCCGCATTGCGAAGACCGTGACGGCCGCATCGCGCAGGGATTTCTGCTGTCGGACAGTGATATTCTGTTCGATCCGTCGATCCTGACGTCCCTTCGGGAGCGGGCGGGAGAGGATTGCGCCGCCGTTCGTGTGCGGGGAACCCACGATGAAGAAGAGATCCGGGTATCCGTGAACGCCGACGCGACCATTGCTTCCATCGGAAAGGATGTTCCGATGGCGCAGATGTATGGAGAGTCGATCGGACTCGAAGTGTTCACACCGGAGACCGCGCAGAGGCTGTTCCAGACGCTGGAACGGCGGGTCCGAAGCGGTGAGGGAAGGACGGAATTCTACGAGGCATCGTTCCAGGAACTGATCCGCAACGGCACGCGCATCCATGCCGTCGATATTGGAGATCGGCCGGTCGTGGAGATCGACACGCCGGATGATCTGGCGCATGCCCACCGGCTGGCAGAAACCATGGCCGGGATCGGAAAGAACTGAGGCATGGCCACGGCTGCCGCCACGTACTCCTACCGCGCGTCTCTCAAGTCCGACATCGCGGACGAACTCATCAACACCTGGCTGCTGCGCCCGATCGCCGGGCTGATTGTATGGGCGCTGTACCGAACAAGAGTCACGCCGAACCAGGTGACGATCGCCTCGACCGTGGCCGGCATCGCGGCCGCCGTGGTCTATCTGCAGGGTACAGCCGGTGCGATCGCGACGGCGGGACTTCTGGTCACGCTGAAGGATGTGCTCGATTCCGCGGACGGCCAGCTGGCGCGCGCGAAGCAGCAGTACAGCCGTATCGGGCGCTTTCTGGACTCCATCGGCGACTTTGTGGTGGATGTGGCGGTCTTTGGCGCGATCGGCTGGCTGCTGGTCCGTCGTTCCGGCGACGCGATCTGGGCTCTCGCCGCCTTGGCGGGGCTGATCGGGATCTCGTTGCGCGTTTCCTACCATGTCTACTATCAGGCGCGATTCCTTCATCTGAAAGACAGCTACGAGAATAACCGGATCACCGAAGAGATCACGCCGGACGACCTCCGCGGGGACCGGACCACGCTGACACTGCAGCGCATCTTCCAGATGATCTATGGATGGCAAGATCGGCTGATGCTCGCGATCGACTACTGGTCGCTGGGCGGGCACGCCGGAGCCGGAGATTCCGCTGCGACGCGAACCTGGTACGCGGACCGCGTTGGACTGCGTCTCTCGGGATTTCTGGGTTTCGGGACGGAGCTGTTCCTGCTGATGCTCTTCTCCGTTGTCGGACAGTTGGAGTTGTACCTGATCGTGAATATCTTTCTTCTGAATGCCGTCTGGGCGGGCTGCGTGCTGTATCGCAAGTTCATTCTTGTCCGCCGGACCAATCTGTTCACCGAATGATGCAGAGGACTTTCATGAAACACGCACTTGCACTGGTTGTTCTGGTTGCCTCTCTGGCTGCAGCTCAGATTCCCGGCGAGAACGCCGGTCGCGTCCTGCTTCCCAACGGCTGGTGGTTGTCACCTGCCGGGACGCAGATCCCTCTGGGCGACTTTCCGATGAACGCGGCGCTCTCTCCTGACGAACGCTACCTGGCCGTCTCGCACAGTGGTGAGTCCAAAGCGGAGCTTCGGCTCATCGATCTGACGACGAACACCGAGACCAGCCGCGTTCGTCTGGCGGACGCGTGGTACGGCCTGCGATTTTCGGACAACCTGCTGTACGTGTCGGGAGGATATCAGAACTGTGTGTATGTGTTCGCGATCGATTCCGGAAGACTGGTCGCACGCGACACGATCCGGTTTGCTGAGCCCAATCCGGCGTACATCGGTGCCGCGGCGGGGCTGGATGTCCATGACGGAATTCTGGCCGTGGTGTTCCGTCAGGACAGCACCCTTCGCACGCACGATCTTCGCACGGGCCGGCAATCCACCATCCGGCTTCCGGGCATGCCGTACGATTGCGCCTTCCTGCCGGACGGCAGTGTCGGCGTAACGCTCTGGGGTTCCAAGGCCTTCGTCGTGTATCGGCAGGGGACGAAGGCGTATGAATGCGCCACGGGCCAGCATCCGAACGAGATCACGGTCTCGCCCGACGGCCGGTACGCGTACATCGCCTGCGCGAATGACAACACGGTTTCCGTCATCGATTTGAAGGAACACGCCGCGGTTGCCTCCGTCGGGACTGCTATCCATCCTGACGCACCGGAGGGCTCGACGACCAACTCCGTGGCAGTGGTGCCCGGCAAGCCGTTCGTGGTCGCCGCGAACGCGGACAATAATTCGCTCACGGTGATCTCGGTAAAGCGTCCGGATCGGCCGAAACCGGTCGGCTTCATTCCGGTCGGTTGGTATCCGACCAAAGTCCTCGTGAAGGAGGATGGAACGCTGCTGGTGCTGAACGGCAAAGGAGAGAGATCTCTTCCGAATCCGCAGCGGCAATACATCGCCAGTCTGCTCCCCGGATCATATTCCATCATCCCGTTCCCGTCCGAGAAGCAGCTGGTGATGTACTCGACGCAGGTTTTCGCGAACACGCCGTACCGGCAGGCCTCGCTCCTGAAGACCGGCATCCGGTCGAACGGCGTCATTCCGTCGGCGGTGGGACGGAAATCCCCGATCAAGCATGTCTTCTACATCATCCGGGAAAACCGGACGTACGACCAGGTCTTCGGCGACATGCCGGAAGGGAACGGTGATTCGTCGCTGTGTCTCTTCGGCGCGTCCGTCACTCCCAACGGGCACAAGCTCGCGCGCCAGTTCGGTCTGCTCGACAATTTCTACGTCAACGCCGAAGTGAGCGCCGACGGACACAACTGGTCGATGGGCGGCTATGCCACCGACTTCATTGAGAAGAGCTGGCCGACGCAGTACGGCGGACGCGGCGGCGAGTACGTGTTCGAAGGGACGGAACCGACGGGATGGCCGGCGGCGGGATTCCTCTGGTCGGCGGCCCTCCGCACGGGTGTCTCGGTGCGGAGTTACGGCGAGTTCATCACGGCGAGCGATACGGTCGGTCAGCCCGGAACGCCGCGCGATCCGAAGCTCGCGGGACATTTCGACCCGCTCTATCGGGGATGGGATCTGGAGTATTCGGACGTGGACCGCTACAAAGAGTGGGAGCGGGAGTTCTCGTCGTTCGAAAGGAACGGGAACCTGCCGCAGCTCTGCGTCATGCACCTGCCGAATGATCACACGGCCGGCGCAAAGAAGGGCGCCCTGACGCCGTCGGCGTACGTGGCGCAGAACGATTACGCACTCGGCCTGATCGTCCAGCGGATCGCCCGCAGCAAGTACTGGAAGCAGACGGCGATCTTCGTGCTTGAGGATGATGCGCAAAACGGCCCCGATCATGTCGATGCCCATCGCTCCACCGCGCTGGTGATCAGTCCCTACACGCAGGGACACGGCGTGGACCACACGCTGTACACGACCGCTTCCATGCTGCGGACGATCGAACTCATCCTCGGCATACCGCCGATGAGTCAGTATGACGCCTCCGCGACACCGATGCACCGGCTGTTCGCGAAGTCGCCGGCCGGGACCGGCTACACCGTCGAAGAGCCGCGCGTGAGTCTGGAAGCGCGCAATACGCGGGGAACGATGGGGCAGGAACTGATGAACGGTATCGATCTGCGCCGCGAGGATGAGGCGCCGGACCGGCTGTTCAGCGAGATTATCTGGCGGGCGGTGAAGGGAACGCCGATGCCTGCGCCGCGGTACTCGATCTTCTCGCGGGCAGCGGACGAAGACAACGACGGAGAGTGATCAGGCGGCGACGGCTGTGCTCTTCTCGCGTGCGGTGCGCAGCTGACGGTACCGCTTCAGCTTTCCGCGGAGCGTAGCCACCAGCGTTGCATCCGAGATCGGTTTGGTGAGATAGTCGTCCACGCCGAGTTCCTTGCCGGTGCGCACGAGGACTTCGTCGGTGAGCCCGGTCAGGAAGACGAACGGCACATCCTGAAGGTGCGGCCGCTCCTGAATCTTCTCGTAGAACGTGAATCCGCCCATCGTGGACGTCTCGAGGTTGATGTCGCAGAGAATGAGGTCGGGCCGGAACTTGCGCAGCAGGGCGAACGCCTCGTCCGATGTGGAGAGCGCGATCACGTCGAATCCCGCGTTCGTCAGAACGTCCGCGAGCAGGCCGAGCAGCCGCGTGTCGTCGTCGATTACGAGAATGCTCGGGAGTTTCTTGCCGCGCTGCAGTTCCTGCAGGAGTTTCGCCTCGATCTCGGAGTGTTCATTCTCGGAAATGCTGAATCGGGTCCGCAGCGACTCGAGCGTCACCGGCCGGACGGGGTCCGCGATGTTGCCGGACAGATGCTGCCGGACCGCTTCCACGTACGACTTCATCCGGATCTCCCGCTGCAGCTTCTCATGCTCACCCGCATCGACGGCCAGAAGCGTCCGGAGCGTCTCTCCCTGGCGAAGCTCCTCGGCCGTCGCGGCACCGGTCTTCCAGATGGATTCCAGATACTCGCGGTACATGCGCAGGTCGTCTTCGTGATTGGCGATCGGACGATCCGCGGCGTTCTGCGGGATCGCGGCTGTCGATGAACGTTCGGGAACGGAAGGGGAAGCGGGGATGCCGGCGGTCCGTCGCGGGGCGTTCGTCTCCCCGATGCGGGTGACGGGCTCCTGCTTACGCGCGGGTGCCGGAGCGGGAGAAGGCGTGGAAGCCGCGTATTCCTGAACGGTCTGGCGCTGTTCCTCCGCTTTGATGCGCTCGACCTCGAACCGGCGCACGGACTCCTCGTCGGCGGCGCGCTTTGCGCTTGCGGCGATCTGACTCTCGTGCTCCTGCGTCAGCAGATTGCCGATGCGCTCCTCGAATGCGAGCGCGTACACGTTGCGCGGGTCCAGCTCCTTCGCGCGGGCAATCTCCATCTGTGCCTGGGAGAGTTCTCCCTGTCTGATCAGCTGATCCACCCGTTTCAGGATCTCGCTGACTTGCTTCCGAAGATCGTCGCGGGGTGTCAGTTCCACGCTTGGGGCTTTCGGTCTTGCTGTCGGCTGTTGTGGTGCGAACATCGTTCCGTCCTCCGTCTCACGGTGCCTCCCGGTCCCTTATGTTCAAGTTCCGTTCCGCATTCGGGACGAGAGAAGGGGGAGGAGGGATGTGCGGTTCAGGCGCAAACGGCGTTTTTCGAGCTGTTTTTGCACACACGTCGCGGTAGACGGTTTGCCGTGCGACCGGCGCATTGAAAATTGTACAATCTATCCCCTCTCCGGACGACTTCAGAGTCGCTTTGTGGGGGAAAGGAAGGAAGAACGCCAGAATCAGAGATTCTTGATGACCTTGACGACCTTCCACATGAACGTGACGTCACGTTTCCGGACGGCCATCGGCTCGAATTCGGGATTGAGGGGAATGAGATGGAGGAACTGCTCTTCGATCTTGATGCGCTTCACAGTGTCTTCATCCTGCACGCGCACCACGCAGATGTCGCCGCTGCGAACTTCCAGCCGCGGACTGACGACGATAATATCGCCGTTCTCGATGCGCGGTGCCATGCTGTTTCCGCGGACCTCGAGCGCGAACGCATTCTGGTCGCGAATGTCGTCGACCGTGATGTACCGCTCGACATGATCGGGATGGAAGATGAGGTTCGGAACGCCGCCGGGCACGGACGCAAGCAGGGGAACGCTGACGAGATTGATCTTCCGGTACCGACTGGTGGGAATGGGATGGACGTTGGCCTGGTTTGCCGCTGACGGGAACATGCCGCCGTCTCCCGTGAGGAGCCAGTGAGGCAACACCGCCGTCGCACGCGCGATGCGCATCAGGTAATTGCTGTCCGGTACCTGCTCCCCCTTCTCCCACCGCTGGACGGTTCGCGTTGCCACATCGATGCGCGCCGCGAGATCGGCCTGGTCGAGGCTCTTCGCTGTTCGCGCTTCGCGGATGCGGTTTGCGATCGAGTTCTTCATGTTCGTGCTCCGAGGACTGACAATTCTGGCACCGAACGCTGCGATGGATGACAAATTTGTCGCCTGTAAAATAGCGAATCCGGCTCCGTCTGTCAAGTCCGGTACAAAAAAAGGGCAGCCCGAAGGCTGCCCCGTGGGAAACCGTGTGCCGCGTTCTTACTGCGCCGGCTTCTTGAACTGGGCATCCGTGAGTCCGGTATTGAATTTCGCGCCGGACAGTTCCAGCTCCATCTGCTGCTTCCCGTCCATGAATTGCCGGGTCTTGAAGGCCACCTTCACGCCGCCGACATCGCGGTAGTCATCGTACAGCTCCTCCTGATCCTGCAACCCCGCCTCTCCCTGCGCCCGCGTGACGGCCTTCAGCAGCATCATGGTCTCGTTGTCGAGGAACCAGCGGGTGAGCGCTCCCGTCGGTCCGTGCTTCACGATGACGCCCGAGACCGGCCGGTCGTTGACCTTGTCGTCCTTGTAGTAATAGATCGTGTAGTC
The DNA here is from genome assembly GCA_021813905.1 of Bacteroidota bacterium. Taxonomy (GTDB): domain Bacteria; phylum Bacteroidota; class Ignavibacteria; order UBA10030; family UBA10030; genus JAKAJH01. Next base: position 51,401 of record JAKAJH010000010.1, on the reverse strand, counting down.
CGGCGAATCGATGTGGGAAAGCACGACCATCGGATCCAGGAAGAGGCTCTTGTACATCTCCTCGACCTGGGACGGCGGAAGGTCCCGCACGCCCATCGGCAGCTTCATCCATCCGGACTTTCCGTCCAGGGTCATCGTCAACTCACCCATCGGCGTCGTCATGACGCGGCTGACCTTGTCGGGATAGAGTACGTCGAACTTCACCTTCATTGCGACTTCGCCCATGGGTCCGGCGGCCTTCATCGATCCTTCTGCGGACATGTCCTTCACGCTTGGCGCGTTCGGTCCAAGTGCCGCCAGGGCTTTGCGCAGAAGGTCCTTGCCGCGTGCGACGGTCGCCGCCGTCGGCTCGGGGATTTTTTCCGGCGGCGCCGGGATCGTGATGTCGATGGTGTTGACCGGGCCCAGCTCCGACAACGGCGTGTCGAAATCGGATTCCTTGCCGACCACGAGAATGGTCAACAGGTCGGGATTCCAGCGCGCCTTGACGGCGTCGTCGACGCTCTTCCGGGTGGCCTGCTGCACCTTCTGCTGTTGCGTGCGGATGTAGTCCTTCGGATATCCGAAGAACTCGAGCGTCAGCAGCTGGCTGATCACCTTGCCCTTGGTGTCGTACTGGAACACGAAGGAGTTCAGATAGCTGTCCTTGGCGAACTTCAGCTCTTGGTCGGTGATGCCGTTCGCAATGACATCACGGTACTCGGCGAGGATCGACTTGAGCATCTTCATCATGGAGCCGGACTTTGTCGAGCCGCCCATCCGGAAGACGCCGGGATAATCCCAGCTTTCGCCCCATGAGCTGTAGACCGCGTAGGCAAGTCCCTGCTCAGAGCGGACCTTTTTGAAGAGGCGGGAGGCGAACGCACCGCCGAAGGCCTGGTCGGCCAGATTCAGATCGGCGCTTTCCGCATCGTTCAGCAATCCGCCCAGGTGTCCGACGGCGATGTACGCCTGATTGACATCATCCTTCTTGATGAAGTTGATCGTCTGTTGGCGGGCCATGCGGGGCTTCGCCACAACGGGCAGCCGCACGTCACGCTTTTCCCACGAGCCGAAGATGTCCTGCACTTTCTTCTCCATCTCCGGGATACTCATGTCGCCCCAGATGGCCATCATCGTGCCGTTTGGCACGAAAAATTCGTGATGGAAGTCGATGAGGTCCTGCCGGGTGATGTTCTCCACGTCAGCGTATTCCTGCTGCCGGCCGTACGGCGTCGGGCCGTAGATCAGCCTGGCGAATTCCCGGGAGGAAATGCCCGAGATCTCATCGTTCCGTCGCGAAATGGCGGATCGGGCCTGCACCTTGGCCAGATCGATCTTGTCCTCGCGGAACACCGGATTGCGGAGGATGTCGGACAGCAGGGTGAGACCGAGGTCGACGTTCTCCTTCAGCACATTCATCCGGCCACCGCCGTTGGCAGTGCCGATGTACGTTTCCACCGAGGCGCCCACTGCTCCGAGCAAAGAATCGATTTCCTCGCCGGAGTGCATCGTGGTTCCGCCGGTGCGCATGACCTGCCCGGTCATGGAGGCGAGGCCGACCTTCCCGGTCGGTTCGTAGCGTGATCCCGTCCGTACCAGCACGGAGGCGTTGACGACCGGAAACGTGTGATCTTCGAGCAGGTACACGATCATCCCGTTGGGAAGTTCGAACCGGGTCGGTTCCGGAATCTGAATCTCGCGAAGGGCGGGGTACTTCAGCTTCCTATAATCCTGCGGTGTGGTCCCTCTGGTCTGTGCGGCCGCTGCGGCGACGAACGCCAGGACCAGAACCGCCGAGAGCGTTGCGCGGAATGTTCTCATGGCATTGTCTCCTCAGTTCACCGGCTCGATCGTGCCGATCGTCCGGTTGTTATCGACGAACACCTCATCGGCGACGCGCTGGATGTCCGCCGCCGTCACGGCATTGATCTTGTCGAGCGACGTGAACAACTGGTGCCAGTCGCCCATGACCACAGCGGCGTACGTGAGCTGCATGGCGAGACCGGAGTTGGAGGAGAGTGCACGGATGAGACCGGCGCGGGCACGGGCCTTGACGCCGTTCAGCTCTTCGGCGCTGACCGGTTCTGTCTTCAGGCGATTGATCTCATCGTTGATAGCCGTGAGGCATTCCTCATTCGTGTGTCCCTGCGACGGGAGGGCGTAGAAGAGGAAGAGGTTGGGATACTTTTGTCCCGGGAATCCCGAGAACCCCGCCGCCTGGATGGCGATCTTCTTGTCGCGGACGAGGGATTTGTACAGACGCGAGGTGCGGCCGGAGCTCATGAGGTCGGAGATCACGTCGTAGACGGGATCGTCCGGTGACAGCGCGCCTCCTTTCTTGTATCCGACGAGCAGCCAGCGCTGCGACTGTTCGTGCAGCGTCACGCGGCGTTCGCCGATCTGCGGCGGTTCGACGGTACGCAGCGGCTCGGGCTTCGGGCGCGCTGGCAGCCGGCCGAAGTAGATCTCCGACAGCCGTTTCGCTTCCGCGGGCTCGATGTCGCCCACAATGGCGATGACCATGTTGGAAGGGACGTAGTACTTCTTGAAGAAGGCGATGGCGTCGTCGCGGCTGATGGCCTTCAAATCCGACATGTGGCCGACGACCTCGTCGCGGTACGGATGCGCCTTGAACGCCACCGAAAGGAATTCTTCGAGGAGCTTCCCGGTCGGACTGCTTTCCACGCCCATCCGGCGCTCTTCCATTACGACATTCTTCTCCTTATAGAAATCGCGGAAGACCGGATCGAGAAAGCGCGACGACTCCAGCGAGAACCACAGCTCGGCCTTGTTCGACGGGAGACTGTAGAAATACTGGGTGGCGTCCGAGTTCGTCATGGCGTTCAGGCCGACGCCGCCGTTCTGTTCAACGATCTGGCCGAACTGGTTGTTCTCGACCAGAGCGGACGCCGCGTCCTGCTTCGCGTTGAAATCCTTCGTGAGCTCGGCCAGGCGCGCGCTGTCCGGATGCGGAAGCCGGATCTCTTCGGCCCGGAGCGCGTTCCACGACTTGTCGAGTGCCTCGAGGGCGGGCTTTTCCTTCCGGTAGTCCTTCGTCCCGATGGTGGTCGTTCCCTTGAACGCCAGGTGTTCGAAGATGTGCGCGAGCCCCGTGATGCCACGGTCTTCGTTGACCGATCCGACGTCCACGTACGTGTGGAAGGAAATCACCGGCGCCTCATGGCGCGGCAGCACGATGAAGGTCAGCCCGTTCTTCAGCGTGAATTCGGTGACCTGTTTCTGGATGTCCCGGAATCCGTCCTGACTCCACGCAGCGAGCGGGATCAGGAGGATGAGGATCGCAATGGCGAGCCATCCCCGTTTGTTCATACGGCCTCCTTGAACACTGGTGAGAAGGAAAAGCTTACCGAGCGGTTTGTTGCTGTGCGATGACGTCGTCCGTAAATGCCTTCAGCAGATCGGGTGAGGTGCGGAGATCCGCCAGCGCTTCCTGAAACGACTCGGGCTTGTAACCGTGCTTCCGAAGTACGTCCGCGGTCTGCGTGCGGAAGGCATCCGCCGTGAGGCCGCCGTCCGGCTTCCCGAGTCGGATCTTCAGATCCAGGATTTCCCGATAGGTCCGGGCAAGCTGTCGCACATCGCTGCGGGCATGGAGATCCGGGCGCGTGCAGGAGATCCAGAGAACGGAGAGAAGAATGGACAGCACTCGGACGGTCATAGGACGGTGCAAAGATACGGATTGCCCCCGCGGAAGGCAAGCGTACCGGTGCCGGTTGAATCCGTCCCCGCGCTCAAGTATATTGAAATAAAGGGGAACGGAGCGCGACCACCCGCCCGTCAAACCGGGAGATCATCCATGAATGAAGCCACCAAAACACTGTTGATGAACACCGTCAAAGAGTGGGGAAAATACGTCTCCGAGCGTGAGAAGATAACCATGATCGCCTACGATGTTGCCCAGCTGTCGCGTCGGGTCATCCAGGAATGCCTGGCGTTTATGAAGGCCCAGCGGGTGGAGGTCGAGTGCGACACACTGGAGAACCTCAAAGTGCTTGGCGTGCCCATCCAGGTGAATCCTACGATCGAGGCGGCCTTCCCGGCCGTCAAGGCAACCGTCGTACTCAAGTGCGGCGGTGCCACCCGGGCGATAGTCGTCAATCCAAACTATACGATCTCCGCCGGGGGAACGCCGATCGCGTACGAACAGTTGAAGAAGGGGATCCCCGACCTCTTCGCCGCAAACGCCGCGGAATTCGTCCGGGATGCCTTCCTCAACGTCGCCCGGACGGGAGGGAAGGAAGAGAAACCAATTGCCAATTGACAATGAATCAGTTGTCAATTGGGTTTGGCTGTTGTTGCCGGATACACCGGACGTGAGCTTCAACGTGGCTCGGCACGACAGGAAATTGTCAATTGCTTTCGGCCTCGTCGCCCGATACGCCGCCTGACCAAATCTGTCAACTTATTTCAGGACGAGACCTCAATTTCTCTATTCCCATTATGCCGTATCAACTGATAACTGACCTTCGTCCTTCCGGCGACCAGCCTGAGGCCATCCGGCAGCTGAGCGACGGCCTGAATCGCGGCGATCCGTTTCAGACGCTGCTGGGCGTGACCGGCAGCGGCAAGACCTTCACCATCTCCAACGTCATTGCGCAGACCGACCGTCCGGTGCTGGTGATGTCGCATAATAAGACGCTGGCGGCGCAGCTCTACGCTGAGTTCAAGGGATTCTTTCCGAAGAACCGGGTCGAGTTCTTCATCAGCTACTACGATTATTACCAGCCGGAGGCGTACGTCCCCACGTCCGACACGTACATCGCCAAGGATTCGTCCGTCAACGATGAGATCGACCGTTTGCGGCTCCGGGCGACAAGCGCTCTGCTCAGCGGCGATCCGCACGTGATCGTCGTGGCCTCCGTCAGCTGCATCTACGGCATCGGCGCGCCGGACGAGTGGATCGGGCAGACGCTCTTTCTGAAGAAGGGAGACCGGCTGGGACGTCAGGCGCTTCTGCGCCGGCTGGTCGATCTGCTCTACACGCGCAACGACTACGAATTCGCGCGCGGCACGTTCCGGGTACGGGGGGATGTGGTGGAAGTGATCCCCGGCTACGAGAACGAGGAAGCGGTACGCATTGAGTTCTTCGGTGATGAGATTGAAAAGATCTCATACATCAACAAGGTGGACGGTCGCGTTCTGGGCGAGGCGGAATACGAGATGATTTATCCCGCAAAGCAGTTCATCACCTCGCGCGAGACCATCGAACGCGCCATGGGCGGGATCCGGACGGAGCTTCGCGAGCGTGCGGAGGAACTGCGATCGCTCGGAAAGCTGGTGGAGGCGCAGCGGCTGGAACAGCGCACGCGGTTCGACATGGAGATGCTGCGCGAGGTCGGGTACTGCTCGGGCATCGAGAACTATTCGCGGCACCTGGCCGCCCGCCCGCCGGGGTCGCGCCCCTCGTGCCTGCTCGACTACTTCCCGAAAGACTTTCTGACCGTCATCGACGAATCGCACGCGACGGTGCCGCAGATCGGCGCGATGTACGCCGGCGACCGGTCGCGCAAGTCGACGCTGGTGGAGTACGGCTTCCGTCTCCCCTCGGCGCTGGATAATCGGCCGCTGACCTTCGACGAATGGGAGGCGATGGTCGGTCAGATCATCTTCGTCAGCGCCACGCCGGGCGACTACGAGCTGCAGAAGTGCAAGGGCGTGGTGGTCGAGCAGCTTATCCGCCCCACCGGTCTCGTGGATCCGGAGGTGGAGATCCGCCCGAGCAAGAACCAGATCGATGATCTCATTGCGGAGATCCGCGCGCGAACGGAGCGGAAAGAGCGTACGCTCGTGACCACGCTGACCAAGCGGATGGCGGAGGATCTGACCGAGTATCTGCTGAACATCGGGATCCGGGTGCGCTACATTCACTCGGAGGTCGATGCGCTCGAGCGCGTGGAGACGTTGCGCGACCTGCGGTTGGGCGAGTTCGATGTGCTCGTAGGCGTCAATTTGCTGCGTGAGGGACTCGATCTGCCGGAGGTTTCGCTCGTGGCGATCATCGATGCGGACAAGGAGGGATTTCTCCGCTCCGAGCGCTCGCTCATCCAGACTGCCGGACGGACGGCGCGAAACGCCAACGGCAAGGTCGTCCTGTACGCGGACACCATGACCGGATCCATGGAACGGATGATCGGGGAGACGAGGCGGCGGCGCACGAAGCAACTCGAATACAACGAGGTCCACGGCATCCGACCCGAAACCATCTACAAGTCGGTGGAGGAGATCCTGGCGGCGACAGCCGTTGCCGATGTGAAGTCGAAGCGCGACGATCGCTCGCAGCGCTCCCGGCCGGCTCAGGTCGCCGAGACGGTCGCAAAGTATCTGACGCCCGAGCAGCGGGCGGACATGCTGGACGAGCTGCGCGCGGAAATGAACCGGGCGGCGAAGGACCTCGAATTCGAGCGGGCCGCGGAACTTCGCGATGAGATCGAGCGGTTCCAAAAGTCATCACAAAAGAAGAAGGCGTGAGGGTCGGGAAATCGCCGGGAGCAGAAGCGGCACGCCATGGGGGATCAATGGGGGATCTGCATGTCGTTCATCATTCGCTGATCGGGATTGCGAAAGCCGCACTTCGTACCGCAGCCGATTTTCTGTATCCTCCGGTTTGCATCGTCTGCGGGTGCTTGAGTCCGGAACGCGTTTCGCCGGTCTGTGCAGAGTGCTGGGACGGCATGACGGCCGTGAACCGGGAACTGCCGCTGTTTTGCGAAACGCGTGATCGTCTCCGGGCGGAAGAGGTTGTGGATGATCTTGTCGCATGCGTCGTGTTCGAGAAGGGGGGCGCGTTTCAGCGGATCGCGCACGCGATCAAATATCAGTCGATGGAGCGCCTGGCGGTGGAACTGGGCCGACGACTGGGGAAACGCATTCGGCAGCACGGGCTCGTAGTCGATCTCGTTGTGCCGGTGCCATTGCACCGGATCAAGTTTCGGGAGAGAGGCTACAATCAGTCCGAGCGGATTGCCTGCGGCATCGCGGACGTCTGCGGATGGCCGGTGATTCCTGATGCGGTCGTGCGCACGCGGTACACGGGCACACAGACGGCGTTGGGCGTGGAGGAGCGTCGAAAGAATGTCCACGACGCGTTTCGCTGCGTTTCTCGTCGACGAACACAGATCGATGGGCGGCGGTGTCTTCTGGTGGACGATGTGATCACGACCGGAGCGACCACCACAGCCTGTGCGCGGGCACTGCGTCAGGCGGGAGCAACGGCGGTGATCGCGGCATCGATCGCGCTGGCGCAACATGGCGCCGATCAAACCTGAGGAAGATGAATCGTGAAAATCGCAGATCTCGGCGATGCACAACTGCATTATCTGGATCATGGAGCGGGCGATCCGGTGGTGCTGATCCATGGCACGGCAAGCGACTACCGGGCTTGGAAGCCGCAGATGGATCCGTTGGGTCGCCGGCACCGGGTGATTGCGTACAGCCGCCGGTACCACTTTCCGAATCATCCGCCGGATGAGGGAGCGCCGTATTCTCCGCTGATCCATGCGAACGATCTGGCAAGATTGCTCGACCATCTCACGATCGAAGCTGCGCACCTTGTCGGCGGGTCGTTCGGTGCGTACGTCTCCCTCGTCTTTGCCACTCACTTCCCGGATCGCACCCGATCGTTGATCCTGGCGGAACCGCCCATATTGCCATTGCTGAAGCAGACGGAGGTTGGGGAGCGAGTGTTCGCTGAATTCCTGAGGAGTGCGTGGGAACCTGCCCGTGAGGCACTACGTGAGGGGAGGGATGAGGAGGGCGTGCGCCTCTTCATTGACGGAGTGATGGGGGCGGGAGCATTCGACAGCTACTCACCTGCCGCCCGACGGCGGCTCGTTGAGAACGCGCCGGAACTGCGCGCTGAAACCTCGGCGGAGGAGTATTTCACTCCGGTGACGCCTGAGGAATTGGGCAGAATATCCGTGCCAGTGCTTCTGCTTGCAGGGGAACGAAGTCCGAAGATGTTCGGGATGATCCTCGACGTTCTCGAGAGATCGCTGCCGAACTGTCGCCGAGTGACCATTCCGAACGCATCACACGGCATGAACGCACAGAATGCGGAGGCGTTCAATCGAGCTGTCGTCGAATTCCTCGCGACTTTCTAGATCCGTCCCCACCCCAAAAGACTGCAACCGCCGCGTATCCCTCTATCATTTTGTGCCACGCACCTAAGGTGCCTCGCACGTTCAGCCGCCGAATTCCCGAGCGGCATCAAGCATTGCGAGATAGTTTTCATACTTCGCATATTCCGGCACGCTGTTGCCCGACCCGATGCAGTATCCTCCGTTGGATGCGGCTTCATCGATGTTCTTCCGCACCTGCGCGCGCACCTGCTCCGGCGTCCCACGGGCCAGCAGATCCACATCGACGTGGCCGATCAGGCAGAGCCGGTCCCCCACCTTCTGCTTCACCTCGGCAATGGCCATGGCTTTCGGCTCCAACGGATGAATGGCGTCCACGCCGCACCCGATTATGCGGTCAAAGACATCCCAGAGCACGCCGTCCGTGTGATACATCAGCGGCTTGTGAGCAGCGCGCGCCAGGTCGCCGATCTTCTTCAGCCAGGGGAAGAAGAGCTCTTCGAGCGTGTCAGGCGAAACCAGCAATCCGTTGGTGTAGGCGATGTCGTCCGAGATCCAGAGAATGTCCACGGCGTCCGATTGCGCGAAGTACTCGAACATGCTCAACACGAGCGCGCCAACCTTGTCATTCAGCGCCCGGACAAGATCCGGTTGTTCGAAGAGCGCGATGGAGAACCGCTCGAATCCCATCATCTCCCAGGTCATCGTGAAGATGTCGCCGTACTGACCGATGACGCCCATCCCGTCGGGGAGCAGCCGTCGCACCTGCTCGAAGCGCGAGTAGTCGAAATCCTCGGCGCGCGGGAACCGATATCGTTCAAAATCATCCCACGAGGAGATCACGCCCTTTTTCTCGGAAGCCCACTTGCGGAACACCGTTCCGTCATCGTTGTACGTCACGTTGTCGGAGAGCCCGATCTTGCCGGGATTGAAATCCGCGGCGGGTTGGATCTTGGTGTAGTCATATCCCGCGCGGTGCCAGAATTCGATATCGTCGGCGAGCGTGGCGATCTTCCGACCGATGTACCGTTCCTTCACGAGCGGGTGAACTCCCAATTCCACGAGAGGGATGTGTGAGCCTTTACCGCGGCGAAGCGTTTTGATGAGTTGCTCGATATCAGGGCGCATGTCAGAACATCCGGGAGGATATGGTCGCGATGCGACGATCAAAGTAGCCGGAAGAGGCGGAAGAAGCAAACCAACGTGCGCGTTCACTCACTCGATCACCGGCGCACGAGGACCATCCCCGCGATTGCTTTTCGTTCCATTTCTGTCTAACTTTTCAACAGTATCCGAACTTCGGAATCACGCTGTTCTTAAGATTGACACGAAACTACCTGGAGGATGATCATGGCTATCCGAGTTGGAATCAACGGGTTCGGACGCATTGGGCGGCAGGTGCTCAAAGCGATCCGCGATTATCACCCTAATACCCTTGAAGTCGTCGCCATCAACGACATCGGCGACCTCAAGACGATGGCTCATCTGCTCAAATACGATTCGAACTACGGTCGATTCAACGGGACCGTGGAAGTGGGCGATGGTGTGCTTCTGATCGACGGCAAACCGGTGAAGGTCTTCAAAGAGACCGATCCCGGCAATCTGCCGTGGGGCGCCAACGGGGTGGATATCGTCATCGAAAGCACCGGTTTGTTCACCGTCAAGAAGGACGGCGTGAACAAAAAGGGCAAGGCGGTGAAGGGCGCCGAGAACCACATCACCAAGGGCGGTGCCAAGAAGGTAATCATCTCCGCTCCCGCCGAAGGCGAAGATATCACCATCGTCCTGGGCGTGAACGACAAGATGTACGATCCGGCGAGCCACCACGTGGTGTCGAACGCCTCCTGCACGACGAACTGTCTGGCCCCGGCGGCGAAGGTGGTGAACGACAACTTCAAGATCCTCCGCGGTCTGATGACGACGGTCCATTCCTACACGAATGACCAGAAGATTCTCGACCTGCCCCACAGCGACCTGCGTCGCGCCCGGGCGGCGGCCGTCAGCATCATTCCGACCACCACCGGCGCGGCCAAGGCCGTGGCGCTGGTGATCCCGGATCTGAAAGGGAAGTTTGACGGCTATGCTCTCCGCGTCCCGACTCCGACCGTGTCCGTGGTTGACTTCACTGCGCAGGTCGAAAAGCCGTGCACGACCGAAGAGCTTCGCGCGGCGTTCAAAGCGGCGGCGGACGGCCCCATGAAGGGCATTCTCGCGGCGGTGGAAGAGCCGCTTGTCAGCGTCGACTTCAAGGGCGATCCCCACAGCTCGTCTGTGGATTTGCCGTTTACGATGGTGCTCGGCAAGGAAAAGAGCGACTTCCTCAAGGTCGTCACGTGGTACGACAATGAGTGGGGCTATTCCGTTCGGACGGCGAACCTGGCGAACTTGATCGCCTCGAAGCTCTGACCGCGTCCCACGTCTGCGAGGCTGACGATGAACAAGAAGACCGTCCGTGACATCACCCTCACGGGCAAGCGCGTGCTGATGCGCGTCGACTTCAACGTCCCGTTGAAGAACGGTGTCATTCAGGATGATATTCGGATCCGGGCGGCGCTGCCGACGATCCAGTACGTCCTGCAGCAGAAGCCGAAGTATCTGGTCCTCATGTCGCATCTGGGCGATCCGAAGAAGGATACACAGAAGGCGAAAGAGAAGGCCGAGAAGGACGGAAAACCGTTTGACGGGGCGAAGTACATCGAAGGCAAGCACCGGATGAAGCCGATCGTGGAGCGTCTTTCGGCGCTCCTCGGCCGGCCCGTGAAGCTCGCGCCCGCCGCCATCGGCGACGAGACCAAAGCGATGGTGGACGGCCTCGGCAACGGCGAGGTGCTGATGCTGGAGAATACCCGCTTCCACAAGGAGGAGACCGCCAAGGATGCGGCGGACCGGGAAAAGATGGCAAAGGCGCTCGCGGCGTACGGCGATGTGTACGTGAACGACGCCTTCGGCAGCGCGCACCGGGCTCATGCCTCCACCGAGACTGTAGCGCACTTCCTGCCGGCCGTCGCGGGTTTCCTGATGGAAAAGGAGCTGGCGTACCTGAGCAAAGCCATCGAGAATCCCGCCAAGCCGTACGTGGCCATCATCGGCGGCGCCGAGATCTCCGGCAAGATCGATGTGATCCAGAATCTGATGACCAGGGTGGATGCCCTGCTGATCGGCGGCGGCATGATGTTCACCTTCTGCAAGGCTCAGGGAATGGAAATCGGCAAGTCGTTGTTGGAAGAGGATAAGATCGACCTGGCCCGGCAGATCCTGGAGACCGCAAAGGCGAAGAACGTGCGGCTCCTGCTGCCGACCGACTGCCTGGTGGCGGACAAGTTCGACAATGCCGCGGCGACGAAGGTCGTTCCGGTGAAGGCGATCCCGGCCGGTTGGGCGGGCGTGGACATTGGTCCGGCGACGGTCGATGCATTCGCCGCCGAGATCCGGAAGGCGAAGACGGTGGTCTGGAACGGCCCGATGGGTGTCTTTGAGATGCCGAATTTCGCCAAGGGCACCATGGCGGTCGCTCAGGCGCTGGCCGACGCAACCAAGACCGGCGCGGTGACGATCGTGGGCGGCGGCGACTCGGCATCGGCGATCGCGCAGGCGGGTCTCGCGAACAACGTATCGCATGTGTCGACCGGCGGCGGAGCGTCCCTCGAGTATCTGGAGGGGAAGGTGCTCCCCGGCGTGGCGGCGTTGAACGACGCGAAGTAACGAACACGAAATCTTCGAAAGCTTTCGGCTGGCGGCGTTGCGCTGAAGGCCGGAAGCTTCTTTATTTTCTGATGAGATCGGACAATTATGGCTGGCTACGGCAATCAGGGCAACTACTATCGTCCTTCGATGTTCGGCGGGTTCACCTTCTTTCCGCCCGTCATCAAAGGCCTGCTGATCGCAAACACTGCGGTGTTCCTGCTTCTGCACGCGCTGGAAGGATTCACCTTCAACGGCTCGTCGCTCTATCCGGTCCTGAATGAGTACTTCGCGCTGATGCCGCTCGGCCATGGATTCATGCCCTGGCAGCTTATCACGTATCAGTTCATGCACTGGGACTTCTGGCACCTCTTCTTCAATATGGTGTTCGGCGTTTGGATGTTCGGCATGGAAGTGGAGCACGTCTGGGGATCGCGCAAGCTCCTGATCTTCTACCTGACATGCGGCGCCATCGCAGGGTTGTCGCAGCTGCTTCTCTCGCCGATCTTTGAACCGACGCTCGGTCCGACGATCGGCGCGTCGGGCGCGGTGTTCGGCGTCATGGTGGCGTTCGCCACGATGTTCCCCGACCGCCTGATCTATTTCTATTTCCTGATCCCGATCAAAGTGAAGTACTTCGTCGCCTTCCTGATCGTTCTTGGTGTGCTCTCGGTCGGCGGCAACAGCAACATTGCCAACCTTGCCCATCTGGGCGGAGCGCTGGCCGGCTACGTGTACATCCTGATCGACCGGCGACGGCTGGGCGGCGTCCGACCGTCCTGGTCGTTTGGCAACTGGCGGTCCCGCTTTCAGCGTCCCGCGCCTCCGCGCACGCCCGATGTGGTCGACGCGAAGGTGTTCGATATCCGGGACGGCAGCGCGCAGACACCGCCCCCGCCGCAGGATGATTTCCAGAAACGGATCGACGAGATCCTTGACAAGATCAGCCACAGCGGTTACCAGAGTCTCACCGAGGAGGAGAAGAAGATCCTCTTCGAAGCCGGGAAGCGGATGAACTGACGCGCGGCGACGGAAGAGGACCGGGGCGAACGATGATCGAACATCACGAGACGTACAGGGTCGGCATCCGGCGGAAGACGCGGCAGGTGAACGTCGGCGGCGTGAAGATCGGCGGTGATGCGCCGATCTCGGTGCAGACGATGACGAAGACGAAGACCGATGATGCGGCGGCGACGGTCGCGCAGATCCGGCTCGCCGCGGAGGCGGGCGCGGATATCGTCCGCGTGACGGTGAACGACAAGGAAGCGGCGGCGGCCATGCCGGAGATCGTCCGGCAGTCTCCGGTGCCGATCGTTGCGGACATTCATTTCAACCATGTCTTCGCGCTGAAGGCCATCGAAGCCGGCGTCGCGAAGGTACGGCTCAATCCCGGCAATATCGGCTCGAAGGACCGCATTCGTCAGGTGCTCACCGCGGCGAAAGAGCGGGGCATCCCGATCCGCATCGGCGTCAATTCGGGATCGCTTGAGCAGGATATTCTCGAACAGCACGGCTATCCGACCGCCGAAGCGCTCTACGAGAGCGCCATGCGCCATGTGGGTATCTGCGACGAGTTCAACTTCACGGACATCGTCATCTCCGTCAAGTCCACCGACGTGAAGCTCATGATCGAAGCGTACCGGCTGGTCGCGGCCCGCACCGACATTCCGCTGCACCTGGGCGTGACGGAAGCCGGAACGACCCGAGTCGGCACGGTCAAATCCGCCGTGGGGATCGGCTCCTTGCTCTCCGGGGGAATCGGCGATACGATCCGCGTCTCCCTCACAGACGATCCGGTCAAAGAGGTGGAGGTGGGAAAGGAGATTCTCCGCTCGCTCAGTCTCGCCTCGCGCAGCGTCGAGTTGATCGCATGCCCCACCTGCGGACGGCTGGAAGTGGATATCTTCGGGATCATGGGACAGCTGGAGGAAAAACTGGCCGGCATGAAGAAGCCGGTCTCCATCGCGGTCCTGGGCTGCGCCGTGAACGGTCCCGGGGAAGCCAGCGCGGCCGACATCGGCATCGCGGCAGGGAAGGGAGTCGGTATCCTCTACCGGAAAGGGCAGATGATCAAGCGCGTGAAGGAAGGGGATATTGTACAGACGATTCTGGAGGAAGTGGAGAAATTCCAGCCGGAACCGTGAGTGCGACGCCGGGGAGAATGGACGGGGCGTACTATCGGCGATCGACGGCGGCCGGACGGGCGCGTGACCAAAGTCACGAATGGAACGAAAGAGCTCGCGGCGAGCACGCGATGATTGCATCTGTTGTCTGAATATCCAATATTGGTCGCAGTCGTTTCAGAAGAGTCGGCAGGAATCGGGATGATCTGCGCTGCCACATCGTCCGTTCATCTCAGCGGATCTGCTCGTTCCGGTCATCGGGTTGATGTGTGCTGGGGTCCCGTGGCTGCACTGCCGCTGTGAGGATGCCCGCATGCAATTCATTCGTCACACACTCAGGAGGAGTCACATGAAGAAGCTGTTTGCAGTCGTTGCCGCTGTGGCTTTGCTGGCGCTGACCGGTTGCGACAAGAAGACCGACAATCCCACCAGTCCGGGTGCGGGTTCGAAGCCGAACGTCCCCGTCATCCAGATCCAGACATCCATTCCGGATACCACGACGAACCAGTACGCTCAGGCGGCGCGTGGTCAGGTGCAGGGAGTCAATGCCTTCTTCGCTCAGGGAACGATCTTCAGCGCGCTTCCCGCGAACAACTCCGGCAATACGTGGACCTGGACGTACGCGGCGGGCGGTTTGACGGAAACCTTTACCGCCACGCTTCAGAACGACGGGAGTTATACGTGGTCGCTAATGCTCAACGGCAGCGACGGACAGTATACGTACAACAACTTCCAAATGTGGTACGGAACGACCAGCGCTGACGGGAAGACCGGCAACTGGACAATCTACGGATACAATGACACGACGTCCGTGAAGTTCACCTGGTCGACGGATGCCAACGGCACCCTGACCGGGACGTTGGACGATATGGCGGGCACCACGGTCCAGCACCGGATGACGATCACGTCGCGGACGGACAAATCGGGCGAGCTCAACTACTACGACGGAACTGCCACCCTGACCGAGCGTTGGGTGTGGGCTGTCGATGGTCACGGGGCCTTCTATACGTATCCCACGCCGGGCGCTTCGGCCCCCGTCGGGACATGGTGAATCGCGGTTTTGCAGATTTGACACAAAGGCCGGACAGAACGTCCGGCCTTCGTGTTCTCCGCAGGAGGAACGCGATTAAACTCCTGTCAGTCCCGACCGTCTAAGCTTCAGGACCTCGAACTGAAAGGACACACGATGAAACAACTTTGGATAGCGGTGCTGACCGCCGCGCTTATGGCGACAGCGGTGGCTCAACCCCAGACCCCCACAGATGGGCCGGGAATGATGAGGCGGGGCATGAAGTTTATGAAGAAACTCAACCTCACCGAAGAGCAACAGAAACAGGTCTCCGACATCCATCTGAACGTGCAGAAGCAGATCGTGGCCGATCGGGCAAAGGAACAGACTGCCCGCATCGAGCTCCGTCAGCTGCTGAAAGCCGACAAACCGGAACGCAGCGCGATCGAGAAGAAGATGCAGGAGATTGCCGATGTGACGGTGCAGATGAAGATGCGACATGTTGACGGGTGGTACGCGATCAACAAGCTGCTGAACCCTGATCAGCAGAAGCAGTGGAAGAAGATGCTGGAAATGGCCCCGATGATGGCACAGGGTGGCAGAGGCAAAGGGATGGGGATGAATCGTGAGGGTGGACGGGGACCGCACCAGGGAATGATGGGCGGCCAAGGAATGCCGATGAATCACCAATGACCGCGTGAACTTCCGCAGTTACGTCTAGAGCGGCTCCGATCTCCCGGTCGGAGCCGTCTTTGTTTTCGGGCGGTTGCTTCCCGCCGTTTCCGTTCATACGTTGCACCGACCATGACGCTTGACCAGATCCGTGCATACTGCCTTGCGAGGCCCGGGGGAACGGAGGATATGCCGTTCGGCGACGGCGTGCTGGCGTTCCGGGTGCGCGGCAGGATCTTCCTTCTCGCCAATCTCGACGCGATCCCTCCCACCGTGAACGTGAAATGCGATCCCGCCCGGGCCATCGAATGGCGGGAGCGGTGCGCCGGTGTCCGACCGGGGTATCACATGAACAAGCGTCACTGGAATACGATTGTGCTCGATGGAAGCGTCCCATCGGCAGACATCCGTCGGATGATCGGCGATTCGTTTGATCTCGTATCCCACGCCCGTCCCGGAACCGGTGGGGGCAACGGATTCGACTCAGGAAGGCGCCGTCTGCGCCCAAAATCGTCGGTTTCGGGCGGACCGTCCGGACATCACAGGCGGAAATAGGGCGGATTTTCGAATCCTTTCGGCCTTTTCTGCATCCTATTAAGCAGACAGTTAACCATCAGAAGGAGCTTCGACGATGCCGGTGTACGACTATCGCTGCATGGACTGCAATTCGACTTACGACGTGTATCACAAAGTGCGCGAGGTTCAGGAGGATGTGGTGTGTCCCTCCTGCGGATCGCGGAACCACAAGCGGCTGATGTCCGTAACGCAGATGTCGATGGGCTCCGGCTCATCGCAGGATTTTTCCTCCTCGAGCGCTCCTTCCTGCGACAACGGCTCGTGCTGCGGCGGAACGTGCGGACTGAACTGAGGACAACAAGAACTATATGCATAAATTCTCGCCTGAAAAAGCTGCCGGACTGGAGAACAGCGAACGCCGCGCATTGATCCCGCCGGATCGGACGCTGGTACGCTTCGGACTCAAAGAAGGAATGGTGCTCGCGGATATCGGAGCCGGCACCGGATTTTTTTCCCGAGCCGGTGCAGCGATCGTGGGTCCGAGTGGACGCGTGTACGCCGCCGAGATGTCGGAACAGATGGTGGCGTACTTCCGGTCCCAGGGAGTTCCTCCGAACGTCGAGTTGAAACACTCCGACGAGTACGAGACGCATGTTCCTGACGCCGTAGCCGATCTGACGCTCTTGGCGTTCGTGGCGCATGAGAACGTGGACAAACAGCGCCTGCTAAACGAGGCGTTCCGGATCACGAAGCCGGGTGGAGCGGTGGCCATTGTGGAATGGAAGAAGCAGGACGAACCGAAGGGCCCCCCGAAGGAAGAACGCCTGGCACAGGAAGACTTGCTGAAGGAACTGCAGGGACGCCGCGTCACAGAGCAGGGAGATCTGAACAGGTCCCACTATTTTGTTCTGATCCGGCGATAAGCGAACCCGGATGGACATGACACTACCGCAGATTGTTCTGATCGCGGCCGCGGCGATCGCGCTGGCCTTCGCCGTGCGGAGGGCCTACCTTCGCGCGGTCATCCGCCAGATCGGTCCCCGCGAGTTGCAGGAGCTTCTGCCCCGGCAGTCCGACGTGGTGCTGCTGGATGTGCGGAATGCCGACGAACGGGCGCGGGACCACATCAAAGGATCGCTGCATGTGCCGGTGGGCGATCTGCTTCGCAAGATCGATACGCTGGAGAAGCATCGAAACCGGCTGATCGTGGTGTACTGCCAGACGGGAAGCAGGAGTCTCGCGGCAGCGGCGACTCTGCGAAAGCACGGATTTCAGGTGGCGAATTTGAAAGGCGGAATGGGCGAATGGAACTTCAGCGCGCGGACATAATGATCTGGGTGCGTCGGGCGGTGCCGATCATCCTCGGGGCGATCGGGGGTTATGCGTACTGGTATTTCATCGGATGCGCGAGCGGAACCTGTCCCATCACAGGAAATCCCTGGATCAGTACCATCTACGGCGGGTTCATCGGCAGTCTGTTTGTCCAATGGAGATCGCGTCGTGCGGCTGCGCCGGCGGATCCCGGGAGGGGACAATGAGCTACGGCATTTCGAAGCCGGTGGCGTTGACGTTCGACGCCGCAGTGACCAAAGTGACCGACGAGCTGAAGAAAGAGGGCTTCGGCGTTCTGACCACGATCGACGTGAAGGAGACGCTGAAGAAGAAGCTGAACGTCGACGTCGAGCGCTACGTGATCCTGGGCGCCTGCAATCCTCCATTCGCCCATGAGGCGATGCAGGCGGAACCGGAGATCGGACTCCTGCTTCCCTGCAATGTGATCGTGTACGAGCGCGACGGGAAGGTGACCGTCTCCGCCTTCGATCCTCAGGTGATGACAAAAGTGCTGACGAATGACGCGATGGCCCCGATCGCAGGGGCAGTGCGGGAACGCCTGGTGCGCGTCATCGCCGCGATGTGACAACGAGAGTGAAGAGAAAAACAATATCATGTATCCATCAAGGAGCCGGACATGGCTGAGCATCTGACAAAGGAAGCCTTTCTCGCAAAGGTTTTTGACTATGAGAAGAACAACGAGTGGAAATACACCGGCGAGTTGCCGTCGGTGATCGACTTCTGGGCGGAGTGGTGCGGACCGTGCCGGATGGTCGGTCCAATCGTGGAAGAGCTGTCCACGGAGTACGCGGGCAAAGTGAACTTCTATAAGGTGAACGTGGACGAGGAGCAGGAGCTGGCCGGTGTGTTCGGCATCCGCAGCATCCCGTCCCTGCTGTTCATCCCGAAGGAAGGCCGTCCGAAGATGGCTGTCGGTGCTCTTCCGAAGGACGCGTTCAAGGAAGCGATCGAAAAGGAGCTCGAGGTCACGCTCTGACCGTCGGTTGGCACGGTTCGTCGGTTGCGCAATTCGTCCCGGTCCCAAAGACCGGGACGTTGCATTTCTGCGCGAATCATCCGTATCATGTTTGTGCTGTTCGATCCACCACCATCGCGGGAGTGTAAGGAATGCCGTCGCGCACCAAAGTCCGTTCGATCAATCCGGCCACGGGCGAACTGCTCGGTTCCGTCCCTGTCAATACACAAAGAGAACTGACGGCGGCGGTTGCCGCTTCGCACGCTGCCCAGGCGGCCTGGGCACGCTATTCGTTCGCCGAGCGGCGGGCGCGTCTCCTTCGCATGCGGCAGTTCGTCATGGATCACATCGACGAGATCGCCGCGATGATCTCGTCCGAGACCGGCAAGTCCCGGATGGATGCGCTGAGTACGGAAGTGTTTCCGGTTGCCACCGCGCTGACATTCTATGCCCGTGAAGCGGAACGGGTGCTGAGCCGCCGGCGTGTCCGACCGGGCAGCATCCTGACCGTCAACAAGCGGTCATATATCGACCGGGTACCGATGGGCGTCATCGGCATCATCAGCCCGTGGAACTATCCGTTCGCCATTCCGATGCATGAGGTCGCCATGGCGCTGATGGCGGGGAACGGCGTTGTCCTGAAGGTCGCCAGTCAGACGCTGCTGGTCGGCCAATGGATCGAGCGCGTGGTGCGGGCGGGAAATCTTCCGAACGGACTATTCAGCCTTATCAATCTGCCCGGCTCAGTCGCGGGGAAAGCGTTCATCGACTCGGGCATCGACAAGCTGTTCTTCACCGGGTCGGTCCCGGTGGGCAAGGAACTGATGGCGCTTGCCGCCAATCGTCTTCTGCCGATCTCGCTCGAACTTGGCGGGAATGACGCGATGATCGTCTGCGCCGATGCAGATATTCCGCGGGCCGTCGGCGGCGCCCTTTGGGCCGGATTCTCTAACAGCGGACAGTCGTGCGCAGCGGTGGAACGGATCTTTGTCGAAAAGAAAGTCTATGACGAATTCCTGACCCTCCTCGCCGATCGTGTGATGAAGCTTCGTCAGGGGGCGGATACGGGATGGGACATCGACATCGGATCGCTTACGACGCGCTCACAGCTGGAGAAGGTGAAGGCGATCGTCCAGGATGCCGTTGCCAAAGGAGCGCGGATGTACCGGAACGGGAACGGTGCGGACGGAACGAAGGGATTCTTCCATCCTCCCGTTGTCCTCACCGACGTCACACCGGCGATGGAGGCGATGCGGGGCGAGGTGTTCGGCCCGTTGGTCAGCGTGATGAAAGTCGAGAACGTGGACGAAGCGATCGAGCGCACCAATGCGTCCGACCTGGGACTGGCCGCGTCGGTCTGGACCCGCGATCGGGCCAAGGCGCGCACCATCGCCGCCCGGCTGGAGGTCGGATCCGTGATGATCAACGACCACATGATGAGTCACGGGCTGGCGGAGACGCCGTGGGGAGGATTCAAGAAGTCCGGTCTGGGGCGGACCCACAGCGCGATCGGGCTGGAGGCCATGACTCAACCGCGCGTGGTGATCGACGACATCCTTCCGTTCATTCGACGGGATCTGTGGTGGTACCCGCACACGCGAGCCGTGTACGACGGACTCAAAGGGGCTCTGCAGCTGCTCTTTGCGCAGTCGTTCGGCGCGAAGCTGAGCGGAGCGCTCAAGCTCGGGCGCATAGCGCCGCGCATCTTTCATCCCTGAAGCGTCCATTCGCAGTGAAAACAAAAACGGGAGCTGAAGGGCTCCCGTTTTGCGTTGAACCTGCCGCAATGCCGTTTCTCAGAAGCCGATCCCCACAAGAATCGAGATCGTCCGGTTGTACATCTTCGTGCCATCCTGTTTGTCGATCGACTTCATTCCGTAGTTGTAGCGTCCCTCGACGCTCAGGTCAACGATCGGGAGCGCCAGCTTGATGCCTGCACCGACCACAACACCGAGGTCGGTGGAGGTGATGACATCCTTGATATCGGTGTCCACAGAGCCACCGGGGTACTCCGCCTTCGCCTTTGCTGATGTGAGAATGCCGAGCGCCGGTCCGGCGAACAGGTGCGGTTTGATCACCGGCGTGGGAAGGTAGAACTTCAGGAGCACCGGGATCTCGATGTATGAAAGCGTGGTCGTCAGGGTCATTGCGGGGGTCAGGTATGTGGCCGGCACGGCCGCCTTCGAACCCTTCACGCTGTACAGCACTTCCGGCTGGATGGCTAGAGGGCCGGGAAGGCTGATTTCCACGAACACGCCGGCCGCGTACTGTGTTACCGCCGTGATGCCGGAGCCCGCATCGGAGCCGCCGATGGTCGCAATGTTTATACCTCCCTTGACGCCTTTCGTAATTCCGATCAGCTGTGCCGACGCGACACCGCTCAACACTGCCAGCAGAAGACCCAACGACAGTGCTCGTCTCATGTGCTTCTCCGGTAAATGTGGATGGATGGGGTGGTGATCGTGACGCAGGCAGTATAGCAGATTTTTGCAGCGTGTCAAGTGAAGCGGAACACAGGGAAGACGGTGAAACCCCGGGCACCTGCCGGCACCCGGGGATTCAGCGAAAATGCCGCGAAATCAGGACTGGGATTGCTTTTCTTCCTTGCGAAGCCTTCGCGCGGCGATCAAGTAATGCAGCACAAGAGCGATCCCGCCAAACACGAATACCGAGCCGAAATTTGCAGGACCTTCGTCCATGAATCGGGCCTCATGCAACCAGTTTGCGAAGAAGACACCGAGCCCTGCGAACACCGCCAGGAGGCCCCATTTGAGACTTCCATCGGCCGAGAAGAACGTGGTGCGCTGCGGTCCGGCTTGCTGGAAGTCAGCCGGTCGAAGACCTTTATCGATCATCGCCATGCGTTCGCGATGGCGCGAGTCAAAGAACTTCCAAAGCACGACGGCTGCGCCGCCGAAGAGAAATATGGGGACCAAGACTTCTTGCATACGTCCTCCAATCGAAGGTGGATGATGTGCTTTTTCTCTTTCCCAGGGATTGCGTATCTTCTTCTGTTCCTTTTGACCTGACCCGTCGGGAAAAAGTTTCGGGAGATTGCGGCTGCTCCCCGAAACCTTCCGGCTCGCCTCACGGTCAAAAGGGGTATCAGAGGTGGCCACCATTCCAATGCCGGACAAAGATCGCGAACTCGCCCTCGGGGCGGCACGCGGCGATTTACGAGCGTTCTCCGCCCTCATGGATCGTTACAAAGATCGGGGGATGGGTTTGGCATTTCGGATACTTCGGAACCGTGAAGATGCGGAAGAAGCCCTGCAGGATGCGTTTGTGCGGACGTTTCGTGGTCTCGCGGGCTTCAAGGGCAATTCGAAGTTCGGCACCTGGTTCTTTCGGATCCTCTATAACGTGTGTGCGACGAAGGCTGGTCAACGACGGCCGGTTGCCGATGAGCATCCCGAAGACGATGCGGAATCCATCGACGCCGGGCTCTCACAGATCCCGGACGACACGCCACAGCCGGATATTCTGCTGGAAACAAATGAGTTTTACCGAATTGTGAGCGAGGCGATTGACGACCTGCCGGTGATCTACCGTGATCCGGTGCTGCTTTTCTTGGTTCAGGATTTCAGTTACGAGGAGGTTTCGGAAGTGCTTGGACTCAGTGTCCCGTCTGTGAAGACCCGCATTTTCCGGGCGCGGGCCCTGCTCCGGATAACAGTTCGTCGCAGGTTGGATTGGTCGCCTACTCGGTCGGAGACGGTTGTCGATGAAGGAGATGAAGCATGACCCACTTGACGAATCGGGAGGTCATCGAGGCGGCTGACCGTCGCTTGGCCGGTGCGAGGATCGCGGACATTCCGCATGCGAAGGACTGTGACATCTGCAGCCGCGAGATCGAACTCCAGGCAGCCATCCTTCGTTCGGCGCGCGAATCCCTCGCCCGGAAAGCACCGGAATCTCTCAACGAGAGAATCCTTCAGACGCTCGAAGTGTCACAAAAGAGTCGGAAGTACCGTTGGCTTGCCGGAAATCTGGGCAACATCATGGCTCTGATCGGGGTCGTCGGAATGGCGTTGGGACTCGCGACCGCTTTTTCAACATACGTTAGCCCGCGGATCGCCGGAGGTGAGGGAAATGTGGAAGGGATGGCCTCCACGGTACTGCACCGGTTCATGTCAATTCTGCCCGGGAATCCGTTTGGATTCCTTGAAGCTTTGCGCTCGACCCCCTGGAGCGGTGCGATCAGCGTGATGATCGCACTGGGACTGCTCTTTCTGCTGGATGTGCTCTTCCGCCGCCTTGCAGGCCGCAACGGTTCTCTCGCCTGATCCCATTATGTAACACCGAAGCCGGACCCTCTTGACAAGAGACCGGCTTTTTCTTATATTAGCACTCGTGAAGAGAGAGTGCTAGGCACTCCTGACTCCGTACAAGATCAATTAAATCAAGGAGATATGCACTATGAAGCTCAAACCGTTGGCGGATCGCGTTATCGTGAAGCCGTCAAAGGCGGAAGAGATGACCAAGGGCGGAATCATTGTCCCTGATACGGCCAAAGAAAAGCCTGTATGGGGAGAGGTCATCGCGGTCGGGCCGGGTCGCTTCTCCGACGATGGGAAGCTCATCCAGATGGAAGTCAAGGTCGGCGACAAGGTGCTGTACGGAAAGTACTCCGGCACCGAGGTAACGATGGACGGCGACGAGCTCCTGATTATGCGGGAGTCCGACATTTTTGCAATTATGCCCAAGTAATGACGAGGAGAAGAACCAATGGCTGCGAAGATCATTCAGTATGAGTCAGAAGCCCGCTCGGCGCTCAAACGCGGCGTCGATCAGCTGGCGGATGCGGTGAAGGTGACGCTCGGCCCGAAAGGTCGGAACGTCGTGATCGACAAGAAATTCGGCGCGCCGACGGTGACCAAGGACGGCGTGACGGTTGCGAAGGAAGTCGAACTGACCGATCCCGTGGAGAACATGGGCGCTCAGATGGTGCGTGAGGTTGCCTCCAAGACCTCCGATGTGGCCGGCGACGGCACCACCACGGCGACGATTCTTGCGCAGGCGATCGTGCGCGAAGGCCTGAAGAACGTCACGGCCGGTGCGAACCCGATGGACCTGAAGCGCGGCATCGACCTCGCGGTGAAGAAGGTCGTCGAGAGCCTTAAGGAGGTCAGCAAGACCGTCGGCGACGACAAAGTGAAGATCGCACAGGTTGGCGCTATCTCGGCCAACAACGACCGTGCGATCGGTGATCTGATCGCCGATGCGATGGAGAAGGTTGGCAAGGACGGCGTCATCACCGTTGAGGAAGCCAAGGGCACCGAGACCACGCTGGATGTGGTCGAGGGCATGCAGTTCGACCGCGGTTATCTCTCCCCGTACTTCGTGACAGATGCCGAGTCGATGGAAGCCGCGCTTGAGAAGCCGTACATCCTCATCCACGACAAGAAGATCAGTGTGATGAAGGACCTCCTGCCGGTGCTCGAGAAGGTCGCCCAGACGGGTCGAAGCATGCTGATCGTCGCGGAAGAGGTCGAGGGCGAGGCGCTGGCCACGCTGGTGGTCAACAAGCTTCGCGGTACCCTGAAGATCTGCGCCGTGAAGGCCCCGGGCTTCGGTGACCGCCGCAAGGCCATGCTCGAGGATATCGCGGTCCTCACGGGCGGCCAGGTGATCTCGGAAGAGAAGGGCTTCAAGCTCGAGAATGCGACGCTGTCGTACCTCGGCACCGCCGAACGCGTGTCGATCGACAAGGACAACACCACGATCGTCGAAGGCGCCGGCAAGACGGAAGACATCAAGAAGCGTATCAACGAGATCAAGCAGCAGATCGACAAGACCACGTCGGATTACGACAAGGAGAAGCTGCAGGAGCGTCTCGCCAAGCTGTCCGGCGGCGTCGCGGTCCTGAAGATCGGCGCATCGACCGAGGTCGAGATGAAGGAGAAGAAGTCCCGCGTCGAGGATGCATTGCACGCGACCCGCGCTGCCGTCGAGGAAGGTATCGTCCCGGGCGGCGGAGTGGCGTTCCTGCGCTGCATCAAGAAGCTCGACGATGTGAAGACCGACAATCTCGACCAGAAGACGGGCGTGGACATCATTCGCCGCGTGCTGGAAGAGCCCATCCGGCAGATCACCGAGAACGCCGGCTACGAAGGTTCGGTCGTGGTGAACGAAGTGAAGGCCGGCAAGGACGACTTCGGCTTCAACGCACAGACGGAGAAGTACGAGAACCTGATCCAGGCCGGTGTCATCGATCCGACCAAGGTCGCGCGTATCGCCATCGAGAACGCGGCCAGCGTGTCGGGTCTGCTGCTGACCACCGAGGCGACCATCGTGGAGAAGCCGGAGAAGGAAAAGCCGGCGCCGATGCCGCACCCGGGTATGGGCGGCGACATGTACTAAGCCATCCCGCTGTTGCTGTGCTCAGAGCCCTCCGGAGACCCCGGGGGGCTTTGTGTTTGTATCCAATTCAAAATGATAAATTGGAAATTCAAAAGCGGAAAGGGAGACGGGGAAGGAGGATCCGGCGGTGATTTCGGGCGCCGAAATCAGTACCTTCTCTATGATTGTTAATCGCACGAATCGGCACAGGCGCCGTCCGGATTATCCCGAACACTACTGCAGAGTGCGCGTATGAAGCGAATAACCGCGTTGCTTTCCCTTCTCCTCGTTCCGCTTTCCACCCTGACATTCGGCCAGTCCAGCCGCCCGCCGTTTCAGCTTACCGATCTTCGCAGGCTCGTGAGTCTGTCCGGCCCGCAGATCTCCCCGGACGGAAGCCGCATCGCGTTCATCGTCAGTCGGCCGGACTGGGAGAAGGACAAGTCGAAGCAGGAGATCGATCTGATCACGGTGGCGGACGGAACGCGCCGCACGCTGACATTCGAGCGGGAGGGCATTGCGAACCTGCGCTGGTCGCCTGACGGCACCTCGCTGGCGTTCATCGCGAAAGAGGCCGGATCCAAGAAGGGACAGATCTTTGTGATGCCCATGACGGGTGGCGATCCGGTCCGGATCACCCGGTCAAAGACCGGCGTCGTGGAATTCTCCTGGAGTCCGGACGGGCGGACCGTTGCCTTTGTCGCGCAGGACACCGTGCCCAATCCCAAAGCCATCGAGCACCACGAAGATGCGTTTCGGGTGACGGACAACAACTTCACGGTCCGGGCCGCGCTGCAGCCGTGGCATCTGTGGATCGTCCCGTCAACCGGCGGAGAACCAAAACGTCTGACACAGGGCACCGGGAGCCTCCAGACGGATCAGGAGACGATCTCTCCCCTTGCCTGGAGCCCAGACGGGCGCTCGATTGCATTTCAACGATTTCCGGATGTGTGGGAAGGGAACGCCTGGCACTGCACCATCGCGGAGGTCGATACCGCCGGTGGAGACGTGCGCACACTGGTGGCGGAGGAAGGATCGGGACATCCGGCATTTGCCGGGGATGCGCTTGCGTTCTCCCGTGCCCGCAACGGTGATCTGAACAACGGCAATGCCGTGTACGTCCGCGCGGACGGCGAGACGGTCGATGTGACGCGAGCGCTTGCGCGGAACATTCAGAACTTCCGGTGGCTTCCCGACGGACGCGCGTTGCTGCTTTCGGGTGAACTCGGTACGCACGTCACCCTGTGGCGTCAACCGGTCAACGGAGAGGCGACAGAACTCACGCTGGGCGATGTCCACGCCGGCGGCCGCAACCTGAGTATCTCGGCCTCCGGTAAGATCTGTTTCGTCGGCAGCACGGCGGATCATCCGGCGGAACTCTATCTGCTCGATTCGCTGAGCGCCACGCCGCGCCGACTCACGAACCTTAATGCGTTCACGGACAGCCTGACGCTGGGCAGGACGGAATCGATGAAATGGATCGGACCGGGGGGATTCAATGAGGATGGGGTCCTGACGTATCCGGCCCAGTTCACGTCGGGGCAGAAATATCCGCTCGTTCTCGTGATCCATGGCGGACCGGAGGCCGCATCGACGACGGAATTCGAGTCGCTCGCGCAGCTGCTTGCGGCCAAAGGTTTCTTCGTGTTCCAACCGAACTATCGCGGCAGCACGAATCTCGGCGATGCATACCAGCATGCCATCTTCCGCGACACCGGTGAAGGGCCCGGCAAGGACGTCATGGCCGGCGTGGCCGCGGTGGTCGGGACCGGAATGATCGACACGACGCGCATCGGAGTCTCGGGTTGGTCATACGGCGGATACATGACATCATGGCTGACCGGCTGCTATCCGAACGCCTGGAAGGCGGCGGTTGCCGGTGCGGCGCTCAACGACTGGGTGCTCGACTACACGATTGCATACTATCAGACGTACGACCTGTACTTCTTCGGCGGTTCACCGTGGACGAAGGAATACTGGAATATCTGGCGTGAGCAGTCGCCGATCGAAATGGCCCGGAATGTCAAGGCCCCGACCCTGATCATGGGGGACGTCGGCGATCCGAACGTGCCGATCATCAACAGCTACCAGATGTTCCATGCGCTGCGGGATAACGGCGTGACGGTGGAATTCTATGCGTATCCGACCGACACGCACTTCCCGGGCAGCATCGTCCGTCGGACGGACGTGTACCGACGCTGGGTGGAGTGGATGGAAAGACACTTGAAGTGAAAAATGGAGATTGGAGAATGAGGAGATGGGGAATTGACAATCGGCAATTGAAATCTGTCAATTGCTCATTGTAGGTCTTCAAGGAACAGATCTGCCGCACGGCAGCGCGTGCAGCATGAACCAATGGCGGTGATGCGCTGTCATATTTTCTGCTGACGGGGGGACTCGGAAGGATGTAGTGACAATGGCGGGGGAAGGGGGGTGGGACTGCGGTCCCCCCGGGGCAGCGATTCCCTGCCGGTAGACGAGCCATCCGCGACCGGCGGCTGGCGTTCACTCATCCACACACCATATCCAAGAGGGGGAGCTATGGAATCGCTCTTCAGTAAGATGGTCAAATCGGGAAAGGTCACATACTTTCTGGACGTCCGGGAGGCGAAGAACAACTCGAAGTACCTCAGCCTCACGGCCAGCCAGCCGTCGCCGACCGATCCCGGGAAGTTCACAAAACGTTCGATCGTCGTGTTCGGCAACGTCGCCGACGAGCTGGTCGGAGCGTTCAACGAGGCACGGCAGGTGAAGGACGGCGATCCGGTGTTCTCCCGCACGCTGAAGTCGGGCCGAACGACGTACTGCCTGGATGCGAAGAAGGCGAAGAACAATTCGCAGTACGTCTCGATTTCGTCCACCCAGCCGACCAAGGAAGATCCCACCAAGTACAGCAAGAAGAGCATCGCGGTCTTTGAGAACGCCGCAGAGGAATTCGCGGACGCGATGCAGGATATGGTCTCTCATCTGAAGGAGTGACTGCGGGGGCCGGCACGGACCGGCCGGGGAGATATGCAGAGGGCGGCCCGGACAGAGCTGCCCTCTTTTGCGTACGCGCGGATGAAGGCGGAGGTCGCTGCTAGTCGCGATCGCCCATGTGCACGAGCGTTACGCTGGCCTGGTGCGCATATTCGGTGATCCGCTCGTCGCGGTAAAATTCCTTGAAGTAGATCACACGAATGCCTGCGTTGGCGACTAACTTGAAGCACGTCAGGCAGGGCGATGCCGTCACGTAGATCTCCGATCCCTCAATGGCGACGCCGTTCTTCGCGGCCTGCGCCACGGCGTTCGCTTCCGCGTGCACGGTGCGAACGCAATGGCCGTTCTCCATGTCGTGGCCGATCTGGTCGCAGTGCGGCGCCCCGCGCAGGCTCCCGTTATATCCCGTCGAAAGGATGGTCTTGTCCCGCACGATCACCGCACCGATGTGTTTGCGGTTGCACGTGCTGCGGGTCGCAACCTGCTCGGCGATGCGCATGAAGTACTCATGCCAGTCCGACCGGACTTCCGTCTGTTCCGTCATGATCTGCACCGGATGGTTCGTGGATAGAGGCGTGCTCCACGGAGTGTATCGAAAGATCGCCGCGGATGCAAGGCGCGCGCCGTTGCTTGTCCTGTCATTATTGGGTAGATTCGGTGCGTATGCGCATTCCCGACGAAAAGATCGAGGATGTCCGGAACGCCACCGACGTGGTCGACCTGATCTCTGCGTATGTCAAGCTGAAGAAGCGCGGAAAGAACTACATCGGCCTCTGCCCGTTCCACACGGAGAAGACCCCCTCCTTTACCGTCAGTGCTGAAAAGCAGATGTACCACTGCTTTGGCTGCGGGAAAGGGGGGAACGTGTTCACTTTTGTGATGGAAATGGAAAAGGTGTCGTTCGTGGAAGCGGTCCGGTCGCTGGCGGACCGGGCGGGCATCGTGCTGCCGACCGATACGCAGACGCCGACCGAGGAGGAAAGCGAGGCGGAACGGCTGTACGCCGCCACGCGCATGGCCGGCCTGCTCTTTCACGAGCAGCTCCGCTCCGCCGAAGGCCAGGCGGCGCTCGACTACTTCCACGGCCGGGGATTCACTGACGACACGATCCGGATCTTCGGGCTGGGCTACTCGCTCAACTCGTGGGATGCGTTCGTGAATCGCGCCCGCGCGGAGAATATCGCCCCCGACCTGCTCGTGAAGGCGGGCCTGGCGCGTACGCGCGAGGATGGCTCCCTCTACGATTACTTCCGCGGACGGGCGATGTTCCCCATCGTCTCTCCGACATCCCGCGTCCTCGGCTTCGGCGCCCGCAAGATGCGGGAGGATGATCCGATCGCCGGTAAGTACATCAATTCTCCCGAATCCCCCATCTACAACAAGAGCCGCGTGCTCTACGGCCTTTCGCACTCGCGCGACGCGATCCGTCACGAGGATGCGGTCATCATGGTGGAGGGCTATGCCGACCTGATTACCCTATTCCAGGCCGGCGTGCAGCACGTGGTTGCCTCCAGCGGCACAGCGCTGACGCAGGATCAGCTGGTTCTGCTGGGACGCTATACGAAGAATCTGATCCTTGTGTACGATGCCGACTCCGCGGGCTCATCGGCGATGGTGCGCGGGATCGATCTGGCGCTGGAGCAGGGACTCGACGTGCAGGTTGTGGAACTCCCGCAGGATGAGGATCCGGATTCCTTCGTTCGTGTGCACGGCGGCAAAGAGTTTCTCTCGCTGGTTGCCTCTTCAACGTCGTTCATCGAGTTCAAGGCCCGTCAGTTCGTCAAAGCGGGATATTTCACTTCTCCCGAACGCACAACCCGCGCAATCCGCTCGATCGTCGAATCGATCGCGAAGATCGGCGATGAGCTGAAGCGCAATCTCTTCATCAAGGATGTCGCGCAAAAGTTCAACGTCTATGAAAGCGTCCTGCACCGTGAGATGGAGCAGATCCTGTCCCGCGGACGGACCGAGAACCGCATCAGAACGGAACGCGCCGTTCCCCGGCTGACCGAGCCGACGGTGAGTACGACCGCCGAACCCCAGCCGGCCGGTCCAATCCCCCCCGAGGAGCGCGATCTTCTCAAGCTGTTCCTGGACGGAGACCGGACGATCATCAGCCACATTCTCGAAACGATCACGCTGGAGGATTTCTCCGACCTCCGGGCCCGCACGCTGATCCGGATGGTCCTCGATATTCTGGACGTTCGGGGAACGGTGGACGCGAACGCTGTTGTGAGCCAGTTGACGGACGAAGAGCTCAAGAGCATCGTGACCGATGTCTCCCTCAGCCGGTACGAGTTGAGCAAAGGCTGGACGGCGATGGAGAAGGAGATCGATGAGCCGGAGCCGATCCAGATCGCCCGGGATGCGCTCGTCGTGTTCCGCCGGAAAGCAATCCGGCGGGCGATGGAGCGCAATCAGCAGACGCTGCGTCAGGTGACGCAGCAGGGAGGCGACACCCGCCCGATCCTCGAGCGGCAGCAGGAGCTGGTGCAGATGCTCAAGTCGCTCGAAACGTCGGGCGCGCGCTCCAAACCTTCAGCACAGAACAGGGCCTCATGAGCGGGACGAAGACGACGTTGATGATCCACATTATCCCCGGAAAGTGCGACTTCTGCGGATGCTGCGTGGGCGTGTGCCCCGAAGACGCCATCGAGCTGCTTGAATCGCGCATTTCGATCATCGAAGAACGCTGCACGAACTGCCGCAAGTGTGTCTGGGCCTGTCCCTGGGAAGTGATCGAATTTCACCGTGAGGGCGTGCAACATCTGCCCGCGCAACAGCCGTTGTTCCTGAACGAGGTCAAGTGAACGCACGCTATGATGTGATCGTGGTGGGGGCGGGACCGGCCGGATCGACCGCGGCCCGCTATGCGGCGGCCGGCGGAGCGTCGGTGCTGGTACTGGAGAAGGATCGTGACGTCGGCTATCCGGTGCGTTGCGGCGAAGCCGTCAGCCATGAGGGGGTGGTTCAGTTCATTACGCCCGATCCGCGTTGGATCGCCTCGACGGTGACGCGCTTTCGGCTCGTTTCCCCCTCCGGGAAATCAGTGGTGCCGCGGCTGGACGGGACCGGGTATGTGCTGGAGCGGCGGCTGTTCGACTATGAGCTGGCGAAGCTGGCTGCGGCCGAGGGAGCCGAAGTCGTGACGAAGGCGTACGTCTACGACCTACTGCGTGGTGCGGACGGCAATGCCGTCGGCGTGAAGGCGCTGATGAAGGACAAACCGGTGGAGATCGCCGGACGGATCGTGATCGGCGCGGACGGCGTGGAAAGCCGCGTGGGCAAATGGGCCGGCATCGACACGGTGTGTCACATTCGCGACATGGAGAGCTGTGCGCAGGTGACCATCACCGGCATCGACGTCGAGCAGGATGTGCTGGAGTTCTATTTCGGCGACGCGGTGTCGCCGGGCGGGTACTTGTGGGTATTTCCGAAAGGCCGGGGAAGCGCCAACGTCGGCCTGGGGATCAATGTCGAAGAAGCCAAGCGCCGGTCGGCGATCCAGTATCTGGAGGAATTCGTCGCGACCAAATACCCGAACGCTGCGATCCTTACGCGCATTGCCGGCGGCGTGCCGTGCGCGAAGACTGTCGATCGCCTCGTGCTGAACCGCGTGATGCTCGTGGGGGATGCAGGACATCAGGTGAATCCGACTTCGGGCGGCGGGATCATCAGCGGGATGATCGGCGGCATGCTCGCCGGACAGGTGGCGGCGGAAGCGATCGCGGCCAACGATCTTTCCCGGTTGCCGGAATACGAGAAACGCTGGCAGAAGCGCCTGGGATGGCGGCACGACGTGTTCTACAACATCAAGGAAGCCATTGCGGGATTCAGCGACGAAACGCTGGATGCGATCGCGACGAGCGCGCTGAAACTTCCCGAAGAGAAGCGAACCCTGGGCGGCATCTTCCGTGCGGCGCTGTGGAATCAGCCGTCGATGCTGCTCGAGGTCGCGAAGGTGTTCGTGAGCTGATCCGGCGCCGGCCCGGGCGGTCGGCGCTATGCCGTTCCTTCCATCAACGACCGGCACCGGTCGCACATCCCCACATCTTTCAGGTCGATATCTTCCACGGCGTTGGAGGATCGCATGACGCATTCCGGCTCGTGGCAATGGACGAGGCCGAACGTGTGGCCGAGCTCGTGCACCGATTCTTTGAGGAGCCGGTCATGCTCCATCGCGGGGTCCGGCGTGAGGCCGTAGAATTCCTCCATGAGGCGGTGCGCGGAAACGACGGCGGCGGTGCCGCTCAGCTGCGCTTCGCCGAAGACGTACGTCAGCACCGGCACGAACAGATCGTTCATCGTCACGCCGAGTACCTTTCCGTCATGCTGCCCGTAGCGGTCCAGCAGCCGGGTCAGGATCAGGGTGGAGTTGTACTGGTTGCGGAAGGTGTCGAACGCCGCTTGCGGATCGAGCGGGCTGCCGATGTGAATGGAAACGGGGAGACGGAATACCTCGTTCAGCGGTTCTGAGAGGGCCGTCAGATCAAGATCGCCCATGGCCCCGACGGGCACAACGAGGATCGAGGGCATCGGTCACGGCTTCTTTAGGCCGTACTTTGCGATCTTATTGTAGAGCGTGACGCGGTCGATGTCAAGGATCTCCGCCGACCGGGAGATGTTCCAGTTGGTGCGATGGAGCATGTTCTCGATGTGCACCCGCTCCACGGCATCCAGCGTGTCGCCGCGCAGGGCGGACGCCTTCTTGCTGCCGAATTGAAACGGCAGGTCGCCCGGCTGGATGGCCGGCGCCTTCGCCAGCACCATCGCCCGTTCGATGATGTTCTCGAGCTCACGCACATTCCCCGGCCAGTCGTACTGCACGAGCAAGTCCATGGCCGTGGGGGAGATTTCGCGGATCGCCTTGTTCATGACGGTGGCGTACTTGTTCGTGAAGAACTGCGCCAGCAGGGGAATGTCGGGCCGGCGTTCGCGGAGGGGCGGGATGAAGATGGAAAAGACATTCAGCCGGTAGTAGAGATCCTCGCGGAACGATCCGTCCTTCACCGCGGCTTCGATGTCCCGGTTCGTGGCGCAAATGACGCGGAAGTCACTGCCGATCAGCTCGTTCCCTCCCACGCGGGAGAATTGCTTCGATTCCAGCGCCCGGAGCAGCTCCACCTGCATCTTCTGACCGATGGTACCGACCTCGTCGAGGAACAGGGTGCCGCCGTCCGCCATTTCGAATCTTCCCTTGCGCCGGTGTTGGGCGCCGGTAAAAGCTCCCTTTTCATGTCCGAACAGTTCGCTCTCGAGCAGGCTTTCCGCCACGGCGCCGCAATGGACCGGGACGATGGGGAAGTAGCGTCGGGCGCTGTTGGCGTGGATCGCGCGGGCCACGAGTTCCTTTCCCGTGCCGCTTTCGCCGCGGATCATCACCGTCGTATCGGTTTGCGCGACCGTCTTGGCCAGCTCGATGACCTTCAGGATCTGGGGACTTTCGCCGACGATCTCGTTGGCCTTGAACAGGTCGGAGATTTGCTCGCGGAGCTGGACGTTCTCGTCCATCAGTTTCTTCTGCTTCAGGGCATTGCTTACGAGGTGGGACAGATGGTCGGGATCGATCGGCTTGGTGACGTAGTCGAACGCGCCTTCTTTCAGCGCCTGGACGGCGGACTCGACGGACGCGAAGGCCGTGATCATAATGACGGTGGCGTTCCGGTCGATCTCATGCACCCGCTTCTGCAGTTCGAGGCCGGACATGCCCGGCATTTTGATGTCGAGCAGGATCACATCCCACGGGCCTTCGGTCATCTTCTTGAGCGCCTGTGCCGCGTCTTCGGCACAATCCACGCGGTAACCATCCTGACGGAACCACTTGGTCAGAGAATCCCGGACGATCTGTTCGTCGTCCACGACAAGGAGGCTGGGGAGCTTGGGTGCGGGAGCGTTCATGCGATACCTGGGGTACGTGTGTGCAACGGAGTGTCCTCCGCCGGCCGGGTCTGTTCGGGATGGCGGGGCAATGTGAGTGTGAAGGTCGTACCGCGGCCGGGGGTCGAATCCACCGTGATCGTACCGCTGTGTCGTTGGACGATACCGTACACGACCGAAAGGCCGAGGCCGGTACCTTTTCCGTCCTTCTTGGTGGTGAAGAACGGCTCAAAGATGTGCGGCAGCGTCTCATCCGGGATTCCGCATCCGGTATCCGATACCGTGATGACGACATCGGTGGCGTTCGGATCGCCGGTGATCTCGATGCGGAAGTCGCCGCCGTCCGGCATCGCCTCGACCGCGTTGATCTCGAGCGCGAGGAGCGCTTCTTCGATCTGATGACCGTCGCACAGCAGCGTGACGGGCGCGTCGCCCAGAAGCGCCGTCACATGGATGTTGTGCATCTTCATGTGGTGGTCGATCAGTCTCAGGCCCTGCTGGATGACAGTGCGCAGGTCCGTCGCCTTGAAATCGCCCACCTTTTCTTTGGAGAACAGGAGAAGGTTCTTGACGATGTTGCCGCAGCGGGCGGTTTCGTCGGCGATCATCGTCATCTCGTCGATCATCTCGCGGACCGTCTCGGGAGCCACCTGTCCCTGCTGCATCCGCTTGCGCACGAGCTTGGCATAGGTGAGGATGCCTTCCAGCGGATTGTTCAGCTCGTGGGCGACGGTGGCGGCCAGGGTTCCGAGTGAGACCATCTTTTCGATCTGGACCAGATGCGCCTGGGCCCGTCGCAGCTCTTCGGTCTTCTGCGCGACCCGCTCTTCGAGCGTCTGGGTCCAGCCCGTCAGCTCGGTGCGGGCCCGCAGCAGCTCTTCGGTCATCTGATTGAACGACTGTGCCAGCCGACCGATTTCATCGCGCGTGCGGATGTCGATCCGGTGATTCAGATTCCCTTTGACGATCTCCGCCGTGCCTTCGCTCAGCTTGCGCACCGGAATGTTCACGGTTCGCCAGATGAAGATGGAGACGAAGGTGGTCAGGACGATGACGAGAAGGATGGCGCTGCCGAGCAGCGTGTGCTGGAGCGACGCCACATTCTCATCGGCGTCCTTCAGCGAGACGATCACGTCGAGAATGCCGAGCACGCGCTGGGAGGCGGCATGGGCGTGACAGGACGCGGAGGAGCAGCTCGATTCGTTCCGGATCGGCGTGATGACGCCGAGAACGCGATACCCTTTGGGGGATGAAAAGATGCGGGTGAGCGTCGACGTGTCCTGCGGCGCAACGAGTCCGGCGCCGGTGTGGCACCCGACGCACGACTCCGCGTTCATATCCACCCGATGGCCGATCTCGGCCGGATTGGTTGAGTGGATGATCTCCCCCTTCTTGCTGAAGATCCTGATCCCCTCGATGTTTCGCTCGTGGCCGATCGTCTTGATAATCTCATAAATGTCCTCGCGGCGATTGAGCAGCATGCCGTGTCGGGTCGAGCGGTTGATCACGTCGCTGAGGGTCGCGGCGGAATGAACGGTCGCGTCAAGGATCCGTTCGGCCTGCCATTCAACGTAAAATGTCGCGAAGAGGGATGTGCCTGTCAGAACGATGACGGCTACACCAACGAAGAGCTTGAACCCGAGGAGGTTGTAGAGCTTCATCTACGGTTGAGGTTGGATATGGCGTTTTTGTCAATATATGTGCCATTCCGAGGTGCGAGACAGAGTTGATTTTTTCAACAGAAAAGCCGAACGATGGGTTGATAGTCTCAATAATTGAGAAACTATTCCCAAAAACGAGGTGGTCAGCCTAGTTTCCGAGAGGCACCCGGAACACGTTGCTGACGATGTCGAAGTAGATTTGCGGTCCCAGGATGCTCTCGAGATCAGACATCACTGTACCGCCGTCGAGCAACGTGGAGCCAATACCCGCCTGGCGCTTGTGGAAGGCTGCGATGAAAGCGTTGCGGATGCCTTCCGTCTGACGCGGGAGCAGACGGGTCTCCGAGCCCGGAAAGGCGAATTCAGACATTGCCCGACCGGAGGGTGTCGAGTCGATCTCCATGATCCATCCATCTCCGTATGGATCGGAGCCGAGAAGCGACGGATGCACGGTGAGAAGCGGATTGAACCGGCGCGCGTGTGCGGCGACCGGAGAAGAAACAGTGACAGTACCCTGCGGCAGAACCAGCCAGCAGAACGGCTCATGGCGACCGATCGTCGTCGGGGCCTGCGGCAGGACCACGCCGAGGAACGGCTTTAGCAGCTCCGCCGCCATATGATCGATGCCGATGCGGATGGTGCGCGCATCGACGCTGAACGCCCAATAGTGATTCCGGTGGATGCGGAAGTGCTCCGGAGTCCGGCGGGACGCGAGCGCGTCCAGACGATTGTCGACGGCCCGCTCGAAGATTTCCTCTGCGCCCAGTGTCCCGTTCCCGGCGTCCGGGGCCGATGGAACGGATAGGGGTGTCGTGTCCGTCTCCCCGCGACCGCGATGCAGCTGCCTGGAAAGAGGGCAGTCCTCACATCGATACTCGCGGTCGCACAGCTTGTAGCTGACGACACCCGCATCCATCCACAGGCACGGAAGTTCTCCCGCCGGGATGATACTATGGGCCGACTCCGTTCTCATCGCTCGCCTCCGGAGCTCCTCCCCGCCGAACCTCACGACAACCGTTCGGCCGGTACGTCGATGAATGCCACCACTTCCCGTGCCGCGGCGGGCACCGTTTCATGCGCCGGCGGGAAGATGGGCAAATACTTGACCGCAAGCCGGAACGCGGCGAATCCAAGCGCCACGATCATCAGGGACACCGAGATCTCCATCCAGCTCGGGAAATACGGCGCGCTGTTGTACCGCTCCACAGACGTAATGGCGACGTTCAGGCGGTTGAAGATGAACCCGCTCACGATCAGGAAGGCGCCCGTGAAGAGCCACCGCTTGTTCGCGCGCAGCCGCGGACTGAGGAAGAGCAGCATCGGGGTGATCACTCCGAGACCGATTTCCGCCCAGTACATGATCCCTTCAAAGTTGAAAGTGAAGACGTACGGCCAGAGCTTCATGCCGGAAAGGTCCTCGATTTTCAGCACCAGATAGATGGCCAGCGCCACCGCCGAGACCTTTGCGATCTGCGAAAGAATGGACACCTCGATCTCCCGCTTGAATGCGCGGGAGCTCAGGTACGATTCGATGATCACCATCGCTGGTCCCACTGCCACCGCCGACAGGAAGAAAAGGTACGGCAGGTTCGAGGAGTACCACAGGGGATACACTTTTTCCGGGATGATGAGGAACAGCGATCCCAGCGACGACTGGTGCAGCGACGACAGGACGACGCCGGCGATGACCATCGGGATCGTGATTGCATGGACGACCTTCAGCGGCCAATGCATCTGGAAGCGCTCAAAGACGATCGGGCTGAACTCCAGCGCCAGGACCGTGGTGTAGAGCATCACGCACCAGCCAACCTCGAACATGACGGAGTGCGGATTCCACATGATGATCGGGTGCCAGACATTCCACGGCTTGCCGAGGTCGAACAGCAGGCCGACGATCACCAGGATGTAGCCCAGGAACGCCGTGAGGATCGCCGGCCGAAGGATCGGCCGGTACCGCTCCAGATTGAACAGATACACCGACGCCGCGATCACGAATCCGCCGGCCGCCAGGCCGACGCCGCATACGACGTCAAAGCCGACCCAGAGTCCCCACGGAAATTGGTCGCTCAGGTTTGTCGATGCTCCCAGACCTTGGGAGAACCGGATGATCGTAGACACCAGACCGACGGCTACCACCACCCAGAATGTCGCGGTCCAGAACGTAAGACGTTGCAGTACTCGTGTGAACATGTCAGGTCTCCGATGCTTACTCGTGGTTCGAGGTTCCGTTGCCGCGCTTGTCCATTTCCTTCAGCTTCAGCTCGAAGGCCTGGACTTCTTTCCGGCGGTTGGTGATCCACCATATGCCTGCCATGAGCGTGCCGCCCCAGAAGACATAGTTGGGGATCTTGGAGAGAATAGCCCACGTCAGCGAGGGCATCGGATGATCGGGGAGGTTGGTCTTCAGACCCAGCTTTTCGAACGGCCGGTCGGAGATGTACAGGATCGAGGTACCGCCGGCTTCGCGCACGCCGTAGACAGAAGCGTGGTACTTGCCGGGGTTGTCCTGCATCCGCTTCTGCGCCTCCTGGAGAAGGTCGCTGACCTTGCCGTACGTGCGGGCGCCCGTCGGGCAGGCCTCGACGCAGGCCGGCAGCTGGCCTTTGGAAGTCCGCTCGTGGCACATGTCGCACTTGGTGATCTTCGGTGCGGCGCTGTTCCATTCATACTTCGGAACATCAAACGGGCACGCCTGCATGCAGTACCGGCAGCCCATGCATTTGTCGGGATCGTACACGACCGGTCCTTCCGGCGTTTTGGTGAACGCCCCGACCGGGCAGACCGATGCGCACGTCGGCTCAGCGCAATGCATGCACATCCGGGGGACATAGGTGTCGTCCACCTGGAGAACCGCCGTGTTCAGGGACGATGACAGCTTGTGCGTATCCGTGGGAGTCCGGCCCCAACGCGCTGCGTCGGCTTCCTCGCATGAGTAGCATCCCACGCAGAGTGTCGTATCAATCAGGATTCCATGACCGAGCATTTCTGAATCTCCTGCGAAACGGTGAGTTGCAATGAGTACGCGGCTCCGCCGGGGGCAGCGGCGGGTGCGCGCGTCGTCAGTTGGCCAGGAATTCCTTCTGGAACGCCTGCCAGGTGGGCTCGTTGAACTGCTCAAGGGCACCGCGAAGCGGCATGCCGCCGTCAAGCATTGTTGCACCGGCCGGCAGCGGCGAGGCTGCGGCGACCTGTTGCTGCACGAAGTCGCGGAAGCGGGCGATCTCCAGGCGCAGCCACTGAGCGGCTTCGTCGGCGATCGAAAGCGCCTTCAGCTCCGGGCCCACGTTCTCCGGAAGAATCTCAAGGATCCAGCCGGACACATAGGGATCCTTGTGAATGTGTTCCGGTGCGCGGAGCAGGTCCTCGTTCACGCGCAGGACCTTGCCGGAGATGGGGGAGGCGATTGCGAGGGCGCGTCCGCTGTGCATGACCCGCGCAACGATGTCCCCCTTACGGACAGCGGTGTTGAGCGGTGCGACTTCCAGGCGCTCGACCTTACCGATCACCTTCTGGGCGAAGTCGTCAATGCCCATGCGCGCATGGCCGGAGAACATCAGTTCCACCCATGCATGACCGCGGCCGATGAAGAATCCGCGGGGAAGCAGAAAACGTTCGGGTGCCGCTGCGGCACGGGCTGGCACCGGAGCGAGCTTGCGCTCAGCAACCCGTTGCCGGATCAGCTCGATCGCGAGGCACGCGACGACGGTAGCAATGACAAAGAGGGCAACCATGGAAGTATCTCCTGCACAGTTCAGAATATGTGGATGTCAATTCTGTCGAAGGGTTCTCCACTCGGAAGCCAGTTCACCCTTCGGGCTGTCGCATTTTTCTGCAAGAGACATGCCAGGAGGATTCTGCCCATTTCCTGGTCGTTTTAGGGAGAATTGAAGGAGGGAAGGAGACGGAGCGTAGAAGAATGCAACGGAAGGCGTTGAATTCGTCAACGCCGCACCGGATCGCTCGAAGCGGAAGGTCTTCAGTCGAGAACGGAGGCGAGGAGAGCCATGCGAATCAGGACGCCGTTTCGGCTCTGACGGAAATACGCTGAGCGGGGATCAATGTCCACGCTCGGATCGATCTCCCCGAGTCGCGGAAGAGGATGCATGAGGATCGCTTTTGGCCGGAGAGAAGCCATTGCCGCACGGTTCAGGAAGTACGGATTCACCGCCGGGACAGGCCCGGAAGCCGGGAGCTTTTCTGCTTCGATCCGCGTCATGTACACGACATCCGCTTCCGGAAGCACTTTGGCGAGATCCGTCTCGAGCGCGAACCAGACGTTGTGACGCTGCAGATAGTCGAGGATGTCCTGCTGCATCTGCAACGCCGCGGGTGCGACGAAATACAACCGGACGCGCTCAAACTTTCCCAACAGATAGGCGAGCGACCGCACCGTCCTCCCGTCGGCAAGGTTGCCGACGAATACCACATTGACGCCGTCGATCGTACGGATCTCCTTGTAGATCGTGTAGAGATCCAGCAGTGCCTGCGTCGGATGCTGTCCGCCTTTTCCATCTCCCGCATTGATGACCGGAACGGTCGAGACGGCAGCCGCCCGTTGCGCGCCGCCGATCTGATAATGCCGCAACACGATCACATCCGCGTAGTTGTTGACGACACGGATGGTGTCCTCGAGCGACTCGCCCATCATGACCGACGAGAACTCGTTCGCCCGCTCCGTCGAGAGTACGTGTCCGCCCAGCCGGTACATGGCCGACTCGAACGAAAACCGCGTGCGGGTCGACGGCTCGTAGAACAGCGATGCCATGATCCGGCTTGCATAGTCCTGCGTTCCTCCGCGGGCAAGCACCCGTTCCATCTGATCAGCCCGCTGGAACAGCGCATTCAGCGTCGGGAGGGTGAGCTGCTGGGATTCGATCACATGCCGGAGTTCCATGATGCCGCCTCCTACGGGAGGATGTGGGTGCCCGCCGCGCCGTCCAGGGCCGCCCCGAGATGTTCCGGATCGGTGATGATGACCTGCTCTCCGCCGGAGACGAGAAAGTCGATCGCGGCCTCGATCTTCGGCTTCATGCTTCCTTCGCTGAACTGACCGGCCGCAAGCAGTTGTCGCGCTTCGCGAACGGTCAGTCGGCTCAGCGCACGCTGGTCGGGCGTGCGGAAATTGACATACACCCCGGGCACTTCCGTCGAAATGATGAACTGGCGGAAGCTCAGCCGGTTCGCCAGCAGGGCGGAGACGCGGTCCTTGTCGATGACCGCTTCGACGCCGTCGTATCCGCCGTTGCGCCGGATCACCGGAATGCCTCCGCCGCCGGCGGCAATGACCACGCTGTCCTGCTCCAGACATCCCCGGATCACATCCAGCTCCACGACTTCGCGGGGGACGGGAGAGGCGACCACCCGGCGATAGCCACGGGCGGCATCTTCCACGATGTTCCAGTTCAACTCGCGCCGCTTCTGCTCGGCCATCTCTTTCGTATAGAACGGTCCGATCGGTTTCGTCGGCCGCTGGAACGCCGGATCATTCGGATCGACGACCACCTGCGTGACCACGGTGACCACCGTGCGGACGATCTTCCGCTTGCGCAGCGCATCCTGGAGCGTGTTCTGGAGGGTGTACCCGATCTCCCCCTGCGTCATGGCAACGCAGACATCGAGCGGGAGCGTGTAGGTTTGCGAAGAGCCGGCTTCCGAGCGGAGAAGTTGGGAGCCGACCTGCGGACCGTTGCCGTGCGTGACGACGAGCGTATGTCCGCGGGCGGCGATCTCTGCGATGCAATCCGCGCTGAGGCGGGCATTCGCGCGCTGCTCGTCGACTGTGCCGCGCTGGCCGGCGCGGATCAGCGAGTTCCCGCCGACCGCAAGTAGGACGGAGTGCTTCTTCACACGTGCCTCGGAGTATCTGCCGGGAGAGATCACCGGAAGTATCGTGAAGATTTGCGTCGGAAGCAAAATGCGTGCTCCCGCGGCCGCGTTGGAATTCCGCGGGAGTTTTGTTAGATTAAAAACAGTGTGAGCCTTGCCGAGGGTGGAACTGCAACAGAGCGCGAATATTCTCATCGTCCGCACGGACCGGATGGGAGACGTGATCCTGACGCTCCCGACGGCCATGGCGCTGGCTCAGTGCCGGCCGGAGATCCGGGTTTCGATGCTCGTCCGCGACTACACGCGGCCGCTCGTGGATGACCAGCCGTCGGTTGCCGCGTCCCTCGTCTATGATGCCGCCGGCCGGAACAAACCGTTCGGCGAAATGCTGGCGGAATTGCGACGGCACCGGTTCGATGCCGCAGTGGTGGCGTATCCGCGGTTCCGCATTGCGTTGTTGCTTCGGATGGCCGGAATCCCGGTCCGGATCGGAACCGCCTACCGGTGGTACTCATGGCTGTTCAACCGGCGCGTGCGGGTGCATCGCAAAGGCGCCGAACAGAGCGAGGCGTCCTACAATCTCTCGCTTCTTGCGCCTCTCGGCTGCGCGCCTGCCGATATCCCGCTCCCGCGAATCGTAACGGGAACCAACGATGCGCAGGAAGCGGAACGGATCCGGGCGAGGCTCGGGATATCTCCCGACGCCCGTCTGGTGGTCCTTCATCCGGGCTCCGGCGGATCGGCCCGCAGCTGGTCGCCGGCCAACTTTGCGCGCCTCGGACAAGTGCTTGCGGCTCGCGGATACGCGGTGGTTGCGACTGGCAGCGGTCATGAAAAGGATCTGGTGGAGGCTGTGTGCGCCGCGTCGCGGGGCACCGTTCATCCTCAGGCGGGCGGTATGTCCCTCCGGCAGTTCGCTGCATTTCTCCGGACGGCGAAGGTGTGTGTGGCAAATTCCACCGGACCGCTTCATCTGGCGGCGGCCGTCGGTGCAGCGGTTGTCGGTCTGTATCCGCCGGTCCGGGTCATGAGTCCCGCCCGGTGGGGTCCGTTGACGGACCGCAAGATTCTGCTTGTTCCTGATCCGGTCCGGTGTCCACGATGCAAGGGCGGTGAATGCCAGGGAGCGGATTGCATGGATCAGATCACTCCGGATGAAGTGGCGGATGCGGTGGACCGACTCGATTCCCGCGATCCCGGATAACGCGCAATGACGACAATGAAGACGCTGATCGTGTCCCTGACGCTGGCAGCTGCAAGCCGGATCGTCCTTTCGCCGCAGGCCGAAGCGCAGAATCTCCCGGCCCCGGCCGTCCAGCCTGCTCCTGCACTTGACTCGCTTCGCGCCATCCCCCAATCCGCTTTCACGGTCGGCGAGCGCCTCGTGTACGACGTGGGGTACAGCTTCATCGTCGCCGGCGAAGCGGTGATCTCCGTCCCCGAGATCCAGACCTACAACGGACGCGAATGCTATCAGCTGCTCTTCACCGTCGTGTCAACGCCCACGTTTTCGTGGATCTATCATGTGGATGACCGGTACGAGACGCTGATGGATGTGAAGGGATTGTTCCCATGGCGATTCACGCAACGCGTGCGGGAAGGAAATTACAAGTACGATTTCTCCGCCGCGTTCGATCAGCGCAATCACATCGCCACGGCGAGTGACAAGCACTATCCCATCCCCCCGTATGTGCACGATATCGTCTCCGCGTTCTTCTTCACGCGGACGATGGACTTCTCACGCGCGCGTCCCGGTGAACGCGTGTGGCTGCAGAACTTCTACAAGGATTCGACCTACACGCTCGCGGTCAAGTTCATCGGACGCCAGCAGGTGGAGGTGGACGCCGGCCGGTTCAATTGCATCATCGTCGAACCGATGATCCAGGAAGGTGGCTTGTTCAAGAGCGAAGGACGGATCCTGATCTGGCTGACGGACGATGAGCGGAAGATCCCCGTGAAGGTGAGCACGAAGGTCGTTGTGGGATCCATCGATGCCGAACTGCGCGAGTATTCGGGCGTGAACGGACCGATCCGCGCGAAAGTGGAGTGACCGCCATGGCCATGTTCCGACAAGCGAGCCTCAACCGGGTGAAGACCATCTCCATCGCCGGCCGCAAGAGCAAGGTGACGCCGGCGGATTTCGCCCGCGTGGTGGACGGGAAGCGGACAAGTTTCCGCCAGTTCGCCGAATCCCTGCCGCGGATCCTCATGGCGAAGGAGCTGCGCGATCTCGTCGATGACATTGTTCGCGCCCGGCGGGCGAAGAAGCCGGTCATCCTCCTGATGGGCGCACACGTGATCAAGGTCGGACTGTCGCCGATCCTCGTGGACCTGCTCAAGCGCGGCGTCATTACGCATGTGGCGATGAACAGCGCCGCCTCGATCCACGATGTCGAAACGGCCATGTGGGGTCATACATCGGAGGATGTTGCGGTCAATCTGATGGACGGCACGTTCGGCATGTCGCGGGAGACGGGGGAATTCATCAACACCGCCCTTGTCCAAGGGATGCGTGAAACGGATGCCGGCTACGGGGAGACGCTCGGCCGGAAGATCCTCACCCGCAAGGGACGCAACCGGCGGGTCAGCGTTCTGGCCACCTGCTGCACGCTGAAGGTCCCGGTCACGGTTCACGCGGCCATCGGCACGGACATCATCCACCAGCAGCCGACGATGGACGGAGCCGCGACGGGCGAGATGAGCTTTCGCGATTTTCGCGTGCTGGTGCATTCGATCGAAGGACTGACCAACGGCGGTGTGGTGCTGAACGTCGGTTCGGCGGTTGT
Organism: Bacteroidota bacterium; assembly: GCA_021813905.1. Classification (GTDB taxonomy): domain Bacteria; phylum Bacteroidota; class Ignavibacteria; order UBA10030; family UBA10030; genus JAKAJH01. The sequence continues at coordinate 7,543 of JAKAJH010000010.1, read as the reverse complement.
GATGCCCGAAGTGTTCCTGAAGGCCCTGACCGTGGCGCGCAACCTCGGCTACAAGGCCAAGGGCTTTTCCACGGCGAATTTTGACATGGTCCGCCAGTATCGGCCGCAAATGAACGTCGTCGAGCGCCCGACCCAGAAGTACGGACGCGGCTACAATTTCACGGGCCACCATGAGATCATGATCCCGCTGTTGGCGGCCATGGTCAAGGCAAAGCTTCCCTCCCGATGACCACGCCGGAATTTCTGCCGCCTCCGCCGCAGCCTGCTGTCGACGCGACCCTTCCGTCATTCGTGGAGCGGCACCGGATCAATCCAATGCTGTTCGGCTTTGCCGTCCTCATCGTCGTCTTCGTTCTGTACCAGATCGGCGGCGGCGTCCTGGCCTATGTGCTCGGCGGCGGAGTGGTTACGCGGGAGAACGTCGTGCTCCAGCGGTTCCTGACGATGGGCGGACAGATCGTTCTGATGCTGCTTCCCACGCTCGGGGCCGCACGGTTGCTGTCGTCGTCCCTTCGCACGGTCTTTCCGATCCGGGCGCCGTCCATCCCGGAACTGGGCTACGCGCTTCTTGCGCTTTTCTCTCTCCAGCGGCTGATGGATGTCTATCTCTTCTTCCAGGATCTGCTGCCGATGCCGCCGGTCATACGCGACACATTCGGTCCGTTGAAGGAACTGCTCGAAGGTCTCGTGAAGACGCTCGTCACCGCCCAATCGATCCCCGAACTGCTGTTTGTCCTGCTGGTGGTCGCGGCGGTACCGGCGGTGGTGGAAGAATTCCTGTTCCGTGGTCTCATCCAGCGGTCGTTCGAGCGCGTCATGAGCGGCACGGTGGCGGCGGTGTTCGCCGGAATGATCTTCGGGCTGTACCATCTCAATCCGATGGAATTGATCCCGCTGATGGGGCTCGGCGTGTTCTTCGGACTGCTTCGCTACCGGTCGAGGACCATGTCCTTGCCGATCCTCGGACATTTTCTGAACAACGCGATGGCGGTCATGGCCGTGTATCTTGGCATGGATACCGATGCGTCACCGCCGGCCTCAGCGCTTTCGATCCGCAGCATGGCGTTCCAGGCGGTCATCTTCGCGGTGCTCTTCGTTGCGTTCTTGATCGCCTACTGGCGCGCGACGGAGCAGACGGCGCGGGCGGTGCCGCAATGACGACGGGCATCCGATCGTGTGATGCGTGCCGTGCGGCGCTCGCGCCCGATGATGTGTTCTGTCCCGTCTGCGGTCGCCTCAGTCGTCCGGAGGTCCACATCCCGTGCGAGCATCACCCGGATACCGCCGCAGCGGCCGTGTGCGTTGTTTGCGGTCGGCCGGTGTGCGGACGGTGCGCGCACGCAGTGCAGGGGGCGACCGTCTGCGATCGTCCCGATCATGACACGGTCCATGCGCAGTGGCGCGTGGTGGAGGAAGTGGCTGATCCGTTCGCGGCCGATCTGCTGGTGCGGAATCTTTCCCTGAACGGCATCCCGGCGCAGGCGTTCGATCACAAGGCATTTGCCGCGCGGACGGGACTGGACGAGCGATCGCGCGTTCGGGTGTACGTCCACGCCGAACATCTCGCGGCCGCAACAGCGCTGCTGGACCGGCTGGAGATCCGGATGAACAACGGGACTTCGCTGCCGGAGCACGCATCGAAGAAAGGACACTGATGAGCGGACGATTTGAACAGCTGATCCCCCGCGTGCTGGTGGCCGTCGTGGCCATTCCCGCGATCCTGTGGCTCACTCTCCAGGGCGGCTACTACTTCTTCGCTCTGGTCGCGGCCATCTCCGCGCTGGCCCTGCACGAGTTCTACGGACTCACGCGCGCCAAAGGGGCCGCTCCGCTGGCGGTGATCGGCATCGGATCCGGCGTTCTGCTGAACGCGGCGTTCATTTATGAACGTGTGCAGGTGGAGGTCTACACCGCGTTCGAGCGGATGGGTGTGCGCCTTTCGATGTTCTCGCAGAACCAGTTCATTCTCGTCCTTCTGCTCGTTCTCGTCGCGATTGTCCTCCTGGTGGAGTTGTTCCGCTCCAAAGGCTCGCCGCTGATCAACGCGGGTGCGACGGTGCTGGGCGTCCTGGCCGTGGGCCTCGCCTTCGGCACGCTCATCTCGCTGCGCGAGCTCTTCCCGTACGGTTTTCCGGCGTACAAATTCTTTCCGAACGGAATCGCGACGGATGCGCAGCTCGTGCAGATCGACCGTTGGGGCGGATGGACCGTGATCGGGCTCTTCGCCTCGATCTGGATGTGCGACACGGCGGCCTACTTCGGCGGACTGGCGTTCGGCCGGCACCGGCTCTTCGAGCGCGTCAGCCCCAAGAAATCGTGGGAAGGGGCGGTGTTCGGATTCGTGTTCGCGGTTGCGACGATGATCGTCGTGAAACTGCTGGCGCTCGACTATCTGGCGATGCGTCATGCGGTCGTAATCGGCGTGCTGATCGGCATCTTCGGCCAGATCGGCGACCTCGTGGAGTCGCGGTTCAAGCGCGATGCCGGCGTGAAGGATTCGTCCTCGCTCCTGCCCGGCCACGGCGGCATCTACGACCGGTTCGACAGCCTGGTGTATCTGGCCCCGATTGTGTATCTTTACGTTGATTTTATTGTGCTTTCCTGATCGTGTGAGGAGGGGATGTCGGTGGCAGAGGCCCGGAAGATCAGCGTCGTCACGCTGGGGTGTTCGAAGAATGTGGTGGACAGCGAGGCGCTGATGGCCCAGCTGGCCGCGGGGCGCGTGAAACTGGTCGAGCCGGACGAGGCGGAGACGATCGTCATCAACACCTGCGGCTTCATCGAAGCGGCAAAACAGGAATCGATCGACGCGATCGTCGAAGCGGTTGAGAAGAAGAAGCGGGGAGAGATCGCGCACATCGTGGTGATGGGCTGCCTCAGCGAGCGGTTTCGGGAAGAACTGGTGAAAGAGATCCCGGACGTCGACGCGTACATCGGCGCCAACAAGATCCCCGAAGTGCTCTCATCGCTCGGCGTGGACTATCGGCGGGAGCTGTTGGGCGAACGCCGGCTGACCACCCCCTCCCATTTTGCGTATGTGAAGATCTCCGAAGGGTGCGATCATCCGTGCTCGTTCTGTGCCATTCCGCTCATGCGGGGGCGCCATGCGTCGCGTCCGGAACAGGATGTCCTGCACGAAGCGTCGCTGCTCGCGGCGCGGGGCGTCAGGGAACTGATCGTCATCGGCCAGGATACGACGGCATATGGCATGGATCGGAGCGGCACGCAGCATCTGGCGGCGCTTCTCGGGCGGCTTCAGGAGCTGCCGGGCGTCGAATGGATCCGGCTGATGTATGCGTATCCGGCGCAATTCCCGGAGGATGTGCTTGATGCGTTCGCGGCGTTCCCGAAGCTGGCGCGGTATCTGGATATTCCGGTGCAGCATATTGCGGACCCGGTTCTCCGGTCAATGCGTCGGGGGATTTCGTCGCGGGCTACGCGTGAGCTCCTGACGCACATCCGTGAGCGTGTTCCCGGCATCGCCCTCCGCACGACGCTGATCGTCGGGTATCCGAACGAGACGGAGGACGATTTTCGCGCGTTGTGCGATTTCGTGGAGGAGACGAAATTTCACCGTCTCGGCGTGTTCCCGTACTCGCACGAGGAGGGAACGACGGCGGCGCTTCTCGGCGATCCGGTCCCGCAGAGCGTCAAAGAAGAGCGGCAGGCGGCGATCATGGAAATCCAGCAGCGGATCTCGGAAGAACGGAACCGGTCGCTTGTCGGTAGCGTTCAGCGGGTGCTGATCGACCGTGCGGAGGATGGACAGCTGGTGGGCCGGACGGAATGGGACGCCCCGGAGATCGATCAGGAAGTATCCCTGCCGGACGACGGTCGGACGCCGGCGGGAAGCTTTGTTCCGGTGCGCATCACGGATGCGGTCGAATACGATCTGTTCGGCGAACGAGTATGACATTGGCAGGGGGATGTACGATGAGACGATCCATCCTTTTCACGGCAATGATGCTCGGCGTTGCGGCGGTCGGTCGGCTGTCCGCCCAGCCCGAATTCGGTGCGCAGTCGGACTCGCGGGCGTCGCTGTTCGTCCAGACTGTTGCGTTCGCGTCCGACCAGCTGGGCCGCTCCCGCCTTGACATTTACCTTCAGGTACCGTACACGGAGATCTCGTTCGTTCAGCAGGACGACATGTATCGGGGCGACATCGAAGTCGCGGCGGAGCTGCAAACCGAGAACGGCGAGCAGGTGTGGCACCAGAATCAGACCGTGGAGTTGCAGGTCAAGGAATTTGCTCAGACCGTCTCTGACCACCGGTCGGCGCTGCGCCAGCTCTCGACGACGGTGCTGCCGGGGACATACCGCTTTGTCCTCCAGATTACCGATCGGGATTCGAAGAAGAACGTGCAGGTCAATCGCACCGTCCACGTGCCTGACTTCCAGCGCGATTCGATCAGCGTCAGCGATCTGCTCCTGGCGAACCGGATCACAACAGAGGGCCGGCAGCGGACGATCATTCCCAATACCGCCGGGATGTTTGAAGAGAAGACGCCCGACTTCTCCTTCTACGGCGAGGTGTACCGCCGCGCGCCCGTGGACAGCGTCCGGTTGCTCGTGCGGGTCATGGATGCGAAGAAAGAAGACGTGAGAAGCGAAGCCCGCGTCCAGGTGCTCGCCGGACCGACGACCCAGGTATTCTGGACGGTACCCATCGACTCGCTGCCGGCCGGGAGCTACGTCGTGGCGCTGGACGTGCTCCCCGCCGATCCGGCGGATTCGGCCCGGGTGCTGGCGCGAAGCGTCCGACCATTCTCGATCACGTGGTTTGATCTTCCCCCCACTATCACGAATCTCGACAAAGCGATCGCGCAGTTGCGGTACGTCGCCAAAGGATCGGAGCTGGACTACATCGAGGAAGCGAAAGACCCGGCCGAGAAACGCAAACGGTTCATGGAATTCTGGTCGAAGCGCGATCCCGATCCGTCGACGCCGCGCAACGAGCTGATGGAAGAGTATTACGCCCGCGTTGCGTATGCCAACAAGAATTTCAGCCACTACATGGAAGGCTGGAAGACGGATATGGGGATGATCTACATCCGCTTCGGCGCGCCGGAAAACGTCGAACGCCATCCGTTCGAGCTGAGTACGCGGCCGTATGAGATCTGGTACTACTATCAGCTGAACCGCGAATTCGTCTTCGTGGACGAATCGGGATTCGGCGACTACCGTCTGCAGTATCCCACGACGGACTTATGGGGAAGGATCCGGTAATTCGCGCACGGCCGCGATCGGGGACGTGGGCCAGTTCGGCGCGACGCTGGACTGGCTTTTTCCTTTTGGCCGCGGCACCGGCACTGGCGTCGGGACCGGACACACTCCGCCTCCGGTCGGTGGTGTTCGACGGTGCGCATGAATTCTCAGACAGCCGATTGCTTGACCTGAGCGGCTGGCATCGCGGCATGCCGTTCGACTCGTCGGCGCTCACCGGCGGCCTGGATGCGATGGTGGCGGCGTATCAGTTGGAAGGATTTGCGGCTGCGGCGATCGACTCCGTGCGGCTGCAGCCGGAGGCGGGGAATATGGATGTGACCGTCTTCGTCCATGAAGGATCGCCCCTCGTGGTGCGGTCGATCCGATTCAGCGGCGATACGGTGCTCTCCGCCGGTGAACTTCGTGCGACGATGGAGCTTCGGGAGGGGGAAAGATTCCTTCCGGCGACGCTGCGCGCCGATCTCCGGTCGATTCTGGACCTGTACGCGAGGCGCGGGTATGCGCTGGCCAACGCCGAGGTGAGCGACTTTCGCACCGTCGATTCGGGCGGCGTGGTGCTGACCGATATTGGCATCGGTATCACCGAAGGCGGTCGGGTGACGATCCGGGACATTCGGGTGGAAGGAAATACGAAAACGCGGGCCGATGTGATCGTACGCGAGTCGCGCATCCATGCCGGAGATGTGTTCGACGCGGAACTGCCGGACCGGGTCCGTCGCCGGCTGAACCACCTGGGGCTCTTCGCGAGCGTGGATGAGCCGCGGCTGACGCTCGACGACCGCGAGCGCGCCGGTGTGCTTATTCGTGTGACGGAAGGATCATACAATTCGTTTGACGGGATCGTCGGCTACTCGCCGGCTCCCCGTCCGGGAGCATCGGGATCGGTCGTCGGCTTGGTGGACCTGCAATTCCGTAATCTGTTCGGCACTGCGCGCCGGTTGGGCGCCCGATGGTACCGTGAAAGCGAGCAGACGCAGGAAGTGTCGCTGCAGTACCGCGAGCCGTGGGTATTCTCACTCCCGCTGAATGCGCAGGTCGGATTCTTCCAGCGCAAGCAGGACTCGACATTCGTCCAGTTCCGCTATGATGTCGGCATGGACGCGGTCGTGTCCGACGAATTGTCACTCGGAGCCACTTATACCCGGACGGATGTCTATCCCACCGAAGGATACGGACGCTCCGTGATGCACGACGCTTCGACCAGTGCGATCGGCGCGTCGGTGCGGTACGATACGCGTGATGATGTGCTCTCTCCGTCGTCGGGGGTGCTCTACACCACCGAGTACCAGACCGGCCAGAAGTCGGCAACGGTGCAGACGAGCATCCGGCGCGTGAGTGTGGATATTTCCGTCTACGTGCGCGTTGCCGCGCATCAGGTGCTTGCGGCGGAAATGCACGGGCGCGATGTCGAATCATCGCAGCTTGATGCCAGCGATCTGTTTCGCCTCGGCGGTGCGCGAACCCTCCGCGGCTACCGGGAAGCGCAATTCACATCACCCCGCATCGCGTGGGCGAATTTTGAATATCGCTTCCTGACCGGTCCGCGGTCGTACTTCTACGGATTTCTGGATCTGGGGCTGATCGGGCGCGCTCCGGGTCTGCCGTCAGGAGCGGGAACACCGGATCTGACGCGGGCGGGATACGGCGCCGGCGTGCGGCTCGACTCTGCCGTCGGACTGATCGGCGTCAACATCGGATTCGGTCAGGGGGACACGTTCAGCACCGCAAAACTCCATCTGCAGCTTATCAATGAATTCTGAAAAGATCGGCGCATACGCTTCGCTGAGCCGGCCCGTGAACGTGGCCATCACGTTCGTCTCCATTCCGCTCGCCTCGGTGCTCTCCGGCGGCGGGCCTCAGGAGTGGCTGCCGATGCTTCTCGGCGCGGTGTCGGGCGCTCTGGTCGCCGCGGGCGCGAACGCGATCAACGATGCCTTCGATGTCGAGATCGATCGCATCAACCGCCCTGACCGGGCCATCCCCTGCGGTGCGCTCACAGTGGCGCAGGCGCGGGGATTCTGGACGGTGGTGTCAGCCGCCGCGGTTCTGCTGAGTGCGTTCATCAACGCGCTTTCGTGCGGCATCGTGGTTGGCGCGATCGTACTCCTGTATCTCTACAGCGCGCGGCTGAAGGGTACGCCGCTCACGGGGAACTTGGTGGTGGGATTCATGACCGGGATGGCGTTCGTCTTCGGCGGCGGTGTGGTGGGGAATGCCGCCTGGGGAGTGATGCCGGGCGTCTTCGCGCTCCTGGCTAACGTGTCCCGTGAAGTGGTGAAGGACGTGGAGGATATGGTCGGCGACCGTCAGAGATCGG
>JAKAJH010000052.1 GCA_021813905.1 Bacteroidota bacterium | reverse complement strand
TGTGGCATGGTCCGGTTCTCCCATTGGTGATGTTGGTAGTATGAGAACCAGATACCATTTTCGCAATGACGAATTCTCTTATTCTCTCAACCTCCTGGCTGTCTCATCGTCGTGGGGGGCAATATATCTGCTTAACGCCATTTCCAACGCTTGCAGGCAACCCGACGGCTTGAGATTGTCGCTGAGTTGGTATCCCATGATCTTCTTCGAACACGCATCAGTCACTAGCGAAAGGTAGCTGTAGCCACCTTCGGTTGCGATGTACGTAATATCACTCACAAACACCTGTTCCGGCCGATCCAGCACGACCGCTTTCACAAGGTTGTCATATTTCCGCATCCAATGCCGCGAGTCTGTCGTTCGGGTGTATTTGCGCCGTCTGGCAGCAAGCAATCCCTTTTCCCTCAGCAATCCGAACAATTTGTCGCGTCCAACGCCAAGACGACGTTCCTTGAACTGGTTCCGCAGGAGATGATATAACTTGCGGGTTCCCAACCGAGGCATTTGTTGACGTACCCCATAGACAAGTTGCAGGGCTTCATCGTTCTGCTGACGCCGATTCCTTCGATACCTTGACCGCTCATAGTAACTTTGCCGCGTTCGCCCAAGCACACCACACAACTTGCTCAACCCTTGCCGGGGATGCCTTCCTCGGACTCGGGCGATGGCCTCGGACCAAAGTTTTTTTTAATGTCGATGCCAAGCTTTTCCTTGGCCACCTCCAGCAACGATTCGTAGACTTCCACCTTTACTGTCGCAGCCCGGAGAGCTTTTTCCAATTCCTCGACCCGCCGTTCAAGTTGGCTGTATCCATCCTTCGCTGTCGCTCTCGGCATCATCGTTCTCGTCTGTGTTTTCAGATGCTGCAATCTACCATACTTGCGGCACCAATCCAACACACGCGAGTTTCCACGGATCCCATACCGATACTTCGCCTCATCTTTGCTCAGAATCCCGTTCTCCACTTCCACGACCACCTTCCGCTTGAATGCTTCGCTATACGTACACAGCAGGGGGACCTTAAACTTCTCTTTCTCCTTCTCCCGCATTGTCTTTCGTCCTTTCCTGTAAGGATATTTCAGGACGAGACATGAAATGAAAAGCCCCTGCAGTGCACCGGCAGGGGCTTTCGTGTGTCCGGGAGGAACGCTTTGATTCAACGTTTCGGATACGGCGGCTGCGGAGCGAATGTCGCCGGATGATTCTTGATGTTCTGCAGAACCGTCTGAATGGCCTTCTCCAGTTGCAGATCCTTTCCCGCCATGACGCTGGCCGGATCGTTATCGATGACGATGTCGGGATCCGCGCCGTGATTCTCAACGAGCCATTTGCCGTCCTCACCGTAGAAGGCGTTGTTGGACTGCTCGACGCGTCCATTGTCGATCGTCGTCTGGCCGTTCAGAATGCCCACCAGCCCGCCCCAGGAAGGGACGCCGACAACGGTCCCGAGTTTCCTCGCCTTGAAGTCCTCCACGAACGCTTCGCCGTCGGAGCCGTTGTACTCGTTGGAGATGACCACATACTGTCCCGTTGAGGTGCTGCCGGGATAGCGGAAGGGCACCATGTTCCGGAGCACGTTGTACGCTGTCATCTTCCGTTCGAGCTTGTCGATGAGGAAATACTCTGTCCATCCGCCGCTGTTGCGCCGCACGTCGATCAGCAGTCCATCCTTGTAACGGAAGGCGCGCCAGAATTTGTCGAACTCGCCGATGCCGCCGGCACCCATCGCATTGATGTGCATGTAGCCGACGCGCCCGTTCGTCTCTTTCAGGACCATGTGAATGTTGTTCGCGAGCCACCGGTTATACCGCAGGCGCGCGTCGTTGCGGATCGGCTCCACCTCGTACGTCCGGCTTCCCTGCATCGACGGAGCGCGGTTCACAGTGATCGATACCTTCTCCCCGCGCACCACCTGAAGATCCTTCCAGTAATCCTCCGGCGCCCGAAGAGGACGGCCGTTGATCGCGAGCAGGTAATCGCCTTCGCGAACGTCAATATCCGGACGCGCCAGCGGAGCCTTGAGGTCGGCATTGTACTCGGTGGGTCCGTAGATCGTTGAGAACCGATAGAGACCGGATTTCGCGTCCGGCGTCAGATCAGCGCCCAGCCATCCGGTGTACTGCGGTGAGGTCGGTGCGGTTTCCGGGCCGGCATCCCCGCCCGAGATATAGGTGTGAGAGACGCACAGCTCGCCGACCATCTGCTGCAGGACCCAGTTGAGGCCTTCGCGCGAGGTGATCTGCGGGAGATACGCTTCGTACCGGGCACGAATGGCGTTCCAGTCCTGCCCGTTCATGATGGGACTGTAGAAGAAGTCCCGGTACCATCGCCACGCGTCGGTGAAGATCTGTTTCCACTCCTTGGCATTGTCAACGGTATAGATCATCTGGCTCACGTTGACCTTCTCGCCGAAATCCTTCGAGTGGAACGCCTGATCGACGGTCGCAACGAGATAGTCGCTATCGCGACAGACCATCAGCTGCTTGCCGTTGGTTGAGAGCGTGTACCGGCGGATGGATCCGGGCAGCGTGACTTCTTTCTTGTCGGCCATGTTGAAGATGTGCAGCTGCCATTTGTTGGCTCCGCCCGGACGGAAGATCTCTTCATACTCGTCCTCGGTGAAGTTCTCCACGGAGCACCAAAGCACCATGCCGTCGCCGGCCTGGAGGAAGAAGTCATTGCCCGCGTCGACCGGGAGTGGGTACACGCGGTCCGCGATGCCGCTGACGTCGATGCGGAAGGCCTTCTTCTCATCAGCGGATTTGCCCTGGCTCTCGGCTGCCTTATCGGCGTCCGCGAACGGCGGCTGCTCACCATCGCGCAACTGAACGACCATGACCTGTGACGGATGCGCGACGACGTGATTGTCTTCGTAGAAATCCATGTGCAGATCGAAGTTCCGGCTCGAGAGGAAGTAGAGATACTGCCCGTTCGCGTCGAAGCGGGGGTTCAGATTGTCGTAGAAATCATCTGTGACTGCGAAGCGCTTGTTCTGCTCGAGGCTGTACAGGAAGATCTGGCTGTTCCGGTTATACTGCACGAGACTGTAGGTGACCCACTTGCTGTCCGGCGACCAGGCGTAGTCGCTGATCTCCCAGTAGAACTCGTCGTTCTTCATCTGGTTCGATGCGTCGATCTTCGTGAGCCTCTTCGAGGCGACGTCGATGACGAAGATGGCGAAGTCCTTATTGCCGAACAGGATCTTCTTTCCGTCCGGCGACCATTCGCAATGGTAATTCGTCCGGTCGAGCGAGGTGGTCAGCGCGGTCCACTCACCGCCGGCAACCGGCTGCGTGTAGAGCTGATATTCGCCCGAACGGTCCGAGAAGAACGCCACGGTCTTTCCGTCGGGGGAGATGCGCGGATACATTTCGCGTGTGCCCGGCGTGTTCGACAGGTTCCGCGTCTGGCCCTTTCCGGTGGGGAGGATGAAGACATCGCCACGGGCCTCGATCGCTGCGGTGGAGCCGTCATTGCTGACGGTGAAGTCGTGGATGTACTCTTTGGGATTGATCACGCGCGGACGCATCTGCCAGTCGTCGTCCCGGACCGTGACATCGATCTTCCGGTCCGAACCGGCAGCTGCATCAAAGACGTGCAGATAGCCGTCCTGCACATAGACGATGGATGAGCCGTCGGTGGAGGGCATCATCACGTCCACATCGCTGTACGACGTCAGCGGCGTGATGGCTTTGCTGGTGAGGTCCATGCGGTACAGGTTCGAGACGCCGTTGGTCTGGTCAGAGACGTAGTAGAGCGCGTCGTTGATCCACATCGGATAGGCGTTCTTGCCGACATAGGACGAGAGCGGTGTGAATGTCTTCGACGGGAAGTCGTACATCCAGATGTCCGTGTGCCATCCGCCTTTGTACCGCTTCCAGTAGTATTCTTCATCCCCTTTGCGCTGGTAGACCATTCGTTTTCCGTCGGGGGCGAAGCTGCACAAACGGCCGCGGTCGATCGGGAAGCGTTCCGGTGCCGAGCCGTTGCGGTCGACAAAGTACAGATTAGGATCGCGACCGACGTAATTCTCGTAGAAAGATCGGAACACCACGCGTTGTCCGTCGGGGGTCCAGCCGACCGCCTGACACGGCGCCGGAAGCCAGGTCAGGCGCTGCGGTTGTCCGCCGTCGACGGACATGAGGTACACCTGCGGCGAGCCGTCGTAGGAGGCCGTGAAGGCGATCCAACGGCCGTCGGGGGAGAACTTCGGCGTCGACTCGACACCGGGGGCACTGGTGATCCGCGTCGCCGTGCCGCCGGCGGCAGGGACGAGCCACAGATCGCCGTCGTAACTGAATGCGATCATGCCGTGGCTGATGTCCGGATAGCGGAAGAAGCGGGCGTCTTTCCCCGCCGCAGCCGCCCATCCGGTCAGCATGAGCGCAAAGAGGAGGAACGAGATGAATCGCTTCATGAGAGCTCCTGGATGTGATGGAAGAGGGACAATGCAATTTCTCAGAGATGGAGCCGGATGCCGCGCCGCGTCAGCAGATTGGTGATGCCGACCATGACGAGCGCGAAGATCAGAGAACGGATGATGCCGATGATGCCCGTGCCAAGCGCGGGGACAAAATACGGAATGGCGAAGATCCCGACCAGTGCGTAGAAGATGTCGGGAAGGATGTATGCCAACAGCGGATTGGCCCCGGCGGGCGAGGCGAAGGCGAACCAGCGGGCATGCCCGCGCAGATCGATGAGCCAGAAGAGGAGCACGAAGATCGCCGTGCAGATCGCCGCGGAGTAGAGGCCCCATGCCGGCGTTGCAGCGATCTTGTTAATGCCGTACAGCGGCTGCAGGAGGAATCCGGCGACAGCGAGCATTGCGCCGTACGCGAGCGCCTGCATGATGAACGGCCGGACCTGTTCCTTCGATCGTGATTGGAGCAGAACGCCGAGAATCATTCCGGCGATGGTCACGGACGCATGCGCGCCGATGTGTCCACCGATCCAGACGTAATCGCTGATGAAACGCACGCAAGCGAAAGCACCGGCTTTGTCGGCTCCGTACAAAAGGACAAAGAGACCGAGGGCACCGACCAGTCCCGGCAGGTTCTTCCGGAAGATGAGATATGCGAGCGACGCACAGAGATACGCCCAGCCGATCAGTCCGAGAATTCCCCACCAGCTGGTTCGGAGCCAGTGCAGTGCGTCCGGCGTTCCGGCGCGATAGATGGCTGCGAGCAGCAGAATGCCGGCACCGCCCACGATGCGAAGGATGACGGCGAGACGGGAGCGTCCTGCGGAGGATGTGTCGTAGTGATTCCAGACGAGGATCGCACTGACAAACATCGACAAACTCCAGGTCTCGGAGTTCAATCCGGTCGCGGCGGCATTCACGCCGTGAATGTTGACCATGAGGACGCCGAGGATCAGCAAACCCGCCGTGCGCAGCAGGATGTGCGGAAGGAGTTTCCACCCGGAGCCTGCCTTCTGAAGCCGCCGGTCGAGCGCATAGGGAATGGCCATTCCCACGATGAAGAGAAATGCCGGGAATACGACATCGACGAATGTCATCCCGTCGGCGCTTTCGGGCATGTGCTTCATCCACCACGGGATCCCGCGGACCGATGCGAGGTCGTTGACGAAGATCATCGTCAGGATCGTCAGGCCACGCAGGACGTCAATGGCGTAGACCCGCTCGGTCGGGCGGGAGGGGGAAGATGAATGTAAGGTGGTCATTCGGTCTGATCCGCGCGCATATTGACCGTGAGGCCAATAACCGTTAGCATTGATGAGTGACAGGAACCCGGTCGGCCCGAAGCGAAAAGGAACTGAGGGCGGCCGGGAGGATCGCTCCACGTGAAAAAGTACACATTTTTCAGATTTCTCCAAACCTGGCGGCGACCGACTCGTCGTATCGCAGCAGTCCGTCCGGTCGTATTGGTCGCTTTGCTCGTACCGGCCCGTGCGCAATCAGTGCACGAGTGCGCGGTGGCTGATTCTCTCTTTGGAGAGGTCAGTCGCACGATCACATTCTCCACCGGCGTCCGGTGCGTCGTCAACGCACCGGATAGTGATCATGTGCGTACACGCATGCCCTGGACGCTGATCTTCTACGCGCTGCCGAACGGAAACACGATCGAACAAACGGTCGGCCGCACGGTCCGCGAGGGGATGGACTGGCATTTCGGCATTCAGCATATCGGGGCACAGGTGCGTTTGCTTCGACACCTGGATACGACGCGGAACTATGCGGTGGCCTATCTGGAAGCGTCGCCGAAGAGCTGGCCGGCCTGGCGGCAGGCGCACGCGGACGGATCCCGTCTCATCCGCGGCATCGTCGATTCGGTTCGACGGATGGCCGCTCCCGTGGGATCGGATTTTGTGTTGAGCGCGCACAGCGGGGGAGGGAGCTTCCTGTTCGGCTACCTGAGTGATACTCTGGCCTATCCCGCAGAATTGCAGCGCGTGGTGTTCCTTGATGCAGACTACGGATTCGATCCGCACGCACCGACCGCAGCCCGTCTTCGGACGTGGCTCACCGACGACACGTCGCATGCGCTCGTCGTCGTTGCATATGACGACCGGAACATCGAACTGAACGGCAAACGAGTGGTGGGTCCTGACGGCGGGACTTACCGTCGGACGTTCGATATGGCTGATTTCTTCACGAATTCGGGATGTGATCTCCGGAGGAGCGAGGACAGTCTTTTCATCCGGTGGGATTGCGCACGACCAGACATCGCGCTTCGTGTGCAGAAGAATCCCAAGAACGAGATCCTCCATACGGTTCTTGTGGAGCGAAACGGATTTCTCTTCGGAATCGGGGCGTTTCATGATGTTCCGGGTATTCCTGCGTTGTGGAGTGAACCGGCATACGGGAAGTATGTTCAGCCATAAACGCCGGTTGCCCATCAGCCGGAAATTCAGTATATTTTTATTCCCAGAGGCAGCGGAAGGTCGTTGAAACGAATCGTTATTGCCATCGATGGGCCGGCTGCGTCCGGCAAAAGCACCACCGCGAGGCTCGTCGCGGGGCGCTTGGGCTATTTGCACATTGACACCGGAGCGATGTATCGGGCCATTACACTGAAGGCCCTGCAGCGGAAGCTTGATATCAATGATCGCGGCCTCATCGAAGACCTGGCACGGGGCAGCGAGATTCATCTGGAGAAATTGAACGGTGCGTTGCGGGTCTTTCTCGACGGCACCGATGTGACGGGAGCCATCCGTTCCCGGGAAGTGACCGCCAGTGTGAGCACGGTCAGCAGCTACGCGGGTGTCCGGGAGGTCATGGTCCGCGAACAGCGCAAGTTGGCCGGACAGGGCGGTGTGGTACTCGAAGGTCGTGATATCGGGACTGTGGTCCTGCCCCACGCCGACCTGAAAGTGTTTATGGTCGCGAATGTGCGCGAGCGGGCGCGCCGTCGTCGGAAGGATCTGATGGCGACGGGGATCCAAGCGAACGAAGAGGAACTGGTATCGGAGATTGAAGCTCGCGACCGCAAGGATTCGACGCGCGCGACCAGTCCGCTGAGGAAGGCGGACGATGCGGTGGAGCTGGACACGTCCGACCTGACCATCGACCAGCAGGTCGAGTTCATCGTCACGCGTGCCCGGACAATCATCGGCTGAGGAGACGGGATGAAGGTGGAGATCGATCGGTCGTCCGGATTTTGCTGGGGCGTGGTGCGGACGGTGGAGATCGCGGAGCAGGAACTGGCCCGCGGCGAGAAGTTGTACTCCCTCGGCGAGATCATCCATAATCCGATGGAGATCGAGCGGCTGCGGGAGAAGGGACTCGAGACGGTGACCGCGGCGGACCTGGAGAAGCTGCGGGGGAAGACGGTGCTGATCCGCGCCCACGGTGAACCGCCCGAAACGTACCGGAAAGCGGAAGCGCTCGGGATTACGCTGATCGATGCAACCTGCCCCGTCGTCACCAAGGTGCAGGAGCGGATCCGAAAATTCTACCTGGACGGTTATCAGGTCGTGATCTTTGGAAAACGTGACCATGCCGAAGTGATCGGCCTGGTCGGTCAGACGAACGGCGAAGCGATCATCGTCAAATCGCTGGACGATCTGTCCGCGGTGAACCTGGATCGCAAGACGGTCCTGTTCTCGCAGACGACGATGGACAAGCCGACGTTCGCGGCGATCCGGGAGACGCTGCAGCAGAAAGTACGCGAGCTGGTGATCGGATCGATCGAGGACGAAGCGATCGAATTTCACGCCAAGGATACGATTTGCGGGCAGGTATCGGGTCGTGAAAAGAAGATCCGCGAGTTCGCCCGGACGCATGAGGTGATCGTGTTCGTGGCGGGTCGGCACAGCTCGAACGGCAAAGTACTCTACGAAATTGTACGGTCGGAGAATCCGCACACGCACTTCATCGAAGACGTGGAGGAGCTCCGCCCGGAATGGTTCGACGGCGTCGCGTCGGTGGGGATCACCGGAGCGACCTCGACCCCGCAATGGCTGATGACGCGGGTGAAGCAGACCATCGAGACCGCCCGGAGGGCGGTCGCATAAGTGTTCTCTACAGTCATCCCAAACTCACTGATGTCTCATCTCAACGAGTTGGGGTCCTGAATCGCCGACGATGCGTGGATGACTGGCATCATGCGGTGAACAGAAGCCCCGCCACCCGCGGATCGCGGCTGGTTGCTGGAGGTTGCATGTCACTGACAGAAAAGAAGGCGCGCGAGCTTGCCGAGCGCGGATATTCAGAAACCGAGTACACGGAACTGGAGCAGCTGTATGCCCGTTCGATGGGCTCGATCAGCGCGAACGAAATCGTCAAAGGACGGATCGTCCGCATCGGAGAGGCGAAAGTCGTCGTCGACATCGGCTTCAAATCGGAAGGCACGGTGCCTGTCGCCGAATTTCCGAACATCAAGGACCTGAAGATCGGCGACGAGATCGAAGTATTCCTCGAGTCGATCGAGAACAAGGACGGCGAGCTTGTGCTGTCGCGCAAGCGGGCCGATTTCATGCGCGTCTGGGAGCGCGTGGTTCGGGCGTTCGACTCCGGCGAAGTGCTCCGCGGCAAGTGCGTCCGCCGTACCAAGGGCGGTATCGTGGTCGATCTCATGGGTCTGGATGCGTTCCTGCCCGGCTCGCAGATCGACGTGCGCCCCGTGCGCGATTTCGATCAGTTTATCGGCCGGGAGATGGATTTCCGCGTCGTGAAAGTAAACCATCCGTCCGAGAACGTGGTGGTCAGCCACAAGATCCTCGTGGAGGAAGAACTCTCCAGCCAGCGGAAGGCGATCCTCGGCAGCCTGGAAAAAGGCCAGATCCTCGAAGGACACGCCAAGGCCATCACTGACTTCGGCGTGTTCGTGGACCTCGGCGGCGTGGACGGACTGGTGCATATCACCGACCTGTCCTGGGGTCGCGTGGGACATCCGTCCGAGATCGTGAAGCTCGACCAGACCGTGAACGTGGTCGTGCTCGATTTCGATCAGGAAAAGAAACGCATCTCCCTGGGCATGAAGCAGCTCATGCCGCACCCGTGGGAAAATATCGAGAACAAGTATCCCGTCGGCACCAAGGTGCAGGGCAAGGTCGTGTCCCTCACGGACTACGGCGCGTTTGTGGAAATCGAGAAAGGCATCGAAGGCCTCATCCACATTTCCGAGATGAGCTGGACGCAGCACATCAAGCATCCGTCGCAGGTGGTCTCGATGGGCCAGATGGTTGATGCGATCATTCTCTCACTCGACAAGGACGGAAAGAAGATCTCCCTGGGTATGAAGCAGCTCGAGCCCGATCCGTGGACGACGCTCATGGGCAAGTATCCCATCGGCTCGCGGCATACGGGGACGGTCCGCAACCTCACCAACTTCGGCGTGTTCGTGGAGCTCGAGGAGGGCGTGGACGGGCTGGTGCACATTTCGGACCTGTCGTGGACGAAGAAGATCCGCCACCCGGGCGAGGTCGTGAAGAAGGGCGACAAGCTCGAAGTGCTCATCCTGTCGATCGATGTGGACCAGCGGCGGATCTCGCTCGGCCACAAACAGATTCAGGAGAATCCGTGGGACGCCTTCGAAAGTTCGTACAAGATGGGGACGGACGTCGAAGGGAAAGTGGTGCGCATCATCGAGAAGGGTGTGATCGTCGAGCTGCCCCTGGGCGTCGACGGCTTCGTGCCCCTGTCGCAGCTGTCCCAGACGCCGGTCAAGAATCTGACCGAGTCGTTCAAGGTCGGTGACAGCCTCTGGCTGAAGGTCATCGAGTTCGACAAGGAGAGCAAGAAGATCGTGCTTTCCGCCATGGAATACCTCCGCGGCAAGGAGCAGACGCTGGTGGACGAGTATGTCTCCGGTCACCGGTTGTCGCCCATGACGATGAAGGATATGGTGTCGACCGGTACGCCCCCGTCAGATGCCGGACAGGCGGATGCGACCCCGAACAACTGAGCATCACTGACAGTACGGAGAAGAGTTGTCCGAGTCGTTCGGGCAACTCTTTTTCATTATGAAGCGAATCGCCCTCCATACGCTCGGCTGCAAGCTGAACTTCGCGGAGACCGCGTCCATCGGCAAGCAGTTCGCCGGACGCGGATACCACGTGGTGGACCTGGATGAGCCGGCAGACGTGGTGGTGATCAACACATGCAGCGTCACGGAGCGCGCGGACCGCGAATGCCGGCAGCTGGTCCGTCGGGCGCTGCGCCATTCGCCGGACGCCTTCGTTGCCGTGGTCGGATGTTACGCGCAGCTCCAGCCCGCGGAGATCGCCGCCATTCCGGGCGTCGATCTGGTGCTGGGCACGAAGGAAAAGCTGGACGTGCTTCGCTTCCTCGGCGAGGGGGGCAAACGCGCCGAGCCGGAAATCGCCGTGTCGTGCATCGATCAGATTCACGATGCGACCGCAGCATCGTCCGCGGGCTACGAAGGACACACACGGGCGTATCTGAAAGTGCAGGACGGATGCGACTTCTTGTGCGCCTTCTGCACTATCCCGCGGGCGCGGGGCGGCAGTCGGAGCCTGGCAGCGGACACCATTCTTGCCGGGGCGCGCGACGCCGCGGCGCATGGCTATCGGGAGATCGTGCTGACCGGCGTGAATGTCGGGGATTATGGCACGACCGAGACGCCGGATCTTCTGCGGCTGCTGCAGCGTCTGATCGACGTCGACGGAGTCGATCGGATTCGCATCAGCTCGATCGAGCCCAATCTCCTTACAGATGACCTCATCGACTTCTGGGCGTCGCAACCGCGGATCTGCAATCACTGGCATATTCCACTGCAGTCGGGGAGCGATGCGGTGCTGCGGGGAATGCGACGGCGATATCGGAGGGATCTGTACGCGGAACGCGTGGCGGCCATTCGTTCTGTCGCTCCGAATGCCGGCATCGGCGCCGATGTCATCGTGGGCTTTCCGGGCGAGACGGACGAGCGATTCGAGGAAACGTATGAATTTCTCCGGGATCTTCCTCTGAGCTATCTGCATGTGTTCCCGTACTCCGAGCGGCCGGACACGCCGGCGGCCTCTTTCCCCGGCCGCGTCGAGCCGAAGATCCGTACGGAACGGAGCGAACGTCTCCGCGCTCTGAGCGCGCGTAAACGGCATCTGTTTGCGGCATCGTTTGTGGGGGCGACGGTACCGGTGCTGTTCGAGACCGATCACGGCACGGGGATCTCCTCAGGGCTTACCGAAGAATACGTGCGTGTGCGCGTGCAAGCGGATTCCCATCTCACCAACAGTATCCGCCGTGTCCGGATCACGGATGCTGCGGATGATACCTGCACAGGGAACCTCGAATGAAACATCCATTCCTCGTCGGTGTTGTTCTGATCTTCTCGGTTTTCGCGCCGCTGCGAGCTCAGTGGACGCCGCACGGCAACGGTGTCCGCGGGGGGCTGCAACCGGTCTCTTTGGCGCCGTCCCCGGTTCCCGAAGGCAGGAAGTCGATCCTTCTCGCCATCGCTTCCTCTCTTGTCCTGCCGGGCCTTGGGGAACTCTACGCAGGCAACTTCGAGACCGGTCGGTATTCCCTTGCGGCGGACGCCGGGCTCTGGCTCGGATACGCCGGATTCCAGTACACGTCGGCCTGGATCAAGGACGACGCACGCGTCTATGCCGCGGACCACGCGTCGGCGGACTTCACGGGAAAAGATGATCAGTTCCTGGTCAACGTCAGCAACTATTCGAGCATGGATGCCTACAATACCGCGAAGAGCCGGAATCGGGATTACGCGAATATCTACACGTCGACGGCATATTTCTGGAAGTGGCAGACGGACGAGCAGCGTCAGCACTTCCGGGACCTTCGTGTCCGCAGCGATGAAGCGAAGAATAACGCCCGGTTCGTGACGGCGGCGCTGGTGGTCAACCGCGTGATCTCTGCTTTCTCCGCCGGTCGGGCCGCGGCTCGGTACAATGAATCGTTGGACGCGCAAGCTTCCCTTTCCGTCGGCGTGAGCCCGACGCAGGGGCCGGCGGGTGCGGACGGACTGACGCTGCATGTCGTGACAACCTTCTGATCGGGGGAAATGGTGGCAACGCTCCGCATGGTCGTGGAATACGACGGGACGGACTTCGCCGGATGGCAGGTCCAGCCCAACGCGCGTACCGTGCAGGAAGAGATCGAGAGGGCACTCCGCCAGGTGCTGCAAAAGCCCGTCAGCATCGTCGGCGGCGGACGAACGGATGCGGGCGTGCATGCGCGTGGCCAGGTGGCCAGCTTCCGGACGGAGGGCGCGGTCGATCCGGCGACCCTGCAGAGAAGCCTGAACGGTGTCCTGCCCGAGGATGTCGTGGTGCGCAAACTGGATCGGGTGCCCGATGAATTCCATGCCCGCTACAGCGCGCGCGAACGCCGGTATGTCTATACGATCATGCGACGTCCGACAGCGCTCGAGCGTCGGTTCAGCTGGCAGCTCTTCTATCGCCTCGATCTTCCGCTTCTGGATGCGTGTGCGGCGCAGCTGGTAGGCGGGCACGATTATGCATCGTTCTGCAAGGCGGACAGCGACGTGAAGGAGACGACCTGCACCGTTCGCTCGGCCGCGTGGACGCTCGCGGACGATGTTCTGCGATTCGAGATTGCGGCTAATCGCTTCCTGTACGGAATGGTCCGGGCACTGGTCGGCACACAGGTCGATGTCGCACGCGGCTACACGCCCGTGGAAGCGTTTCGGACCATTTTTGATGCGAAAGATCGCCGTGCCGCGGGTGTCGCGGCTCCTGCGCGCGGATTGTGCCTGGAAGAGATCCGCTACGACGATCAGGATCTCCAGCTCTGATCGAATTCGTCCTGTCGGAATGAAATCACTTCGGAAAATACTCCGGGATGCGCTGATCAGCGGCGGTCTGATGCGTGCGCGGCTGTCCGAGGCAGAGCTCGAGCAGGTCATCGATGCGGGCACGCGCAGCGGCGCCATCGACAAGACCGAGCACGAGCTGATCAAGAGCATTCTCCAGTTCTCCGATATCACCGCCAAGGAGATCATGGTCCCGCGGCCGGATATCGTGGCGTTGGATCTGAAGGCGCCGCGCGACGTCATCATTCGCCGGGTGATCGAAGAGGGCTACTCGCGCCTGCCGGTGTATCAGGGATCCATTGACCGCATCGTCGGGATCATCTACAGCAAAGATCTGCTCAGTCTTCTGGAACATCGCGATCTGATTATTCTGCAGGACATCGTGCGTCCACCGTATTTCGTCCCGGAATCCATGAAGGTCAGCGCCTTGCTGCGGGAATTTCAGCAGCGGAAGGTGCACATGGGCATTGTCGTGGATGAGTTCGGGGGTACCGAAGGTCTCGTGACGATGGAAGATGTGATCGAAGAGATCGTCGGTGATATCCTGGACGAGTACGACGAAGTGAAGAAGTCGGTCGAAAAAGCCAGCGACGGCTCGGTGTCCATCGACGGAGCGATGAGTATCGCGGAATTCAACCGGCAGTTCCTGGCCGCACTGCCGGAAGCGCCGGAGTATGAGACGGTCGCCGGTTATCTGCACAGCGTCACCGGTCGTATCCCGGATTCAGGGGAAGAGATCCGGACGCCCGATTTCGTGTTTGTCATCCTGAGCAAAAGCGCCCGTCGCATTCGCCAGGTCCGGGTCATTCGTCCTCGACCGGCCGAAGAGCAGCCGGGATCACCGTCATGAAGACCGGTCCTTTGGGCTCGAGGGGGATCGAATGACGTGCACGAGCGCTGACGGCACCGGAGCAATTCCACCGCGGACGCCGGGCGCGAAGGCTGGAGCACGAGCGTGAACAGGGGAATCTCCGGCGCATGACCCTTCGGGATCGCATCGTCAAAGGCACGGGATTCCTCGTGCTGCGGAACGGCCTTGGATTGGCGGTGACCATCCCGGGCATCCTCATCGTCACCCGCCTTATCGGTCCCGGCGCGTACGGGCAGTTCGCCGCCGCCCTGACCGTCTACAACTATCTTTTCAACATCGCGCACCTCGGCATCGCGGTGTACCTCGTGCGACGGGAAGGCGATCTGCCGGCCGAAGAGGTCGACCAGGCATTCTCGATATTGCTCGTCTCGGGATTCGGCTTCGCGTTCCTTGCGTGGCTCAGCACGCCGCTGCTCGCACAAGTGGTGACCGTCCAGGGATTCGACACGATCCTTCGCGCCTTCCTGTTTGTGATGCCGTTGCAGGTGCTGTACTTTGTCCCGTTGTCGCTCATGGAGCGATCGCTGTCCTACAGCACCATCGCCCGGATCGAACTGGCGGGCACAGTTCTGAATTACGGACTGGCTGTGGCGCTTGCGGCGGTCGGCGTCAAGGCGTGGGCGCCGGCGATCGGTTGGCTCGCGAATCAGGTGCTGGTCACGCTCGTGGTGTGGAGATGGGTGGGACGATTCCCGCGTCTTCGCTTTGACCGGGTGCTAAGCCGCAAGATCCTCCGGTACGGCATCAGCTATTCCGCCACGGTGTGGCTGTGGCAGCTGCGGGATCTGGTCAATCCGATTGTGGTGGGGCGTGTCCTGGGCGCTGAGGGTGTCGGTGTGGTGGCGCTGGCGGCGCGCATTGTCGAGGCGCTCGCGTTCGTGCGAAACGCCGTCTGGCGCGCCTCACTGGCCGGACTGCCGAAGCTTCGCGACAACATGACGGCACTGGCCCGGGCCATCCGGGACGGGATGGTGCTCCAGGTGCTCGGCGGCGGCGTGATCCTTGTCGGCGGGGTGATGGCGACGGAACTGTTGCTCCCTCCGCTGTTCGGAAACCGGTGGGAAGCCACGCTGATCGTGCTGCCGTTTGTGGCGCTGGGTGCGCTCTCCGTGGCCGCGTTCACGCTGCCCAACTCGGCGCTGCTGGTCGTGGAGAAGATGAAGGAAGTGATCGCGTTCCAGCTCGCGCAGATCGTGCTCTTCGGGCTGACGGCAGCCCTCGCGGTGCCGCGTTTCGGGCTGCTGGGATATGGGATGGCGGAGGTGGCGGCGATTCCGTCGTATTTGATTCTGCTGTTTTTCATGCGTCGGGAAATCGGAGTGTCGGCGCGTCCCCTGGCGGCGCTGGCGTATGGATCGATGGCGATCGCGCTGTTTGCGAATCGCATTCATCCGGCGGTCGTCGCGGTCGTGCTGCTGCCGTTCCTGCTGCGCAGGACGCGCGCGATGATCGCGGATGTAGTGGTGCCGATGTTTGCGCCCCGCAGGACGGGAGAGGAACGGGCCGCAGGAAATGGAGATGGAGTGTGACGAGAGAAATGTCGCGGGCGGATTCGGATCCCTCGCAGGCGGTAGAGTCGCCGAACGGCGCTGTGCCTCGGCCGTTGCCGGTGGTCAGTGTCGTGATCGTGAACTACAACGGGGCGGAGGTGATTGCACCGTGCCTGAAGTCGCTGGAGTCCTGCCGGCTGCCGATGGAGATCATCGTGTACGACAACGCGTCGACCGACGACAGCGACCGGATCGTCGAGCGGGACTTTCCGGATGTGCGCCTGCGCCGGCGTCCGCGCAACGAGCGGTTCGCCCGGCCGAACAATCTCGCCATGCGGGAGGCGTCCGGCGAGTTCATCCTGTTGCTCAACAATGACACCGTCGTTCTTTCGTCGGCGATCGAGCGTCTGGTGGAGTATCTCCGGAATCATCCGGAGGTCGGCATGGCCGGTCCGCAGCTGCTGAATTCAGACGGGACCGTGCAGCCGTCCTGCAGCGGGTTCTTTACGCCGTGGACGCACTTGTTCGATATGACGTTTGCCGATCGTCTCTTCGGGCGCTCGCGGCTCGTTGCGGCGGGTCCGATGACCTGGTTTGATTTCCGGACGGAGCGGGAAGTGGACCATCTGACCGCGGCGTGTGTGCTGATGCGGAGGGATGCTCTGGAGGATGTGGGACTCTTTGACGAACGTTTCACGTTCTATTTCAATGACATGGACTTGTCGATGCGTTTCCATGCGGCGGGATGGCCGTCGGTCTTTGTCCCTTCGAGCCGCGTGATCCACCGGGGGGGACATGCAACGCGCAAGGCCCTTTCCGTGCGGCCGGAAATGCTCACCGAGTTTCAGTGGAACGCGATCCTGCTGTCGCGGAAGCATTACGGATGGACGGGCGAACTGTGGCATCGTGGTGTCTCGGCGGCCGGTTACCTGCTCCGCACTGTGATTTGGGGACTCGTGAGTGCGGTCCGGGACACCGAGGGCGCGCGTGAGCGGTTCAAAACCTCGCTCGTATTCCTGAAAACAGTGATCTTTGTGTACAGCTTCATGCAGTGGTAGCGGGGGCAAAGAATCGGCACGCAGGCTGGTGATTCAGGGGAAACATCGCGATCTTAGGGCGTCCAGGGCGATTGGTCGTCGGAATGCAGGCAGAAGATCTTCATATCGTGGTGTTCGGCTCGGTGGCGCACGACCAGATGGTCCAGCGGGCTCATCAGATGACATGGGCGCTTCGCGATGCCGGATGTCATGTCGTCTACGTGGATCCGCCGGAGCACCTGATGACGCCCCGGCCGCTCCGGGGGCGGGCTGATCGGCGCACCGGAATGCCGCAGATGTTCGAGGGTGTTCCGATCGTCAGCATTCCGCGCTTTCACCTGGCGGGATTGAACTTCTCGTTTGCACCCTTCCTGCTCCGGGAACGGAACGTTCCCCGGTATTTGCTCCGCGCTCTGGGCCGCTCAACCGACGGCGGATCCGCTCGCGTGGCTGTGGTGCAGAATCCTCTCCAGGTCACTCACATTCCGTTCGGCCTGTTCGACGCCGTCGTATATGACTGTCTCGACGACTATCGGGTCGTGACGGAGGATGAGACCGGCGAAATGCGACCGCTGCTGCTGGCGCTCCTGGAACGGGTCGACGGCGTCTTCGTGACGTCGAAGACGCTGGAAGACCAGATGCACTTCAGCCTGAAACGCCAGGTACCCGTCGTGCGCATTCCGAACGGTGTGAACGACGGATGGTTCCTCCGTCAGGCGCTCGAACAGTCCCCGCCGCCCGAATTGGCAGCGCTTCCCGGTCCGATCATCGGTTATGTCGGCGGGATCTACCAGTGGATCGATCTGGAACTGGTCATCGGCGTGGCCCGCCGTCGCCCGCGCTATTCCTTTGTGCTGGTCGGTCCGTCATCGGAGGAGGCGCGGCAACTGCTTGCGGACCGGCCGGAAAATCTCACCGTGATCGATGAGGTACCGTACGAGCGTGTTCCGTCCTTCATCAACGCCTTTGCCGTCGGCATGATCCCGTTCAACGGCGGGGCCATTGCCGACACCACCGATCCGATCAAACTGTACGAGTACTTCACGCTCGGCAGGCCGGTCGTGGCGACGCCCATGCGCCAGCTCGAGGACTACGCGCTGGAGAGTCTTGTCTGGATCGGTGCGTCCGCGGATGAGTTCGCTGTGGCCCTCGACCGTGCGCTGAAAGATCACTCCATCGACCATGCACAGAGCCGCGTTGCGCTGGCGCGAAGCCACTCGTGGGCGGCGCAGGCGGCGCGTGCCGTCGATGCACTGGTCGGGATCCTCACACCGCATCCATAGCGCTTGACGATGCTCCCACGGCTCTCCGTCATCGTGCTCCAATACAACAAGCCCGATCTGACGCGCGAATGTCTCTGGTCGTTCTTTGACCTGTGCGGCACCGGGCACGAGGTGGTCCTTGTGGACAACGCGTCCACCGATCCGCTGGCGGCCGGAGTGGCAGACGCGTTTCCGCCGGTGCGGATGATCCGTCGTGCGCGCAATGACGGATTCGGTGCTGGAAACAACGAGGGAGCGCGGAATGCGCACGGTGACATCCTCCTCCTGCTGAACAATGACACGGTCACCGCGATGGATTTTGTGACTCCCGTGCTCGAGTTCTTCGCCGCCCATCCAGCGGCGGGCATTGCGGGGCCCCGAATTCTGAATCCGGACGGCTCGTTGCAGCTCTCCTGCGGCCAACTGCCGTCTTTCGGACGCGAGTTCGCAGACAAGCTGGTGGCGCACGGGATGGAACGCTCTTGGGGTCCTGCACGGGCCTGGGCGCGGCGTACGCACGCATCCGCGCATCGAACGGGGTGGGTGACGGGCGCTGCACTGTTCATCCGCGCTGATCTCTTTCGGAAGATGGGAGGTTTTGATCCGGCGTACTTTATGTTCTTCGAGGATAAGGATCTCTGCCTCCGGGCGGCGGAAGCCGGGATGGAGACCTGGTACCTGCCGGAGGCGGCGGTGGTGCATCATCGGGGATCGAGCGGCAACGAGTTCACGGAGCGCCAGTACCGCGCGAGCCAGCTGCACTACTACCGTCGTCACCGCCCGACGTGGGAACAATGGATGGTGGAGCGATATCATCGGCTTCGAGGATGGGATGCAATTGAAGTGGACCGCTGACATACTGCTGCTCATTGATGAGGCGTCGCTGGGCGGCGGACAGCAGCATGTCCTCTGGCTTGCCGGCGGACTTGCGGAACGGGGCTTTGCCGTGCATGTCGGAACCGCCCCGGAAGGATATCTTGTCGATGAACTCCGCGCGCGGAACGTTCCGGCTCATCCGGTGCGTTTTCCCAAGGCGTTCTCTCCGACGGGACCGTTCGACGCGCATCGTTTGCTGACGCAGATCGCTCCGGCGATCGTACACACGCACGGTGGAACTGCCGGCTTTTACGGACGGCTGGCCGCCATGCTTCATCCGCGGACGCGCGTCGTGCATACCTTCCACGGAATTCACTATCTTCACTTCGCGGACGGCCGCAAACGGCTTGTGCAGAAGAGTATCGACCGAATGCTCGCTCCGCACACCGACCGGTGCATCTGTGTGGCCGAGAGCGATCGGGACCTCGCCGTGCAGCATCGTGTCGCCCGGCGGGACGGTACCGTCGTCATCCGCAACGGCATCGATCCGGCGCGGTTCGACGTCGCTCCACGACGACGAAGAAAAGGAAGAGGGATTTTGGTCGGCACGATCGGCCGCATGCACACGCAAAAGGGGCAGCGCTATTTCCTCGAAACGGCGGCGGCCGTGCTCT
>JAKAJH010000009.1 GCA_021813905.1 Bacteroidota bacterium | reverse complement strand
GTTGCGCGCGGCTATGCCCGGCGAGACTGCCGGGTCGACTTCACGGGTGGAACGGCGGTCGTCCCGCGTACGATCAGTTCCGGTTCGAACGTCTTCTGCACAACCGGGATCTCCGGGTCCTTCATCCGCTCCAGCAATCGGCGAGCGGCAAGCGCCCCCATCTCGCTCATCGGCTGGCGGATCGTCGTCAGATTGAAGTGCGCGGCGATCTCAATGTCGTCGAAGCCGGTCACCGCGATGTCATCCGGGCAACGCAAGCCGGACTGTCCCAATTCCTGGAGCGCTCCGATGGCCTGAATGTCGCTCGAGACGACGAGTGCCGAGGGGCGATCGTGTCGCGGGAGACTGAGAAGCTGCTTCATCAGCGCCTGACCGCTTTGCTTCGTAAAGCCGTCAAGCGGTCCGGATGGACTCGACAGGATCCATTCCTCCCGAAGCGGCAAGCGCGCGTCGCGCATCGCCTGCCGGAACCCTGCCAAACGCTCTCGCGCCGGCGGGCTGTCGAGACTGGCGTTCAGCATACCGATGCGCGTATGTCCCTGCCGGATCAGGTGCTCGGTGGCGCCCATGCCGCCGTGGACGTTCTGCACAGAGAACGAGTCAAAGCGGTCGTCATGCGTGTCAACCAGAACGACCGGCACGCGCAGATGCGCGTACTCCGCGGCAAACTCTTCCGGCATGCGCATGGAGAAGAACAGAATGCCGTCCACCCGGCCGCGGAAGCTGTTCCGGCGGAGGGAGATCTCGGCGTGATCCGGGTGCGTTATTCCGTGCAGGATCAGGTCGCAGTCCACCTCACTGAGCGTCGACTGGACCGCCTCGAGAATTTCCACGAAGAAGAAGCTGGTGAAGAACGGTACGAAGACGAGGATGGCATTCGTTCTTCGTTGCGCGAGTCCCCGGGCGAGCGGGTGCGGATGATAGTTCATTCGCGTCGCCACGCGCATCACCCGCTTGCGGGTCTCATCGGAGACGCTCGGGTGATTGTTGAAAACGCGTGAGACCGTCCCGATGCCGACTTTGGCCTCGCGAGCTATATCGTAGATGGTTGGTGCCACAGTTTTCGTGGAAGGGCTTCCACAAAATTAGGCCAATTTGACTGAATGTCAAGTGAAAAAAGCCCGTTTGACCCTTCTCCCCCCACCCCCAACCGCACCGCAATCCGCGCGGGAATTCAGACCGCCGGCACATCACCCTCCGACGCCCGCACGCGCTGCGTCAGTTCGGTATCCTCACAGCTCCGGAGGTTAGACCGAAAGTGCTCCAGGCTACGCGTTCCCACAATTGCACTTGCCACGACCGGATTTCCCAGGACGAAGCGAAGCGCGTACTCCGACAGTGGCATGGAGAATGCCCCGGCTCGCTCCGCAATCGAATCGATCTTCGCACGCACAGCGCTGTCGTTGATATCATTCTTTCTGGCCGACAGCCGGCCCGTGAACAGAGAATCCTTCACGATCACGCCCACATTCCGGCCGCGCGCCTCCGCGAAGGCCGTCTGCTCAATCTCCCTCCTCGCGGCATTGTAGCTCAGTTGCACCGTGTCATAGTCGCCGCTCCGGATGGCCGCGAGGGCCGCTTCTTCACGATCCACCGAAATGCCCAGGAACCGCACTTTGCCCTGTTCACGCAGCTTCTTCATTGCGCGCATTGTCTCCCCCTGTTCGACAACCTCCACAGAACCGCTGTGGATCTGCAGCAAATCCAGCCAATCCGTCCGAAGGAGTTTCAGGCTCTGTTCCACGAAGCGAAATGTTTCGTCGTAGGAATAGTCGTAACGGGATACTTTTCCGTCGAACCATTCGCCGCACTTCGTTCCAAGGATGACGTTCTTTCGCCGGCCCTGCAGGGCTTCACCGAGGATGCTCTCACTGTCCACGTACGCCGGCGCCGTATCGATGAAGTTGACGCCTGCGTCGATCACCGCATGCACCAGCCGAATTGCCTCTTCTCTCGACGGGCGCGCGAAATCCGGCAACGCACTGCGCCAGTTAGGCCAATTACGTCCGATCTCCAGCGCGCCAAAACCGATCTCGGATACACGCAATCCCGTCCGTCCCAGAATCCGGTAATTCACCGCGTTTATCCCTTTCCGTTTCTGTGCATGATCCCGGAAAAACGAAGCGCCGAGGTGTTCTTCCTCGGCGCTCCGATTCAACATCAAATGCCCGCTGCTACTTCACAGGCTTCAGAATGGCTTCTTTCGCCGCCTTGGCGACACGGAATTTCACGACGGTCTTCGCAGGAATCTGGATCTGCTCGCCGGTCGCAGGGTTACGGCCAATTCTGGCCTTCCGATCCACGAGAACCAGCTTGCCGATGCCCGGAAGCGTGAAAGAATTCTTCGCTTCGCGGTATGCCAGATTCGCCATCTCTTCCAGGATGCCAACAGCTGCCTTCTTCTTGAGGTCAAACTTGCTGGCGAGATGCGCGGCGACCTGGCTCTTTGACATTGCTTTTCCCATGGGTATTCCCTTCTGTTTGTTGAAGAAAAGTTATTGGTGCAAAAACCACTGAAAATATTGACTGATTTTGACCACCAGCAAACCTTCAATTTTCCCCAGCAAATATAACCCTTTTGAAGGCAATGTCAACAACAATTCGGATTCGGCGGCATTATTTTGAATGAGTTCGGACAGCATTCTCCAAAAATCCCTCCACGGATCACGGTAACCGATTGCACTACAATTACTTATAAAAATGGGGGCCAAAAGCCCAACAAAACCGCCGGGTCCTGAAATTTTTCTTTGCCCTCAGTCAAAGGTGCTTTATTGCGCCTCGATTTCTAAACTCATCGAAGGTCCCGAGTGATGTTCACAGGATCCACGCAATGTGAAACTGCACTGACATTCGCTCAGACGCATATCGTGAATGGCATGATACGAGCGTACGCGCTGTGGCAAAAGAAGATCATCGCACATGCTCACACACCGTAAGCACGTCGCGTGCTTCCGAGTCGCAGCGAGGAGGAAGCGCGGTAATATCGTCCATACTCACGGATCATTCCGGCACGATCGCAGTACGAGAAGCGTTGATCGAACCCGCACCGCTTCATCGCGGACGCTGAGCGGATCGGATAGTTCCACGCGAATTGAACACTGTGAAAGATTCGGCCTGATCGCGCGCGTTCTGTTCCTCCCAACGACATTCGGAAGAATCCACGAGTCATGCATTCTCTCCTTGCGAAGCATCGGAAATCGCCGTATATTGCTGTGTCTTCAGTGTGCAGCACGCGTGCGGTTTGAGTCTGATCCGACCAGCCGCGTTGGATTCTGAAGAAATCCGAAGCTTTTGTGAATATCGGGGTCGTAGCTCAGTTTGGTTAGAGCGCCTGCCTGTCACGCAGGAGGTCGAGGGTTCGAGTCCCTTCGGCCCCGCTGATCAAGGAAGAAGTAAGACGGAAGAATTGAAAAGTGCCTGGCGAAAGCCGGGCATTTTGCGTTTTAGGCGGCCTCGCTCCCACACCAGTCACATTCTCGCCGGACGTGAAGTTGTATCCAAGCTGGCCGAGCCTTCCATCGAAGGGCACCGTCCCTCCCGTGGTCCCCTCTTCTCATGAATTCGTAGAAACGCAGAAGCCCCGACGCAATCGCCAGGGCTTCAGCTGCAACGCCGTTTCTTGCCGGTTCTACTGCTTCTCGGGAACAGGCTTCTCGTAATCTTTGATCTGATCTTCAACCTTCTTCTTATCACCAACGATCACGAGCGTCATATCCTTGTCCCGCAGATATTCCTGAGTCATCTTCTGCACGTCCGCGGGCGTCACCGCATAGACGTGCTTGACGTATTCCGTGAGGTACGAATCCGGGAGCTCATTCAGACGCAGGTAGGCCAGCTGACCGATGATCCCCTGCCGCGTCGAGTTCTGAAGCACGAATGTTCCCGCCAGATAGTTCTGTATCCCGCGAAGCTCCGCCTCCGGTGGGGGCTCCGACTGCAACCGCCGGATCTCTCCCACGATCTCTTTGAGCGCCGCGCCGGTGACGTCTGTGCCAACGTCCGCAACTTCGACCCAGTAGGCATCGCGATACCGGGTGGACAACTGGCTGTACGGCGAGTACGTGTATCCCTTCCGCTCACGGATATTCGAAGTGATCCGCGAGGCAAAGGACCCTCCGAGCAGCGAGTTCGTGACGACCATCTTCACATAGTCCTTGTCCGAGGGATTCACCACCGGAATACCGAAGTAGATCGTCGATTGCGGCGCGCCCGGACGCTCCACCAGGCCGAATGACTGACGGGTCGTCGGCTTGGGGACATCAACGAAGATCGCCGGACCCTGTACCCAGTCACCAAAGGCATCCTGCACCGCCTGCGCCACATCAGACTTGTCAAACATCCCCGCCACGAAGATCGCCGTCCGCTGAGCGCCGAAATTTGCCGCGTAGAACTTGCGCACCTCGTCAATCGTGTATCCTTTAAGCATCTCCTGCGTCGGGAAGACGCGGCCGTACGGATGGTTGGGATACAGGAGCCGCCGGAATTCCTCTAACGCAAGCGGGCCCGGTTGAGAGCGGCTGACGCTGAGCTCGCGAACCTTGTCATTGATGATGCGGGCAAGTTCCGACCCGGGCAGGAGCGGATGACGAACGATCTCGCCCAGCAGCCGGATGAACTGGGGCGCCTCTTCGGAGAGAACATCCCCCGAAATGGTCGTGACATCCATGCCGACATTGACGTTCACGTTGCCGCCCATTCCCGCGGCATCCTGCGCCACTTGAGCGGCCGAACGGGTCGTCGTGCCTTCTTTCATGAGATCCCCCAGCACGTCGGCGAGCCACACCTGATCCGCCGCTTCGTTCAAGTTGCCGGCACGCACGACAACGCTGATGGATACTTTCGGTATTTCGCCATACGGCACGAGCGTCAGCGTGAGACCGTTCGGGAGCGTCGCGACCGTCTTTTGAGGCAGGACAAAATCCTTGGGCGCTCCGCCTTCCGGCGGCAACTGTTTCTGGGCGATGGCGGATGCGATGAGGAAGAACGCCGCGGCAAGCACTGCTTTGAATGGATGTGTCATGGCGTTTCTCCTTATGAGCCCTGTTTCGGTTCAATGATCAGGATCGTCCGGTTCCCTTTTCGCAGATATTCCCGGGCAGTTTTCTGGATCAGCTCCGGCGTGACGGCCGCAAAGTGCTGCTCCAGGCCGTTGATTCGGGAAGGATCGTTATCAAACAGCGCGAACGAAGCCAGCAGGTCGGCGCGCCCGAAGCCGAAATATCCTCCCACCTGATCGTAGTAGTCCGACCGAAGCTTGACCAGCGCCCGGTCCAGGGTCGCGCGGTCGACCGGCTCCTGAATCACCTTGTCGATTACCTCATCCCACGCCTGAAGGATCTGATCGGCCGTCACAGTCTTGTCATGAATCATGCTTGCCATCCACAGCATCGGCCCATCGTAATCGTACATATTTCCCAGGAGGTTGATCCCACCGTCCACGCTCCCGGTATATCCCTTCTTCTGCACCAGCTGCTGACGCAGCCGGCTGTCGTCTCCCTGCAACAGGATCTCATCCAGAAGCCCCATCGCGTAGTACTCAGGAGTGTTCCGGTCCGGCATATGATACGCGATCGCGATCGCCGGCCGGTTGGCCAGCGTGTCAACTTTCGTCACCCGCTTCTCCGCCTCCTGGCGCGGCTCGGTCAGATCGGGCTTCGGAGGCTGCGCTACGGCCGGGATGCCGCCGAAGTACTTCTTCACCAGCGCGAGACCTTCCGGCGGATCGAAATCGCCGACCACCACCAACGCGGCATTATTCGGCGCATAGTACGTCCGGAAGAACTGCTGCACATCTCCGAGCGTCGCGGCCTCGAGGTCCTTCAAATCCCCGTAGAAATTGTGCGCGTTGTACCAGTTGCTGTTCGCCACCTGCGGCATGTCCAGCCACGGGAATCCGCCATACGGCTGATTCAACACGTTCACCCGCACTTCATTCATCACCACCCCCTGCTGGTTCGTCAGGTTCTCCTGGGTGATGTTCAATCCCTTCATCCGGTCCGCTTCGGCCCAGAGGGCCGTCTCCAGCTTGTTCGACGGCAGAATCTCGAAGTAGTTTGTGAAGTCGAATCGCGTTGAACCGTTCAGCACGCCGCCGTTGCGCTGCACCAGACGGATGAACTCCATTTTCCCCAGGTTCTCCGATCCCTGGAACATCATGTGCTCGAAGAGATGCGCAAATCCCGTTCGATCCTTCGGCTCAATGCGAAAGCCGATATTGTAATAGACCGCGACCACGACGGTCGGCGCCGTATGGTCGGGCGAGAGCACTACCTTCAGGCCGTTGTCCAGTTTGACATACTCGACCGGGACCTGAAATCCCTTCTCGGCCGCTTCCGCGGTGGTCATCAGAAGCGCCACCAGCGCGACGCCGAGCAGACCGAAACTTCGACGTGTCATCATACTACCCTCAGCGATGTGAATGATGGGAGAGATCGCTTGGACCGCACATTCTTCTAGCATACGCATCCCAGACCGATCATGTTGCGCCGGGCGAGACGGCAAGGCACGGTGTCGCCGATTGCTTTTGCATCCTCCGGCGTGTATCTTCCGCGGGATGCACGATCGGAGGGAACTCGTGATGAGTAAGACGATTCTCGTGGTGGAAGATGATCCGGTGGCGCAGAACCTTCTTACCGAATTCCTCGGGCAGGAAGGATTTTCTCCCCTTCTCGCCGTCGACGGTCTCGACGCCCAAGAGTTGCTCCGGAAGCGCGGGGAGCAGGTGGGTTGCGTGCTGCTCGACTGGTCCATGCCCCGCATGACCGGCATCGAGCTGCTGCGTTGGATGAAGGTGCAGGAGGACACGGCCCACATCCCCGTTGTCGTACAGACCGGCCTGACCGATCCTGCCTTCATCAAAGAGGGCATCGACGCCGGTGCGTTCTACTATCTGACCAAGCCGGTTCAGCCGAAGCTGCTTCTGTCGATCGTACACGCGGCTCTCAATGACCATGCATACAAGCAACGATTGATCGATGAACTCGCCGCCTGCCAGAATCCTTTTGCGCTCCTGACGTCCGGCACATTCCGGTACCGGACGATCGCAGACGGCGAGCGGCTCGCGCTGCAGATCGCCAATTCCTCTCCCGCTCCGAAGCGCGCGATGGTCATCAGTGAGCTCATGCTGAATGCCGTCGAGCACGGCAACCTCGGCATCACCTACGCGGAGAAGTCCGTGCTGCTGGAATCGGGATCCTGGGAGGCCGAGGTCCGGCGACGGCTCGCGCTTCCCGAACACGCCGACAGGGACGTCACCGTGACTCTCGAGCGCACCGCAGACGTCATGGTCGTCACGGTCACTGACTGCGGGAACGGATTCGACTTCTCCACCTATCTCGAGTTCGACGAACGCCGGGCCTTCGATACGCACGGTCGCGGCATCGCGATGGTGCAGTCGTCGCTCGGACTCGAATTTCTCGGCAACGGCAACACCGTGCGCGTGACCATCGATACGAACGCGGCGAGGGAAAAGCCCTGAACGGAATCTACGGGGCGAGGGATTGTCGGCCGGTCTCTTCCCGCGAATCCTGCCGGAAGTGACATCCCCGATTGATGGGATTGTGGCGCGCAGCCTGTGCGACGATCAAAGCGGTTTCAACCGCGTTGCGAAGTCCGATGAGGCCGTCGCTGAGCCGTGTGGTCCGATAGAACATCTCGATCTCGGTCCACAGGTGCCGCAACTCGCGGATCGCCCTCGACAGCCGCTCCTCGTTCCGCACCAGTCCCACATAGTGCCACATGATGTTCTGTACCGTCTGCATGTCCCCCTGGATCAGCGCCGGATCGGCATCCGAGACGAGTCCCCGTTCATCCCAGCGTGGAATATCCGCCGCGTTAATCACCGATTCCGGTTCCGCGTCGACCGATGCCAGGATATTTCGCGCCGCACGATCTCCCCACACCACACCTTCCAGCAGTGATGTGGACGCGAGACGATTCGCGCCGTGCAGCCCTGTGCAACTGACCTCTCCGACGGCAAACAGCCGACCGATGCTCGAGCGTCCCCATTCGTCGACCCACACGCCGCCGCAGGAGTAGTGCGCCGCGGGAACGACCGGGATCGGCTCCCGCGTCATGTCGATTCCCAGCTGGAGGCATCGCGCGTAAATTGTCGGGAAGCGCTCGCGGATACCGGCGGCATCCATGTGCGAGCCGATATCCAGCAGCACGTGGGAGTATCCGTTGCTTTCCATCTCGTGATGAATGGCCCGCGCCACGACGTCACGCGGGGCAAGATCCTTCCGGTCCGGCGCATAGTCCCCCATGAACGCCCGTCCATCCGGCGTCAGCAGGACCCCTCCTTCTCCCCGGACCGCTTCGCTGATCAGGAATCCTTCCCCGCCCGGCACGGCGAGCGCCGTGGGGTGAAACTGAATGTACTCGGTATTCACGATGCGGGCGCCGGCCCGATGGGCCATCGCAAGCCCGTCTCCCCGTGCTCCGGGCGGATTGGTCGTGTTCCGATAAATGCGCCCCAGTCCGCCGGTCGCCAGAACCGTGCGGTCCGCCACGATCGCCTCCACCGTGCGTCGCGTTCGGTCAAAGACATACGCGCCATGGCACGTGATCGCTCCGTAGGTTGCAAGCGGGTCGCGGGAATGGTGCGGGAAGGTCAGGAGGTCCACCACTGTCGCGTTCGACAGCAGCGTCACATTGGGCCGACGGTGCATCTCGGCGAGCAATCCGCGCATGATGGCTTCGCCCGTCCGATCCCCCACATGCAGAATGCGCGGCCGGGAATGGACCGCTTCCTGTCCGTAGTACGGCGACCCGTCGGCGTGCTGATCGAACACCACGCCCGCGCTCCGGCGAAGGATCCGGTCAAGAAGAAGCGGACCTTCCTCCGCAAGGATCTTCGCCGCAGCCGGTGAGCTTGCGCCCGCCCCCGCCTCCAGAATGTCGTGGATGAGGTTTTCCGGCCGATCGTCGTCCGCCACGGTGGTGATGCCGCCCTGTGCATAGCGGGTGTTCGACTCCAGCGCGTCCGGCTCACGGGTCACGACCGTCACCCGAACGCCCGGCTGTTCCGAAAGCCGCAGCGCGGTTGTTGCCCCCGCCACACCACAGCCGATGATCAGAACGTGCGGATGCTTCAATGGAGTGTCCTGCGACCGGTCATCCGACCGCGATCATTCGTTCCACCGCAGCGGCCGCCCGCTCGATGATGTCCGCGGGCAGGTCGATGATATGCCGATTGTGCTGCAGCGACTCGAGCGTATCCTCGAGCGTAATCTGGTTCATATGCGGACAGCGAACGGAACAGAGTCGGAGCATTTCCTTGTCGGGATTCGCTGCGGCGATATTGTCCCCCATCGCACATTCCGTCAACAGCAGATAGCGGGGCGCTTTCGTCTGCTCCACATAGCGGATCATGGCGCCGGTGCTGCCGGAGAAATCCGAGGCCGCAGTCACTTCGGGACTGCATTCCGGATGCGCCAGGATCACCGCATCGGGGAATTGAGCCCGAACATTCGCGATATCCTGCGTCGTGAACCGCTCATGCACCTCGCACCGTCCGCGCCAGCCGATCATTTGCACGTCCAGTTCGGTCTCCGCGGGGGCAGGCGACATCGCGGACGGGAAGATGATGTGCCGTCCGGTCTCCCGCGCAACGTTCCGTGCGAGGAACTCGTCCGGAAGGAAGATCACGGTGTCCGTGCCCAACGACTCGACCACGGCAGCGGCATTTCCCGACGTGCAGCAGATCGTGGATTCCGCTTTCACATCCGCGTAGGTGTTCACATAGCTCACCACCGGGACGCCGGGATACCGCATCTTCAACGCCCGGACGTCTGCAGCCGTGATGCTTCCGGCGAGCGAACATCCCGCCTCAAGGGACGGCAGCAGGACCGTTCGCTCGGGATTCAGGATCTTCGCCGTTTCCGCCATGAACCGGACGCCGCAAAACACGATGATGTCCCG
Source organism: Bacteroidota bacterium (assembly GCA_021813905.1). Lineage (GTDB taxonomy): Bacteria > Bacteroidota > Ignavibacteria > UBA10030 > UBA10030 > JAKAJH01. Next base: position 66,831 of record JAKAJH010000009.1, on the reverse strand, counting down.
ATCAGTCTTCGCCGCTTCGCGACAGAGCTCGAGCGAGTCACCCTGGAAATCCGGGATTGAATGATAAAGCGCCGGCTCCATGTAGTTGTGCCCCAAAATGACGGCGTTCCGCTCCTGTTTCAGGCGGTTGATCTCTGCTGCGAGTCTCGCTTTGATGCGGATCTCCGCGTCGGGGACCGTCGTCCGGAGCTTTTCGTGCAACCGCTGATACATCGCCGTGATCGCTGCTTCCATCGTCGCGTCTTCGATTAACTCAGTTCCGGTTCGCCGGTGCAGGACCAGTTCCGCTCCAACGGAAACTGACATCCAGGGATGTCGGCGAATGCGTCAGGGCTCCGACAGAGATCTCGTCCACTCCCGTCTCAGCGATCGCACGGACCGTTTTGAGCGTCACGTTCCCCGATGCTTCCAGGCGTGCGCGCCCGGCCGTGATGCCGACCGCCTCACGCATCATCGCCGGCGTCATATTATCCAACAGAATCCGTTCGACCCCCAGTTCCAGCGCTTCACGCACGTCCGCCAGCGTGCGGGCTTCCACTTCCACCGGTAGTCCCGGCGCCGCCGAGCGCACGCGCGCAACCGCGTTCCGAATCGATCCCGCCGCATCAATATGATTATCTTTGATCAACACCATATCGAAGAGGCCCATGCGATGATTCCGGCCTCCGCCCCGTCGGACCGCCAGCTTATCCAGGGTGCGCAATCCGGGGACCGTCTTTCGCGTGTCGAGAATGACCGCCTTCGTTCCCGCAACAGCGTCCACGAACGCACGCGTCGACGTCGCTATGCCGGACATCCGGCCGAGGATATTCAGCGCGGTCCGCTCGCCTGTCAAGAGTGCCCGGGTCAGGCCCACAATCTCCGCCACGGGACTTCCTGTGGCAACCCTGGATCCTTCGCCCGCCAGCGCAGTAACGTTCGAAGTCCCATCCAGCCTGCTGAAGACGATCCCGACGATATCTAGACCGGCGATCACGCCGTGCTGCTTGGCGACGATCGTTCCCCGCATCATTGCGTCCGCCGGGATGATGCTGTTCGTGGTGGCATCGCCTGCGCCGATATCTTCGGCCAACGCGCGATCCACGAGATCCACAATATCCGGGTTCGGCACTGACATATTGATGTCAGTGTAATCATTTTTTTGCTGAAAATGAAAGGCAGGGATCGAACAGGAGGAAAGCCACGGTGGCGGAAGATCCGAGGATACTTCAAGTTTCCGGCGGACACGTGACTGTTTTTGCCGACGGATCGGAGCGCTCCTCGGGACTCACGCGCCGCGTTGAATCGCCCCTTCTACGCTGTTGTCGAACTCCGCATGATCCGGCAAATCATTTCGACGAGGGATGTTCCTTTGTACGGCTTTTTGATGAAGTTCGTGGTGTCACCTTCCGGAAGCATACTGAGCGCATCGTTGGCGCTATAGCCGGAGGAGAAAATGACTTTGACGGAAGGATCAATCTCCCGAAGGAGCCGATATGTCTCTTCACCGCTCAGTCCGGGCATGGAGAGGTCAAGCAGGACAACGCCGACCTCCCGCCAGTGATCGCGGAACAGACGAATCCCCTCCGTCCCGTTCGCCGCCAACGAGACAGTAATCCCCTCGGAGCGCAGGGTGTCTTCGACAACATCCCGAACGAGTTCTTCGTCATCGATCACCAATACGGTTCCGGTCGACATAGTATTCTGCTCTTGTCCGTGATCAGCGGGCTCGGCATCAGAAGCAATCGGCTGAACGCCGATCGGATCGGTCGCTGCCCAGCCTCCCCGCGTTCCATACTCATCTCGCAAAGCCGACCTCGCGCAATTTCAAGGACTGTCAATGTCCTGCCTCCGAGCCGTGCGACGGCCCCATCGGTCGTTGCGTTGAGATCCTCCGGAGCTTGTGTCCGGCAGATCAGGGCACCCCGTCACGACCGCACGGCACTGCTGAGACGTTGCTGCGTGCCGCCCGATCTCCAGCAGGTTGAAGGCTCATGAACGTCCGCTCTCGGGCATAGCGCAATATCGCGATAGAGCCGGGACTCGAGCATGCTTAAGCGGGCAATTTCCGCGCCACACGTGCGGGGACAAGGTTTCCGCGAAGATCGGACGCAATCGTCTGAATTTTCTACAATGCAGCTGACATCTTCTCAGTGCGCATATATTGCAACTAAATCGTATATTTTGATGTTCATAATGCGCCGGCAACTTCTCTCACAGCACCTGGTCCACGTATTGATGAACAATTCAGCAATCGGTTCAGCCCCCTCAAAACCAACCCGCGACCCCGGGCTTCCTCCAGACACGCTCCTCAAGTGGTACGATGAAATGCTTCTCATTCGCCGGTTTGAGGAGAAGAGCGCGCAGTTGTACGGCATGGGAAAGATCGGAGGCTTCTGCCATCTCTATAACGGTCAAGAGGCAGTCTCGACCGGATCGCTCGGCGCCATCAACCCCGAAGACTACGTCATCACCGCCTACCGTGACCACGGTCTGGCGATCTCAAAGGGAGTCGATCCCAGGGCCATTCTGGCCGAACTGCTTGGAAAGCATACCGGCACCACGAAAGGCAAGGGCGGCTCGATGCACATCTTCGACCGCGAGAAGAATTTCCTCGGCGGTCATGCGATCGTGGGCGGTCATATCCCGATCGCGGCCGGGGTCGCATTCGCCAGCAAGTACCGCGGCGAAAAGCGGGTTTGCCTTTGTTTTATCGGCGACGGGGCGACGAACATCGGCACATTTCACGAATCGCTGAATCTGGCGGCGCTCTGGAAGCTTCCGGTGATCTACATCATCGAGAATAACAAGTATGGCATGGGCACCGCGGTGGCCCGCGCATCCGCCGTGGAGGAACTTCACCAGAAGGCCGCAGCGTATGACATGCGCAATGAGGTGGTGGAGTCCGGCTACGACGTCCTGGCCGTACACAAGGCGGTGAAGGCCGCCGTGGATCACGCCCGTGCGACGTATGAACCGAGCCTGCTCGAGATCCAGACATTCCGGTACCGCGGCCACTCCATGTCGGACCCGGTGAGCGGCCATTACCGCACGAAGGAAGAAGTCGAGACACAGAAGAAACTGGATCCGCTCGTCGTCTTTGCCGAATCGCTGAAGCGTGACGGCCTCGCGTCTGACGAGTACTTCGAAAACGCCGAAAAGCGGATCAAGGCCGTGGTGGACGAATGCGTGGAGTTTGCCGAGAACAGTCCGGAGCCACCGGCGGATGAGTTGTGGAAGGACGTGTATTTCGAACGGGGAGGGTTTTAAGGAATGGCGGTTGTCAGTATCCGTGAAGCGTTGAATCAGGCGATGGACGAGGAAATGACCCGCGATGAGCGGGTCTTCCTCATGGGTGAAGAAGTGGCGCAGTACAACGGGGCCTACAAGGTCAGCCAGGGTCTCCTGCAAAAATTCGGTCCCCGGCGGATCATCGACACACCGATCGCGGAGGCAGGATTTGCCGGTGTCGGCATCGGCGCCGCCATGGTTGGCCTGCGCCCCATCGTGGAGTTCATGACGTGGAACTTCTCGCTCGTCGCGTACGACCAGATCGTCAATCACGCCGCCAAGATGCTTTCCATGTCGGGCGGGCATTTTCACGTTCCCATCGTCTTCCGCGGACCCGGCGGAGCGGCCCACAATCTGGGCGCGACGCATTCCCAGGCACTCGAGTCGATCTACGCGCACATTCCCGGCTTAAAGGTGGTCATGCCCTCCAATCCTCGGGATGCCAAGGGATTGCTGAAGACCGCCATTCGCGACGACAATCCCATCATCTTCATCGAAAGTGAAGTGATGTACGGCGAGAAGGGCGAGATCCCGGACGGCGAATACACAATTCCCCTCGGCGTGGGAGAGATTCTTCGTGAAGGCACGGACGTCACGGTGGTCTCCTGGTCCAAGATCCTTCAGCATGTGACGGTCAAGGCGGTTCAACGCCTGGCCGAGGAAGGCATCAGCGTGGAACTGATCGACCCCCGCACCATCAAGCCAATGGACTGGGAACTCATTTTCGCATCGGTGCGCAAGACGAACCGGCTCGTCATCGTCGAGGAAGGCTGGCCCTTCGCGGGCGTCGGCGCACAGATCGTGGATGAAGTGCAAAAGCACTGCTTCGACGATCTCGACGCTCCTGTGGAACGCGTCACCCAGGAGGACGTGCCCCTGCCCTACGCGCACAACCTCGAGGTCAGTTCACTGCCCAACATCCAGCGCGTCATTCGCGCCGTCCGCAAAGCGATGTATCTCGACTGATCCGCTCCGGGGACACACTATGGCAACCAAGATCCTGATGCCGAAGCTCAGCGACACCATGACCGAAGGTCTCATCCTGAAGTGGTTGAAAGCCGAAGGTGAGAAGGTCAAGCAGGGCGAAATCCTCGTCGAAATCGAATCGGACAAAGCCGATATGGAGCTGGAGGCGTACGACTCCGGGCTTCTCCGGAAGATCATCGTTTCCCAGGGGGGCAAGGCACCGATCGGCGCACCGATCGCGGTGATTGCGGCGGCAGATGAGGATATTTCCGCGCTCCTCACGGACGTCCCGCCCCCGGGAGCGTCAAAGCCTCAGCCTGCGACGTCGCCCGCAGCCCAAGCCCCTGCCCCTGCAACGGCACCAGCTGCTCTGAGCGTGACTCCGTCGCCCGTCGTCGAGACCGGAAAAGCAAAAGCTTCCCCGCTCGCCCGGCGGCTGGCGGAAGAGAACCGGATCGATCTTCGTCGGATCTCCGGGTCCGGTCCGCAGGGACGTGTGATCAAGCGGGATCTTGAGCCGCTGATCTCCGGGAAGGTGCCGGCGGCCCCCGTGTCCGCCACCGTCCCCACCGGCGAGACGAAGGATGTCGAACTTTCGCTCATCCGCAAGACGATCGCCAGGCGAATGCAGGAGAGCAAGCAGACCGCGCCGCATTTTTATGTGACAATGGACGTGGACATGGAGCCGGCGATGGCATTTCGCGAACAGCTGAATGCCGTCTCCGCCGTGAAGCTCAGCTTCACAGATCTTCTCGTGAAAGCGTGCGCCGCCACCCTTCTGAAACATCCCAACGTCAACGCCACGTATCTCGGCGATCGGATGCGACAGTTCGGCGAGGCCAACATCGCCGTCGCGGTCGCCCTCGAGGACGGCCTCGTCACGCCGGTGCTCCGGAATTGCGAACGGAAGGGCCTCTTCCAGATCAACACCGAACTGCGTGATCTTGTCGAGCGAGCGCGCAACCGCCGTCTGAAGGCCGAGGAGTATCAGGGAGCCACGTTCACCATCAGCAACCTGGGGATGTTCGGCGTTGAGGATTTCGTCGCTATCATCAATCCGCCGGAGGGTGCGATCCTTGCCGTCGGGGCGATCCTGGAGGCGCCGGTGGTACGCAATGGCCAGATCGTGGTCGGCCATCACATGAAGATGACGCTCTCGTCCGACCATCGCATCATCGACGGCGCCGTGGCCGCCCGGTTCCTGCAGGAACTGAAGGCGACCCTGGAACGCCCTGCGCAGTTGCTCCTGTAATCCCGATCCGGACCCTGAGCCAGGCATGCGCGCCGACACGGACGCACGGCCGCTTCGCCCTGTCATGAACTCCACGCGCTTTCATTCTCTCTTCGCCGGTCCCGTTCTGCCCCTCATGGCGTTCGGGACCGCGCTGAATCTCGTCGTCGGTCAGATCACGGCCGCTCTGAAGATTCCGATTTACCTCGACTCGCTGGGTACCATACTTGTCGCGGTGCTCGCCGGACCGTGGCAGGCCGCAATTTCCGGATCACTGGCCAATCTGCTTGCGGCCGCGTTCGGCAATCCCGCAATGGCATTCTTCATCCCCGTCGTCTGCGTCATCGCAATCTGGACTTCCCTGGTTGCCCGATGGGGCTGGTTCCGTCGATGGCCGCTCACGGTCCTCGGCGGCGTTTTGCAGGGAGTCATTGCGGCGCTCATCTCCGCACCCATCGCGGCGTACGTCTTCGGGGGGACGATGCTGGCCGGCACTGATCTGCTCGTGATCCTGTACCGGTCCCTCGGAAACGACATCCTCCGGAGCACGTTGCTGCAGGGACTCACGTCCGATCCGGTCGACAAGGTGATCTCCTATCTGCTCGTGGTGGCGCTCCTCTCCCGCCTCCCCTCCCGTCTGCTGATGCGATTTCCGGGTGCAGTCCGGATCCAGCCGCCCGCGGCAGACCACGTCGCATGAAACCGGCGCCGAAACTGGCGTTCGTGCTGTACTGCTGGATCTCCGCCGTCGCCGCTCCATGGACGCTGCAGATTGTCCTTGTGCTGACCCTCTTCGCACTTCCGTTGTTCTCCCCGATGTGGAGATTGCCGTCGGAGCGTGCGAAACACACGGCGCGACGTTTCCTCGCCTTTCTCGCGATCCTCAGTATCGTCCTGCTCATCGTCAACGGATTGATGTTCTCCGGCGCCGGGCGCACACTCATTGTCGGAGGCATCGCGCTGAATAGATCGGGAGTCCTTTTTGCCTCCACGGTAGCCCTGCGTCTGATCCTGCTGTCGGCAAGCGTGCTGTTCTTCTTCCTGAGCACGCCCATGCGGGCCATCGCGGATTTCATCGAGGATCGCGGCCTGCCCTCCGCACTGGCCATCCTCACGCTGCTCTCGGTTCACATCGTCGAGATGCTTCCGGACCGCATTCACGACATTCTGGCAGCGCAGGAGGCGCGCGGGGCTCCGGTTCGGGGCTCTCTGCTCGCCCGATTTCGGAGTCTCATTGCCGTCCTCGGTCCGCTGACGGTCTCCTCCCTCGCCGAAGCGATCGAACGAGGTCATGCGTACGCTTTGCGCGGTCTGGGGAGCGCGCGGATCCTCCCGTCCTATTCGACCGCCTCGTCGGCATCCCGCTGGACGTGGCCCTTGCTGTCGCTCAGCTTTATCACTGTTGCCTGGAGACTCCTCGCGTGGATCCAGCGATAGACATACGAGATCTGTCCTACACGTACGCGCACAGCTCCCGGCCTGCGCTTGAACACGTATCTCTGCGCGTGCCCGAAGGGTCTGTGATGGCCATCCTCGGCCCCAGCGAAGCCGGAAAGACCACGCTCCTGTTTGCCATCGCGGGGCTGCTCGGGATCCACGGGACCGGTGCCTCATCGTCCGGAAGCGTCGCGGTGCTCGGTCATGCGTTCACCCCGTTCCCCTCACACCCGGAATTTCCGCACGTTTCCATGCTGCTTCAGGATCCGGCCGTTCAGATCTCCGGTCTGACGGACACTGTACAGGAAGAGATACTGCTCGGATTGCGTCATGCCGGTGTCGCGCGTGAAAACGCAGAGCATCATCTGGAAGAGAGTCTCCGGTTGCTCGGCATTCCTCATCTGCGTGATCGGACGCTTCGTTCTCTTTCGGGTGGAGAGATTCAGAAGGTCGCACTGGCAAGTGCTATCGCCACAGGACCATCTGTGCTCCTGCTCGACGAACCGGCGAGCGCTCTGGATCCGGCGTCTGCAATCGCGCTCGCATCCCTGTTGCGTCGTCTGGCGCACCGGTCGACCATCATGTTCACGGACACGACGCTTGATCTTGCCGTACGATGTGCGGATACCGTTTGCGTGTTCGACGCCGGCGGTGTTCGTTTCACCGGATCACCCGCCGATCTTATCCGGAGCGGATCGCTGTACTGCGACATGCTGCCGACCGAACCGTGGACCACGGCCCTTCGGCGTCTCGAACGTGCCCCAGCCGGCGATCCACTGGTCCGCCGGCTCCGGCGACTGGCGGGTATGACGTGATCCTCGAGATCTCCAGCGTATCGTTCACGTACCCCGGATGCACGGCAAGCGCGCTGCACGCCATCGATCTGTCCGCGCCGCCAGGATCCTGTCTGCTGATCCTCGGGCACAACGGCGCCGGCAAAAGCACGCTTCTGAAGCTCCTCAACGGACTCCTGCAGCCGACCTCGGGATCGATCCGGGTGAATGGATTGCGCACCAGTGAGCATCCCGTCTCAGTCCTTGCCGGACACGTCGCGGTGACCTTTCAGCGTGCGGCCGATCAGATCTTCCGTCACACGGTCATCGACGAGGTTCAGTACGGTCCGCACAATCTCCGCCGCGCTGATCCTGACCGTTCCGCGGCACATGCGCTGGAACTCTTCGGATTGCTGGCGCACCGAACCACCCATCCGTACGATCTTCATCCCTCGTATCGGAAGCTTCTGACATTGGCTTCTGCGGTTGCGATGGAAACGCCGGTCCTCGCGTTCGACGAACCGACGGCCGGACTCTCGTACGGACAGCGCCGGACGGCGTTGACTGCCTTTCAGCAGCTCCGGGACCGTGGAAGGACGCTCGTCGTTGCCACGCACGACGTAGAAACGCTGCTGCCGCTGGCGACGCAGGTGCTGGTTCTCAACAAGGGCGGAGTGATGGTCGCGGGACCGCCTCAGGAATTGCGGCTGTACCAGACGCAGGTACGCGCAGCCGGTGTACGATTCTCCTGGCCGCAGCGTGTGATCGAAATGCTTGAACGAGGTACGACGGAGGAATCAGCGTAACGAAGGCATGCCGGCCCGGCACTCGCAGGGCCGGCACACGTCACTGCAGATCTGTCGAAAGTTTGAAGCGAACAATGCGGTTGTTTCCCTTGTCCGCCACATACACTGTTTTGTCGAAGTACGCCACCCCGGCCGGTTGCCGGAACTGCCGTTCCCCCGATCCGGTCCCACCGAAGGAGTACGCTTCCACACCCCGCGGCGTGAAGCGATAGAGACTGTCGGTTCCTGCATCGGTCACGTAGAGATTCCCGGACGGATCAAGCGTGACGCCCGTCGGATGGGTGAACCGGTTGATGCGCAGCAGATCTATATCGCCATCCACGCTCGGATAGAACTTCGACAGGTAGTTGGTCGTCTGTCCTTCCGAGACGAGCCGGATCCATTGTACTTTGTACAGCGGAGTGATCCCGGAGTTCGATTCCACCTGGGAAAAGACGAATTCCACGCTCTTGCCCGTCGGCATCGTGGCGATGCCGGTGGCGGCATGGATCGACAGGAGGCCGGTGCCATCCGGAGAGAAGTTTGCCGTCACCGGGGTGATGAGCGAATCATTCTTCGCAAACAGCAGAATGGCGTTATCCCGGTCAAAGCTCGTCAAAGCGTTCTTCGGCCCTACCCGCGTCACGTAGTATGAATTGTCGTACATCGTCGCGACGGCGCTGTACCGCCGGCTCGAGTCACTCAACTCCGTGAACACGCGGACCGGAGTGGCGGTCGTGATGTCATGGCCCGTGGCCACAAGGTCAATCCGATAGATCGCTCCGAAGGTGGTCGGATGGCTCTGTCCCGCCAGAAGCGTATCGAATTCGGCGCAGACGAGCAGCTGCAGTCTCCGATCCTCCGCGATTGCCACCGGATGCTTGATCATCGGTGAATAGCCGATGACGCGTCCGGCCAGATCGAGCATGACGACCCGGTCGTTGTCCGTGTCGGCGACATAGAGCAGGGGTTCAAATCCAACAGCAATGGCCTGGGGTTGGTTGAATCCCTCCCAATTCGGATATTGCTGAACATAGAGCGTGTCGCCGATCTGGCCGGTCCGTTGACCGCCCTGAGGCAGCGTTTCCACAGGGAAGCGATATTCCTGGCAGGCGGCCAGCATCAAAAGCAGCAGAGCAAGGGGCGCGAATTGTCTCACAACGTCACCAGCATTGAGATCCGATGGGTCGGACCGAGATTCGTAAACGAGGCATAGGCGTAGTCGACGGCCACATGGGCGATGCCCAGTGAAGCCGCGACGCCGGCACCGAAGGAAAGCGCCTGTTCCTCGACATTCAGTTTATATCCCCCCCGCAGGAAGAACGCATTCATCCATCCGTATTCAACACCGAGGCCGACGTTCTCGGAGTTGTCGTTGGGGTGATTCAACTGGATCGATGTCGTCAGAATGTTGGACTCATCTTTGATCGGATCGAGCGCGAAACCGAATTTGAACATCGTCGGCGGCGGGTACTGCTGGAACGACGTGACGGTACCTCCTCCGACCTGCGGTGCCGTGCCGGTCGGTCCGATCTGATTGCCGAAATTCGTCACCACCGCCGAGAACCGGGACGTTCCTAATCCGGTCCAGTAATACGTTCCGAAATCGAGCACCACCCCGCGCATCTTCAGCGAGGCCATCGTCTCTTCAAGATATCGAACGGTCGCTCCGAAGCTGAACTGATTCGTCATGCGGCGGCCGTACGTGACTCCGATAGCGAGGTCGCCGTAGCTGAAGTAGTCTCCTGTCCCCCGGGGCTGAAGCTCCGTTGTCACCTGCATGTCATCGGTGTGCACGGATGTCACCGACACGCCGACGGCATCGTCGGGAGTGAGGTGATACACCAGGCCGGCAAATTCGTGCTGCACATCCACCACCCATGTCGTGTGCGCCAGGATCACCTCCGTCTGCGTGAACTGGGTGATGCCCGCCGGGTTCCAGAAGAGCGCCGACGCGTCATTCGCCACGGCCACAAAGCTTTCTCCCATTGCCGCCGCCCGTGCACCAACAGCGATCTTGAGGAACTGGGCGGTCGAGGTACCGGCCCGCTGCGCGCCGAGAACAGGAACGATCTGCGCCTGCGCCGGGACACATCCGACGATCAGCGCGACAATGAATACGATGAGAAGTGTGCGGCGCATCAGAATTTCACCGAAAGTCCAAGGATCATCTCCCGCGGCGCGAGATAGCGCGCGGGATTGTACGGAAATGGAGACACCGGAGCCTGCAATGACGGATAGAGCGGATCGTTCCAGTTGGTGGGCGTGGGATCGCCGTACTCATAGGCTCGACCGGTCACCGGATTGATAATCGTGGAGTTCCTGTTGTTCAGGATGTTCTTCACCTGGACCGAGAAGGTGAATTCCAGACCGGCCACATCGAAGTACTTCTCGATGTTCATGTCGATCCAGAACCAATTTTCACCGATGCCGCCCAGCAGGTTATTCCGGTCCTGAATGTAGTCAGGCCGGCCGTTGCTCGTCAGCACGCCGTCGTAGATGTACGGCGTATACCGCTTGCCGGATTCATAGAACGCCCGTGCGTAGACCGAAAGGTTGTCCAGGATGTTCTTGCCAAAGCCGAACAGCCCTTTCCCCTTCTCCACCGTCACCGTTGACGTGACCGTGAACTGGAGCGGACGATCCCAAACCACGTAATTCTCTTTCACCGACTCATCTTCCAGCCCGCGCGCGATGAGCAGTCCCTGATCGGCCGAGGAGCTCTTGCCCGTCGTGATTGAATACGAGCCGGAGGCCGTCCCCCGGAACCAGCGGCCGATTCGCTTCCGGTATTCGACCTCGACACCGCGCGAGCGCGCGTAGTCCTGGTTCACGTACGTGACGTAATTCGTACTGGCAAGTCGGGCCGAGGTGATCCGGGCCGTGCGTGTCGACACGTAATCAAAGATGTCCTTGTAGTACACCGTCACGCTGAGCACGTCGTCATTCGTGAACTGCGTCTGGAGGCCGAGCTCATAGGCCACGGTCGTCTCCGGATTCAGATCCGGATTGCCGAACTTCTGGAAGGTCGATTGGGCCGAGCTCGGACTGAGCTTCGCATAGAGAAATTGAGGCTTCGGCCGCTTTGAAAAATGGCCGTACGAGAAATACAGCATCTGATTGTCCGAGACCGGATGCGAGATGCCGAGGCGCGGGCTGAGGCGGCCCTTCCAGTGGCGCCCGAACAACGTATAGGTATGATCAAGATAGTGCTGCCGCACCTGATCGGGGATGGTGATGACCGCCGGATTGTTCACCGCATCATCCACATACTTGCCCGGGAACCAGTAATCGAACCGCAGGCCGAAGTTCAGGATCATGCCGCTGAACGTGATGTTATCCTGTGCGTAGAGCGCACCGAACGCCGGGTAGACGTGATAGATGTCGTTGTTCAGTCCGAGTGTCCCGATCCACGGCTCATAGATATCGACGTTCTGCATCTCCTGGAACGTCGCCTCGACACCGGTCTTGAACTTATTCTTGTCGGAGAAGTTCTTTGTCAGATCGAACTTCACCGTATTCTCGGCCACGAAGTGATCGTGCCACGTGAACGCATTGCCGAAATCGTAGAAACCGTCGCCCGGAATCACGCCGACCGTGTCGTGGCCAAGATTGTAATACGAGAGCGGGAACGTGACGATGTCCTTCGGCTCGCGGTACTGGTTGTATGGCGTTCCGTTTGCATCCGCGCGGAGATTCGTGAAGAAGTGCGACAGCCGCAGCTCATAGAACATGGAGTTCGACAGCGTGTGCGTCAACGACAGCGTATGAATCTGGTTGTTGTGCGTGTACGTGTTTGCGTTGTCGAGGATGTTTTCGAACTCGTACTGAAATCCGGGACTGGGCTCGACGTATTCCAGGTTGGTCTGCAATGACTGGGAATTCTGGTTGATCGCCACCGAATGCGTGTAGGAATATGCCAGGCGAACCAGCGGCGTGATCTTCCACGTCACTTTCCCGAGGAAGAAGAGATTGTTCTCTTCGCGAGGGGTGAACCGCGTCCCGTAGAATGTCGATGAATTCAGCCGATGCGCGGTCTTGCCCATGAAGCCGTCCGTAAAGCCCGCATAGGCGCTCGTGAAGAAGCTCATGGTGCCGATATCGCCGAGACCCACAAGATCGGTGATCGCCGAAACTGGAATTGGACCGCTGAGCGATCCCTCGTAGCTCTCCGAGTTGAAGGGCTTGAAGGTTTCCGGGAAGATGCCCAGGTTATCCCGCTTCACCCCGACGCTTCCCTCGAACCGGTCGGATCCGTCCTTCAATTGCACGTTCACGACGCCCGACGTTGCCTGTCCATACTCCGCATTGTATCCGCCCGTGATCACCTCGATCTGCTGGACGGCATCCGCGCTGAGTTGGAGCCCGAAGCCCGTGCCTGCCAACGGATCCTGCACCGAGATCCCGTCAAGCAAGTATGCATTTTCGCTCGCACGACCGCCGCGGATATGCACCTCGTTATCGGCTTCGACGACGCCCACCTGCTGACCCACCACATCCTTCACGTTTACGACGGCGGTGGCCTTGAGGTCATCCGCGGTCACCGAGCGCTTGCTCGAGGTTTCTTCCACGTTCAACAGCGGTTTCTCGCCGACCACGACGACTTCCTGTCCGAGCGAGAGCACTGTCTCGGAGAGGTTCTGATTCAGCTCCGTCGACTTGCCCGCCTGGACGCGCACGTCCGTCACTTGAACGGCCGTATAGCCGAGAAGCGTGAACTCGACCACGTAGCTGCCGGGATTGACGTTCGCAATGATGTAATTGCCGTCCATGTCCGTCACAGCGCCATAGTACGTCCCCTTCACTTTGACGTTGACGACCGGAAGACCTTCCTTGGTCTTGGCGTCTTTCACAAGTCCTTTGATGCTGCCTTTTTCCTGCGCCGACAGTGCCGGCATCATGAACGCCAGCGCGAGCACCAGGAGGAGCGTTCTGCCGATTCTCCGGGTCATTGCGCGCCAAACTCCTTCCCGAATACCGTGCGGAAGAACTCCGCCGCGCTCGCCGGAGGACCGAACCGGTGGAGCAGCACTGCCATCAGTACAAAGCTCGGAGAATCACCGTCCTGCACGCCCATCACGGGCTGCCCGCTCCATCGGGATGAGGACTGCATCTGATAGATCACGCGTGCATTGACCTTCGGCAGAAGTCCGCGTGGAAAGAGATAGATCGTGGGATTGGCGTCCCGTACCAGCGTGGGATAGATCGGATCCACCGCCTGGAGCGTGTCCCCCGACATCAGGATCGTGGTAAAATACGACGGCTCGGTATTATCGATCGGTGCGAAATCGCCGACGCCGCCCTGTCCGCTGCTCAGCTCCGGGAACGAGCTGGAGAACAGAACCTTCCCGCCGGCGCGTGTAAACGCGCCCAGAGACGCCTGCGCGATTTCGAGGCTCGGGTTGTTATCCGCATACCAGAACACATACTTGAACAGTTTCAGGGTTTCGATGAACGTCGGATTGATAAGCGCCGGGACAAGATCACCGCGCTTCGTCGGGGACGCACCCTTTTTGATATCCCACACATCCTGACTGCCAAGATGCCGTCCGTTGACCGTCAGCGTGTCGAACATCGTCGCGTAGTATCCGGCGGCGGCATCGGCCGGCTGGTAATCGTCGATGATCAGGAAGGCGCCCTTCGGCTCGCGCACATGCCACGTCCGCTTCACCGTATCGGGCATCTGGATTGTCTTGCTCCAGGCACCGGCCACATCGCGCGCGCGGAGATAGAAGGTGTGATCGCCTTCCACCAGACCGTCGGCTTTGTACAACGTCACGCTGCGCGCGTATCCCGGAACGCTCTTCCAGTTGTTCGGATTGGAGGTATCGTCGAGGGCGTACCAGAAGCTCGTGATGGTCTCATCCCCGTCGATATCAAGTCCCACCCACTGGAAGCTGGCAACCGGATACGTCGTGTCGGGCACATCGGATTTCAGGACGAAGCTGACCGTCGGCGGTGTATTCATGATCGGGTACCGGAGCGACGCGGGAGTCGGATCCTCGGCTCCTTCGTTGTCCACCGCCTTGACAAAGAACGAGTATGTGGTATCGGTCGTATTCAGCTTGAGACCGAAGAGGCTGTCATTCGCCGTCGTGAACGTCCAGTGCGTGCTGTCGAATGAAAAGTAATAGCCGGCAACGAATCCGTCCGGATCCTCGCCCCACCAGTGAATATCCTGCTGGCTGGCCGTCCGGCGCAGCGTGCTGTCGGGACGCAGCGCCAGGAATGTCTCCGGCGGAAGGTTGCCGAGCGGCTGATTCGGGAAATGCTCCGAGCATCCGCTGACAAGAAGGACGATGAGGATCGCGAGTGACGAGAGGAACCGCACGAGAGTATCCTGAAATATCCGGGGAGGAGAAGGGACAGGCCCTTCTCCTCCCTCGGGGTGAACAATTACTTCATCAGAACCATCTTCTTCGTCATGACCACATCGCCGGCGCGGAGCTGATAGAAATACACGCCGGTGGCAAGTCGGGACGCGTCGAACCGCACGACGTATGAACCGGCCACCATGTCACGATCGAGAAGCGTCTCGACCACCTGGCCGAGCAGGTTGAACACCTTCAGCGATACCCGGCCGGACATCGGAACGCTGTAGCGGATCTCCGTCGAGGGGTTGAAGGGATTCGGGTAGTTCTGGCTGAGCTCGAACGTCCGGGCGATCGCCATGGGATCCTGCAGGACCACGCTGGTGATCGTGCCGAAGTCCGCATTCGTCCGCGGCTCGAGCTTGTAGTTGCTGTATGAGTAATCCAGAATACCCTGGAGGAACGTCAGCTTTGACCCGATCGGGATCAGCGTGGTCTTCAGACCGGGCGTGAGCGGATGATCCGAGTTGTACTTCGTTGTTGCGTAGTACGAATTCGTGTCCGCGTAGAAGTTGTTGATGCCGTTATCATCCACGCGCAGTCCGTACGGATTGCTGAGATACGAACTCGAGCTGATCAGGAACTCGCCGAAGCAGGAGCTGCTGCCGTTCGTAAGGTCATCCGCATTGCGAACCACGAGATACGGATTGTTGATGCGAACGAGCACGCCTTCCCAGGCCTCGAAGATCGGATCGCCGTTCACCGGAGGATTGCTGATCTGATAGCTCACCGATCCCTTTCCGGAGATGCTCATCGTCGCAGGACCGGGGACCGGCACGCCGCGCTGGATCAGCGTGCAGGAGACGACCTTCAGCACCGTTCGCGAGTTGTAGTCATACACGACACCGCGCACGGAGACACTGTCGCCCTTCTGCAGCGTATCGACGCCTACCGAAGCGCTGGCGCCCCAGACGCAGACTCCGTTCCACTTTCCAGGAGCGGATGCAATCCAGAGCGACGGCCGATTTGCCTGCGCACCGCTTTTCGGGATCTCTTTGATGTCCGACGTATCCGCCACGACCACGCCCTTCACCGTCAGCGTGTCGTACTGCATGCCAGGGAGACCGTTACTGTACGGCGTGTATTGCACGTCGTAGATGGAGTATCCGTTATCCCGGACCACGTAGTAGTACGGAATGGCCGGGTCCGGTGATGCGCCGTAGATGCCGCCCGAGTATGCCTCGACGTAGTAACTGACGATGCTGTCCGCCGGTGTCGTTCCCACCGTGAAGGAGTACAGCGTGTCCGCGCCAACAAAGGACGGAGTCGCCACCTTCGTCTTCACCCATGCGCCGCTCAGGCCTTTTTGCACCGCGACAAAGGCACTGTCCACATTCCCGTTCGTGTTCAGGTCCTTCGCCTGGAACGTGACGATCACGTTGTCCGTGGACTTCGGCGGTGTCGGATTGCGGCGGATCGTGGTGATCGACGGGGCAAACTTATCGATCACGACATCACCCGGATAGGAGGTCGCTTTTCCAAGCTCACGCGGTCCCGGATACAACGGCATGACTTCATAGTCGCCGCAGGTGTTGCTCTTCGTCTGCACGATGACGACGCCACGGATGTACTTCAGCTTCGTGCCGACGGGAGGCGCCGAGTACTTCGAACCGGTGATCTTGTGTCCGCGATATGTGTACCAACCCGAACCGTCATACATCGTCATCTGGTTTCCCGCCGAGTCCGCAAAGGTGAACCGACCGGAAGAAACATCGACGGAGATGACCGTGACATTCGGAATCGTCACATACATCCCTTCGTACTTCTCTCCGCGCGACGGCATCGGCTTGGTACCGACCGCGAAACTATCCACCGTCACCGGGACCGGGTTCGGACGGTTGCCGCCGACGCTCAGGATTTCCGCCGTCACCACGGACTCGAAGAAGCCGACGTTGTACATGAACATTTCGGTCAAGCTGTTGTTCTGGCTGCCGTATTCCGTAACGCGACCCGTCAGCCGGACAACCATGCCGCTATCGAGCGCCGTGATGCCGGTACCCTGGGCGGTCGTCGATGTGTCATTCGTCAGGACGTTCAGACCTGCCCACAGCTGACCGGTCGTCGTGTCCTGGATGAAGATGTTGTAGCGCGCCAGCGTATACGTCAGAATGCGCGGCTTCACGATCACGACACCGGTCACGATCACGGTGTCCGCTTTCGAATCGGAGCCGTTCCAGTACGGCGACTTATCCTTGTACTTTCCTGCCGATGCCGCCTGCAGAGTGTCAAGGGCATAGAGTGAATCCATCGGAACAGTCTGAAGCTGCGGAATCGTCGCCGGGTGACCGATCGTCTGCGCAGACGCCGGCACCGACAGACCCGCGAGCACCAGAACCGCTACCGCAAACTGGAGCCATCGATGTTTCATAGGACTCTCCCTCTCTGGTTGATGTTGAGTTGGACTACTTGATCACAAGGAACTTGCCACGCTGCATATTGCCCGTATCGAGATTCTTGACGGTAAACAGATACAGCCCCGTCGCGACGGCCTGATCATTCTTCGTAATCAGATCCCAGGCGTGCTCGCCACCGGCCAGCTGCTGCGTGCCGTCGGCGTAGGTCTGGAACCACTGGATATCCGATGCATTGTACGTCGCCGCGTCATGCTCGAACACATCCACGAGATCGCCCGCCAGCGTGTACACCCGGATCTCGGCATGCGCCGGAATGTTGTAGAAATACAGCTTCCGCTGGCGCTCCACGCCGCCATCCCAGTACGCGTGCGCATAGTACGGATTCGGATACACGCCCGGCTGCACCGAGGCGTCCTTCGCGGGAGGCGTGCCGGGAAGCACCCGTTGAAGCGTTTGAAGCTTGCTGCTTTCCAGACTTTGCAGATTCGTGCTCGCATCCCCGGAGTCAAAAGCGGTCACGGCAAAACCGTACTGCCACCCGTTGAGCACATGCGGCACCTCGAACCGATACACGTAGTGCGTGGTATCGGGCGGAAATTGCACCGCCTGTGCCAGGCGAATGCCGCCGAAGCCCGTATTGTATCCGATGTCGTCATCGGCGCGATCGTATTCGCCCAACATCACCAGATTCGCGAGGATATTCTGCGACGCCGTCAGGTCGAATCCGGCATTCGTGCCGTAGATGCGATACCCTTCAAAATCCTTCAGGTTTGTGATCGGATCCACGGATCGCTCGGACACATCATCCCAGTAGATCTCGACGGATTTGTCATTCGGCACGACCTTCACATGCGGCGCCGCCGGTGGAGCCGGCAGGAAGTAGCGCTTCGGACGTCCGTTGTCCGTCCATACCTCATTTGAATCCTGCACCCCGTTGCCGTTCCGATCTTCACCGTTATATGTGCGCTGAGCCCACGACGACGCTAAGTTCAGATTCGTGCGGTTGCTCGCGATGTCGGGACCCTCCGGCTTCGGAACACTCCAGTTCACCATTTTCGCCGCCATCAGCGCAAAGACCACGTTCACCGAATCGCCCGGCGCGATGTGCGAAAACGGGCCGACTGAGAGCAACGTCATAAAGTTGCTCGGTTTCGGGATAGAAGTGACCTGACTGGGCAGGAGCCCGTTCGTCATTTTGCTGTACTTGTCAATATCGGTCGCGGGAGAGAAATACGTCGGATCGCTCGAATTCCGGAACTGCCACACCTGATACGTCGTGGTGTTCCGGTACGGCGATGAACCGAGGAATTTGAACGCGCCGTAACTGTCCGCCAGTCCGCCGTCGCCGTCATAGTCGTATGCGTAGGCGAGATTGAGCGTGTCGATGTATCCCAGCGCCCCGTGGCTGTAAAAAGGCGAGCCGACGGTGGGCGGAGTGATATTGGTGTTCCGCACCACGATGTCGCCCCACAGTGAGACATACACGCTGTCGAGCGAGGCGCCGCTGACGTTCTTGATCCAATAGTTGAAGATCACAAAATTGTCCGCGAACGCGAAGTTGAACGCGTACGATTCCATGTGCACGTTGATGCCGAGCGGCACGTGGTTCGGAATCGGTTCGTTGTTCTGGTTCGGGTTGGTCGTATTGGTGTCGGTAAAGTCGGCCAGAAAGTCCTGGTGACTGATCGCCGACGGACTGTAGAACCGGTTGTCGAGGAGCGACGAGCGTTCGATGACCCGCGAATCAACGCCCGTCGTAAATTCGAATCCCTCCGATACACCGCTCCGGAGCGACGAAATGTCCACCGCGCCGGTGGTCACATGAATCCCGGTCGGTGTGGAGGCGCCGACCCACAGACCGCCGACGAACAGATGTTCGATGCCGGAACCGCGGGGGTACTGAAATGACGGTGGACCGGGGAACGGCTTGAATCCGTTGCCGATCACGCCAAAGTTCGTAACCGTGATCGAGATGTTGCCGACCGTGGTGTATTTTGTATTGTCGTCAGTCGACCGCTTCGGGAGTTGAGGCACATCCTGAGCCGAAAGGGTGCAGACGAGCCACAGTGCCGTCGCGGGCAGGGAGAATTTCAGAGACATCAGGCGAAGTACGTTCGGTGAACGAAAGAGGTTGTATCAACTGCCATCGTGGATTCCAAGATAGAGCCTAGTACCCAGAAATGCAAATGACCAAATTGTTAACGCGAAGATTTTTCTTCGCCCCCCTCCCCCACCATCAACGCGCGAACGTCGCGCACCCGATCAAGCCGCCGCAAGACAGGATGGCTCCCGTTCCCGTCAACTCCTCACGGCGTCGGGATCCGCAGGATCTGTCCGACGACGATCTTGTTGCCGCGCAATCCGTTGTGCGACTTAAGCTGTTTCATTTCAATGCCATACCGACGTGCGATATCATACAGAGTTTCACCACGTTTCACCTTGTGCGTGCGCGCGAACATCCCGCTCCGCTTTGCGACGGGCGCCGGATGCTGCTCCCCCAATCTGCCGGAATGCTGTGGAACGACCTTTACCCGTTCTTCCGGCGTATCGTAGATGTCCAGCGACTGACCGGCGTTGATCCGCGAGCTCCGGAGGTTGTTCCAGCGCTTCAGATCGGCAACGCTCACATCATACATCTTTGCGATCCGATCGAGCGATTCGCCCGGTTTCACTTCGTGCTGGAGCCATTCGTTCGAAAACGCACGACTGCCGTGCTTCACCGGACCGGGAGCGGCCGCTTCCACCACCTCTTTGTTTCCGAGCTCCTGCTTGTTCGTGAACGACATCTTGTCCACACCGCGAAGACGTGACGCCACCGATTCGTCCACCCACACCGTCAGCGCCTGCCCGGCGTAGATGTACCTCCCGTACGCGATATCATTCCAGTTTCGGATGTCGCTCGCGCGGACGCCGTACCACTCGGCAATATGTCCGATCGTGTCACCGCGCTTCACGTGGTATACGAGACGTTCCTTATCCTTCGGCGGCTTCGCGGCCTTCCGTGAGGCCTCCGATCGCTCCCGGCGTTCGTCCCGCTTCGCAACATAGGCGCGCACCGCGCCGAAATCGACATGTCGCGCGGAGCGTGAATAGTCGAATGGCACCTTTTCGCCGTTTCCAGCGGCGTCCCGCGGAATAGGAATCGCCAGCGTGGCACCGATGGACAATCGCCGTGCACTGCGGATATTATTGAGATCCATCAGAAGGGATGTACTGACGTCATACCGACGTGCGATCGACGAAAGCGTCTCGCCCCGACGCACGGCATGGATCGCCCAATCCTTGCGCTGCTGCGGGGGCACCTGGGCGTACCGCACAGCAAATGAGTCACGCGTGCCCGGCGGAATGCGCAAGCGATAGCCTGTCACGCCCGGCGGCGTGCACCAGCGAAGAAGTTCCGGATTCAGATCCTGCAGGCTGTCGACGGTCGTGCCGGCGCATCGGGCAAGGATCCGGAGATCGACGCAATCGTTGATCTCGACGACATCGTACACCAGCGAATCGGCCAGCGCGTAGTCGGTGAATCCATGCTCACGCGGATTCAGCACGATGCGGGCAACGGCGATGAACTGGGGCACGTAGTTGCGCGTCTGCCGCGGCAGGTATTTCCGCATTTCCCAGAAGTCCGTGGAGCCGCTCCGTCGGATCGCCCGGAAGATGCGACCGGGACCGGCATTGTACGCACCGAGAACCAGATTCCAGTCTCCCAATTCCTGATACAGATCCTTCAGATGCCGGGCCGCCGCGCGGGTCGCTTTCTCAAAATCCCGCCGTTCGTCGTACCACCAGTTGACGCGCAGTCCGTACAAGGAGCCGGTTCCTTTCATAAACTGCCAAAGTCCGACCGCACGCGCCCAGGAGCGGGCATCGTTCCGCAGGCCGCTTTCCGGCATGGAGAGGATTACAAGCTCCGGCGGAACGCCCTCCTCATGGAAGATGCGTTTCATCATCGGAAAATAGCGTCCGGACAGATACAGCCATCGCTCCATGAACGGCCGACCGCGGCCCATGAAGAAGGCGAGCGCCCGCTCCACGTATTCATTGAATGGCAGCGGCACGCCTGTTCCCGTGATCACATCGTGCGGGACAACCAACCCCGTCGTATCCCCCTCATCCACCGCTTGATTCAGCTTCTCCTGCAACGCCGCCAACGATGCATATGGACTCAGGCTGTCGATCTCCGCGATATATCGTTGATAATCCTCGACGATACTCTTGCTGAGTTCGAGGAAATCTCTTGTCGAATCCGCTCCGTCGAGGTCACCGAGATCGCTGAGTTCCTGCAGCGCCACATCGAATTCCTGCTCCGCCGAGACGGTGTCGCCTGCCTCCTGCGAAGCCAACGCCAGCAGATAGTGCTGACGGACATCCTCAAGACGAACGGCAACATAGTCTGAATCGTCGGGAGAAGGTGCGACGGACTGCACAAGCCCGCTCCGGGGTTTGAATCCCGCGGTATCAATCGACACGAAGGTGGTCTCGGATGACGCAGCCGTGGCCGCAATGGACCGCTGCGGCGCGGACGCCGATGGATCAGCCGGATGCGCGGCATGCACCGCCACCGGACGGCTGGGGGGTGATGAACCCGGATCGGTCTCGGAACGGAGAGACTGGTGGGAATTACAACCTGTCAGCAGAACAACGAGAATTGACCCAAGAAGATACCGCATCATCCTCACGAATTTCCGGGAGTGGCAAATAATTCTTCTAAACTCAAGATACGGCCATTCCGGTCGGGATGCAAGTTCCCCGCGTCAAAGCGGGATGTTGCCGTGCTTCTTTTTCGGATTGGTGTCGACTTTGTTCCGGAGAAATCGCAGCGCGCGGATGAGCTTGGGTCGGGTTTCGTGCGGAATGATCACTTCATCGACGAAGCCGCGCTCGGCCGCGATGTAGGGATTCGCGAACTTGGCGCCGTATTCCGCTTCGCGTTCGCGCAGCGCTCCCTCCGGATCGCCGGATTGCGCGATCTCTTTCCGGAAGATGATCTCGACCGCACCCTTCGGTCCCATGACGGCGATCTCGGCGGACGGCCACGCGTAGTTCACGTCGCCGCGAATGTGCTTCGAATTCATCACGCAGTACGCTCCGCCGTATGCTTTGCGCGTGATGACGGTGATCTTCGGCACTGTTGCCTCACACAGCGCGTACAGCAGCTTCGCACCATGCTTGATGATGCCCCGCCACTCCTGATCGGTACCCGGGAGGAATCCCGGGACATCTTCCAGGACGAGCAGCGGAATATTGAACGCGTCGCAGAAGCGCACGAAGCGCGCGCCCTTCACCGACGAGTCAATGTCCAACACGCCCGCCAGGACCGATGGCTGGTTCGCCACAATCCCCACCGGCGCGCCGCCGAGACGGGCGAATCCGACGATGAGATTCGGCGCGTACAGCTCATGGACCTCAAAGAAATCCCCGTGATCCACCAGACGTCGGATCACTTCCTTCATGTCATACGGACGGTTGGGATTCTCGGGGATAAGCGTATCGAGATCCGCGTCCACCCGTCCGGCATCATCGTCCGATTCGATCAGCGGCGGATCGTCGGCGTTATTGGAGGGAATGAACGACAGCAGACGCTTGATGCCGTCGATGCAGGCGACCTCGTTCTCCATGGCAAAATGGGCCACGCCGCTCTTGGTGGCATGCGTCAGCGCTCCGCCAAGATCCTCGAACGAGACGTCCTCGTGCGTCACCGTCTTGACCACGTTCGGTCCGGTGACGAACATGTAGCTCGTATCCTTCACCATGAACACAAAATCCGTGATGGCCGGTGAATAGACCGCCCCGCCCGCACACGGGCCCATGACGGCCGAGATCTGCGGCACGACACCGGACGCCAGCGTGTTCCGCAGAAAAATGTCGGCATAACCGCCGAGCGACACCACGCCTTCCTGAATCCGGGCCCCGCCGGAATCGTTGAGGCCGATGATCGGCACGCCGTTCTTCAATGCATGGTCCATGATCGCACAGATCTTCTCCGCATGCGTTTCGGACAATGACCCGCCGAACACGGTGAAGTCCTGACTGTACACCACGACCGCCCGGCCGTTGATCGTGCCGCGGCCGGTGACGACCCCGTCTCCCGGATAGTGCTGCTTCTCGAGTCCGAAATCGCGGGAGCGATGCCGGACAAGCATGCCGATCTCCTCGAAGCTCCCCTCGTCCAACAGCAGCGCGATGCGTTCACGCGCCGACAACTTCCCGCGCTTGTGCACGTCTGCGAGCTTCGCGCTGCCGCCCCCCTCCAGGGCCTTCTCACGCTGCTGACGCAGATGGCGTATCCGGTCTGTGCTCATCGCTCGTTCCTCCTGCCGGGACGGACCCGGAGCCCGTATCGTTCACTGCTCTACCGTATGATCAGCACGGCGATCGCGCCGGTCAACGTGCAAAAAGCGTTCACCGCATCATTCCGTATCCAGCCGATACCCCCGATTTGCCGGCTTTCCCGCTCACAATGGACGGCCCGCTCCGTCGATTTGCCGCATACGACGCATTCGAACCGCGCCTGAATCGACGAACCAAGCATGCTGTCCGCCAAAGCGCCGATGACGCCCGCTGCCGCCACCGCGCCTGTCGGGAACGGATCTCCCGGCCATCCGCTCGCACTCAGCGCAATGACCATCGCACCCGCAAGACCGCCCAGGAATCCGGCCCCCGAGATCCCGCCGTTCGTACCCGGCGGCACCGGACGGAAGGCCGGCAGAACGATTGTCCGACCGCGAACGAATGTCCCGATTTCTGTTCCCCACGTGTCGGCGGTCGCTGCCGCCAACGCACCGACATAGAGGGGATACAGATCCATCGAAGGCAGCAGGTAATGGAGCAGCACCAGAACTCCCGGAATCCCGCCGTTGGCGGCCACCTGCAGATGGTCTCGCGTACCGCCTTTCTCGAAGATCGCCTCGAACGACCGTTTGCGCTCTTTCCCCATCACCGAAAGGAGGCTCGACAGCACAAAGAACGTCAGGATCGGCACCGTCCACTTCCAACCGCCGACGCTGAACATGGCCGATGCGAGAAGAAATGTCGCGACCGCGCCGCTCGGCGTCAGAAATTTGAGCCGCCACGACGCGATGCTGATGAGAATCGCCAGCACGATCCCCCATTCCAGTTGCACTGCATCACCACCGGGCAGAAGGAAGAACGACAGCGCCCACGCAACCGAAAGCGGCACTGTGAAATTATCGAGCCCTTTGGAAGAGATCGCCTCCCAGGCCGTCGCCACCACGGACGCCGCCAGCGACGCCGTCAGAACCGACGGCCACCCGAGACGCGGCGGCAAGCCCAATAGCGCCATCGCGCCGGCAAGCGTCACGGCGGTGACGACGAACATCGCCGCGCTTCCTTCCAGCGACTTCTTGTCTCGCGTCAGATGGTACTCGTGCGGCGCATGGAGCGATTCGCCGACAATGGCGGCGGCAGCATCACCCAGCGCAAGACTCGCCATGCCAAGCGAGACAATCTCGGGAGCGTCGTACCAAAAGAAGATGATCAGAACAAGGAAAGAGAACGGATAGTACACGGTCCCGTAGGAATACCGCGCCGTTCCGTGCATGCCCACGAGGAGTCCCTTGCGCACCGCGACAAGGTCGACCAGAATGAACGTACCGGCGAGGAGCATCGGAAGGAACGCCACCTCGAAGAGCGACGGTGCGAAGAAGATCAGAAGCCCGACGCTGACGTGCACGAACTTGCGCGTGACCTCCGCCTTCCAGCCGAGCTTCCGCCGAATGAACTCACCGATCCCGACGACCGTTCCCAGTCCCGTCAGAATCAACGCAAAGCGGCCCCATTCCCACGCGGCCGGTGTCAGCAACAGTCGATGCAGGAGCTCGGCGACGGGCATGTGGTCGGCGATCAGTGCTGCGGCACCGGCACTGCCGCACCCGTGGAGGTGATGGTGTAGATGAGCACATCGAGGCCCACGCGCGGGTCGACGGCCGACGATTTCAGCTGGAGGTCCGCTTCGTACAACGCGGCAAGCGCGCGCTCGATCTCCGCCGGTGTAAACTCCGCCGCAAACCGGATTGTCTGTTTCACGAAGAACGGCTTCATCCGCAGCTCGGATGCAATCTGCTGCTCGCTCGCCCGGGCACGCTTGAGTTCATGCACCTTCCAGAGTGAGACGAAGAAGCGCGCCAGCATCGTCACGATCAACAAGGGATATTCGCCCATCTCCAGCATGCGCGCGAGGATGCGGAGCGCTTCCGGAAGATTCCGCCGGCCGACGGCACCCTGCAGATCGAAGATCGTGTAGCCGCGCGAGGCGCCCGCCACGGCGGCGACATCTTCCAGCACAATCTCTTTGCGATCCCCTACGAACAGCAGCAGTTTACGGATCTCCTGGTCCACCACCCGCAGCGAGCTGCCGACGTATGCCTGCAGCAGACGGCACGCATCGTCTTCCATCGTTCGGCCGTACGCGCGGATGCGTGCGGCGATCCATTCCGGGATCTGATTCTCGTACAGGCGCGGAACGAGCACTGCGGCATTCGTCTCGCGGAGGGATTTGATGAACTTCTGGCGGCCGTCCGCCTTCTCTGCGGTAAGGATGAGGCAGGTTGATTCGGACGGATGCTGCAGATAGGCGTCGAGCCGTTCCGCCGCCCCGCGATCCGCAAGCAGCTTCTCCGCGTCGCGCACGACGACCACGCGGCGCTCAGTGCCCATCGGGTAGGACGCGGCGATCGAAAGCACATCGCGGATCTCCGTTCGGGCGCCGTCGAGGATATCGAGATTGAAGCTCCGCGCCGCCTTATCAAGGAGCGCGTCCACGATCGCATCGACACACTCATCGCGGAGAAGATCCTCCTCTCCGTGAATAAGGACGACGGGCGGGATCTTCTTCTTCCGGACGTGCTCCAGGAACGACGTGTAGGGAAGATCGTCCATGCGGACGGTGACTACTTGATCACCGTGAGCTTGATCATCTTGATCTTTTCCTTCGGCGTGCCGTCCATCGGCCCCATCATCGGAGTGATCGGCACGGCGGCCAGCGAATCCACCACATCCATCGCCTTCACGACCTTGCCGAAGATCGTGTAATGTTTCGGGAGGTATTGCGCATCGTTGAGGACGATGAAGAACTGGCTGGTGTTCGTGTTCGGACCGCGATTCGCCATCGCCAGCGTTCCCCGCACATAGCCGGTCTGGTACGACGGCGCCTTGGGATTGAGTTCGTCGGCGAAATCACCGCCGTAGATGCTGCGTCCGCCCGCACCGGTCCCGGTGGAATCCCCGCCCTGCAGGACGAAGTTCTTCGCGATCCGGTGGAAGAGTACACCGTTGTAGTATCCTTCCTCGGCGAGGCCGACAAAATTCGCGACAGTCTTTGGGGCATCATCCGGGTACAGCTCGACTTCGAACGTACCTTTGGTGGTTTCGATCTGAACGTGCACTGTGTCTCTCCTCGTGTTCTGGCAATTGACCCCGGACACGATCAGCATCGCGCCCGTCAGCAACCACATCGTGAACCGTCTCATGTCGTCCCTTCGATCAGATAAACAGGATGCCCGTCGTCCCGAGCAGCAGGCAGTAGAACGCGAACAGACTGAACTTTCCGCGGTGTACGATCCCGAGCAGCAGCTTGATGGCGAAATAGCCGACCACCGCCGACACGGTCGTCCCGATCAGCGTGGGGATCAGCGGGATCGGATCGGAGGCTCCCGCCATGTGCCTGAACTCCAGCAGGCCCGCACCCGCGATGACCGGCATGGCCATCAGGAACGAGAACCGCGCCGCACGGTCCGGCGTCAACTTTGCATACATGCCGGCGCTGATGGTGGTACCCGACCGTGAAATTCCCGGCAGGATCGCGAACGCCTGCCCCACGCCGATCAGCAGCGCCGTCCAGAAACCGACCTCTTTTCCCACGACCGGCTTCGCCAGACGCGTCAAAAAGAGCACCAGGCCGGTGATCACCAGATTGACCGCGACCAGTTTCGGGTCGGTGAACGCTTCCTCGATCTGTTTCTGATAGACGAAACCGACGACGCCGGCCGGCACGGAGGCCACAATCACCATGATCGCCGTTCGCACCGCCTCATCAGTCCGATACGAAGTCACCACATGGCCGCGCACGATCGCTCGCGCGAGGCTGCGGATCATCCCCACCACATCCTTCCAGAAGACCACCAGCAGACTGATCAGCGTCCCGACATGCAGCGCGACATCGAAGAAAACCATGCCGGGACCGGCCGTTCCCAGAAGCTGCTGCAACAGCACGAGATGTCCCGAACTGCTGACGGGAAGAAATTCCGTGAATCCCTGCAGAATCGAAAGCCACACCGCATCGAGTATCGTCAC
This sequence comes from Bacteroidota bacterium, assembly GCA_021813905.1. Lineage (GTDB taxonomy): Bacteria > Bacteroidota > Ignavibacteria > UBA10030 > UBA10030 > JAKAJH01. The sequence continues at coordinate 39,333 of JAKAJH010000009.1, read as the reverse complement.
GCGTCGTTGTCCTTGAGAACTTCACGCACATCGGTCAGAACTGGTACATCAACCCGAACTTGACCCCGGCGGAGATGAAATTGAGATTGACGTCGCTGCCGAGCGACTGGATCGCAGAGCCATTCCGGTCTTTGAAGGTGCCGAGCACCCCGGCGCGGAATTCCACGCCGATCGACCCGAACAAATGATCGTCAAACGCCGTGTTCGCCACGACGTCGAGCTTCAGACCGGGACCCGACGCGGTACCGTCACGCTCCGAGCCGAGCGTGACGTACTGCTCCTGCAGATTCGCCCACCAATAGCCGATCCCGCCTCCGGCCTTCAGCCAGTACCCCGTTCCCCGCAGGAGATAATGCACTTGTGCGATGGGAAGATGCGCCTGATACGCGAACGTCCATCGTCCGGTGGAGCCATCGATGGTCCGTGAACTGAACAGATAACTGTAATCCACGCCGATCGACCAGTTTTCGCCGACCTGAACCTCCGGCGTCACGAAGAACTCGATCGCCGTCGCGAATAATCCCAGCTGATCGGCCGGTTTCGCTTCCTCGGTCATCCAGTCTGTCATGGATTTTGCGCGAACGCCGTCGATTCCCATCCCCGCAGAGATTTGCACGACCCGCGAATCTGCCGCCGTCGTCTGATCCTGCGCGGAAAGCCGTTCCGGAGTCAGCCATGCGATCGCGAGGCCGATGATGAGCAGCGGCAAGAGACGCGAACGACCGCTCACGGCGTCACCTCTCGCGGCACGGAAAGTCGGAGCGATTCCTGCATCCGGAAGGTCGCCCGTGTGGCGGCGACGATCTCCGCGAAGGGGATCGGCGCTTCTCCGCCGCTCTGCACAGCGGAAAGGAACCGGTTGACTTCTTCGCGGTGCCCTTTGTCGATAGTGGCCTTCTTCAGCGTCCGGCTCCTGCCCTGCTGATACAGCGTAAGTGTCCGGAAGTTGTTGAGGACCGCGCTTCTCCCCGTGGTGAACACTTCGAGGTACTCTTTCGGGACCGCCGAGTCGCCGTTGGCGGCATACGTGATGGTGCCGATCGATCCGTTGGCAAACCGCACCGTTGCGATCACGGAGTCATCGTCCGCGGGGGATTCGACACCGGTTCCCAGCGGCGTCGCGAAGACGGAGACGGGCGCCGATCCGCACAGGAACTGCATCAGATCGACGAAATGGCACACCTCACCGACGATGCGTCCTCCTCCTTCGACGGGATCACGAGTCCAGTGCGATGCCGGCAGATAACCGGCGCTGATGCGGTAGTTCATGACGGAGGGTCCGACCGCGGTACGGAGGAACTGCTTCATTTCCGAAACCAGGGGGGCGAACCGGCGATTGAATCCCACCATCAGCTTCACCGGCTGCTTCTTGCGCGCCTTGCTCAACGCCGCGACGATCTGTTGCAGCTCCGACTCGTTGAGGGCGAGCGGTTTTTCCACGAACACATGCTTGCCCTGCTCGATCGCGCGGAGCACGAACGGCGCGTGCAGGTTATGCCGCGTGGCGATGAAGACCGTGCCGATCTCTGCGGCGCGAAACACCTCTTCCGGATCGGCAGTCGCCTTTGCGAAGCCGAACATGCGTGCGACATTCGCGGCACTCATGCCGTTGGCCGTGCACACGGTCGTCAGTCGTGCTCCGCTGTATCCTTGCAACGGTGGAAGAAGCGAACTCTGGGCGAAGCTCCCCGCGCCGACAAATCCGACCGACATCGCACCCGCCACATCCGCTGCGGGAGCAGCGCTCACAGCCACCACGGCGTCTGATCCCAGTTCCGTGGACGGCTCCGGAGGATACTCCAGCAGGACGCCCACTGAGCGCTCGCGAGCGCCTCCTTTCTTCCCGGCCAGCAGCGCGTACGCCGCCGGCGCCTGGTCAACGGTGAAGCGGTGCGTGGTCAGCCGCGCGACATCAACGCGACCCGACTTGATGAGCCGCAGAAACTCCTGCATGTTCCGATTTTCCGTCCATCGCACGAAGCCGGCCGGATAGTCATGTCCGTGTTCTTCATACGTCGTATCGTAGCGACCGGGACCGTACGAGCGCGAAAAACGGAAATCCAGCTCTTTCATGTAGTAGGGACCGCGCGGCAAGTGCAATCCCACATCTCCCACCAGTACGACGCGTCCCCGCTCACGGCACAGTTCGCCCGCGAGCCGAACCGGATCATCGCTGGGCGTCGCGGCGGTGATCACCACGGCATCCGCCCCGCGGCCCTCCGTCAGCGTCTGAACGACCTTCTTCACATCATCGCGGGTCCGGTGCAGCGCCAGATCGGCGCCCGATTCTCCCGCCAACGCAACCGCGGCGGCGTCGGGATCCACGCCCACCACCCGGCATCCATCGGCCTTCAGCAACTGGACCGTAATCTGCCCGATGAGGCCGAGACCGATGACCACCACCGTCTCGCCGAGTGTGGGTCCGGCCTGACGCACTCCCTGCAGGGCAATGGATCCAATGGGCGCATAGGCGGCATCCGCGAGATCAACGCCTTTGGGGATCCGGACGCACAGGTTCTTCGGAACAATGACATATTCCGCATGGCTCGCATAGCCGGCACCGGCACACGCCACCGCATCACCCGGTCGCACTCCTTCCACGCCGTCACCCACCGCCACGACGGTTCCCGCGGAAGAATATCCCATCGCGCTCCATGATTCCAGCCGGCCGCGCACACGCCGCATCGTCGCCGACAAGCCGTACTGACGCATCTGTTCCAGGACCTTCGCCACGAGATCCGGGTTCTTGCGCGCGCGATCCAGCAATGAACTCTGCCGGGAGGAGACCGACGCACGTTCCGTCCCCGCACTGATCACGGACCACCGTGTCCGCACGAGCACGAATCCCGGCCGGAGGGCCGGAGGCGGCACGCGCATCACGCTCACGGTACCGCGTCTGTTCTGCTGCGCAACCTGTTTCATGTGGAGGATGCTTCTCCTTTCCCGGACATCATCATGAAATTTCCGATCTTCGCCCTGTCCCGCAGATAGAATCCCGCCCCCAGCGCCATCACCACGATGTAGCCGACCTCATGTGTAATGATCGAGTAACTCAGCGCCGTCGTCATGTCCACGCCGTACAGACGCATCAGCACAACGGTGACAAAGGAATGGTACGTGCCCATGGCTCCCGGTGCCGGGAGCACCCACGCGATGGACGAGATCACCAGAAGAAGCACCGCGTCTCCCATATGCAATCCCTTCGCCGCCAGCGCGTCGAGCGAAAAGAACGGCAGATACATGCCCAGCGCATAGACGCCCCACATCGCCAGACTCAGCGACAGGATCGCCACGGAGTGCTCCCGCAAGCGCGAGACGTTCAGACCGGTGGCAAAGGATTCGAGGATGTGATCCGTCGTCGCCCGATAGCGCGCCGGAACGAGGTGCTTCCAGCGTGTCAGGAAGCGCATCATCGCCTCAGCCTTGAAGAACATCAGCACAAACACAACCAGTGCCGCCATGGATGCCAGAAGGAAGAGCGGACCGACTGCGGCGGTATTCGGCAGGAACGGGTCGAGCGAATGCGGATAGATCGCAATCATCACGCACACGATGAAGTAGAAGCTGGTGAAGTCGAGGATGCGTTCGATGACGACCGTGCCGAGCGCGGCGCTCTTGGAGATGTTCTCCAGACGTCCGAGCACGTACGGCCGCACGAATTCTCCCACCCGCGGCAGGACGTTGTTTACAGCGTATCCGATCATGACGCCGGAGAACAGGTTCCGGTCGGAGAGTCCGCTCTTGACCGGCGCGAGCAGATACCGCCACCGGACCGCGCGAATCCAGTGACTCGCGATGTTGACGGGGATCAGCAGAAGGATCCACCCGTAATTGGCCGTGCGCAGCGAATACCACAGGTCGGAGAAATGAACGTCCCGGAACGCGAAGTACAGAAACGCGAAGGCCAGCACGAAGCTGAACGCGTTCCGGACGAAGGATTTCATCGAGCGGGACATCAGCGGAGGGGGTCCGTCAGCGGAGATCGACGACGTCAGTGCCCGGTGGAGGCGTGAACGTGAATTCCGTATCCCGGACATTCGTGTTCAGCCGCAGATCCTTGACGGTGTACGTGGTTTCCGTGTCGTTCACATCCGTGATCAGCACCTTGCGGATCGTCCAGGTACCGGCATCGATCCACATCTTGACGGAACGGATGAAGGAGCGGTCGTCCTTCGGCACCAGCTTCAGCTCGTACTGCTGCCCCTTCGGCCCCTTGTCCGCGCCAAGCAACGAGACGTAGTACGCCGACGGCAGATTGAGCAGGAACTGCTCCGGGGACACGGAATTCTGGTTTTCCTTGTATCGGTCGATGATCACCTGCTTGTTGGCGGCCGAATATGCCCATACCGTCACGCCGTCCGTTACGATCGTCTGCGCGTCCGATTCGATGCGGTAGCGATTCGGCTTGCGGAAGGTCAGTGTCCCTTCGAACGTCTGCTCGATGCTGGAGTAGCCGAACTTCACATGCTGCTCGAACGTCGCGACCGCATCGTCGATCATATCCGAGCGGCGTTGAAGACGAGCCGTCAGCTCTTTGGCCGTGAGCGGTTCATCCTGGGCAGAAAGAGCCCCCGGCAGCAGGAGACACCAAGCAGACAGGATCAGGGAAAGTCGTTTCATTCCAGCGCCTTGAACAATGCTTCGAGTTGAGCCTCGGAATCGTACAGTACATCCCGCGGTCTGCTGCCGTCGAATGGTCCCACGACGCCGGCGGCCTCCAACTCGTCCACCAGCCGGGCTGCCCGGGAATATCCTACTTTCAGCCGCCGCTGCAGCAGGGACACCGAGCCCTGCTGATGACGCACGATGATGCGAGCCGCTTCTTCGAACAGTTCATCCCGCGACGAATCCACCCCGGAACCCGACGCGCGTTTCTTTTCGAGCACCGACGGAAGACGGAAGGCATTCGTATAGCCCTTCTGCTTGCCGATGTGGCCCGTCACCCGCTCCACCTCGTCCGTCGAGATGAACGCGTTCTGCATGCGGATCGGTTTCGGCGAGCCGGAGGGCAGGTACAGCATGTCGCCGTTGCCCAACAGCTGGTCCGCGCCGTTCATGTCCAGGATCGTGCGCGAGTCGATTTTTGACGAGACCTGGTAGGCGATCCGCGCCGGGAAGTTTGCCTTGATGACGCCCGTGATGACGTCGACCGACGGCCGCTGGGTGGCCAGCACCAGGTGAATACCGACAGCCCGCGCCAGCTGCGCCAGTCGCGCAATCGGTTCCTCGACCTCCCGCGCCGCGGTGATCATCAGATCCGCCAGCTCATCCACGATGACGACGAGATACGGCAGCTTCCGGTGCTTGATCGTCTCGGTGTCATGCAGGCGCCCGGCCTTGAACCGCTCGTTGTAGTCGGCGATGTTGCGCACGGCGGCCTGGGCCAGACGGTCGTAGCGGCGCTCCATTTCCAGCTCGACGCTCTTCAGCACCATCACGGCGTTCTCCGGCGTCGTGACGATCTCTTCCTTGAAGTCGGGCGAAACCGCGAGATAATGATTCCGGAGCTTGGAGAACAGCGTCAGCTCGATCTTCTTCGGATCGATGATGACGAACTTCACATCGCTCGGGTGGAGCCGGTAGATGAGACTGGTGATGATCGTGTTGATGCCGACGCTCTTGCCGGATCCCGTGGCGCCGGCGATCAGCACATGCGGCATTTTGGAAAGATCGTCCACGTACACTTCGCCCGAGATGGTCTTCCCCATCGCCAGCGGCAGCGCCGCCTTCGCGTCCCGGAACTTGGTCGAATTGATCACGCTCCGGATGGTCACGAGCGACGGATTGTGATTCGGGATCTCGACGCCGACGGTTCCTTTTCCCGGCATCGGTGCGATGATGCGGATACCGCGCGCCTTCAGCGCCAGCGCGATATCGTCCTGCAGACTCTCGATCCGGCTGATCTTCACTCCCGCCGCCGGCACAAGCTCGTAAAGCGTCACCACCGGACCGGGCGTGACGGAAACGCTGTCGATTTCCACCGAGAAATCCGCCAGCTTCGCGCGCAGCAGCTCCGCGTTGGCCTTCAGTTCTTCATCGTTCACTTCTTCGCTCGCCCGGTGCGCGTCGAGCAGTTCCACCGACGGCGGAACGAAGTCGATCTCTTCTTCCACTCCTTCTTCGACCGGCGACCTCCGTTCGTCGAAGTCCACTTCTTCTTCCTTCACACCTTCCTGGATGTCCACCTGCAGATCTTCCGGGGCGGATGGAGGAGTCACCGGCGGATGAAGCGGGGTCGGTGACGGTAACGGAGGGGGTGCCGGCACCGATTTCACAACGGGATTCACCGGCGGGATCGGTTTGACCGGCTGCGGCTCACCGTCGGGCCGCTTGATCTTTACGGAGGGAGCCGCTGAGGGCGCTTTGGCCGATCGAGTGGCACGGGATTCCGCACGGCGGGCGCTCCAGGCGTTCCACCACGCGTCGAGCCGTGCCGATGCCGCGTCGACGAGAGTGCGCAGGCGCTGGAAGGTCACCCGATAGTCCAGATCGACGAGCAGCGTGATCACCACGATGAATGCCGCGCCCACCACCAGCACTGCGCCGGTCAGTCCGATCGTGCGGGAGAGGATATGCGCCACAAAATGGCCGACCACACCGCTCCATTCCGTCGGCAGAGCGTCATCAAAGAGCTTCAGCACACCGGTGAACGACGCGAACAGCACGGCGAGCAGGATCACGTAATTCGTGATCGTGATCTTGCGCCGCAGATCCTTGCGATTGAGCAGATAGATCGACCAGAGAAATCCAAGGAAAGGGAAGATGATCGCCGCATAGCCGAGGGTGGCGTTGATCAGCCAGTTCGAGACGATCGCACCGGCCAGCCCCAGCCAGTTCTGCGTCTGCTCCGCCTTCGCCAGGATCACCTCATTGTTCGTGAACACCCTCCACAGATCCGTGAAGGCGATCTCGCCGCTGGCCTGATCCGCCGCGGTGTACGACACGAGACTCAGCAGCAGCATCAGCGAGCAGAGCAGTCCGGCAAACGCCGCAATCTGGCGGCGATGGTTGGGACGTTGCGACTTCTGTTCCTTATTCTGGGCGTCGGCCATGGAAGAATGAATGCCTCAGACGCCGGATGTCCGGCCTGCTGCGGTCGGATCCGCATTTTCAGGACGCTGTTCGTCGCGTCGCAATTTGATCACCGTCCCCGAAAGCATCGGAAGCACAGGAACGGTGTCCACGTCCGCGCAGAGCTTCAGATCGCTTTCGAACCCGATCTCCGCCAGGTATTCGCCGTGCTCACAGTTCTTCAGCAGCTTCAGGATCGAGCGGCCATGCGCTTTGTACAGCGCCAGCGCCGCGCGCGACGCATCCGTGAGTTCCACCTTCGCATTCCCTCCCGCCTCGAGCCGTTGGACCATCATCCCCGCACACACGGCATCTTCGAGGCTGAACTGCCCGATCGTGTTCAATCGTCCAGCGCAGAGAAGCAGGAAGTCCTCGTTCTTCTCCTCCATGAATTTCACGACGGTGCCAAGGTTCACAAAGGAGCCGATCACCAGGGAGCGGGCATACCGGCTCTTGGTCATCGCCACGGATCCGTTCGTCGTGCAGAAGATGATCGATTTTCCGCGGACCGTCGCCTCACCGTACTCCAGCGGCGAATTGCCGAGATTGAATCCTTCGATGATGCGGCCGTTCCGCTCCCCGCCGCGCAGTGTGACTTCGCCGAACAGCGACCCGGAAATCTTCACGGCTGATTCGATGGAGCCGACCGGAATGATCTCGCGCGCGCCGTTCGCCAGCGCCACGGTCACCGTCGTACTCGCGCGCAGCACATCGATCACCACGATGTTCTTGTCGCGGAGCTGAAGCTCGTCGAACGAGCTCGACGTAAACGTCAGATCAATTTTCATATTCCTCCCCTACTGCTGCTTCTGAACAAACGGAAGCGGCACCACCGTGCCCTCCGATTCCTTTCCTCGTATGACAATGCCGATCTTCGCGCCCGGTGACGCCAGGCCCGCATTCACATAGCCCATGCCGATCGATCGCTGCAGCGAAGGCGAGAACGTCCCGCTGGTCACCTGTCCGACGACCGCGCCTCCCGACGCGATCTCGTACCCATGCCGCGCCACCAGCCGATCCGGCAGCGTGAAGCCGACCAGCCGGCGTTTCAGTCCCTGCTCCCTGGCCCGGAGCATGACGTCGCGGCCGTGGAACTCGCCTTTGTTCAGCTTCGTGATCCAACCCAGCCCGGCTTCCAGAGGATGGGTCGTCTTGTCAATGTCGTTGCCGTACAGGCAGAAGCCCATCTCCAGCCGCAGCGTGTCACGTGCACCAAGTCCGATCGGAGCGATGCCGAACTCTTTTCCCGCCTCGAACAATGCATTCCACACGGTTCGCGCCGTCTTCGGATCAGCCTGGAAGTACAATTCGAATCCCAACTCGCCGGTGTACCCCGTCCGCGAGATGAGCATCGGCACGCCGGCCACGGTACCCCGCACGAACGAATAGTACTCGATCGGCTTCAGGTCCACGGCGGTCAGCTTCGTGATCGTCGCCAGCGACTTCGGGCCCTGCACCGCCAGGAGCGCCGTGGCATCGCTGACGTTCGTGAGCCGGACATTGCCTTTCACGTGGGACGAGAGCCATTCCCAGTCCTTGTGCATGTTCGACGCATTGACCACAAGCATGTACCCGTCCGCCAGGCGATAGACGAGCAGGTCGTCCACGATACCCCCGTCATCATAACACATGGCGGAGTACTGTACCTTTCCTTCACGGAGCTTGGCGACGTCGTTCACGGTCATCGACTGCAGGAACGCCAGCGCGTCCGCGCCGTGCACTTCGAACTCGCCCATATGCGAGACATCGAACACGCCCACCCGGCTGCGGACCGCCAGGTGTTCTTCCATGATACCGGTGTATTGCACCGGCATTTCGAATCCGGCGAACTCAACGATCTTCGCGCCGAGCTCCCGGTGGATCGCATCAAATGGCGTCTGCTTCAGCATCTATTTCACGTTTCCTTTCTTCCAGTCGGCGAGGAACTTCTCGAGGCCGATATCGGTCAGCGGATGGCGGACGAGCTGCTCGATCACCTTGAACGGCATCGTGCAGACATCGGCGCCGATCATCGCCGCCTGAACCACGTGCATCGGATGCCGCACGCTCGCCACGAGTACCTCGGTGTCGAACCGGTAATTGCGGTAGATCATCACGATCTGTCGGACCAGCTCCATCCCGTCCTGGCTGATGTCATCCAGCCGGCCGATGAACGGACTGATGAAAGTGGCCCCCGCCTTCGCAGCCATGAGCGCCTGCGTCGGCGAGAAGCATAGTGTCACGTTGCAGCGGATCCCTTCCTGCTTCAGCGCCTTCACCGCCTTGAGTCCGTCGAGCGTGAGGGGCACCTTGACGACGATGTTCTTGTGGATCGCCGCGAGCGAGCGGGCTTCCGCCATCATCGCCGACATCTCCGTGGCAACGACCTCCGCGCTGATGGGTCCGTCCACGATGGAGCAGATTTCCTCGAGGAGCGGCCGGAACTCTCTGCCTTCCTTCGCCACCAGGCTGGGGTTGGTCGTCACGCCGTCAAGGATCCCGAGGCTTGCCGCCTCGCGGATCTCCCGGATGTTCGCTGTGTCGATGAAGAATTTCATGCGGATGTCCTGTCGCTCACTTGTACTGGTCGGTGATGTCTTTCTTCTGGCGAACCGAGATGAAGCGGAACTCGTCCGGCGCCATGGACGGCTCCTGCACCAGTTTCACTTTGACGAAGAACTTGAACTGGATGCGCGTGATCCGGCTGATCGTGCCCTTGGCGAGGATGTCGGCAATGGCCGGATTCACATGCAACTCCAGCCGGAACTCACGGCTGCCGCTCTTGAACCGCTTGATCCAGCGTTCGATCTGGTTCGCGGTGGTATTCTTCGACTGCACCATGCCCGTGCCGCCACAGGTCGGGCACGTTTCGCTGAAGCTCAGCTGCACGCCCTGGCGGATGCGCTGCCGCGTCATCTGCACGATGCCGAACTCCGTCATCGGCAGCACCGTGACCTTCGCGCGGTCGCGACGCAGCTCCTTCTTCATCTCGTCGTAGATCTTCTTCCGGTTCTTCTCATCCTCGAGGTCGATGAAGTCGATCACGACGAGGCCGCCGAAGTCGCGCAGACGCAGCTGCCGGCAAATCTCCCGGGCGGCCTCCAGATCGGTGCGAAGCGAGTTGAGCTCCTGCTCGCGCTTGGCGGCGTATCGTCCGCTGTTGACGTCGATGACGGTCATCGCTTCGGTGCGTTCGATGAAGAGATAGCCGCCACTCTTGAGCCACACCTTCTTGCTGAACAGGGTCTGGATGTCTTTCTCGACGCCGTACTTGTCGAAGATCGGCTCGCGGCCTTTGTAGAATTCGACCCGGTCCACCATGTCGGGCGACATCCACTGCACGTAGGCCCGCACCTCCTTGAACATCTTCTTGTCGTCCACGACCACGTGCTCCACGACGTCCTGGAACAGGTCGCGGATGACACTGGAGGTCGTATTCATATCCTTATAGACGAGGGCGGGCGCCTTTTCGGCCTTGACGTTCTTCTCGATCGTGCGCCACGTCTTGACGAGCTCTTCCAGATCCTGCTTGATCAGTTCCTCGTCCTTTCCCTCCGCGACCGTGCGGATGATGGCGCCGAATCCCTGCGGGAGGAGCGAGCGAACGATCTTTCGGAGGCGGCGTTTCTCCTTGAAATTCGCGAATTTTTTCGAGACGCCGATCTTGCCGTCAAACGGGATGAGTACGAGGAAGCGGCCGGGCAGCGACAGGGCCGAGCGCACGCGTACACCCTTCTTCCCCTGCGGCTCCTTGATGATCTGAACCAGAATATCCTGGCCCCGCTGCAGGTTCACGTCGTGGTGGTGATGATGATGCTGGCCGTCCGGTTTCCCGGAGTGAGGTTCTTTGACCGCGGTGTCGGCCGGGGGTTCGTGAGATTCGGCCTGCGGTTCGCCTGCCGTTGCCTGCTGGGGCGCGGCGGCCGGAGCGGTGCCGGAGCCGTTCTCTTCCTCTTCATCGTCGTCCTCATCGAACATTGCGTTGAATTCGTCGATGGAACCGATGTCGGAGAAATGAAGGAAGGCGTCCTGGCTAAAGCCGATATCCACGAACGCAGCCCGGATACCGGGCATCACTTTCGCGACGCGTCCGAGGTAGATGTCGCCGACGTTCCGCTCTTTGCCGGGGGCTTCGACGAAGAGCTCAGCGAGTTTTCCGTCTTCAAGAATGGCGATACGGTGTTCGTTCGCCGTGGAATTGATGAGGATGTCTTTCTTCATACGGAGACCGTTTCCACTTCAGCCGATGACGAAGGGACGGGGCATGGAGCCGTTCGGTCCGACGGAGAACAGTCCCGTACGAGGAGAGGACCCATCCTCGGTGGGCATACACTTGGTGTCGTGTTGTTCCGGGTCGTCCGGGCACATGCGCCAATTCGCGACACGCGCGAGTTTCCCCCTGACGCATCAGGCTGATGATAAGAATGAAAGTGAGAAGAGTGAATGCTGCTGGCAGCATGAGTTTGGCCCGTGCATTTGCGCAACCCGCGCTGGCCGACGGGTCAGGCCGTAAAGGTCACGCGACAGTCGTGTGGCGTTGGACAAAAAAAGAGGTCAAGCGCCCCTGCGTCACACAAAACGAAGTGTCGACCGTTGCTTCCTTCCGGATCTGGCGGGGTTAGACAGAGTTCTGTTGCGCAGGACTTGACCTCACACTGGAACAACGCTGCGTCCTTGTGAATCATTGAACAGGGTCCCCCGGCATCGCGTGCCACGGGCGATCCGGGGAACATTTCACTTCGGACAGTGCCAGCATCCCGGCACATACCCGCGGATGCCCCACCTCGGTCCGGGTGATCCTCCGCCGGAACTTCGTCTTCCCCGGCGACCTGGACCGGTCGATGCGCCGGCGCTCTTCCGTGATTTCCGGCACAACGCCGAAGCGCGCAGAGGCACCGTCGTGGAGCTGATCGGGTTCGAACCGACGACCTCTTCGTTGCGAACGAAGCGCTCTCCCAGCTGAGCTACAGCCCCTGAACGCACTCATGGTACGAAGAATTCGAGAAACATACAACGTTTGATTCTCAGAACCCTTTTGCCTATGATGCCAGCGCACACTACCCAGAGAGATATGACAGAATCCGAACGCTTTGAGGAGTTTGTCCGGATCGTCCGGCGATTGCGCACCGAATGCCCGTGGGATCGCGAGCAGACGCACGAGTCACTTCGGCACAGTCTTGTCGAAGAGACGTACGAAGTCCTCGAGTCCATCGAGGGAAAGGATCTCCCCGCCCTTCGGGGCGAGCTGGGCGACCTCCTGTTGCATATTCTGCTGCACTCCGTGATCGCCGAGGAAGAACGGGCGTTCACCCTCGACGATGTCATCCGGGAAATCAGCGAAAAGATGATCCGCCGGCATCCGCACGTGTTCGGCGAGGCCGCCGCTGCCGACGCGGAGGCCGTCCTGAAGAACTGGGAACAGATCAAGCTCACGGAAGGCCGGACATCGGTGTTGGAAGGCGTTCCGGTGGAACTTCCTGCCCTCCTCCGGGCCTGGCGCCTGCAAGAGAAGGCTTCCAAGGTCGGGTTCGACTGGGAACGGCGTGAGGATGTACTGCTGAAGCTGAAGGAGGAACTGACCGAACTGGAAGAAGCGGTTCAGTCCAACGACGCGCGTGCCATCGAGGAAGAACTGGGCGACCTGCTCTTCAGCGTGGTCAATTACGGACGCTTCATCGACACGAACCCCGAATTCGCGTTGCGGCGGGCCTGCGAGAAGTTCACGTCCCGGTTCCAGTACATCGAACAGCGGCTTGCGGAACGCGGCAAATCGCCGGCCGACGTCCCGATGACCGAGCTCGACGCCTTGTGGGACGAAAGCAAGCGTGCCTCCGCCTCATAATGCGGCGCCTTTGGGATCCCCTCCTCCGTTTGCGCTATACCGGTCGTACGCCTCGATGATGTCCTTCACCAGCCGGTGACGGACCACATCATTCTTGTCGAAGTGCACGAACGCGATCCCCGGAACCGACCGGAGCACGTTCTGAATCTGCACCAGTCCTGACGTGGTCTTCGTCGGCAGGTCGATCTGGGTGACGTCCCCCGTGATGATGGCCCGCGAATGCACGCCCAGCCGCGTCAGGAACATCTTCATCTGCACGGCGGACGCGTTTTGCGCTTCGTCCAGGATCACAAACGCATTGTGCAGTGTCCGTCCCCGCATGTATGCCAATGGAACGATCTCGACGATCCGTTTCTCCACGTATGACCGAAGACGCTCCGCAGAGAGCATATCATCCAGCGCGTCATAGAGGGGACGGAGGTACGGATCGATCTTCTCACGGAAGTCCCCCGGCAGAAATCCGAGGCTTTCGCCCGCTTCCACAGCCGGGCGGGAGAGGATGATCCGGGTGATATCCCGATTCTTCAGCGCTGCGACCGCCATCGCGACGGCCAGATACGTCTTCCCCGTCCCCGCCGGTCCGATCGCGAAGACGATATCGTTCTTCCGGATCTGCTGCACATACAGCTTCTGACCCGGCGTCCTCGCCTTGATGATGCCGGTTTTCGTGTAAAGGATCGCGCCCTCCCCTTCGTCTCCGGAGTCAGTCGGGGCGACTTCGGGGCCGGATCCGTTCACGGTCACCAGATCAATCACCGTCTCCACATCCCCCGTGTTCAGATTCCCGTTCTTGGTGAGGATGTAGACCAGCTCTTTGATGACCTTCTCAACCCGTGTGATTTCCTGCCCGGTGCCGCGCAGCGTCACTTGATCACCGCGGACGCTCACCGTCGCGTCGAAGTGATCCTCGATCATCTGCAGATTGCCGTCATTGTACCCCAACAGTTGAACCATATCCACGCCGGCAAGTTGAAACGTTCGTTCAGTCACAGCAGACGGCTCCTTCTCGACGTCCGGTGAAAAAACAAACGCCCTCCGGTGCCACGAAGCACCGTGAGGGCGTTCTGGGTACGATCCCTGTCAATCACAGAAATCGTTGCAGCCACGTGCTGCTATGGATTGGTCGGTGCCGGTGCTGCCTGCTTCCGTGACCAGTACTTGCGCACCGCGGACTTTTCTTCCTTCGTCAGATCCGCCTTCTGCGGGATCTTCAGCTTTTGACCCGGATGAATGACATCCGGATTCTTGATCTGATCGCGGTTCCCCTGCCAGATCTTCGGCCAGAGGAACGCGTTGTCGTAGATCTTCGGCTTCTTGGCGATGTTCCAGAGGCAATCACGATCGCGGGCCCACGTGCCGACGGTGTACGTCTGCTCAGCCTGGCCGCTTGCCACATACTGCTCAAGCGCCTTCTTCAGCGCATCCAGCCGCGCCTGCTCGTCACGCAGCCGATCCGCAAACTTTGCCATGCCGCTCAACGGCATCTTGTTCGCATCGTTGATCCAGTTCTGGACGGTGTCCAGTTCTGCCTTTCGCGCCCAGAGGTCCTGATTGGACAGGCGGGAGAGCTCGTTCAGACGGCCGTCGATCTTGTCAAGCTGAGCGCCAAACGGCGCTTCTTCGGAACCGACGAGGGCAGCAAGTTCATCCTGGCACTTCTTGATGGCTTCCGCCTTGTCGCTATCCTGCTTCTTCAGATCAGCGACCTCTTTCTGAAGGGCGTCGAGCTTGTTCTTCAGATCATTACGCTTCGCCGTGAAATCGGCCACCTGCTTCTGCCAGTCGTCCTTTGTCAACTCCTGTTGGGCAAAGGAAGGGGCCACGAGCGCGCAGAGGACAAGAGAAATGATGCTCAAACGGATAAGGGACTTCATGGTTACATTCTCCTTGATGGGGTCCATCGGTTACTTTGCGCTCAGCCGTTTCTGGACAGCTTCCTTGTCCTTGGCGCACTGTGCCAGCTGGGCATCTTTATCCGCGATAGACTTCATCAACGCGTCCTTGTCCGCCTGGCGCGCAGCGATGTCCTTCTCAAGCGACGTCACCTCTGCTTTGAGGTCATTCAATTGTTTCAGCTCTTCGTCGGAGGGCTTATTTGAACATCCCACCACCGTCAAAGCCATCATTGCACATCCCACTGCAACGACAGCGAAGGGCTTCTTCATATTTAGGGTCTCCTTCAGATAATAGGCGCAAATCGGAAACGCTCACAGGCTCGTCCGCTGTGTTATGATAGGCAGAACGTCAGAAAAAGTCAAGACCTAAGGGTTGCGCCGATCACATTCTTCATGCTCCGGCTGAATCATATGCAGGCAGAAGCTCAAACCTCACCCGCCGTGGCGCATCGGAATCGTCGTCCCGCAACGCCCATGCCCCGCTTCCCGCTGAATGCATCTATGAAAGAAGGCCCCGCTCCGCCAGGCTTGTATAACCCGATCCCGCGATGATCACATGATCGTGCAGCGGAATGCCCAGGACACGCCCGGCTTCCGCCAATTGGCGGGTGATGGCAACGTCCTCCTGACTCGGCTCCGGATTCCCGCTCGGATGATTATGCACAACGATGATGGCCGCTGCCGATCGCTCAATGGCCGGACGAAAGCATTCGCGGGGATGGACGAGCGACGAATTGAGCGTCCCGACCGTGATTCGGACGGGACGGAGCAATCGGTTGGACGAACTGAGCGGCAGCAACCAGAATTCCTCCTGACTCAGCGAACGCAGGATCGGTCCGACGGCTTCCACTACGTCCTCCGGACCGCGAATGGTGCGAGGCCGCTGTTCCTCCACGCCGGAGCGGCGGGCAAGCTCGAACGCCGCCGCCACCGTGACGGCCTGCGCGGTTCCGATGTGGAGCTGTTTCAATGCGTCCGGCGAGAGCGCGGACAATTCACGGAGCGTGCGGCCCTGCATCAGAATTGTCCGTGCGCGATCGAGCACGGTGCGTCCGCGCGAGCCGGTGCGGAGAAGAATCGCAAGGAGTTCTGCGTCTGTGAGAGTTCGCAGACCGTGCCGAAGCGCCTTTTCACGCGGGCGCTCCGCCACCGGCCAGTCCGTTATCCGAAGCCGTCGTGGTTCCCCCACCCCGTTCATCTGATCTCTCCCCCTTATGGAGTTGTCGGTTGCTGCGTCTCTTCCGGCGCCGTCAGATCCACTTCTCCCACTCGCCAGATCTGACGGGCGCGGTATTGCAGAACCGTCAGACAGGAATTCACGCGTCCGGGGCCGAAGGAAATCTTCGTGTGCAATCCTGTGTATCCGCGTACCGCCGCCAGCGCGGAGGCGAGCTGATTCCTGTTCACCGCCCCGTGTCCGATCGTCTGCAGCAGCATGGCGCAGGCGTCGTATCCGTACAGCGTATTCAGCGTCGGGGGACGTCCTTTGAATGCGCGTTCGTACCGGAGCTTGAACTCCCGGAACGGCTGACTGTTCGGATCGTAGTAGGCGTCCGTCACGAATGTCACCCCGTCGGTGTACGAACGGTTCTCATCCAGGCTGTTCAGATCATTCCAGTCCCCCGTGCCCAGCACCAGAGCGTGGAAGTTCGTCCAGCGCATCTGCGTGCTGACCACCGCGATCTCGTCTGAACTGGCGATGGGGCAGAAGATCACGTCGATCGTGTTCACCGGAAGCTCCAGGCTGTCCCGTTTCACGATGATCGTTCGTGTCGGGAAACCGAGCGAGTCGGCGATCACTCTGCCGTTGTCACCGAACAGCTGCCGGACGTCGATCGGAACACCGCGCTCCATCAGCGAGTCCACGACGTGGCGATCCGCCCCCGCCGCAAGGATCCTGGTAATATCAGCCTGTTTCATCTTGCCGCCGAAGTCGATGAGCGTCGTATCCGCCTCGGCGAGCGCCTTCTCGCGCAAGCTCATCAGCTCGCTCCGGATGTCGGTGGAACCGGCCGGATACCATTCGACATCCACAATGGTCGCTCCGCGCCGGGTCGCCTCCGCAATGAACGCATTCGACACCGCGGTACCCACGGCATCAGAGGGCGAAACGACGGCTACCCGCTTGGCGTTCAGATCGGTCACGGCGTACGCCGCCGCCGCTTTTCCGCGCATTGTGAAATCCGGATTCGCCTGGAAGATATACGGACCGATCGCCGCAATGCCGTTCGAGGTGGCGGTCGGAGTGATCAGGGGTACGCCGCGCTCGTTCGCGATCCCCGCGCTGGCGAACACTTCGTTGCTGAGCACCGGCCCGAGGATGGCGGTAACCTTGTCATCCCGGCACAGCTCCGCAACGACCTGCGCGGCTTTTGCCGGATCACGCTCGGTATCGCGGATATCGAGATTCACTTTCGTTTCGGCTGTCGCGTTGTACTCATCAACCGCGAGCTGGATACCGTTCGCAAAGTCCAGTCCCACCGCACGGTAGACAGGCATTTCGGACTTCAGCATCAGAGGGAGGACGACACCGACGCGCACCACCCCGCCGCTGCGGATGCGTTGCAGAAGATCGAGCGCTTGTCCGACATAGGGGATCGCCGGACTCATGGTGGTGATCGGACGGGCGACTTCCTCCGCCGCCCGTGCATCGCCGGTCCGGTAGATCTGTTCGGCCAGGCGCAGATTGAGGAGCGCCTTCATCACATCATTCTGCGCGGCGCCCGCCAGAACCTGCAACTCGGCGATGCTGAGGTGCTCTGCGGCAATATCACCCAGCAGTCGCTCTGCTCGGGTCATCAGCTTCGGGTCGTCCGCCGTCTGCCGAGCGGTGAGGAGTTCCGAGGCGGCATCCTCGTACCGGCGAAGCCGGAAATAGACCAGCCCCAGCGTGTAATGCGCGTCGTCCACGTACTGCGAATATGGATAGATGTCCATCAGATCCTTGAGGAGGCGGACCGCGTCGCGGTACCGGCCGGTCTCATACAAGGCTTTCGCACCCATGATGTACGCCCCGGTGGCGCGGTGACTCCGCGGGTACTCACGGATGCAGTTGACAAACACGGTAGCGGCGCTGTCGTACTGACGCGCCAGAAAGAACCGCATCCCCTCCACGAACTCGCGCTCCACGTCGGCCCGGAACACGATGCTGTCGGACGGCATCGCCACCCGCTGCGCAAGCGTCGCTCCCGACAGTACCATCACACCGGACAGAATCAGAAAGAGGCGTTTCATGGTGAGATCGACTCCTATTGGGCTTTCCGCAGACGATTAAGCTCACGCTGGCCGTCGCGGGCGGTACGATGATCGGGCACCTGCTGCAGGGCGCGACGGAACAGATCCTGCGCCTCTTCGAGCGTTCCGCGCCGCATCAGCACGATGCCGAGATCCGCGAGCGCGTCCGTCATGGCCGGCTGGAGGTCGATGGCCTTGCGCAGGTACCGTTCGCTCTCGTCCAGACGCTGCAGAGCGAGCAACGTGCTGCCGCACATATGCCATCCCCGCGGATCGTCCGGATCCATTTCCACCGACGCGATGAACTCTTCGAGCGCGTGTTCCCACTCCCCCTTGCGGGTCAGGGCTTTCCCGAGCAGATAGTGCCCCTCCCAGCTGTACGGTTCGGCCTTCAGCGAGCGGTGCAGGAACCGGATCGCCTCGTTCGCGGCCCCGCGCCGCAGCAACAATTCCGCAAGCGCTTCGCCCGATCGGGGAAAGTTGGGATCCAACCGGTGGGCCGTGCGCAAATGGTATTCCGCCACGCGTGAGTTCATTCGATCACGATAGAGGAGGCCAAGGTCAAAATGCAGTTGCGCCTTCAGATTGACCGGCAACGTCGCTTCGATCTCCAGCAGCCGGCGAAGGTATTTCAGCGCTTCATAGGTATCCCCCGCTTCCCGGTGCAGCGATCCCAGCAGGAACAGGATCTGCGCCGGTTGACGGGCGACCGCCAGCGCCCCCTGCAGCGCCCGCTCTGCGGGGACCCGTTGCTTCAGATGCAGATAGACGTGCGCGAGCTCCACCCAGGCCTGCTCAACCCGCGGGGCGAGCCGCGTGACGCGCCGATAGACCTGGATCGCGTGGAGGTACTTCTCGTCCGCCGCGTAGCTCCGGGCCTGACTCAGCAAGGCGTGGATGGTCGGTTCATCGATCATGTGAGCGCAAAGTACCACACCGCGGCATCAGATTCAATCAGAAATCACGACGGAGCGCCCGGAGACCGAGCCCCGACGCGAACGCAGCCACGAGCATGGAGAGGACCGCCAGCAGCGTGCCGGGAGCCACGATCAGACGCATGTTGAAGGGAGTGAAATGGAACAGGGATGAGAAGTACCGCGCGAGCGGATACAGGATGATCACCACCTTCAGAAACAGGAACAGCAACACAAACAGGAACGTGAGCGTCGCCCCCTGCGACGACGCCGCGCGGATCGGATTCTTCTCCTGGTAATTTGCGAAATACGTCCCGAAGCCGAGGTTGATGGCGACCACGGCGAGCGCCGTCCAGAACGCATCGTAGAGTCCGAACCACAGCAGCAGCGGCCGGCGGGCCGACATGCGCACGAAGGGCGTATTCATCGCCACCGCGACGAGCACAGCGATCGTCAGCACCAGCGCGAAACCCGCGACAAACCGGAAGGCGTAGATCTTCCATAATTCCACCGGACTTGTCCGAACGGACCAGAATGCCTTCCCTTCCAGTCCCGTCATCGGAAAGACGAACCGCAGCGCCAGCGATCCGGTGAGGAAACCGCCGAACGACAGCAGCACGAGATACGTGAGCAGCTGCACATCCACCACACGCAGCCGCAGGTTCAGATTCCGCACGCTCAGGATGAACAGTCCGGCCAGGACGATCATGACCACCAGATGGATCCATTGGCTCGGCTCCCGCAGGAAGGAGAACGTCTCCTTCTTCAGGAATGCGCCGAATTGCGGCGGCAGCCATCCTCCCCGCCGAAAATCGATCAGGTGGATCCGATGCGGATGGTACGGTGCCATCGCCGAAGATTGCACCTGCAACGACACGAGCCAGCTCCGATAGTAGAAGTGCTTCGCCACCACCAGCACGATCACGAACATTCCCGCGGTCATCACCGGCACGAGCAGGCCGTACGGCAGCGCATGTGCCCAGTCGTTGCGCGCACTCCAGTACAGAAACTGCGCCACCCAGTGGTTCGGCAGGAACTGCAGGATGCCCGGAGAGATCCGGGAAACATATTCATCGATGTTCGGATAGTAGCGATTGACCGTCTCGACAAGCCGGATGGGATTTGAAATGCGGAAGAACACATAGATGAAGAAGAAATAGAGCGCAAAGATCCCGGCCATCACCTGGCGGAAGCCGAAGCGGCCCGCGAGCCGCATGATGCCCATCAGGATCAGCACCGCCAGACAAGCCGACAGGAACATGAAGGGAATGACGATGCCGACCATCACGCCCGCATAGAAGAGCCACGAATGGCCGAAGTAGGCCCCGTAGCCCAGCAGCGTCATGAACGCCATCAGAAACAGCGTGGTCGAGCTGTACAGAAAGTTGTCCAGGAACTTCAGGACAAAGACGGTCAGGTGCGGGACCGGCTTCGTCATCAGGAACGAGACCTCGGTCGAGCGGTAGATCGTGGCGTACGAGACGATGATGTTGCCGAGGTTCACTGCCACGAAGAACACGAACAGCATCATCGAGATGAACTGATGATACAGAAACAGCCCGACCCGCGTCTGCTCGACGACGAACTGGGTAAGGTTCCGCGCGAGGATATAGGCACCGACCGCGAACGCCCCGAAGACCACCGCCGATCCGATGCTCCGGACAATGCTCAAGGTCCGAAGCTCGAAGGTCGACTTCAGAAACGCGATGAATTTGTACCGGAGGAGGTGCAGGAACATCCGCATTACGAACTCCGCGTGACCTCGAGGAAGAGCGACTCGAACCGCCCGTCCAGCCGGTCTTCGTCGCGTTTGAGCTGTTCGCGCGTATCGCAGAACACCAGACGGCCGTTGTGAATGATCCCGATCCGGTCGCACAATTCTTCGGCGACGGCGAGCGTGTGCGTGGACATGAGAATGGAAACGCCCTGTTCCGTCTGCTGCCGGAGCGTGGCGCGCACGATCTTTGAGCTCCGCGGATCCAGTCCGATCATCGGCTCGTCGATAACGATGGTCCGCGGGCGATGGATCAGCGCGGCAGCGATCGTGATGCGCTGGCGCATGCCCTGCGAGTAGTCCTCCGTGCGCCGGTCGATCCACGGACCGATCTCGAAGTGATCGATCAGTTCCCGGATGCGCTCGGTGAGAAGAGCGGCATCGAGCGTGTACAGACCGCCGATGAAAAAGAGGAATTCGCGGCCGGTGAGCTTGTCGTAGAGGAACGGCTGATCGGGCACGTAGGCGAGGGTCTGCTTGGCTTCGATCGGCTGCTGCACGATGTCGAAGCCGTTCACCGCGATGGCCCCGTCGGTCGGGGCGAACAGCCCGACGATCATCTTGATCGTGGTCGTCTTCCCCGCGCCGTTGGGGCCCAGGAATCCGAAGAACTCCCCCTTCGGGATCGTCAGCGTCAGATCATCGACCGCCGTGAAGGACCCGAACTTCTTGGTCACGTGCTTGAGCTCGATCATACTCCTCCGCCTGTCCGTCCGGCGGCACGCGTGCGTGCGGCCGCTATTCCCACTCGATGGTCGCGGGCGGCTTGGAGCTGATGTCGTACACCACCCGATTAATGCCGCGCAGTTCGTTCGTGATGCGTCCCGAGATCCGTGCGAGCACCTCGGGCGGGATGCGCGCCCAGTCCGCCGTCATGCCGTCCATGCTCGTGACCGCCCGAAGCGCAACCGCCGATTCGTACGTGCGTCCATCCCCCATCACGCCGACGGAGCGCACCGGCAGCAGCACCACGAACGCCTGCCAGATGCTGTCGTAGAGTCCCGCCGAGCGGATCTCGCTGATGAAGATATCGTCCGCTTCGCGAAGGAGCGCCAGCTTTTCGCGCGTGATGTCGCCCAGTACCCGCACGGCCAGTCCCGGTCCCGGGAATGGATGGCGGCCGATCAGCTCCTCCGGGACGCCCAGCAGGCGACCGATGTTCCGCACTTCGTCCTTGAACAGTTCCCGGAACGGCTCGACCAGCTTGAACTTCATCCGCTCCGGCAGTCCGCCGACATTGTGGTGGGATTTGATGGTGACCGACGGGCCTTTGAACGAGACCGATTCGATCACGTCCGGATACAGGGTCCCTTGCGCGAGGAACTCGAACGACCGGCCGAGCTTCTTCGCCTCCTGCTCAAACGCGTCGATGAACGTGGCTCCGATGATCTTGCGCTTCCTTTCGGGATCGGTGACACCCGCGAGACGATCCAGGAAGAGATCCGTCGCATCGAGATACGTCATCGGGATATGAAAGAGATCGCGGAAGGTCCGCACCACCTGCTCGCTCTCATTCTTCCGCATCAGCCCGTTGTTGATATGCACGCAATGGAGCCGTTCGCCGATGGCGCGGTGCAGCAGAACCGCAAGCACGGACGAGTCCACGCCGCCGCTGAGCGCGCAGAGGACATGTCCGTCACCAACCTGCGCTCGGATATCCTTCACCGCCTGCTCGATGAATGACGCCGGGGTCCAATTCCCCGGGGCGCCGCAAATGCCGATCACGAAGTTCGAGAGGATCTTCTTTCCGTCCGGCGTGTGCACGACTTCGGGATGGAACTGGACGCCGAACACTTTCCGCGCCGCATTCCGAATGGCGCAGATCGGAGCGTTCGACGTATGGCCGATCGGCTCAAACCCTTTCGGCATGGCGCTCAACGCGTCGCCATGACTCATCCAGACCGATGTCTTCTCAGAGAGTCCCGCAAACAGATCGCGATGGTCGTCGATGGCGAGGTCGGCCTGACCGTATTCCCGCCGCGCCGCCGCATCCACCTTGCCGCCGAGCGTATGCGCGATGATCTGCAGGCCGTAACAGATGCCCAGCACCGGAACGCCAAGCTCGAAGATGCCCGGATCGGGGAGCGGTGCGCCATCGTCATACACGCTCGACGGCCCCCCCGAGAGGATGATCCCTGCCGGATGAAGATCGCGGATCTTCGCAAGGGGCATGTTGAACGGATGGATCTCCGAGTACACGCCCAGCTCCCGCACCCGCCGTCCGATCAGCTGCGTGTACTGGGCGCCAAAGTCGAGCACAAGGATCGTTTCTGTATGGGTCATGACACTGCTCCGGGGTCCTGCATGGCTTCGTGCGCAGGTTGCTCGCGCACGGTATAGATGAGCGGCATACCGACGATGGTCATGCCGTACTTCAGAAGAACGTTGCTGGCCACGATGCCCCACACCACCGCCGCCGGATACATGCCGCCGAATGCCAGCCAGGCGAACAGCATGCTGTCGATCGGCGTGCTGACGCCGTTGCTGACCAGCACGCGCGACCACTGGTACCGCGAGCCCATCCTCAGCGACCAGCGGTGATACACTTCCGTATCAAGCAGCTCCGCCAGCACCTCCGCCGCGATGGACGCGCCGACGATGCGCCACACCGGCGCCAGCACCGCCGCGAACGCGGTCTGCGGGCCGATCTGCGGATCGCCCGGGATCACGGAGACCAGCCAGAACAACACGGCCATGACGACATTGATCACCGCCGCCGTGACGATGAGAACCCGCGCCGCCTGCATGCCAAGCGACTTGTGCACCAGGTCGCGCAAAGTGAACGTCAGCGGATAAACGAGTGTTCCCGCATCCATCGACAGACCGGCGATCGCGATGATCTTCAGGCTGGTGATGTCCGAGAGCATCTGTGCGGCGAGATATGCCGCGATGACAATGATCGCCCGGATGGTCAACGGCGCCGCACTCCTCCGGCATCGGACGATGCGAACGTCGCGGAGACCGTAAATGCCTCCGCGCGATCCGTCATGCGGACGCCGAGCAGATGTTTCTTCCCGTCGAACCACCATCCCTCTCCCCCGTCCGTCTTCCCCAGACGCGCAAGCACCTTTCCTTCGATCGCAACCGACGCGGGAGCCTCGGCGACATGCAGAAACCGAACATCCACGTACCGGCGCGGGACCGGATAGGAACCCTCGCTCGCCGTGAACGTGAGCACGACGCGTGCGGCGGAACGCTGCTGCGTGATCGTCCGCTCAGAGTACTGGCCCTTCCGGTATCCGAATGAAATCCCGTCATCGCCGTAATACGTCGTCGAAGATGAATCCGCCGGATAGACAGTCAACGTGAGCGGGCTGACGGGCGCCTGATCGACGTACTGCATGGGCTGCTGCGTCGGGAGGATGGCACCGGCCTTCACGAAGAACGGGACGCGGTCAATGGGCGCTTCGACCGTGACGTTCGCGCCGCCTCGGAATTCGCGGTCTGTCCAGTAGTCGTACCACGTCCCGGCCGGCAAACGCACGTCCTGCGTTCGCTGTCCCGGCCAGAGTACCGGCGCCACCAGCAGGTCGTCCCCGAACAAGAAGTCGGTCTCGTCCATCAGATAGGCGTCGTCGTTCGGAAAGTCGAAGATCAACGGACGCATGGGCGGAATGCCGGTGATGCTGGCACGATGCATCGCATTGTAGATGTACGGCAGCAACCGGTAGCGGAGTTCGATGGTCGATCGGTTCACGGCCTCGTACACCGGACCGAACGCCCACGGCTCCTTGTCCGGGCTGTTGATGACGCTATGGGCGCGCATGAGCGGCGTGAAGACGCCCAGCTGAAGCCATCGGGCGAACAGTTCGCCGTCCGGCGCGCCGATGAATCCGCCGATGTCCGTCCCGACGAACGGCTGGCCCGAGATGCTCAGCCCGAGACACATCGGGACGGCAAGCTGCAGATGTTCCCACGACGATACGTTGTCTCCTGTCCACGCGGCGGCGTAGCGCTGTCCGCCGGCAAACGATGCGCGCGTGAGAATGAACGGCCGTTCCTCCGGCCGGAGCGCGCGGACGCCGTCATACGTCGCGCGGGTCATCTGCAGACCGTAGATATTGTGATTCGCGGCATGCGATGTCCGGCGACCGTCGTCGTTGTGCACCACGTCGAGGTCGATCGTCTTCGATGGGACATCGAAGACCGAAGGTTCATTCATGTCATTCCAGAATCCCCGGACGCCGGCGTCGATCAGAACGGAGAAATTCGCTCCCCACCATGCCCGGGCCGCCGCGTCCGTGAAGTCGGGAAACGCGCAAATGCCCGGCCAGACCTTTCCCAGATACAACCGTCCGTCCGGATACTTCAGAAACGCGTTGTCGGCGAGTCCCGTCTGAAATGCATGGTATGCCGAATCGGCCTTGATGCCGGGATCGATGATGGTCACGACCTTGAATCCCTCCGCCGCAAGATCTGCAAGGAGCTTCTTCGGTTCGGGAAAATTCTTCGGACTCCACGTGAACACGCGGTAGCCGTCCATGTAGTCGATGTCGAGATAAATCACGTCGCACGGGATCTTCTTCTGCCGGAAGGTTCTTGCGATCGCCCGGACCTTGCTCTCCGGCGAGTAGCTCCAGCGGCATTGCTGATAGCCGAGCGCCCATCGGGGCGGCATCGGCATGCGCCCGACCAATTCCGTGAACCGTCCGAGGATTTGGCGAGGAGTCTGTCCGGCGAAGACGTAGTAGTCAATGGCCCCGCCTGTCGCACCGAACGAGTACGCGTCCGGTGACTCGACGCCGAGATCGAATGATGTCCGGTACGTATCGTCGAAGTAGATCCCGTACACGGCTCCATGGCGGAGCGAATAGAAAAACGGGATTGACTCATACAGCGGATCCGTGTCAGCCTTGTACGCGGGGATGTCGGAATTCCACATGGCGAACGCCTTGCCGGTCCGGTTCAGCGCGCCGGTCTTCTCTCCCAGTCCGAAGAATTGCTCGCCCGCCTGGCGCTTCTTCCACACGCGGATGTTTGCGCCGTCCCAGGCCATCCCCCGCTCGTCATCCTGGCAGAGCACCGTGCCATCCTGCTTCCGCACAGTGATCCGGACAGGAGACTTTGTCACGACAACAGTAATCTGACTCGTGGACAGGACGGCCGAATCACCGGTGAGCATCGCGGATGGCAGGATCTCGGGCCAGTCGGTCTTCTCGACTGCCACCGACGAGCCGGAAGGCGGAGTCCCTTGTTGATCCGCCTGGATCCTCACCAGATCGTCCGCCAGGATCGTGATGCGAACGCCGGTGGTTCCGGCACGCAGCTCGAGGGTTCGGCCGTCGGCCATCCGGACGGAATCGGCGTTGCCGATCGAGTGCCACTGTGCGCGCAACGACGCGGCAGCAACGGCAATCAGGACGAGGAAGAGCGAGAGACGCTTCATGATCTGAGACTCATCGATTGACGGAGGATGGACGGAAGAACCATGAGGGGCGAATCAGTGCTTTGCGTCCGCGTGGGCGCGCGCCACGAGCGCGTCGACGAATCGCTTCCGCATGTCCTCGTTCCGGAGATCCAGGAGTTTTGCCCGTTCCGAGCGAAGTCTCTGCTCCGTCTGCGGATCGGGATGCGGATAGAATTTGCTCACGTACCAGTCGAACGTATCGATTGCTGCCATTGACGCTTACTCCTTTGTCTAAAGATTTCCCTGCGGTGCAGGACGGGCCCCGCCGGTTTTGCGTCGGCCACAATACCCGAAATTCCGGGCAGTTTCCGGGTCGTCGCACCGGTTCCGCACGGTATCTGAAACGAACTTTGGCGTGAAATTGCGGCTTTTTGTCCAGTGAATCAAGCCAAGGCACTGTCCATTCAACAACACGAATTGCATATTTCAGTGGACGGATCGAAGAGTGACAGCGCCATTCATTCCCCTGATTACGCCTGCGGCGGGTGGTACGAGTCTTGCACCCATTGCATCAGCAAACGGCTCCAGTGAGGTGACTGCCATGAAGAAGACATTCTTTTTGCTGTTCGGTGTGCTGCTGATCGGTTCCGTCGCGCCGGAAGCATCGCACGCGGCAACTCCCGCAAGCGGCGTCGAATTCCGGTTCGGTTACTTCTATCGTCCGCTGCTCCCCTACGGAGAATGGATCGTCATCAACGACGGCATGTACGTGTGGCGTCCGCTGCATATGCGCCGGAGTTGGCGGCCGTACATGCTGGGACGGTGGATGTGGACCGACTACGGATGGTACTGGGTCTCGAGTGAACCGTTCGGGTGGGTCACGTACCATTATGGCCGCTGGACGTACGACGATTATTGCGGATGGATCTGGGTGCCCGACGACGTGTGGGGCCCGGCGTGGGTCGAGTGGCGATACGACGATGCGTATGTCGGGTGGGCACCGTTACCTCCGTTCGCGACATTTCACGTTTCCGTCGGCATCTCGTTCGGGCATCGCTGGGCGGCGCCGGCGCGCTACTGGAACTTCGTGGGGGTCAATCGTTTCGGCGACGAGATCCGCTATCGCGATGTGGTCCCGGAATCGCGAGCGCGGCGACTGATCGGCGTGACACGGACCCAGCGATCGTATGAAATGCGCGGTGATCGGGTGTTCAACGCCGGTGTGGATCGGACATTCTTCGAGCAGCACGGACGCCGGCGATTCGAGCGCACGGAAGTGATCGACCGGACCGACCGACAGGGAGAGCAGATCGTGCGGCCGGGAGGCGCGCAACGCATCGAGCGGATCGAGACCATGCGGCCGAATGACCGCGACCTGCGCACGGCGCCCGGCACTGTCACCGCCCGGCGCGGCGATCGGCGCATCAGCAATGATGTCTTCACGCCTGCCACGCCGCCACGGACCGAACCGGGAGCCGTTCGGACAGAACCGCAGCGTCGTCCGGAAGCCCAGCCGGCGCCTGAGCCGCAGCGGCCGCAACGCGAGCGGCAGGTGCAGCCGGAATCGCGCCCGAAGATGGAACGGCGGACTCCGACACGCGAACGAAGCGAAATGCGGAGGGACCTGATGGAGCGCTTCGATCGCCAGCGGCCCGCTCCGAACACGCGGACCCGCGAGGCTGAACCTTCCCCGCGGCGGGAACCTTCGAACGACCGTCGCGAACGACGACGGTAGCGCTTTTCCGGATCACGGGGTGATCCGGCCTCATCAACACAAACGCCCGCCGGGCCTGGTCGCCAGCGGGCGTTTCTTTTCGTTCCTTCCGGCTCACGCCCCCAGGGAACGGAGCACGTCCTGCATGTCGGGAGGCAGATCCGATTCAAAGAAAATCCGCTCGTTCGTTGCCGGATGCACGAAGCCGATGGTCTTCGCGTGCAGCGCCTGCCGCGAGATCAGCTTGAGAAGATTGGCCGCCTGCTTCGACTTCTTCTTTTCCAGTCCCCCCCACTGATCGTTGCGACCGCCGTACGTCGGATCACCGAAGACCGGATGGCCGATGTGCGCCAGGTGCACACGGATCTGATGCGTGCGCCCGGTGCGGAGTTTCAGGCGAACCAGCGACAGGAATTCGAACTCCTTCAGCACGCGGTACTCGGTCACCGCCGGCTTCCCATCCGCCGAGACCGCCACCTTCTTGCGATCCTTCTTGCTGCGCGCAAGATTCGCTTCGATGATGCCGGACGGCTCGCCGAACCGTCCCCAGACGATCGCCCAGTATTCACGGTCGATCGTGCGCTTCGAGAATTGCGCCGCCAGGAGCGTATGGGCCCGGTCGGTCTTCGCCACCACCATCAGTCCCGTCGTGTCCTTGTCGAGCCGATGCACGATCCCCGGACGAAGATCGGAGCGGACGCGCGAAAGGGACCGGGAGTGATGCAGCAGCGCGTTGACAAGCGTGCCGGTGTAATTGCCGTACGCCGGGTGCGTCACCATGCCGGCCGGCTTGTTGACGATCAGCATCTCATCGTCCTCGTGGACGATGGTGAGCGGGATATCTTCGGGCAGCGCCTGGGGTCGCGGCGGCCGCGGGAGCGTGATGTCGATGACGTCGCCGGGATTGAGCTGATAACTGGACCTGATCGCTTTGCCGTTGACCAGCACCGCGCCGGCATCGATCGCGCGCTGCACTTTCGTGCGCGTGGCGTTCTCGACCTGACGCGTCAGGTAGATATCGATGCGTTTGCGATGCTCTCCCTCCGGGACAACGAATCGGAGAGTCTCGCGGGCGGATTCCGAACCGGTCGTCGGCTCAGAAACGGTCATTGGAATCAGGAAGAGACGGGTTGTGAAGGGCCGGCGGGAGGATCATCCGTGGGACCGGTCTCACCGCTTGCCAGCGGAGTGGCCGGTTCGCGGGCCGATGCATCCACGTGCGTGAACCGCCGGTGGAACAGGAGCATCATCACCACGCCGATCGTGACGGACGCATCGGCGATGTTGAACACCGCCCAGCGCGTCATGTGAATGCCCAGGAAGTTCAGGTCGATGAAATCCAGGTCCACGAAATCGACGACCTTGCCGTAGAACAGCGGGGCCTCGCCGAAGATGACGCCGTAGAAGACCCGGTCGATGAGGTTGCCGACGGCTCCGGCGAGGATCAACGCCAGCGACAGCCGGATCACAAAGGATTCGTTCCGGATCTTGTAGAGGTACCAGGCGATGGCAATACTGGCAAGAATCGAGAACACCGTGATGAAGAGCCGTCCGCCGACCTCGATGCCGAAGGCCATTCCCGGATTCTCAATGTAGGTCAGACGAAACAGATCACCGATGACGGGGATGCTTTCACCGAGCTGCATGCCCTCGTGATAGAAATGCAGGAACGGAATGCGGAATCCCTTCACCAACAGCTTCGTGAGCTGGTCGGCGAAGACGACACTCGCGGTCAGGTACAGGACGCGCATGTCAGCGTCCTCCCCGGTGCCGGGGCCGATCAGGGGAGCGGCGAAAGCGGAGATTCATCACACTCATTCACTTCTTCTTCGTTTTGCATTTAACGCACTGATGCGCGTGCGGAACGGCTTCGAGACGCTCGCGGTCGATGAGGCTGCCGCACTCCGTGCAGAACCCGTACACGCCGCGGTCGATCCGCTTGAGCGCATCGTCGAGATAGTTCAGGAACTTGCCTTCGCGGGAGGCGAACAGAAACGTCTTCTCCCGTTCCATGGCGTCCGTCCCCTGCTCCATGTGGAGCGAGTAGGTGGAATTCTCGATCTCGTACTGTCCCGTCGTCACATCCATCATCGTGGATTTGAGCGACTCGAGTTCGTCGAGGATCTCTTTGCGCTTTTCGAGGATGATCTTCCGGAAATGCTCGAGGTCCTGTTTGCTGTAGCCCTTCCGGACCGGCGCCTTGTCGGGGGCCTGACCCTTGGAGCTTGTCGTCCGCGCTGCCGCCGCTTTGGCCGGGCGCGCTGTCGCGCGTTTCACCGGTTTCTTTGCCGCAGCCTTCTTCACAATTTTCTTCGCCATACGCCCAATCCCAGCGGTTAGTGGTGATCGTTCCGTTCCGCGACGCGTTCCACGCCGATGCGGGAATGCTCGCCGTTGATCTCTTCTTCCTTCCATGACGCGGATGCCGCCGTGCCGTCCTCCAGCCGGACCAGCTCCCGCGCAAGCGTCTCCTGCTTCACATAGTCAGCCATCCGGTCCAACGCACGTCCCAACCGGTCTGTGACGCGGCAGTAGATGCGGATCCGGTCCGTCACATCGAATCCCGAATCTTTCCGGAGGTTTTGGACGCGGCTGACGAACTCGCGCGCAAGCCCTTCGTCGATCAGCGCATCCGTCAGCGCGGTATCCAACGCGATGGTCGTCTGTCCGTCGCTTTCCACGAGCCAGCCCTGGATGTCCTCGTGCAGGATCTCGACATCGTCGGGCGTGACGGCATACTCCGCGCCGCCGATCGCGAGGGTGAGCGATCCCGTCGACTGCAGCCGCGCGATCTCCGCCGCCGTGAGCTCTTTGAGCCGTGCGGCCACCGGCTGCACCGCCTTACCGAACTTGGGGCCGATCGATTTGAAGTTCGGCTTCGCCTTTTTCTTGATGATCGACGATTCGTCCGTGACGTACTCCACCGACTTCACGTTAATCTCTTCGAGGATGACATCCTGCATGCGCTCCAGCTCGCGCTGATCGGCCGCACTCTTGACCGGCACAATGATCTTTTGCAGCGGCTGGCGCACTTTGAGATTGGACTTCATCCGCATGGCGCGCACGAGACCGACGATGCGGATGGCGCGCTCCATGCGCCGTTCCAGTTCCGCGTCGATCGCCGACGCATCCGGTTCCGGCAACGACTCCAGATGAACAGAGCGCGCCGGATCTGGGTTCCCCGCCGCGGTCAGGTTCCGGTACAGCTCCTCCGCGAGAAACGGAGCGAACGGCGCCATGAGCAGGCTGACCGTGCGCAGACATTCATGGAGCGTCTGGTAGGCCGCGAGTTTGTCCGTGCCGTTCTCGCTCTTCCAGAACCGGCGCCGGTTGCGGCGCACGTACCAGTTCGAGAGCAGATCGACGGTGAAGTCGCTGATGCCGCGTGCCGCGCGCGTCACATCATATCCATCCACCCATTCCCGCTCGTTGCGGATGAGCGTATTGAGCTCGGAGAGGATCCACCGGTCGATCTCCGGCCGCTCAGCGACCGGAATGCGCGTTGCGGTGCCGTCGAATCCGTCGATGTTCGCGTACAGTGCCAGGAACGAATACGTGTTCACGAGCGTGCTGAAGAACTTCCGCTGCACCTCGCCCAGACCTTCCTCGTCGAACAGCGTGGGGCGCCACACCGGACTTTGTGCCACCAGGAACCACCGCACCGTGTCAGCGCCGTAGGTCTGCATCAGCGCGAACGGATCGACGGTGTTCTTCTTCGACTTCGACATCTTCTGGCCGTTCTTATCGAGGATCAGCTCGTTGACCAGCACGTTGCGGAACGTCGGCCGATCGAACAGGAATGTGCCGATGGAGTGCAGCGTGTAGAACCAGCCGCGTGTCTGATCGATCCCCTCCGAAATGAAGTCGGCGGGATACGCCTTTTCGAACACGTCCTTGTTCTCGAACGGGTAGTGC
This sequence comes from Bacteroidota bacterium, assembly GCA_021813905.1. Classification (GTDB taxonomy): domain Bacteria; phylum Bacteroidota; class Ignavibacteria; order UBA10030; family UBA10030; genus JAKAJH01. The sequence goes on along the minus strand of JAKAJH010000009.1, from coordinate 7,648 downwards.
CACTGCGCGAACGGCATGGAGCCGGAATCGAACCAGACGTCGATCAGCTCGGGCGTGCGACGCATGGTGCCGCCGCAGGCGCAGGGGAACGTCACGGCGTCCACGTGCGGCTTGTGCAGGTCCAGGGGCTCCGGCACGTTGGCTCCCTGCCGCAGCTCCGCCACGCTTCCGACGCACTTCTGCTTCCCGCAGGACTCGCAGATCCAGATCGGCAGCGGCGTGCCCCAGAACCGGTCGCGTGACAGCGCCCAGTCCTTGTTTTCTTCCAGCCAGTTGCCGAATCGTCCCGATCCGACCTCGGCCGGGATCCAATTGATCTCGCGGTTGAGCTCGATCATCCGACGGGCGTACTCGGTCGTGCGGATGTACCACGATTCGCGCGCGTAGTACAACAGCGGCGACGCGCACCGCCAGCAGTGCGGATAGCTGTGGAGATACTGTTCCTTCTTGAACAGAATCCCGCGCGAGCGCAGGTTGCTGATGATCTCCGGATCCGCATCCTTGACGAACATGCCGGCGAAGTCGGTCACGGCCGGATCGAATTCGCCCGACTTGTTCACCGGATGGATCACGGGCAGATTGTACTTGCGTCCGACCTGGTAGTCATCCTCGCCGTACGCCGGAGCGATGTGCACGATGCCCGAGCCGTCTTCGGTCGTGACGAAATCGGCCGTCACCACGTACCAGCCCTTCTCGCTCACGGAATGGTACGTGTACATTCGCTCGTAGGATTTGCCGGCGAGCGCGGAGCCTTTGTACCGGTCGAGGACGGTGTACTCTCCGCCCAGCACTTTCAGGCGCGCTTCGGCAAGAATCAGCTTCTCGCCCTTGAACTCCGCGGTGACATAGTCCACGTCGGGACGCACTGCCAGCGCGACATTTGAGATCAGCGTCCACGGCGTGGTGGTCCAGACGAGGAAGAACGTATTCTCTTCCCCCGCCACCTTCAGCTTGATGTAAACGGAGGGATCCTTCACATCCCTGTATCCCAGCGAAACTTCATGCGACGACAACGGCGTTTCGCAGCGCGGGCAGTACGGCTGGATCTTGTGTCCCTTGTAGATGAGTCCGCGGTCGAAGTACTGCCGCAGCGCCCACCAGATCGATTCGATGTAATTGTTTTCGAAGGTGACGTACGGATGGTCGAGATCGACCCAGTATCCCATCATCCGCGTCATCTCTTCCCATTCAGTCTTGTATTTCCAGACCGACTTCCTGCATTCCTCGTTGAACTTCGCAACGCCGTACTGAACGATCTCGTCCTTGTGCTTGAAGCCGAGCGTCTTCTCCACTTCGATCTCGACCGGAAGACCGTGGGTGTCCCAGCCCGCCTTGCGGCGCACCTGGTATCCCTGCATCGTCTTGTAACGGCAGACGATATCCTTGAGCGTCCGTGCCATGACGTGATGAATGCCCGGCTTGCCGTTGGCTGTGGGCGGACCCTCGAAGAAGGTGAACGCCGGCTGCCCCTCGCGGGCGGAGATGCTGCGCGCGAACACGCGCTGCTCATCCCAGAACGCGCGGATCGCCGTCTCGAGCTCGTGATAATTGATCTTGTCGTTCAGCTGCTTGAACATGGGTCGTCAGTTCGTTTCAACTTTCCCGGGTGTACGTCGGACCGAGGAGGCTCACCGCTCGGTACTGTTGCGTCTTCCGCCTGGACGGCGGGACGCCGCCGCTTACATTCGCTTCACGACTTCCTTCATGATCGCGGTCATCCTCGGTTCGGCCTTGCCCGCGATCTTCAGAACCTCTTTGAGCGTCACGGGCTTGAGCGCATCGGGGAAACATTCGTCGGTGAGGATCGAAAAGCCCAGCACCTTCATGCCGGAGTGAACCGCGACGATGTCTTCGGGAACGGTCGACATCCCGACCGCATCGGCACCGACGGTGCGCAGGAAGCGATACTCGGCGCGCGTCTCCAGATTCGGTCCCATCATCGCCGCATAGACTCCCTTTTGTACCGGGATCTTCAGGTCGAGCGCCGCCTGCTCGGCGATGCCGATGAGTGCACGGCTGTACGGCTCCGACATGTCGGGGAAGCGCGGACCCAGCGATTCGTCGTTCGGGCCGATGAGCGGATTGTCGCCCAGCAGATTGATGTGGTCTGTCACGATCATGACATCGCCCTTGCGGAAGAGCGGATTGAGCGCGCCCGCTGCGTTGGAGATGAGCAACCGTCCCACACCGAGAGCCTTCATCACGCGCACGGGAAATGTCACCTGCTGCAGCGTGTACCCTTCGTATTTGTGGAAGCGTCCCTGCATGGCCACGACGGCTTTGCCGGCCAACGTGCCGAAGATCAGCTTGCCGTGGTGCGACTCGACCGTGGAGACGGGGAAATGCGGAATCCCGGCGTAGTCGATCACCGTTTCCGTGCGCATCTCTTTGACGAGACCGCCGAGACCCGTTCCCAGGATGATACCGACCGTCGGCCGCGCGGTCGTGCGCTTCCGCAGAAAGGCGACCGCTTCATCGATCCGTGTGCGAAGATCTGTCATGCGCTGATTCCGTACCTACGATAGCTTGCGAAGCACATCGTCCACCGGAAGACGATCCTTGCCGCTGCCCAGCGACGGATCGTTCGGAACCGCCTCTTCCGCATCGATCCCCAGCGCGCGGATCAGATCCAACTCCGAGTTGAGCAGCACCTTCAAACGGCTCAGGATGCTCTCCTTGCGGGCTTTCAGGGTCGCAATTTCCTCTTTCACCCGGGCAAAATCAAGGCGGGCTTTCTCGACGATCTGGGAGGCTTTCAGTTCCGCCTCCTTGAGGATCAGCTCCGCTTCCTTCTTGGAATTTTCGATCGACTTGCCGCTTGTTTCCTGCGCTTGCATCAGGGTTTGCTGCAGGGTCTTCTCCATGTTCTTGTAGTCGGAGAGCTGCGTTTCCAGCGCCAGGAGCCGGTCGGAAAGGTCTTTGTTGTCGTGGACCAGATCCTCCATTTCCACCGACAGCATTTCGAGGAATGTATCCACTTCCACCGGATCGTATCCCCGCATCACTTTCTTGAACTGCTGTCTTTTGATCTCGAGCGGCGTGATCTTCATTGGTTCATCCTCCGTGATCAGGATTCCGACGGACGCCGGCGCTTTCCGAAGATCGCCGTGCCGATGCGAACGATCGTGGCGCCTTCCTCGATCGCCACTTCAAAATCATGGGTCATCCCCATGGACAGATGTTCCATCCGCACGCCGGGGATTGCTTCTTCCTCGATCCGCGTGCGCAGCTCCCGCAGCTGGCGGAATGCCGGACGGGAATCGTTCGGATCGTCCGAAAACGGTCCCATCGTCATGAGGCCTTTGACAGAAACGCGGTCCAGACGGGCGATCTCGCGGATCAAGTCCAGCGTCTTCGCCGGTGCGACACCGAACTTTGTCGCCTCATCGGTCGTGTGGACCTCGATCAGGATGTCCACCGGCCGTCCGAGCCGTTCTGCCCGCTTATGGATCTCCTCCGCAAGGCGAAACGAATCGACCGAGTGGATCAGATGCACACAACCGACGATTGAGCGCACCTTGTTCGTCTGCAGGTGGCCGATGAAATGCCACCGGAGCGGTTCCTGCGTCAGAACCTCGCGCTTGGCCAGCAATTCCTGGACGTAATTCTCGCCGAAATCCCGCTGCCCCCCGGCGATCGCCTCCCGGACGTTCTCCGGAGAGAACGTCTTCGAAACGGCCAGCAGAAGCACATCATTCGCCGCCCGGCCGCATCGACGGCAGGTCTCCGTGACACGTTGCCGGACGATTTGGAGGTTTTCGGCGACCATTTCGTTCTGTCGGATATTGAATATACTCGACAAGTCTTGCAAAATCAATTCGAAAACCAAACTCCAAGTGGCGCAGGCGGATGCACGGAGCATTTCAGACGTTCCTTGACTTCGACGCCGGAATTTGCTTTATTGATTGTATGATGTTTTGCCGATTCACCAGCGTGTGCGAGGATCGTGATGGCCGTGTTTGATCATTTTGACGATGACGATCCGCCCCCCCTCCCCAACGATCACTCCGAAGACGATGTCCGGCGCTTTCGCGACCTGTTGCGCAACGGCGGCAAGGACATTAATAATCCGGAGGCATTGGAGGAGATCATCCAATTCTACTTCGAACATGACAAGTTCGAAGAAGCCCTGCAGTACTCCGACCGCCTGATCTCATTCGAGCCGTTCAGCTCCGATGCCTGGCAGCGGAAAGGGATGATCCTGAACAACATGACCCGGTACGAGGACGCGCTCTCCTGCTATGACCGGGCTGTCAGCCTCAATCCGACCGACCCGGAGATCTTCATCAACCGGGGCATTACCCTGGATAACATGGAGCGTGTCGACGAGGCGATGACCTCGTTCGAGCACGCAATCGAACTCGACCCGTCCAATGAAGAGGCCATGTTCCACCGGGCGGTCACTCTTGAGAAGGAAGAGCGCTACGAGGAGGCGGTCGACATCTTCCAGCAGGTTCTGACGATAAATCCGGACCACGCGGATGTGTGGTATGAACTGGGATATTGCTATGATTTCCTCGAAAAACTGGAAGATTCCGTCCGTTGCTACGACGAGCATCTGAACCGCGACCCGTACAACTTTAATGGTTGGTATAACAAGGGAATTGTGCTGAACCGCATGGGCCAGTTCTCGCGGGCGGTTGAGAGCTATGAATATGCCCTGGCGATCAAGGAGGACTTTCCCTCGGCCTGGTATAATCTGGGCAATGCGTACGCCAATCTGGGCCGGCTGCACGACGCCGTTCAGTGCTACAAGACCACGATCAAGTATGAAGACGGGGACATCCCCGCCTGGCATAATCTCGGAAATGCGTGGGAGGAGCTTGGGGACTACGTTCAGGCGCAAGAGTGCTATGACGAGACACTGAAACGGGATTCGAAACATCACGAATCGATGTTCGGAAAAGGGTGCTGTTACGACGCGACCGGGGATACCGCAAGGGCGCTGGAATGCTACGCGGCCGCGGCGGAAATGGCCCCAGACGCACCCGAATACTGGTATGCCTGCGGCGATGCGGAGTACAACCTCGGGCATGTCGAAGGCAGCCTCCGATACTACGAAAGAGTGCTCGATCTCCAACCCGATAACGCCGAAGCGTGGTATGACTACGGCGACACGCTCCTGGAGATGGGCCGGGATGAAAAGGCGCTGTACGCCCTGCAAAAGAGCGTTGAATTGTCACCCAAGTTCGCCCAGGCGCTTCACAGTCTCGGCCGCGCCCTCGAACGCGTAGGCCGAATCGATGAAGGTCTCCAGGCCTTGGAACGCGCCTATCTGCTGATGCCCGAACTGCGGCGCCCCCCCGACGAGAAGAAGTAATCATCCTGTCCGACCTGTGCTCCCAGCCCGGGTCCCAACAGTACATGTCTGACCGCCGTTCGACCCCTGTGCATCCTCTCCGTCTCGGAATCATCGGCCATCCGATTTCGCATTCCCTCTCGCCCGTGCTGCACGAGACGGCATTGCGCCGGGTCGGTCTTGAGGGATCGTATCGCGCGTTCGACGTTCCGCCGGAGAAACTGCCGCAAACCATAGACGATCTGCGACGCACCGGCATTGACGGATTCAACGTGACGCTCCCCCACAAGGAGTCCATTGCCGGTCTTCTCGATGAGGTCGATTCGCGGGCGACCGCGATCGGCGCGGTTAACACGGTCCGCAATGATCACGGCCGGCTCATCGGCACGAACACCGACATCGACGGAGTCATCGCGACTCTGCGCCCGATTGCGGAGATGCTGCGGGAATCGCAGGTTCTTATCCTCGGAGCTGGCGGAGGAGCAAGGGCGGTGCTGGCGGCCCTCTTGCAGGAATTTCACCCGGCATCCGTCGTGATCGCGGCAAGAAGGGCCGCATCAGTGGAACGACTTCTATCGGACCGGATTTTCTCGCCGACCAGGGTGGAGGCGGTCGCATGGGAAATCCCCGATCTTCGGCGCGCGGTCACGGACTCGACTCTGCTGGTCAATTGCACTCCTGTCGGCATGCACCCTTCCATCTCCGAGTGCCCTCTGTCGCCGGATATTCCGTTACCGCCGCGGATCGCCGTCTTCGATCTGATCTACCGCCCGTTGCGGACGGCGCTCCTCAACCGGGCTGCAGCTTCGGGTTGTCTGACGTTGAGCGGTCTGGACATGTTGCTGCACCAGGGAGCCCGGGCGTTCAGGTTGTGGACGGGGACCGACATGCCCATGGCAGCGGTGCGCGAGCGCATGGTCGCATTGCTGGCTCAGGAATGATGTCCCTTCAAACGTTCGCTGCAACTCCGGAGCCAACGCCAGTGATCGTTCAGAGATCCGCATCATCGTTCACAAAAAGCGTTGATTTTCCAACCGAAATTTCTTATCTTTTAGTCCGCTGCAAGAGATGTTTTTCAGGGTCTTTTTGCGCTAAAGGACAAGCATGCACGCAATTGTAGAGATCGCCGGTACGCAGTTCAAAGTCGCTCCTTCGCAAAAACTGTTCGTGCCGCACTTGAAATCCAACGTCGGGGCCACGGTCCGATTCGACAAAGTACTCGCCGTCGAGAGCGACACGGCCGCAAAGATCGGCAAGCCATTCATTGACGGATCGTTCGTGGAAGCGAAGGTGCTCCGGCACACGAAGGATGACACGGTCATCGTGTTCAAGAAGAAGCGCCGTAAGGGCTACAAGGTCCGGAACGGCCACCGGCAACAGTACACCGAGATCGAAATCACAAAACTTGCCTGATCCGAGGATCGTATGGCTCATAAAAAAGGTGGTGGAAGTTCAAAGAACGGCCGCGACAGCAACGCGCAGCGGCTGGGTGTGAAGCGGTTCGGCGGACAGGCGGTGCTGGCCGGCAACATTCTGGTCCGCCAGCGCGGCACGCGGTTCCAGCCGGGCACCAACGTCGGCATCGGCAGCGATGACACCCTGTTCGCGTTGTCGGACGGCGTCGTGCGCTTCGAGCGCGTTGGCAAGGTGAAGCAGCGGGTGAGCGTTCATCCCGCCGCCTGAACCGGTCGTGCAACAGGTGTGAGAGCCTCCCCGGGAGGCTCTCATTGTTTTCGGCTGTTTCCCGGGCCACGGCGACCGCGGTCGTCGTATCTCCTCAATCACTCTTTCTTGCGAGGTCAGGCATGAAGATCACAGTCATCGGTGCAGGAAACGTCGGCGCGAGCGCTGCCCAGCGAATCGCCGAGAAGGAGCTTGCCAACGAGGTCGTTCTCGTCGATGTCGTCGATGGACTTCCCCAGGGCAAAGCGCTCGACATGTACGAATCAGGACCGGTGGAAGGATTCGACAGCCGCGTCATCGGGACCAACTCCTATGATGCGACGGCCAACTCCGATATCGTGCTCATCACCGCCGGCATTGCCCGCAAGCCGGGCATGAGCCGCGACGATCTGCAGAACACGAACGCAGGCATCGTCAAAGCGTGCACCGAGCAGGCGGTGGCCAAGTCGCCCAAGGCAATCCTCGTGATCGTCTCCAATCCGCTCGACGTCATGACGTATGTCGCCATGAAGGTCAGCGGCTTTGACCGCAGCCGGGTGTTCGGCATGGCGGGCGTTCTGGATTCCGCGCGCTTCCGCACCTTCATCGCGATGGAACTGAAGGTCTCTGTGGAAGACGTGAGCGCGTTCGTCCTTGGCGGGCACGGCGATTCCATGGTTCCCCTGC
>JAKAJH010000051.1 GCA_021813905.1 Bacteroidota bacterium | reverse complement strand
GCCTCCGATGGTCCTGATGCCTTACAATCCTCCCTACTACAACAGGCTGGTGGAGGCATATGGATTCCGCAAAGAGAAGGACCTGTATGCGTATTTGCTGAACCAGGATGAGGTGTACACGGACCGTCTGGAGCGTGCCGCGCAGGTGGTGCGCGAGCGGTACAATATCGTGTTCCGCTCGCTGAACATGAAGAAACTGAATGACGAGGTCGCGCTCATCAAGGAAGTGTACAACTCCGCCTGGCAGCACAACTGGGGCGAGGTGCCGATGACGGACGAAGAGATGGACGCGATGGCGGCGGATCTCAAAGCGGTCGTCGTGCCTGATCTCGTCATCATCGCTGAATACCAGGGGAATCCGATCGGATTCGGCCTGACGCTCCCCGACATCAATATGGCGCTCAAGTACAACAAGAAGGGATTCCTGCTGCCGGGCATCTGGCATCTTCTGACGAAGAAGAAGAACATCAATGCCTGCCGGATCATTGCCCTGGGGGTGAAACCGGAGTACCTCAAGACCGGAGCCGGCGGGGTGCTGTTCTACGAAACCGCCCGCCGCGCAAAACGTCTGGGATATCACTTCGGCGAAGCCAGCTGGATTTTGGAGGACAACGACGCCATGAACAAATCGGCGGTCGCCATGAAGGGCACGATCACCAAGAAGTATCGCATTTACCAGATGAACGTCTGATGCGGCGGACGACATCACCTCAATAGCGGCGGAGAGCGTAAGCGTATGCCGGTCAAGAAAGTTGCGAAGATCTGGATGAACGGCTCCCTGGTAAACTGGGACGATGCCAAGATTCATGTGCTGTCACACGTGGTACACTATGGTTCCAGTTGGTTCGAAGGGATCCGCTGCTACGAAACGAAGCGCGGTTCGGCAATCTTTCGTCTCCCCGAACATCTGCGCCGGCTCTCCGACTCCGTGCGCATTTACCGGGCGGAGATCCCGTACAGCACTTCGGATCTTACCGCGGCCATCCGGACCACGATCCAGGCGAACGGCCTGAAGACGTGTTACATCCGTCCGGTGGTCTACCGCGGCTACGGCGAGGTGGGCGTGAATCCAAAGGGGTGTCCGATCGAGGTTTCTATTGCCGTGTGGGATTGGGGTGCGTACCTGGGGGCGGATGCGCTGGAAAACGGCATTGATGTGTGCGTGTCATCCTGGCGGCGGCCGGCGCCCGACACGTCGCCGACAATGGCGAAATCCGCCGGGAATTACCTCAATTCACAGTTGATCAAGATGGAAGCCCTGACCAACGGCTACGCGGAAGGGATCACGCTCGATATTAACGGGTTCGTGAGCGAGGGAAGCGGGGAGAACGTCTTCCTGGTCCGGGATGGGACTCTGTACACCCCTCCGATTTCCGCGGGTTTGCTCCCCGGCGTGACACGAGCGTCGGTCATCGACCTCGCCCGGCGCGAAGGATTCCCGGTGGTGGAGATGGCTATTCCCCGTGAGATGTTGTACATTGCGGATGAAGTATTCTTCAGCGGGACGGCGGCGGAGATTACACCGGTACGCTCGATCGACCGCATCACGATCGGTGCCGGAACGGCGGGACCGGTGACCCGCAGGATCCAGAGCGCATTTTTCGGCATCATCCGCGAGGCAGTGGATCCCGCCGGCTGGCTGACGTTCGTGGACAAGCCGACCCGCACATGACGAATTGAGGCGCGCTGCCATGGCACTCCCAAAAGCGGTGAGCGAGAACGCGTTGTGGAAGAACATCTTCTCCGAGCGGGTCGTTCGCGAAGGCTCGATCGAGGAAGTGTTGAGCAAGGTCCCCGCGTTCGCCCATCTGTCCCCGCGTGAGCTCAAGGAGGTCGCGGCGATCATCCATCGTCGCGAGTACCGTTCGGGGGAACCTGTGTTCTATCAGGGCGATCCCGGTCTGGGTATGTACATCATTCAGGACGGAAGCGTTTCGATCCAGATCACAGGAAAAGAGGGGGAAGCCCGCGAGTTTGCCGTGCTGAGTGACGGCGATTTCTTCGGCGAGCTGGCCCTTATCGATGAATCTCCCCGCTCTGCCGACGCCGTCTGCAAGACGGATTGCCTGTTGCTCGGCTTCTTCCGGCCCGACCTGTTCGAACTCATCGAACGCAAGAGCCAGCTCGGGCTGAAGATCGTGCTGAAGCTCGCGGAGATCGTGGCGCAGCGGCTTCGGACGACCGACAAGGAACTGACGAAGATCAAATCTCAACTCGAACGTCTCCAACGCCAGGAGGAGGAGAGAAGTCATGCCAGCGAAGAAAACGAACCGACGACGGCCCGCCCCGCGTAAGGCCCCGAAGTCCGCGACGCGGTCGCGCGACATCATTCTGCACCGCATTCTTGTCCCGATCGACTTTTCGGAGCATTCGCGCAACGCGCTGAAGTATGCGATTCCGTTTGCCGAATTCTTTCGCGCGTCGATCGATCTGATCTACGTCGTCGAACCCACCATCTATCCCGCCGATTTCAGCTTCGGACAGATCGGCTTCCCCAACGTCGAAGAAGAGCTCCGGACGCGCGGGGGACAGGAACTGGACACGCTGCTCCAGGACGAGATCGCCGGCCGAGTGCCGGCGCGGCGGGTCGTGCGGACGGGAAAACCATTCTACGAGATCAATCAGTACGCGCTTGAAGAGCGGATCGATCTGATCATCATTGCGACGCATGGGCACACCGGCGTGGAGCACATGTTGTTCGGCAGTACGGCGGAGAAGGTGGTCCGGAAGGCCCCCTGTCCGGTGCTGGTCGTGCGGGAAGGGGAGCGGGAATTTATCCGTACTTAGGAAACAATCAGAGAGAAGTACAGCAGAAGGCCCGTCTATGGACGGGCCTTTTTCGTGTACGGAGACGGAGCGTCGGTTCAGTGTTCGCGCGTCACGACAAAATCGACGAACTGCATGAGCGCATCCCGCGCCTCGCTCGGCGGCAGCGGCGTGATCTGCTCCCGTGCGGCCGTCGCCATGGCGTCCGCGCGTTTCATGGCGTATTCAATGCCGCCGGACCGAACGACCAGGTCAATCACCCACTGGAGTTTGCGTCCGTCGGCTCCCTGCCGAATGATCCGGAGCGCGGTGCGTGCATCCGACCGATCGCACGAACGGAGCGTATGGATGAGCGGAAGGGTCAGCTTGCGCTCCTTGATATCGATGCCGGTGGGCTTGCCGAGGATGCTTCGCTTTCCGAGATAATCCAGAAGGTCGTCGCGCACCTGAAAGGCGAGCCCGAGTTGTTCGCCGTATTCGCGGAGGCGGGCGCGGATCTGCTCGTCTTGCGTGCTGCTGGCGGCGCCGACGGCCGTGCACGCGGAGAAGAGAGACGCGGTCTTGTCCGCAATGATGCGCAGATAGGTGGGCTCGTCAATGTCGAGTCGCCGGCTCCTCTGAATCTGGAGCAACTCCCCTTCGCTCATGCGCTTGACCGCCTGAGAGGTCTCGCGAAGGAAGTACGTGTCCCCATGCTCCAGGGAGAGCAGGAGTCCGCGCGAGAGCAGGTAGTCGCCCATCAGCACGGCCACCTTGTTCTTCCAGACGGCATTGATCGACGCAAGGCCGCGGCGCGTATCGGCATCATCCACGACGTCATCATGCACCAGCGTGGCCGTATGGAGGATTTCGATGAGGGTGGCGCCCCGGTACGTGCTGTCGGTGATCGTGCCGCATGCTTTCGCACTCAGCAGAACGAGGATCGGCCGGACGCGCTTTCCTTTCTGACGCACGAGGTAGCGGGCAACGAGATCGACAAGGCCGACTCGTGAGCGCATCGCGTCATGGAATGCCGTATCGAACGTCCGCAATTCTTCGGCGACCGGTTGCCGCAGTGCATCCAGTGTGACCGGACGGTCCATCATGCCCCGGTGGCCTCCTGGGAGGAGCGGCGCTCCTTATTGCGGCGCGCGAAATACGAGACGAAAATGCTGATCTCGTACAGCGCGAACATCGGAAGCGCCAGCAACGTCTGGGTGACCATGTCCGGCGTGGGGGTGACGATGGCGGCAACGATAAGGATGACGACGATCGCATGCCGGCGGTACTTTCGGAGGAACGCCGGGGTGATCAGACCCATCTTGGTCAGAAAGTACGAAATCATCGGGAGCTCGAAGACGAGACCCGCACCGAGCAGGAGCGCCAGCATGAAACTGACGTACTGGTCCACGGCGATGTTGAGCTCAATCTCCGGTGCACCGAATGTGGAGAAGAATTGCAGGGCCGCCGGGATCAGCACGACGTAGGCGAAGGCAACGCCGGCGAAAAAGCAGAGGGATGTAAAGATGACGATGAGCGAAATGTAGCGCCGCTCGCGGGGGAGCAACCCGGGGGCGACAAACTTCCACAGGGCGTACAGGGTGTACGGCATGCTGATGATGAACGCCGCGATGAGCACGGCTTCCATGTACAGCATCACCTTGCCGTACGGCGAGAGCACCTGCAGTTTCAGACCAATGACGCGAAGCGGACCAAGCAGCACATCGCGCACGAGGAAGTCCGAGAAATAGACGCACACCGCCGTGGCCACAAGGAAGCCGATGAGGGCTTTGACGATCTGCCAACGGAGTTCTTCGAGATGGTCGAAGAACGACATCTCCCGCGGATCGCCGGTCGACACGTGCTGCAGAAAGCGCTGGAGCGGTCCGGTCATGGCTGGCGACACCGTCAGGCGGTGAGTTCCGGATAGAGTGGAAATGCCGAGCACAATGCCCGGACCTCATCACTGATCTGCGTCAGGACGGCGAGATTCGTGCGGTTGGTGATCACGCGGTCGATGAATTCGGCGATCAGCTCCATCTGCATTTCGGTCATTCCACGGGTGGTCATGGCCGGCGTACCGATGCGGATGCCGCTGGTGATGAGGGGCGACTTGTCGTCGAACGGTACGGCGTTCTTGTTGACCGTGATGCCGGCGAGGTCGAGGGCCTCCTGGGCTTCCTTGCCGGTGACGTTCTTGTTCCGAAGGTCCAGGAGCATCAAATGGTTGTCGGTCCCGCCGGAAATGATGTTGTACCCCCGGTTGACGAGAGCCGCGGCGAGCGCCTGTGCGTTCCGGATGATCTGCGCAGCGTACGTCCGGAATTCCGGCCGGAGATTCTCGCCGAAAGCGACGGCCTTGGCGGCGATCACGTGCATCAGCGGTCCGCCCTGAATGCCGGGGATGACCATGGAATCGATCAGTTCGGACATCATCTTCTTCCGCCCGGACTTCGGCGCTACCTGTCCAAACGGATTTTCATAGTCGGAGCCCATCAGGATCAGACCGCCCCGGGGGCCCCGGAGCGTCTTGTGGGTCGTCGACGCAACGACATGGCAGTGGGGAAGCGGATCATTGTGCAGCCGTGCGGCGATGAGGCCGGCCGGGTGCGCGATGTCGGCAAACAGGAACGCGCCGACCTTGTCCGCGATGGTGCGGAATGCCTTGTAATCGATGTTGCGCGAATAGGCACTGGCGCCCACCGTGATCATGCGCGGTTTCTCCGCCAACGCCATGCGTTCCACATCGTTGTAATCGATCTGTCCGGTCCCGGGGGAGACGCCGTACGCGACGAAGCGATAGAGCTGACCGGAGAAGTTGACGGGGGACCCATGGGTGAGGTGACCGCCGTGCGACAGGTTCATGCCCAGCACGGTGTCACCCGGCTTTAGAAACGAGAAATAGACCGCCATGTTCGCCTGCGATCCGGAATGCGGCTGGACATTGGCGTAGGCGGCGCCGAACAGCGTGCGTGCGCGATCACGGGCAAGGTTCTCCGCCACATCCACGAACTCACATCCCCCGTAGTATCGCTTGCCGGGATAGCCTTCCGCGTACTTGTTCGTCAGGACACTTCCCAGCGCCTCGAGCACCGCGGGGCTGACAAAATTCTCGGAGGCGATCAGCTCGAGCTTCGTGTTCTGCCGGTGAACTTCGGATGCAATGGCGGCAAAGACTTCGGGATCCCGTTGGGAGAGGGTCTTCATGAAAATGTCCTCGGATGACGTGCGATTCACTCGCCGGTGAGGGAATGGATCTTTTCGATGCGGCGGGTGTGTCGCTGACCTTCGAAGGGCGTCGACAGGAACGTGCGGACCACGTCCGCGGCAACCTCCCAGCCGATGATGCGTGCGCCGAAGCACAGCACGTTGGCATTGTTGTGTGCCCGGGCGAGTCGCGCGGCCGTCGCTGATTCACAGACCGCTGCTCGGACGGCCCGGTGCTTGTTGGCGACGATCGACATGCCGATCCCCGTCCCGCAGATCAGAATGCCGCGGTCGGCGGTTCCGGCAGAAACGTCCAGGGCGACCCGATGACCGTAATCAGGGTAATCGACAGACTCAGCCGACATCGTCCCCCGGTCTTCAAACTTCTGTCCCAACTCGTCGAGCAGCTGCTTGAGCTGCTCCTTGTACTGAAATCCCGCGTGGTCGCTGCCGATGGAGATCATCGCAATGGACTCCGGTGTTGTGGCCGAATGCGCCTACTCGTCCTGGAACTGCATGAACCACACTTCGCTGGCGGTGACACCCACGGACACCCGGATCATCGTATCCTGCTGAAGGCCGGCCCCGGTCGTTCCACGACGAGCCACCTGTACACCGATGTCGAGCCGGGAATCCGGACCGATCGGGAGGCCGACGCCGCCGGTGATGCCGTACTCGCTGATATCCGAGCCGTTGAGACGCAGATAGCCGGACTGATAGTATGCGCCGGCACGATAGTTCACGCGGGACCAGTACGACTCGAAGTCGCGGCCTCCCGCCAGTTCGTAACCGAGAGCGAACTGCAGCGAATTCCGAAGCTCCGGGATCGGCGCGTGGCTGCGTCGGGCGGAAGACCAGTTCTGCATCAGGATCTCCCCGGTCACGAGCGCACGGGAACCGGCCTGATACGCGGCGCCGACGCCGAAGGATACCGGAAGATCAAATGATCCCGGGAGCGTAATGGTCGAGTCGGGTTGGGTGTACGTGACTTGCTGATCCGCCTCAAGCGAGACGCCGGTGGAGACGACCGCGCCCAGGGTGAGTTCGCGCAACGCGGCAACGTTCAGACGCCTTCCGATCCCTTCCCAGATCAATCCGCCGGTGAAGCCGAATCCCGAATAGTACGTCGAACGGTCGACCGAGACTCCCGTGAGGCTCGTTTCCAGAAACGAGATCGTCGCGTACTGCCGCGTCCGGCCGAAATAATAGGATGCTGAGCCGCCCAGATGGATGTCCGTGAAGACGCTGGCGGAAAGGCCCAGGGTCACGGTGGACAAACCGCCGCTGCCGTAGAACTTCTGATCGGAGGCGGCGAGAGCGCTCGTGTCGCTCCGGCTCACAGCGTAGCGGACGGTACTGTACGGCGTCACGGCGAACGAGAGAACTATGCCCTCCGCGGTGTCGATCGGAATCGCCATGGAGGCACTCTGGAATTCTCCCGCACCGTATCGTGCAGATCCCGCGTCCGTCGCGCTGGAAATGTTCGTGAACTCGAAGGATCCGGCAAACCGGGTGAACGGAATCTTCGCCAGTCCGGCCGGATTGCGGATATTGATGAAATCTCCACCGATCAGCGCGATCGACGCGCCGCCCAGCGCGTACGAGCGCGTCCCGGAGAACGACAGGAGGTCGCCAACCGCATAGCGGCTGTACAGCGAGCCGCCCGCTGTCGCCACCATGCTGGCGCCCAGGAGCAGCAAGACGATCCGAACAAGAGAGGAGATGCGCATCGTTGCCATTTCACTAGCGAGTCGTGGAATACGTGATGATCAGTCTCGGTCGCGTCCCCGCTGGCGCCGAGGCACCGAAGATGGAATAAAGATCCATCGTGCCGGTTTCGTCGAATCCGCTGAGAGACACGACGCGCGGAAGCGCACTGTTCTTCATCCAGGCCTGGACGAACGCGGTCGCGTTGAAGGAGTAGTGAACGCGGCCCAGGGAATCGGTGGCCACGTCGCTCAGCCGATAAATCGACGAACTCAGGTTGCCGTTGGCATCGACAATCCCGGCATAGAGCGAATCATGTGACAACCAGGTCATCCGGGAACCGGACGGATCCTGCGTGAAGTCGAGCGTCGCGAGACTGACGAGCGACGGATTGGGAACGTGCGAGAGATCGAACGTCACGAATCCGCGGTACGAGATGCCGTTCTGTACGGTGATCCTGGCCGGATTGGAGAGCAATGCGCCTTCGTCCACTGTGGCGAAGTACCGGGTGGAGTCGATGTGGTGCGAATACGTACCCGCCACGCCATTCTTGGTATAGCTGACCGTGAGCATCGGCCGGTTCGCGGTGTCCGCTGCATACATTGTCGAGAGTCCGCGGATCATCCCGGCAGAAGTCGGCACGAGCAGGAGACCGTAATTCCCGCTGATCGTATCGGCGTTCGTGCTGAACCATCGATTCAGCATCGCGGTGTCCGGGATCGAAAATGAGAACGTCAGCGTGTCTCCCGGCCCGACGCCGCTCACGGACGTCACCGCGACCGATTGGCGGTAGTCCAGCGGGCGGAGCAGAACCGAGTCCATGGTCAGCGAATCGCGCATGATGCTGGTCGTGGCTTCGTACACATCGAACGAAAATGGTGCGAGCGAATCGCCGGTCCGGTAGGAGGATCGGAGCCGGATCGACGCGGACCTGATCGTCGCGCCCAGCATCGTGTCGGGGAGGGCGAAAAACTTCAGTGCCGCCCACGCCTGGTACGTCTGGAACGAACCGAGCATCATCTGATCGGCATACTGCGTTACGATGAATGCCTTGGTGCTTCGGTGAGAAACGGCATACAGCGTGTCACGATGGACCACAGGGAAGTCGGTCCGGGGAAGAAGCTGCGCACCGACCGATGTCGGATCCTCGGCGCAACCGCCTGCGAATGCGGCCAGCAGGACCGCAATGAACACTCCGGTGAGGGAAGGAAAGTGATTTCTCATACGCTCTTCAGGCCGGGATTCGTCGTCCGGGACGGGGAAACAGAAACGTGGAGGTGCGCCACGGCGTCGGGAACGCACCAAAGACGGAATGTCGGTGCGGCCGTGTCGCCGACAATCGACTGGCAGCCTGAGATTCCGGTGAAGTACGGGGGAAGACGTTGGCCGGGAAGTGCGCGTGTACGGCAGGATGAAACGTCACGATTCAGGGTCTCAGCAAGTCTTTGTAGAGATTGATGTATTTTCGGGCCGAGTATTCCCAGGAGAAGTCCTTCTGCATGCCGTTTCGCATAATCTTCTTCCATTCCTCGGGCTGCTGATAGACCTTGAGCGCCCGCTGGATGGCTTTCAGAAGCTCTCGCGAATCGTACTTTTCGAACTTGAAGCCGGTACCCTTGCCTGAGCCCGCGTAATCCTCGACGGTGTCGTCGAGACCGCCGGTGGCCCGGACGACGGGAACCGTTCCGTAGCGCATGCTGTACATCTGGTTGAGCCCGCACGGTTCGTACCGGGAGGGCATCAGGAACATGTCGCTTCCCGCTTCAATGAGATGCGAGAGCTCTTCGTCGTACCCCAGCACAAGCCCCATCTTCTTCGCATTCTTCTTCTGGAGCTGATCGAATTTCTTCTCGGATTCCTTATCCCCGGCGGCAAGCATCACAAACTGGACATCGCCCTTCAGGACGTCTTCCATCACTTCCAGCACGAGGTCGAATCCCTTCTGATCCACCAGCCGGCTGATGGCGCCGATGACGGGTCGCCGGTCCGAAAATTCAAGGCCAAACCGTTTCAGCAGGGATTTCTTGTTTTCGTCCTTCGCCTCAATCGATTTCGCGTCATATTTGCGGAAAATGTACTCGTCGGCAGCCGGATTCCAGAGCGTCGCGTCGATGCCGTTCACGATGCCGTGGAGATCCTTCTTCCGGCTGGCCAGCAGGCCGTTCAGCCCGGCGCCGTATTCATCCGAAGTGCAGATCTCTTCCGCGTACTTCTCGCTGACCGTAGTCACGACATCGGCGTAATACAGGGCTGCTTTCAGGAAATTGAACTTCCCATACGCTTCGACGCCGTCCGTGCTGAAAAGTTCCTTCGGAAGCCCTGATTTCGTGAAAGATTCGTGTCCGAACGCTCCCTGGTACGCCATGTTGTGGATGGTGAAGACGCTTCGCACCGTCCGGAAGAACGGGTCATCTTTATAGATCGTCTTCAGATAGGCGGGGATGAGGCCCGTCTGCCAGTCGTTGCAGTGGATGATGTCCGGTTGCCATCCAAGGCGTTTCAGCGTCTCCAGGACGCCCCGACAGAAGAACGTGAACCGTTCGTCGTTATCCTTATAGTCCTTCTTCGTCGTCGGATTCTGGTAAATGCCGTCCCGGCCAAAGTACGCCTCGTTATCGAGAAAATAGACCTGGACCTTCTCTTTGAGATTGCTGATGAATGACGATTTGACGTTGACGATCGGGGAGGCGGAGCCAATCGGGATCGGGATGTCTTTGAGACGGATGATATCATGAAGCCGGAATTTCCGTTCACCGATGAACCGGTAGCGGGGCATCATGATGCGGATCTCGTGGCCGAGATCCTTGATGGCTTTGGGGAGGGCGCTGGAGACATCGGCGAGGCCGCCGGTCTTGGCAAATGGATCAACCTCGCTGGAGACAAAAAGAATATTCAGTGGCCGGGACATTCGTCTCTTCGTTCGTGGCTAGCAAAGCATAGTTAAGGTACTCAAATATCGCCTGACTCGCAACCGCAAACGCGGCGCGCGGCCTCAAGACACCGCGCACGTGCTCAAATTGCATTTCAGCCCCAATCGTCGTATTTTCATCTGTCGCATGAACACGGGCGCACACATTGTCGTCAAGGGGCTTGTGCAAGGCGTCGGGTTCCGCTACTTTGTGGCGACACGCGCATCGCAGGCTGGTCTGACCGGATATGTCAGGAACGAGTGGTCGGGCGATGTGGAGATCGAAGCGGAAGGCGATCGGGCGGCGATTGAGATTCTTCTGAGTGCGGTCAAGGTCGGCCCACGCTCCGCGCAAGTGAACGACGTTCGCATCGAATGGCATGACGAAACAGGAACATTCACGCGCTTCGAGATCCGCTAGACCGCGCCGTGGCGCCCGACGTCCCGTGGCGACCGCCATTCCCCGGGTCGGACTCGGATATGATGTTCACCGGTTCCGATCCGGGCGGACGCTGACGCTCGGCGGCATCGTCATCCCGTCGGATCAGGGACTGGACGGCCACTCGGACGCCGACGTTCTGCTCCATGCCATTTGCGACGCGCTGCTCGGAGCCGCCGCATTGGGGGATATCGGCAAACACTTCCCCGACACTGATCCGGCATATCACAACATCTCCAGTCTGCTGTTGCTCAAACGCGTCGCAACCCTCCTTGCCTCCAGCGGATATGCCGTGGTCCACGTTGACAGTACGCTGCTCCTGGAGCGGCCGAAGATCGCGCCGTACGTTCCGAAGATGCGTGAAGCCATCGCCGCCGCGCTCAATATTGATGCCGGCTCGGTTTCCGTCAAGGCGACAACCAATGAAGGCCTGGGTTCGCTGGGACGACGGGAGGGATGTGCCGCCCTGGCGGTCGTGACGTTGATTCCAACCCCTGCGCGCTGAAGTCTGATGGAAGACCTGCTCCGCTCGATCGCCGCTCTCGATCCGTTGGCGGTGTACGCCGCCCTGGCGTTCACGGCCTATATCGAGAATATCTTTCCGCCGTTTCCCAGTGATGTCCTGGTTGTCGGACTCGGATCGCTGTCGGCGGTCGGTCGGGTGTCATTCCTCACCAGTCTGATTGTCGCGACCGTGGCCAGCACACTCGGCTTCCTGACCATGTACAAGATCGGCCAGTGGTTCGGGAAGCGGATTATCGAGAGCGGACGGCTCCGGTTTCTTCCGCTGGACCAGATCCACCGGGTGGAAGCGTGGTTCCGGAAGTACGGCATTGCGGTCGTGAGCGCGAACCGATTCCTTGCCGGGACGCGCGCTGTGGTGTCATTCTTCGTCGGCATGTCGGAGCTTCCCATGGGGCTGACCGCGGGACTTTCATTCCTCAGTTCACTGCTCTGGAATGCCATCCTGCTCTCTGCCGGAATGGAACTTGGGCAGAATTGGCGGGCGGTCCTGTTCTACGCCGATGCATACGGCAAAGGGATCACATCTCTGCTCGTGGTCGTGGCTGTGTTCTTCATCGTTCGCTGGTACCGCCGCCGTCGGGATCGCATGTCGGTTCCCCCCGGTCACGGCTCTGACGGAGATACGCTCGATGAATGAACTCCTGAACCACGCGGATACGGCACTTTTCCTGTTCATCAACCGGACGCTGAGCAATCCGGTGAGCAATGTCGTGATGCCCTTTATCACAGATCTGAACCACCATCGCATTGTTCTCGTTGCGGTGGTGGCGCTGGTGCTGTGGATGCTCATCCGGGGAGGACGGGCCGCGCGCCTTGCCGCGATCTGTCTCATCGTGACCATTGTCTTGAGCGATCAGATCAGCAGTGCGGTCATCAAGTCGATGGTTGCCCGCATGCGTCCGTGCCACGTGCTCCCCGACGTGCACCTGCTCGTGGGATGCGGCGGTGGACTGTCTTTTCCGTCGTCGCATGCGGTGAATACCACGGCCGCGGCACTCGTGCTGGCGTATTTCTTCCCGCGCGGCCGATGGTGGTTTGCCGGATTCGCCGTGATCGTCGGACTCTCGCGAATCGTGGTGGGCGTGCATTATCCGGCGGATGTGCTCGGCGGCGCAGCGATCGGTCTGATCATCGCTTCATTTGTCCTCTGGGTGAGTGCGCGTCTCGAGCGCTGGTGGATGGATCGCCAGCGCCCCGCGATACCGGGAACGCAATGATCGCTCCGACCGACACTGTTGCGTCTTTTCGACCAAAGCTCAGGTGGAGTTTGGAGGCCCTGGTCGGAGGCGTGCTCCTCGGCCTGGCATTTCCGCCGTCCCCGTTCTTCACGCTTGCCTACGTTGCATTCCTTCCCCTCCTTCATGTGCTTGAACGGGCTGACACGGCGGGGCGGGCGCTGCGCCGGAGCTATGCGTTCGTGCTGGCGTTTCACTTGGTGACTGTCTATTGGACCGGCGGGTTTACGGTCGGCCGCGACGGATGGATGATGGCTGCGGGCGCGTTGCTGCTGTTTGTGCATCCGTTGTTTTATCTGCCGTCCACCATGCTGGCATGGCTCGTGATGCGGCGCCGCGGGACCTGGTGGGGGGTGGGGGCGTTTGTCGCGTTGTGGACGGCGTTCGAGTACGTCCATTCCCTGGGCGAGTTCTCATTCCCGTGGATCACCGTCGGCAACAGCCAGGCGTATGATCTCGCACGCGCGCAGGTAGCGGAGTACGTTTCCGTCCTCGGTCTCACGGTGTTGGTGCTGGCGTTCAACGGCATCGCCTATGTGGTGCTCACGCGGATTGCGCAGGGCCGATGGACAGCTCGTTCGGCACGCTTGCAGGGGGCGCTGGGCTTTCTCGTGCTGATCTATGTCCTGCCGCTTGCGTGGGGAAGAGCGCGCATGCATCAAGAGGAGGCGATGACCGGCGCCGGTGTACGCGTCGGGATCGTGCAGCCGAACATCGATCCGTGGGAGAAATGGGGGACTGATGCGGCTGCCCGTGCGGCGAGCGACGATCGGCAGCTGGCGCGCCATCTGGATGACGCGCGGGTCCTTGCCGCGACCGCTCCGGACCTGATCGTCTGGCCCGAGACGGCCATACCGTTTTACGTGCTGCAGCCGCGCCACATGGCCGAACTGCGGTCGGTGCTCTCCTTCGTTGATTCAACGCGCGTGCCGCTGCTGACCGGTCTGCCCACGGCGCGGTACTTTCCCACGTCGTCGGCTCCGGTGACGTCGCAGCCGATCCCGGGATCCGATCTGGCGGTCGAGTCCTATAACTCGGTGGTGCTGTTCACGTCGCCGGATCACATCGGTCCCGTGTACCGGAAGATGGTTCTTGTTCCGTTCGCGGAGCGGATCCCGTACGCGCAGGCGTTCCGTTTTCTTATCGAGCCGCTCCGATGGAATGTGGGAATCAGCAGTTGGGGAATGGGACAGGACACGGTGGTGTATGCGATGCGAACAGCGGCCGGGGATTCCGCGCGCTTCGCCGCGCTCATCTGCTACGAATCCGTCTACCCCGATTTTGTCCGGGCCTTCGTTCGCAGGGGTGCGGAGTTTCTTGTGGTCGTGACGAACGACAGTTGGTGGGGGAACACGTCGGGTGCGTATCAGCACGCGGCGTATGCGTCGCTCCGCTCGATTGAGACACGACGCTGGCTGGTGCAGTGCGCGAATGGCGGCATCTCGCTGATCGTGGATCCTGCCGGGGTCGTGCGGACATCAACCGCACTCTACACGGAAGCGCGGTTCACTGCGACGATCGCGCGGAACACGGAGGAGACATTCTACGTCCGGCACGGCGATCTCATCGGTCCGGTCAGTTTGTGTTGCTCCCTATTATTCGTTATGTTCTCCCTGATTCCCACGAAACGGAAATTCACGACGTGATGATTGATTTGCGCAGTGATACGGTTACCCGACCGACGCCGGCCATGCGTGCCGCAATGGCGGCGGCGGACGTCGGCGATGATGTGTATGCCGAAGATCCCACCGTCAACCGGCTCCAGGAGCGCGTGGCGGAACTTCTCGGTAAGGAAGCGGCGCTTTGCACACCGTCCGGCGTGATGGCCAACCAGATCGCCGTCAAGTGCCACACACAACCCGGCGACGAAGTGATCGTCGAGGAGCGCGGTCACATCTTCAACTATGAAACAGCCGGCGCCGCGTTCCTGTCCAACGTGCAGATCAGGCCCGTGCGTGGCGTACGGGGCGCGCTGCGCGTGGAAGATATCGTGCCGGCCATCCGCTCCGCGGTCTATTACAACCCGCGCACAACGCTCATCTGCCTGGAAAACACTCACAACAGCGCCGGCGGAACCGTCTACCCGCTCGACGAGATGAAACGCGTGCATGCATTCTCGCGGACCGAGCATCTCGCGGTGCACCTCGACGGCGCACGGCTGTGGAACGCCGCGGTTGCATCTGGAATCCCGCTCTCGACGTGGGCTGCCTGCGCGGACACGGTGTCCGTGTGTTTCTCCAAGGGCCTGGGGGCCCCGGTCGGATCAGCGATTGCCGGCTCCGCGGAGACGATCGCCCGCGCGCGAACGATCCGCAAGATTTACGGTGGCGGGATGCGTCAGGCGGGGATCCTTGCGGCGGCGGCACTCTATGCGTTGGACCACCATGTCGACCGTCTCGCGGAGGATCACGCCAAGGCGCGCATCCTCGCCGAGCAGGCTGTCGAGGCTCCCGGCGTGTCGGTCGATCTGGACGGGGTGCAGACGAACATCGTTATCATGGACGTGCAGCAATCGGGACGGACAGCGGCGGAAATCATCCGCCGGGCGAAGGAGCAGGGGGTGCTCCTGTCCGACATGGGACCGACCGTCGTTCGGGCGGTGACGCATATGGATGTGACCTTGGAGCAGACCCGAGCGGCTGCTGCGGTGCTTCGGACCGTCCTGGCAGGTTGATGTGGACCATGCGCAGTTCCATGGTGAGGCGTTGTCAGGGTCCCGGACGACCGTGCGAGTCCAAACGGCCGCTGAGGGGTTGCCGTGCGCGCACCGGATGGATTTTGCGAACGCGTGCGAGCGCTGGAACGGGGGAAACTGCCGGTTCAATTCGACGGAGCGTCGGTGACGCTGTGATGACAATTCACGAAAGGGATCGCCTGATGCGGGAATCAATGAAGAATCCCAGTGCATACGATGCACGTCAGGATGAAATCCTTCAGGGCCTCCTTGAAGGACAGCAGGACACATGGCGGGTCTTCCGCATTATGGCGGAATTCGTGGACGGATTCACGATGATGTCGCAGCAGAAGAACCTGGTTTCGATCTTCGGCTCGGCCCGGACGAAACCAGGAAGCCCGCATTATGAGCTGGCTGTTTCGGTTGCGCGTGAGCTGGTCAAGCGGGGATTCAACATCCTGACCGGAGGCGGTCCCGGAATCATGGAAGCGGCAAACAAGGGCGCGCAGGATCTGAACGGCGATTCCGTCGGCGTCAATATCGAATTGCCGTTTGAACAGAGTTCGAATCCGTACATCGATCGCGGACGGCTGATGACGTTTCGTCATTTCTTCGTTCGGAAAGTAATGTTCGTGAAGTACGCCCACGGATTCGTTGTCCTTCCGGGCGGATTCGGTACGCTCGATGAACTGACCGAAGCGCTCACGCTTGTCCAGACACAGAAGACGAAGCCGTTCCCCATCATCCTGCTGGGCCGTGCATTCTGGGGGGGATTGATGGATTGGTTCAAGAAGACCTTGCTTGAGGAGGGAACGATCTCCCCGGCAGATCTCGATCTATTCTTTGTCACGGATGATCCGGTCGAAGCGGCGGATCTGATTTCGGAGTTCTACAATAAGCACCAGCGTCGCATGAACTTCTGATCCGGGTGGGGGAGGGCGTTTTTCGGGCCAAATCATCGTTCATCCGAAGGAGTTTTTTGCCGCAAAGCGCTCGAGGGCGCTTGCATCTTCTCAGCCGATTCAGTATATTAAATGGTGTCGTTGAGATAGCCCGCAGGACGGGCTATTTTTTTTGGTGAGCATGAGTGCCGACGAATCCGAATGATATTGCCAGTCTCGCCGTTCCTCTGGTGGAGGAAAGCGGGGCATTCCTGGTGGATGTGGCGATCCAGCAGGCGCGCCCCCGGGCCGTCGTTCAGGTGTTCGTGGATACCGACGCCGGCATCACGGTGGATCACTGTGCGCAGATCAGCCGCCTTTTGGCGAAGGCTCTGGATGAACGCGACGTGATGCCCGGTCCGTATGAGCTGCTGGTTTCGTCGCCCGGCCTTGAGCACTCCCTGAAACACCTGCGCCAGGTACGGAAGAATATCGGACGGAGATTCCGGATGCGCGTACGCGCCGGGGAGGGAGAGCAGTCGTTCGAGGCGATCCTGGTGGCGGTCGAGGATGATCAGCTGACGTTTCGCACGGAGGCCGGCGCGGAGCGCACGGCATCCTTTGGCGATGTGAAGGACATGAAAGAAGTGCTCCCGTGGTGACGCGGGAGCGGACATGAGTTGATCGGAGGAATCGATGAATCACGAGATTGTCGAATCATTTGCCCAGATGGTCCGGGAGAAGGGCATCGACAAGGATATTCTTGTCGGCATTGTCGAAGACATCTTCGGCATGATGATCAAGAAGAAATATGGCCTGAATGCCAACTTTGACGTTGTCGTCAACATGGACAAGGGCGAGATTGAGCTGTATCTGAAGAAGCAAGTGGTCGAAACGGTGGAAGACCCCGTCGTGCAGATCAGCGTCAAAGAGGCCTACGAAAAGACCGGTGAGCACCTGGACGTCGGAGAAGACTACGTCGAGATCCTGTCGATGGTGGAATTCGGCCGACGGCTCGTGATCAGCGCCAAGCAGAACCTCAACCAGCGGATCAAGGAGATCGAGCGCGAGGCGATCTACAACGAATATTCGAGCACGATCGGCGAGATCGTGGTGGGCGAGATCTATCAGATCCGGAAGGGGAAAGGCGAGATCCTCGTCATCCATAACAAGAACGAGCTGATCCTCCCCCGGAGCGAGCAGATCTACAAGGAGCGGTACAAGAAGGGGGACACGATCCGCGCGGTGGTGAAAGAGGTCCGGAAGGGCGCTGGCAATCCCGTGGTGATCATCTCCCGGGCTGATCCGCAGTTCCTGATGCGACTGTTCGAGATCGAGATCCCCGAGATTTACGACGGTATCATCGAGATCAAGCGTATTGCGCGGGAGCCGGGTGATCGTGCCAAGGTCGCGGTCCTGTCGCACGACGAGCGCATTGACGCCGTCGGCGCCTGCGTGGGCATGAAGGGCGTCCGCATCCACGCGATCGTGCGCGAGCTGAACAATGAGAACATTGATGTGATCAACTATACCGAGGATTCGCTGGTTTTCATTCAGCGGGCACTGGCACCGGCGAAGCTGAAGGAGGTCAAGCTGGATGCGGAGAACAAGAAGGCCGGCATCCTCGTCGCGCAGGACCAGGTTTCTCTGGTCATCGGCAAAGGCGGGCAGAACATCCGGCTGGCGTCCAAGCTGACGGGATTCGAGCTGACGGTGGAGAAGGAAGGCGGCGAGGAGGAAGAGTATGATATGGATCTCGCCGAATTCCGCGAGGAGCTGGGTGACGTCCTGTTCCACAAGTTCTTCGACGAGGATTATCACACCGTCCGCGATGTCATCGGGACAACGCGCGAGGAGTTGATCAGCACGCTGGGCCTCGAGCCGGAGAAGCTGGACGAGATCGTCACAATGCTGCGGAAGGGACTGGAGGAAGCGGAAGTCGAAACAGACGAAGAGGTGGCGGAAGCGCTTCTCCAGCAACCCTCACCCGCCGCGACGGAAGCGCCCGCAGAGAAACCGGCGCCGCCGGAAGAGCAGACTCCGGGACGGGAAGAGCCCAAGCCCTGAGTGCGGAGATCCCGTTCTATCACGCGTGAACCAGACGAGCATTCATGTCAGAGCAGGCCTCAAAGAAAATCAAGATCTATAATCTCGCGAAAGATCTGAATCTTTCGAGCGAGACGATCCTCGAGTTCCTGAAGAAGAAGGGCTTCGACGTCAAGACGCATATGTCCGCGGTCACGGACGAAATGCTGCCCGTGATCATGGGGCATTTCAAGAAGGACAAGGACGTCGCCGAACGCCACCAGAAGAAGCTTCAGGAGTTTCGCTCGACACGGAAGAAGGAACCGAGCGAGAAGATCGACAAGCCGGAGAAGAAGGCGGCGGGGAAGGAAGAGCCGGCGACCGCGAAAACGGAAGAAGAGGTCGAGGTCGTCGAACTTCCGCAGCCGGAGGAAATGCCGGCTGCTGCCGAAGAGCCGGTGACGGAAGTCGGTTCTCCTGCGGCAGTCGAAGCACCGCCGGTGGAGGAGGCACCGCCGCCGGTCGAAGCTCCGGCTGCAGAGGAAGTCGCGGCGGTCGAAGTCCCGCCGGTTGCTCCCGAGCCGGCGCCGGTACCGGCCCCGACACCCGTCGAAGCGACGAAGCCCCCGGCCCGAAAGATGCCGCTCACGCCGCTCGAAGCGGCCATGGCACGCCAGCAACGCGGTCTGACCATCAAGGGCAAGATGGATCTCAGCGTCAAGCCGGCGGCAAGCGCGGAGTCCGACGAGCAGAAGAAGAAAAAGAAGAAGAAGAAGATCAAGGAGGACGTCCGCAAGAAGGCGGAGCCGGCGCGTCCCGGCGAGGACGACGAAGCGAAAGGCCACAAGCGGAAGCGCACGCGACGGGCGGAGGTGAGCGAAGTCGCGGTTGAGAAGGCGATCCGCGAGACTCTGACCGAGACGGCGGATGAAACCGCTACGACCCGAGCCGCCATCAAACGCCGGAAACGCGAGCGCCGGGAGGAAGAGCAGCAGCGGATGCTCGATCAGATGGAGCGCGACAAGACTCGCGTGCGCGTCACGGAATTTGTGACCGTGGGCGAACTCGCGAACCTGATGCGTGTGTCTGTGGCCGAGGTCATTCAAAAGGTGATGGGCCTGGGCATTATGGTGTCCATCAACCAGCGCCTCGACAAGGATACGATCGCGCTGGTGGCGGATGAATTCGGATTCCAGGTGGACTACGAAGAGGAATTCACCGCCGACGCATTGTTCGATGAAGAGGATGAACCGGAAGAACTGCAATTCCGGCCCCCCGTTG
>JAKAJH010000050.1 GCA_021813905.1 Bacteroidota bacterium | reverse complement strand
TGATGCGCCAGGCCGGGCGCTATCTGCCCGAGTACCGCGCTATCCGTGCGAAGGCCGATTTCCTGACCCTCTGCAAGACGCCCGAGCTGGCGTCCGAGGTCTCCATCCAGCCGGTGGACATTCTGGGCGTGGATGCGTGCATCATCTTCTCCGACATTCTCGTCGTTCCGGAAGCAATGGGCATGGAACTGATCGTCGAGGAAGGCAAAGGCGGCCCGCACTTTCCGAAGCCCGTGCGGTCGCGCGCCGATATCGACCGCCTCCGGATGCCCGACCCGAACCGCGAGCTGAAGTACGTGATGGATGCCGTGACCCTCACACGGTCGCGGCTGAACGGCCGTGTGCCGCTCATCGGTTTCGCCGGATCGCCCTGGACGCTGGCGACTTACATGGTCGAAGGCGGCGGGACGCGGAGCTTCCGCGCGGTCAAAGAGCTGATCTACTCGCGGCCGGCGGACGCGCATGCGCTGCTGGACAAGCTCGCGCGATCGGTCGCCGCGTATCTCAGCGCCAAGATCGCGGCCGGGGCGCAGGCCGTGCAGATCTTCGACACGTGGGGCGGCATTCTGCCTCCGGATGCGTTCGAGGAATTCTCCCTTCGCTACATCCGACAGGTGCTGGAGCTGGTGGACCGCGACAGCGCACCGACCATCGTCTTCTGCAAGGATTGCGGTCACTCACTTCCCGCCATTGCGGCATCCGGCGCCGACGTTGTGGGACTGGACTGGACGACGGACATCGGCAGTGCCCGCGCGCTCGTGGGAGATCGGGTCGCGCTCCAGGGCAATCTCGATCCCGGAATGCTCTACGCTCCGCCCGGGCAAATTCGCCACGGGGTCGTGCGTCTCCTCGAGAAGTACGGCAAGGGAACCGGACATGTCTTCAATCTCGGACACGGCATCACGCCGGATGTGCCCGTTGAGCACGCCCGCGCCTTTGTTCGCGCGGTGCAGGAAGAGAGCCCCCGCTTTCACTGAGCAACGATGCGTGCCACGATCTCATCGGCGCTGAACACCCTGCAGGACACGATCTGCGCAACCCTGGAGGTCCTTGACGGACGCTGCCATTTTCGCGAAGATCTCTGGTCCCATCCCGCGGGCAGCGGACGGACCCGCGTGCTCCAGGATGGCGGACTATTCGAACGGGCCGGGGTGAATACTTCCGCCGTGGAAACGGATCTTCCGGAGGGACTCGCCCGCCGGCTGCATGTGGATCCGCAGCGGGCATTCGCCACCGGCATTTCGCTGGTGCTGCATCCCGCAAGCCCGATGGTGCCGACGGTGCACGCGAATTTCCGGTACATCGAACTGGCGAACGGGGACTTCTGGTTCAGCGGCGGCGCGGACCTGACGCCGTGGTACCTCGTCGAACGCGACGCGGCCCAGTTTCACATGACGTGGAAGCATGTCTGCGACCGTCACGATTTGTCCTGGTATCCGAAATTCAAGAAGGGGTGTGACGAGTATTTCTTCCTGAAGCATCGCGGGGAGACGCGGGGCATCGGCGGCATTTTCTTCGACGACCTGCGGGGCGACCGGGAGCTGCTGTGGCACTTCGTGCAGGATTGCGGCAATTCGTTCCTGCAGTCATATGTGCCGATCGTGGAACGCCGGCGACACGATGTGTGGAGTGAGCGGGAACGCTCCTGGCAACTCCTCCGACGCGGACGCTACGTCGAGTTTAATCTGCTGTACGACCGCGCAACAGCGTTCGGACTGGAAACGGACGGTCGCGCGGAATCCGTCCTGATATCGCTCCCGCCGCTTGTTCGGTGGGACTATCAGGCCGACCCGCAACCGGGATCGCGGGAAGCCGTCCTGGTGGCGGCGCTCCGTTCGCCGCGGGAATGGATCAACACCGCTCCGGTGATCAGTCACGCGGGAGGATAAGCGGGTATGGCGGACAGGATCGCGGTGGTGCTGTTTCAGCTGGGCGGCCCGGACTCGACGGAAGCGGTCGAGCCGTTCCTGTACAATCTGTTCATGGACCCTGACATCATCGACTTTCCTCTCGCGTTCCTTGCCCGAAAGCCGCTGGCACGGTTCATCTCACGCAAGCGATCGGTGAAGGTGGCTGAGAACTACCGCCTGATCGGCGGGAAGTCCCCCATCCTGGATCTGACCCGGCGGCAGAGTGACGCGCTGGAGCGGCGGCTACGGGAATCGGGCATGGATGCAACAACATTCATTGCGATGCGGTACTGGCACCCGTTCACGAAGACGGTCGTCCGGGAGATCCGCAACGGCGGTTTCACGCGCATCATCCTTCTGCCTCTGTATCCCCAGTTCTCCCGGGCGACGACGCTCTCGAGCATGAACGAGTGGGACCGCGAGTGTGAACGCCAGGGCCTGCGGATCCCGACGCAATATGTCTGCTGCTATCCGGCCGGCGAGGGATATGTCGGCGCGCTTGTCGAGAACATCAACGCCCTGCTGGAGCGGTTCCGCGGCGTCGATCCGGCGTCGATCGATCTGCTCTTCAGCGCGCACGGCGTCCCGGTCAGCTACATCGCCAAGGGCGATCCGTATCAGATGCAGATGGAATACACCGTCCGGCAGGTCATGGCGGCGGGGGGCTGGACGTCGCCGCACCGGCTCTGCTTCCAGAGCCGTGTCGGGCCGATGAAATGGCTGCAGCCGTCGCTCGTGGAGACGGTGCATCAGCTGGCGGCCACAGGACGCAAGAATCTCGCCGTGATCCCCGTGGCGTTCGTGACGGATCACATCGAAACGCTGCACGAGATCAATATCGATGTCCGGCGGGAAGCGATGGCGCTCGGCGTGGAGCGATTCGAGCTCATGCCGGCGCTCAACGATCATCCGAAGTACGTTGACGGCCTCGCCGGCCTGGTGACCGATCTGGTTCGCGGCGAGGATCCGGTCCGGACGTGTTCCCTGCTATGGGGAGCGGACACGGACCGTCCGCGTCTGCGACTCTGTCCGCGCATTCCGCGCTGACGGGCGCACGTATCATCCTTTCAATCCGAGAACATCATGGGCCCCGAAAAGATCGATGTGGTGGTTATTGGAGAAGGCATTTCCGGGCTGGCCATCGGCCACTGGCTCAAGAAGCAGGGCATTGCATTCCGGCTGCTGGCAAAAGAAACGGTACCGGGCGGAACGATGCAGTCGGTCCGCGAAGAGGGATTTCTGGTCGAGGTGGGACCGAACAGCGCGCTGGAAACCACGCCGCTGTTTCGCGAGCTGGTGAGCGATCTTGCGCTGGAGAACGAGTTCACGTACGCCGAGCCCGCCGGGAAGAACCGGTACATCCTCCGCGGCGGCCGGCTCATGGCCTTGCCGCTTTCACCTCCGGCATTCCTGACGACGAAACTGTTCTCCACGGGCGCCAAACTGCGTGTGCTGAAAGAGCCGTTCGTCGGCCGGGCAACGGAGGAAGAGAGTGTGGCGCAGTTCGTGTCGCGCCGTCTCGGGCGGGAATTTATGGACTACGCCATCGACCCGTTCGTTGCGGGTGTCTTCGCGGGACGTCCGGATCGTCTCAGCGTGCGCTCGGCCTTCCCCAAGCTGTACGCCCTCGAAGAAAAGTACGGCGGTCTGGTGAAAGGCATGTTCCGTGGTGCACGCGAGCGCAAAGCCCGGGCGGAAAAAGCAAAGGACCGTGCCGAGACATTCTCGTTCCGCGGCGGGATGCAGGTACTCCCGAAGGCGATCGCGGCGGGTCTCGGTTCCGCGATCGTGGCCGACGCGCGCGTGACCGGCATTCGCGATCTGGCCGTCGACCGGCAATCGCGGGAAGACGAGCCCGGTCAGCGCCGGTACCTGGTGGAATATCTCCATCACGGCAGGCAGGAAGAGATCGAGGCGGACACGGTCGTGTTTGCCGTTCCGGCATACGAGGCTGCGTCGGTATTGCGATCATTCTCGCGCGACACCTCCACGCTGCTCGAGTCCATCTACTATCCTCCCGTCCTGTCGATCTTCCTGGGATTCCGGCGCCAGGATGTCGGCCATCCGCTCGACGGCTTCGGATTTCTGGTTCCGACGCTGGAGCAACGTCGCATCCTCGGTTGTTTGTGGAATTCAAGTCTTTTCGTCGAGCGCGCTCCCGCCGGCCACGTGGCGGTCACGACATTCATCGGCGGTGCACGGCAGCCGGAGTTGACGACACTGACGGACGACGAGGCGGTGCAGACGGCGGTGGACGAGTTACGCGGGCCTATGCAAATTCACGGAAATCCTGTATATTTGAAAGTGTCGCGGTGGAAACGGGCGATCCCCCAGTATGAGTTGGGGTATGCCCGCATCATGGACGCGCTGACGGCATTCGAGAACGAGCATCCGGGTATCGTGTTCGCGGGAAACTATCGGGGAGGGATTTCAGTCGGCGATTGCGTCCGGAATTCCCACGAGATCGCCGGCGACGTCGGCCGGCGGCTCACCGCAACACGTCAGACCGTTTCAATGTCCCACGACGAATCGAGGTCGGCATGAAAACACGCGCACGGTTCTTCTTTCCGCTCCTCATTATTCTCCTGCTCATCGGGGAGAGGCGCGGACTCGCGCAGCAGCCGTCGTCTGCAGAAGATCTGAACATGATGCCGGAGCAGGTGACCAGGCTCCTCAAGGAGCACTGGACGTTTCTCCGTGACGCCACCGACGCATTTCTGAAGACCATCGAGAAGAAGGGCGATTTCGAGACCACGGAGGAGTTCGCCACCCGGGTATCCCGTGAGAAGGGCGCCTACATCGCGAAGGTCAACGCGCACATCAAGGAGGCGAAGCTCGACAAACGGTTGTTCGGTGTTCTCCTGAAGGCCACGCTCAAGAGCTATGATGCCGACACACGCATCTACACCGTCGGGTGTCCCACGTTCGTCGAGTTGCCCTACGATATTCCCACGCTCGTGTGTCAGATCCCGCCGAATCCGTACGTCGCCATGGACGATACAACGCAGGGCGGATACCGGACTTCCCGGATGTATTTGAAGTTCGCGCCGGACTTCCTGTGGAAAGCGTCGCGGGACGTCGCCATGGCGGCGAAACAGGACGAAGCGAGCGTCTACTTCAAGGTCCGCTTCCGGCTCGACCTGTCGCAAAGCGGATTCACCGACAAGGCGATCATTCGCATCCTTCCGCAGGACGTGCTTCTGGTCGATCAAAGCAAGCGCCTGCTCTACTGGAACCACCGCCTGTAACGGCGCGATTGCCTCTCCCCCAAAGAGAAACGGGCGGCCCTGAGGTCGCCCGTTCGTGTTTCTCACCGATCGTCGCGGTGTTCACCGCGACGCAATCTGCGCATCTACGCTGTCTGCTCGCGGAACCGCCGGATCATCGCGAGCGTCAACCCGCCGAGGATCAGTGCTGCTGCCACCCACACGAAGCTCATGTAGGGCTTGGTGCTGATCTCCGTCACGAGCGTCGGCGGGGTCGCCGGCTGCGCGGCCATGCCGTGCAGTCCCACCAGGTTCACCTGAATGATGGACTTCCGCGAATTCTGATCCACGTTCATGCCGAGCAGCTGGAAGCCGATCGGAGAGTTCTTCAGGTACGCCGTCCGGAATTCCTGCGGTGCTCCGCCGGTTGCGTACGTCGTCACCGGCGTAATCTCCTGGGTGCCCGATTCGGTCTTCACCTTCAGCACGGCCCCGATCGTGATCTGACCGCCCGCATTTCCGGACATGGTATGCGGGTTCATCTCGAACCGGACGAACGTCACTTCCATCGGTCCGACTGCCATCTTCTCCCCTTTCGCCAGCTCCATGACGTGTTCCGAGGTCGGAGTGGGGGCGCCCTGCTCGAAGGTCACCGGCTCCACATAGAAATCGCCTGTCAGGAAGCTTGCGTAGTCCGGATTACGCATGAGGCTGTTGGTATACGAGCTTTCGAACATCACCGGGGCCAGCGTGAACGTGGTTCCGTTCTTCTCGGCTTTGACGAAGAACTTTGTCTTTCCATCCGGTTGCTGCTCCGTGCCGGTGAATGTCAGCGAATAGCCGAACACCTGCTTCGGCTGGTTCAGAATGAGTGAGACCGGCTCCTTCTTTCCGTACCGACCTGAGGCAATGATGCCGAGGAGCAAAAGCGCCAGTCCCGCGTGGGCGATGGCGCCGCCAAGGTACAACGGGTGCTGCTTGGCGATGCGATACGCCGTTTCCAGCGCCGACAGAAGCGCAAAGAACGCCGCCCAGGCAAGCACCGTCGCCGGGAGATCGCGCAGGCCCGCCACCAGCAGCACCGCGAGCAGCACCACCGACCCGATGAGCGGGAACAGCAGGCGCCGCAGGAATCCCGGATTCTCTTCGTTCCATTTGACCTTTAGGCTGAATCCGAGCAGCACTACCATCAGCACGGCCAGCGGCAGGTTCGTCCGATCATAGAAGGTCGGCTCCACGGCGCCTTTCGTGACGGCCAGAAGCTTCGAGAGTATCGGCGAGAGGATAGGCCAGCTGGTTCCGAACAGGATGATGAGCGCGCTGACTCCCATGACGATACTGGCGATCGCGAGCATCGACTCGCGCGTCATCCACTTGCTGGGCGAGGCCGCGCTCGACAAGTCCTTCCGTCGCAGCACGATCATGCCGAGGCCGACGACCGCGCTCACCGCCAGCCAGACCAGCAGCAGCGCATATGAGAACATGCCGGGATCCACGAACGAATGCACCGACGCTTCGGCGAGCACGCCGCTTCGCGTGAGGAACGTGCTGTACACCACCAGGAGGAATCCGGTCACGGCCAACAGGAAGTTGGCTCGCTGGAGCCGACCCGTGAGAAGCTGAATGAGCATGGTGTGCAGGAGCACGACGGTCACAATCCACGGGATAAGGGAGGAATTTTCGACCGGATCCCAGCCCCACCAGCCGCCCCATCCGAGTACGCCATAGGCCCAGTACCCGCCCAGGATCAGTCCGGAACCGAGCGCAAGGGCGCTGAAAAGGAC
This sequence comes from Bacteroidota bacterium, assembly GCA_021813905.1. Classification (GTDB taxonomy): domain Bacteria; phylum Bacteroidota; class Ignavibacteria; order UBA10030; family UBA10030; genus JAKAJH01. The sequence goes on along the minus strand of JAKAJH010000050.1, from coordinate 13,031 downwards.
CCACGGAATCGTCCGGCGCACCCAATCAGTGTAGCGCCGCTGCCAGAGTCCGGCGATGGCCATCGAGAACGGTACCGCCAGCGCCGCGAAACCGATGAACAGTACCGGCGGATGAATGATCATCCAGAAGTTCTGCAGCAGCGGATTCAGTCCGCGGCCGTCCTGCGGCGCGAATCCCGGTTTCATCTCGTTCGGAAACGCGTCCCAGATGTACTGGAACGGCGACTTCGACGCGAGGAACAGCAGCAGGAATGCAAGGATCCCGCTGTAGACGGCCATGGTCGGCTGCTCCATATTCGCCCGCCGCGACGAAGCCATCAGGAACACGCCCACCACCGTCGCAAACAGTGCCCAGAGCATGAAGCTGCCCTCCTGCCCCGCCCAGAAGGTGGTCACCAGCAGCGAGAGCGGCAAATCCCGCGAACTGTAGTTGGCGATGTACGAATATTCGAATCGATGCTGCACGATGTACGTCATCAGCAGCGCCGACGCAATCACGATGCCCGTGGCACTCAGGGAGAATGCCCCGCGCGCCCAGTCGGTCTGCGACGGCTGACGCACCGACCGGACATAGAGTGCAGTGGCCGCCACGGCAGCCACGAAGGAAATCCAGATCACAACAGTACCGACCATCGAACGCTCCTCTCCATCAGTTCATGAATCCTCTCAGCACAGCACTATTCGTCTCTGAAACCACGAGAGGCGGACTCTCGTCCGCCTCCCGGGTGCGTACACCCTAGAAACTGCGTTCCGGTTGTCCGAATCCCGTCAGACTGATCTTGCCGTTCATATGCAGGCGTGTGTCCATCGTTGTGGAGTTGTAGTGGCAGCTGTAGCAGCTCACGCCAAGCCCGGTCGGATGCCCGCTGGGCGGAAGCCCATGGCAGGTACCGCAGGCCGCTTCGGCCGATGTTCCGGTCCAGTGCGGCGCGGCATTCAGTCCGTCCATGGACGACTTCGTGTAGAATCCCGCGTACGGCGATGACGCCGAATCGGCTTTCCAGTTCCCGTGACAGTAGGTGTTGTTGCACTGGTTGGTCGTCGTGTTGTACGTGGGATTCGGGACGAACGTTCCGTTGGCCGTCACCTGTGCCGCAAGCGCGGAGCTGAAGACCACCTCGGCCCGGAGATCGGTTCCAAGGTGACCCGCATCCCCGACGGCCGTTGGCACGACGTGACACGCCGCGCACTCCACGTTCGGCGCGTTCACCGCACCGACCAGATGCTTCTGATGCAGACCGACGGCGGGCACCGTCGTCAGCGTGTCGCCATGCAGCGACCGCGGAGGCGCCGCGGAAGCCAGATCGCTCGCCGGAGCACTGAAGTCCCCGTGGCAGGTGTTGCAGGCTTCGGGAGACTTGGGCGTGCCGTTCCGGTCCACGTGGCATCCCGACGTCATGCAGGAGACATTTACCACCGAACCTCCGGCGTACGTCGTGCCATGACACGCCTGGCACTGCGCGAGCGGGAAGTCGCTGTTGAGCATGGCGGACGGATGGCCCGTGCTGAACGACGTGGGATGCGGATACTGCACATGGCAGGTATAGCACGAGACGCCGCTCGTACCGCCGGTGAATCCGGATCCGTGGCAGGTCGCGCATCCATCCAGCTGCCAGTTGGATGCCTTGACGAATTTTCCGTGCGACGCGGAGGAGGTTGGATTCTTCCAGCCGGTGCCGTGCGGGTACGCCGCATGACAGTCATAGCACGACTGTCCGCTCGTGCCGCCGGTGAAGTTGGCGCCGTGGCACGACGCGCACTCGTCCAGATTCCATCCCATCTTCTTTACATACGCGCCGTGGTACGTCGAGTCCGCAGGATTCGACCACTTCGACGACGCAGGATGCGGATAGGAGGTATGGCAACGGAAGCAGGAGACATCGCTCGTGCCGCCGGTGTATTGTTTCGAGTGGCATGCCTGACAGCTGGTCGCATCGTACTGGCCGACCTTCAGCGACTTCCCGTGGAAGTTCGCCGAAGTGCTGTCACCCCAGCCGGCCGGATGTACCTGCGTCTGCAGGGACACCGCCGTGGGGATATCCTTCTTCAGATCGCTGCAGGACCACAGCAGCACCGTCACCGCCCCGAGGGCAGCGACACGTCCAAAACCTTGAATGAACCGTCTCATAGCCGTCTGCTCCGATTATCGGTGACAATATCCACAGAAACCGCGGCCCTTGGTGCCGCCGACGTGGGCGTTCGGGTCGTTGTGGCAGGTGTAGCAGACCGCACCCGGATCCGAGTGCCACGGTCCGTGGACATCCGACATGAATCCGGGTTCATGGGTCCTCGGATCGGTGCCGCGAATACCGTCGGCATCCGTATGGCAGCGCGTGCAGGTCGGATCGGCGCCGTCTTCCGCATGGCACGAGGCGCACGACTCGATGTCCCGCTTGGCCAACTGGGCATGAGTACCGCCGCCGCTGCCGACGCTCAAGACGATGAAGCCGGGCTGCTGGTGCGATGACGGCTTGAACGCTGCCTGGTTCACGTTGCCCCCGGCCATGTGGCAGGTGGAGCAGAAAGTCTCTTCACTGTGGCAGGTCTTGCATTCGGTGACTTTGCCCTTTGCGTCAATGGCATGCGTGTACCGGTAGTTCAGGTCATGCACCTTCATCAGGTTCATTCCCTGTCCGCGATCGATGGCGGTCAGACGCGGCGAATGCGGCGAGACCAGATCGCGGCCGGGAACATTTACAGCCGTCAGGTCGGCGCCGTTATGGCACTCGGCGCACGATTCCTGCGTGTGGCACGTCGCGCACGCAGCATCCGATTGCCGGGCAAGGATCTTGTGTTCCCGGACGAAGTCGGTCCGGTTGTGTTCAGCCGGACGCAGAGCCGCCAGGTTCGTGTGGCAGGTCTCGCAGGCATTCGAAGCCTTCACATCATTGTGGCACGTGCTGCACGTGGCCATCGAGGGAACGATCTCCCCCACCGTGGTGGTCGGCCGGTCGAGGTCGGTATGGCACGTTTCGCACGCCACCTTCTGCCCGTCGACATGCGCCTGGTGCGAGAAGCGCAGCTCCCGCCGCGGATTCGGGCTGGCGGCGTACGTCGTGGAGTCGCTGCTCAGATGGCAGTAGGTGCAGTTGTTCTTCAGCTGATCCTCGTGGCAGCTCTGGCAGGCGTCCATCGTCGCCAGGAGGTTGTCCGAAGACTGGGTGCTGGTGGCCGCCGTACCGTGGCAGTCCGTGCAGGCGACGCCGGCCTCATTCACATGAAAGCCGTGCGAGAACTTCACCTGCTTCGGCGGTTTATCGCCGGTGACATCGCGGGAGACCGTGGAGACCGAGGCGCCGAGGACAACCACGAGCGTGACGGCGACGACCCATGCGGCATGCCGCAGGATCCTGGTACGAACTGATCGTTGCGTCGTCATGGCTGCCTCACAGAATATTCAGTTGGTGGGTGAGCAGATAGCTGAACCGGACGAACAGGCGCAGGTCGTTCGCGTAGATCTTGTTCGAGATCCATTGCAGCTGACCGTCGACAGACAGCAGCGGCATCGGCCGGTAGACGGCACCGCCGGCGATGCTGATCGCCTGGAGCTCTTGTGTACCGGGAACAAGCAGGTACTGCGCGACACTGGCGGCCAACGTGGGCGTCAGTGTGTTATTCATCAGCGGATAGCCCGCCGTGAAGGAGACATTCTTCAGCTGACCGGCGTATCCCGTACTCCACGCGGCGCTGAGGGACGTCAGCCGGCTGTTCAGTCCGAGGGTAATGCGGTCGGAGCGGTCATCACCACCGTAGGAGACGTATCCGTATTTCGCGAAGAACTGCCAGTCGTGCGGAAGCGTAACCTCGAATCCGCCCTCGGTCTCGTCGATCGTCGTGGATGCGAAGACCCAGAAGATTGAATTGTAGGACAGACGCGGCTCGCGGTGGATGTATTCTCCGGTGAGCGCCAGCGGCTCCGCGACTTTCACCCGCGTGAACAGCTGGAACCGGTCGGTCTGCTCCTGGTTGAGATCATAGTCATAGCGCACATAGGCGCTGACCCGATTCGCGTACTCCACCGACACATCGCCGCCCAGATACTGTTCTTCATTGACATAGGGGCGGATCTCGGTGATGTACGGATTGAAGAGCGTGTCGCGCCGGACGGCCAGGTATTCCTCCGGACGCGTGTTCTTCTGCACATAGCTGACAGACACGGTCGCGTACGGTACGGGTGTGCCCGTGATGCGGCCGCCCAGCATGGAATTGTCCGCGCCATGATCGATCAATTTCAATTTGTAGTACTCGGGCGGCAATGATCCATAGTACCCCAGCACCTTCAGGCGTGAATCGAACAGCTTCAGCGTGGCGCTGCCGCCGTCGATGGTCCCGTTACCGACACCGCCGAAGATGGCTTGCCGTCCCAGGCTGACGTCGAGGGCGTCAAACAGACCGGCATACCGGGCATACAGGTTATAGACCCGAACGCGGCCCAGGTTGCTGAGCGGTCCCGCGAAATCGTTGAAGCCCTGCAGATACGTGTGGAACGACAGATGGTCGTCGGCCACCGACAGCTGCGCCGTCTGATAGCCGAAGAGATGGTTGGATGACTGATTGACGGTATCCTGCTGCTGCCAGGCGTATGCCGAGGAGACCAGTCGCAGCTGCATGAGTTGCGCCTGGAGAAGACCCGGCAGGACGGTGATAGCCAGGAGAAGGACCCATCGGGAGGTTGCTGGTGCTGAGCGTTTCATGGAACGCGCCCGTTCTGGTTCGGTGAGTGGAGGAGAACTCGTTTGGGTTCCTGCCGTTCCGCACCGAGCAGAGGAGCGCCGGAGACGGCTGGACCCGATCGCCGCGAGTACCTGCGTCGGTCGCCGTTCGATCCGGCTTCCGGCGCAGGGCACTCACAGCGTACTGCGGCCGCGCAAAGGGAATCAGCCCTTCGGCACGGAGTGTTTAATCTTGCCCCACATTTCCTTGAACTTGAACTCCTTGTGCGTGGGGCTCTTCTCGTTGTGGCACGTCTTGCAGAATTTCTCGATGGCGGCCTCGTCCTTGAAGTCCGTCAGACCTGCCGCAACCGCTTTCGCATGGTCCTTCATCACCGTCATGCTCTTGTAGCCGGAACCGGCGCCATGGCACAGTTCACACTGCACGCCGTCTTTGATGTCAAACGACTTCTCGAACAGCTTCGCATCGGCTTTCACGACGTGGCACTCGAGGCATTCCGGTGCTTCCGACGGCGCCACCTTCAGGCCCTTGGCCTTCGCGATTTCCGCGGCCTTCGCGCCCGTCAGGGTCTTGTAGGCTTCGGCGTGGGCGGTCTTCTGCCAGATTTCGAACTGCTTTCCGATCTTCTCAGGCCGGTGGCACATGGCGCACATTTTCACGCCAACGTACTTGTTCTGGCCTGTCAGACTCACAGAAAGCAGGAGGAGGCATCCGACGGTGATTGCAAGTATCTTCTGCATAGTCGCTCTCCTGATGCTAGGATGGTGTATGATGGGAATGAGAGACCGTGGAGCGCTGGTGACGGCGCTCCAATCGGCGTACGAACAAATACACTGAACCTGCTAATATGGTAATGATTATTGTCGAAATTCCCAAGCCAACGCGCCGGAAAGTGTACTCGTGGATCGCGGCTTCTGCCTCCGTGATCACCGCCTGAGCAGCAACCAATCCCGGATCCGCCGCGGTCCGGAACTTTGCCTCATTGAACGCGTGTACCATCGTGCGCGATTGCAGCCACGCCTGGTGCACATCGCGCAGCCGGAATTTTGGCTCGCTGACTTCCATCCCCTTCTGCTCCGCGTCATTCACGAGATCCTGTGCCCGCCGCTCCATCATCCGCAGGCTGTCCATGACTGTGCTCATGGAGCGCGCGGCGGCGAATCCTCTCGGATTCTTTTGCGCGGTGTGGCAGCGACTGCACACGGCCTCCGGCCCGACACCAAGCATCGCATCGGTCGCCGGGAGGATCTCATGACTTCCGTGGCATGTCTCGCACTCCGGCAGATGCTGCTGATCGAAGATCCCTTTGTGCGGGCTCGACGAGAATAGATCGGCGTTCAGCGCGTGACACGTGCCGCAGACCTTCGAGATCGATTCGATCCCCGGAGGGGCCGCGCCGTGATTGCCGTGGCAGCTGTTGCACGCCGGCGCACCGTGATCGTGCTTTTGAAGCAGTGCCACGCCATGCACGCTCCGGCTGAATTTCTCCTGCTGATCCGTCGGGATGCCGTATGGCTTCATATAGGCCGCATCACTGTGACAGCGCCCGCATGTTGCGGGAACGTGGGCGGCATTCACGCGGGAGGTTGCATCCTTGGCCGAGCGAATATCATGACTGCCGTGACAGCTGGCACACTCAGCGACCTTCGGATCGCCCGCGGCGTTCCGCTTTCCATGCACGCTCGTGCGGTATTTCTCCAGTTGATCGACGGGCAATTTCGGATCGTAGGAGCGCATCAGCGCGGCATCGGCATGGCAGCGCGTGCAGGTCCGGACGATGTTCAGCGGATAGACCGGCGATGCCGGATTCGTCACCCGAACGATCCCGTGCGCACCATGGCACGTAATGCACTGGACGATCCGTTCCTTTCCGTCGAGCGCGGAACCGCCATGCACGCTTGCCTTCAACTGATCGAACTGCGTCGTGAGCAGGGACGATCCGAACGACTTCATGCGCGATGCATCGGCGTGGCATGCGGCGCACCGCTGCGAAATCTCATCGCCCTTGGGCACGCCGCGGAAACCGGCTTTGGGATCCATGGCCTGCTCCATGTCCTCGGCGGAGGCATTCCCGCCGTGGCACCCGGCACAGGTGATCCCCTTTGTGCGATGCACGTCATGCATGAACAGCGCCGAGGGCTTGTCGCCGGTGGCGGTATGACATTCGAGACACTTGTCGGCGGCAGCCACTCCTCCGGCCCAGAGCATCAGCACCGCGACGGTGACGGCGAGACGTTGCACGGTCTTCATGCGAGCCACCCGAGGATTGTAAAGAGGAGGATGTACAGCACCGCAAACAGCCCCAGATAGTTCACGAACCGATTCTGTTCACCCCGGGCGCTCTTGCGGTCCCAGAACGGGATCAACGTCCAGAGTACGCCGGCAAGGCCGAAGAGTCCGATCCCCAGCACTTCGCCATCCAGAAACCAGATCTTTCCCGGAATGTACTTCAGCGTCTGGAACATGAAGAGAAAATACCACTCCGGATGGATCCCCGCCGGGGCAGAGCTGAGCACATCCGCTTTCTTCCCCAGTTCCCACGGAAAGAAGACCGCCAGGATGGCCAACAGGTTCAGCACCAACAGCCACAGGGCGAGGTCCCGCAGCATGAAATTCGGAAAAAACGGCATGGTCTTCTGTTCTTCTTCCGCCCGGTGCCCGAGCGGTTCGCTCATGCCCTGCCGCTGCACCATCAGCAGATGCATGCCCAGCAGCACGGTGAAGATCCCCGGCAGGACCGCCACATGGAAGCCGAAGAACCGTGAAAGGGTCGCGCCCGTGACTTCGTCCCCGCCGCGCAGGAACGTCATGATCGGCTTTCCGACGACCGGAACGATGCCGGCAATGTCGGTGCCGACCTTCGTGGCAAAGAACGCGAGTTCGTTCCACGGCAATAGATAGCCGCTGAAACCGAATCCCAGGGCCAGGAAGAACATCAGCATCCCGGTCAGCCAGGTCATTTCCCTCGGCTTCCGGTAGGCTTTCTCGAAGAATACGCTGAACATGTGGATCATGGCTGCCAGAATGAACAGATTGGCTGCCCAGCTGTGGATCGAACGAATGAGCCATCCGAACTCCACCTTCGCCATGATAAACCGTATGCTCTCGAATGCCAGCGCCTCCCCGCTCTTATAGTAGAGCAGCAACAGGATGCCGGTCGTCACCTGGATGATGAACAGAAAGAGCGACACCCCGCCGAAGTAGTACCAAATGGAGTGGCGATGAACAGGGACATATTTCTTCCCCATGTACTCCATGAGCCCCTTGAGCTGCAGGCGCTCGTCCATCCACGCGTAGATCGATCGGAGGATACGCATCATGTTCGCCTGGAGATGAAGATCTCGTCCCCTTGCAGCACGACCCGGTACTCCTCGAGCGGTCGAGGAGGCGGGCCGGAGACATTCCGGCCGTTCAGATCATATTTGCCGTTGTGACACGCGCACCAGATCAGCCCCATGTCTTTCCGGTACTGCACCGTGCAATCGAGATGCGTGCACGTCGCCGAGAACGCGCGCAAATCACCGGACGCCGTTCGCACGAGGATCACGGGCCGGTTGCCGAAGCGGATGATCCGGCCGCTGTCCTTTTCGATCTCGCTCAGCTTTCCCGCTTTGACCGTCGTGACCTCCACCTCGCCTTGTCGGGGAGGCTTGAGATACGCGAGGATGGGGTACAGGATAGCGCCGACGAACGCAACCGCGCTCCCCACAAGCGCAATCCGCAGGAAGTCCCGCTTCTGCTCGTCAGCCGGATGTTGATCATCGGTCATCATGGCCTTCTCCGCCGTCACCGCGTCCCGCTATTGCGCATTATGGCAGTCACTGCAGTTCATTTCCTTCCAGGCATCCCCGATATCGACCGGATGCTTGTACTGCACGCCGTCCAGCGACAATCGCACACCTCCCTTTTCGAACTGTTGCGCCAGAATCGTATGGCAGGTGTTGCAGTCACGTGACAGGACCTTGCCGTCATCCGAGACGTGCTTTCCGTCGTGACATCGGAAGCAGCCCGGATAGTACAGATGCCCGATATTATCCGGGAACCGTTTCCAGCTGACCCCCATTTCGGGGAAGTAATTGCGCGAATAGATACGCTGCAGTTCCTTCACGGTCCGACCGATGGCCGCGGCATTCGCCGAAGCGACGGCGGGATAGTTCAGCCGATAGTATTCCTCGACCGTCGCACGAATGCTGTCGAGTGCGATTGCCTTCGTCGAGTATGGTGCATCCACGGCCTTGACCGCGACACTCTTCACGTTCGGCAGGGACGGGTCAACCCACCCGAGCGACATCACGTGATCGACGGATCGCGCAGGTACCTGATAGATGTGCGTCGGCCGGTTGTGGCAATCGATGCAGTCCATCCGCCGGGTCTTCATGGAGGCCGCCTCGGAATCGCTGACCGGATTGTCGGTACTCCGATAGATCTCGACCTGGCCTTCCGCGTTGCGCGAACGCACCCACGGGATGACCTGGCGTTGCGAATCGGACGCGGCGTACGTGATCTCGTTGGCAATGTTCATGTGCCAATGAATGCCGGAGGTGGGCCCGGCCTCGATGTTGCCGCCGCCGATCTTCACCAGCAGATCGAGCGTCCACTTCGTGTTGTGTTCGTCGGAGAGGTAGTAGGTGTTCTTCAGCAGCTTCTCGCTGAAGAACTGCTTGGGCCAATGGCACTGCTCGCAGGTTTCCTGCGCCGGGCGCAGGTTCTCGATCGGCGTTGGAATCGGTCGCGGATACTTGTTGAAAATGGTGGCATACACCTGATACGCTCCGGAGAGCTTTGAACGGACGAACCAGCCGGCCCCCGGACCAATGTGGCACTTGGCGCAACCCACACGCGCATGCGGGGAGTATTCATACGCCGTATACTCCGGGGTCATGACCGTGTGGCAGGTCGTTCCGCAGAACCGGTCAGAATCGGTGTACTCATACGCTTTGAAGCTGCCGAATGCCGAGAGCACCAGCAGCAGCAGGCCACCGCTGCCGAACAGCACGAACGCCCGGAACTGCAGAGGATCGTTCAGATCGATGCGCGGCAGCCGCATATCGCGCGGGTGGCCGTGCTTCTCACGGCTGTGCTCGCGCAGAATGCCGATGATGATCAGCGCGATCCCCGCGATCATGATCGCCGGGAGCACGATGAACGTCAGAATGCCCATGTACGGCTTCTGCTCCGTCGCGAGCAGATCCAACACCATCAGGAACACGATGAGCCCGAAGCTCAGTCCTGCAACCGCCGCCCCCACGAACGTGACGGGATTGTAGAAGGTGTGCGGAAAGATGCGTTTCGTCATCTGCGGACTCCTTTTCGCCGTGACCGGGTCGTGTCGGAATCGTCCACGCGGTTCATCGGTATGCGAAGATCATCGCATAGATGATCCATACCACAACACTCAGACCGATCGTCAGCGCGGTCCACCCGAACGCCCGGATCGCGCGAATGACCACCGGCGGATACGATTCGACCAAGTGCTTCTCCAGCGTTCCCGTGCGGACCAGTTCCTCGTATTCCAGAGGCTTGTCCCGCTTGAACTCTTCCAGCGGCATCCGTCCGCTGAAAACCACGATGTCCATCGGAAACTTCTCGGGACGCAGATGCGTGTTGAAGAAGTGCACCGTGAAGATGAACCCCGCCGCCAGGAGGGCCTCGTCGCTGTGAATGATCGTCGCGACATTGATCACCCACCCCGGAAGCAACAAGGTGAAGAACTCCGGGAACCACAGCATCAAGCCCGTCGATCCGATAACTGCCATGCCCCAGAACACCGCAAAGTAATCGAACTTTTCCCAATATGTCCAGCGGCCGTACTGAGGTCTCGGTCCACGTCCGAGAAACCACTTGAGATTGCCGGTCAGATCCTGCAGATCCTTGCGGTTGAATATCATGGTATCCGGGCTCTTCAGCATCCGGAACCACGAACCGTACTCCCGCTTCCGCAGGCGCCACACATCCACAAGATGGACGATGAAAATCGTGATCATCGCGAACGCGGCCATCCGATGGATATGCCCGGCCGACTCGAAACCGCCGAACAGACGCGAGAGCGTCGATGCCCATCCTGTGTACGCGAACTTCAGCGTCATCCCCGTCAGCGCCAGACTCAGAAAACTGACGACCAGGACGATGTGAAGCGTGCGATTCAGCCGCGTAAAGCGCAGGAATTCTTTTTCCGGAGGTCCGGTTTCCGTCGTGCCCATCACTCGTTCTTCTCCGGAGGTTGCTGATCGTCTTCCGGTTTGACCGGCGGCGTTTGATCCCGGTCCGCTGCGGCCTCACGCGCCTTGAGTTCTCTGCGCATCTGGAACGCTCTCGGAAGCCACAGCAGCGTGTGAAGACCGCCGAACACGAAGGTCACGATAAGCAGCGTGGTCATCCCCCAGAACGTCCAGAACAGGTACGGATACTTCTTCGGATCATGGTGCGTCGCATGCGTCAGGTAACCGGCAAAGCGCCGGGTGGCACCCGGATGGCACTTCTGGCAGGTCGCGACGACATTCTCGCGGCTCAGATGCGATTTGGGATCGCTGATCGCCCGGATGTCGTGCGAACCGTGACAGTCATAACACTTAGCTGTCTTCGTGTACCCGAGCTGGGAGACCTTGCCGTGATAGGTGTCAAAATACGTCTTCGCGATGTCACCATGACACCGGCCGCACTTCGTCATGATGTCCAGCTTGAACGCATCCTTGTCCGCCCGCTGGATCGTGTGCGCACTGTGGCAATCGCTGCAGACCGGAAGCGCCTTGTCCGTCTTCCCCACCATCGTCGCATGGATGCTCTGCTCGAACGATTCTTCGATCCCATGGTGACACTGACCGCATGTCTTGGGGACGTTGGCGCGATACACGCTCGAGGCGGTGTCCGATTTCGGCAGGATGCTGTGCGCCGTGTGGCAGTTCGTGCACATCGCGGTCACCGTGAGACCGCTCTTCAGCAGACCCTTGCCGTGGATGCTTTCGGTGTACCGTTCGATGATCTGGTGTTCATCCCCGGTATAACGGACGGCGGCTCTGCTGCCCTCCCGATGGCACCGGGCACACAAATCCGGGACATTCGTGGGGAAGGTCGGAGAAGCGGGATCGCGCCGTCCGAGCACACCGTGCGTTCCGTGGCACTCCTTGCAGGTGGGCGCATTCGGATCCTGTTTCGCCAGCAGTTGCCCGTGTGTGCTCTTCGCGAACTCCTGACCAACCTCGGCATGGCACGATGAGCAATCCACTTTGTGCGTGATCGTTTCGCATGCGCGGATATGCGACGCATTCACTTCCGAGTGACACTGACTGCACGCGATCTTGGCGTGACGCGAATTGTGCACAACGTCTGCGTTCACCGTCAGCGAACGTCCGTCTTTTGAAGACCGGATGTCCGGGCGCTCGTGGCACCGCATGCAATCCTTGTCCGCCATGCCCTGATCGTAGAACACTTTGCGGATCTTGTGCGGCTGGTGACAGTCAACGCACGCCGGAAGGACGTTCGCCTGTTTTTCCCACAGCTCTCCCCGGATGACCTTGCGGTGCACGCTTTCAATTTGTGCGTGACATTTTGTGCAGGTGGCCGCAATGTTGTGCCGCGAGATGGATGACCGCGGATCCGTATGCGGCAGGATAAAGTGTGCGGTGTGACAGGAAGCGCAATTCGGGGCAACAATCAGACCCTTCTTGAGCAATCCCTCGCCGTGGATACTCTCGGAGAAATTCTCCAGGATGCGATCCTGGTGGATCGCGCGCTGCCGCTGCACCGGAGATCCTTCCCGGTGGCACTTTCCGCACAGGAAGGGAACCTGCAGCGGAGAAACCGGCGACCGACGATCTTTCACCGGCAGAATGTCATGGTTGCCGTGGCAGTCGACGCAGCGCGGTGCAAGCGCATCGCCCCGGGCCACCGCCTGCCCATGGAGGGATTGTGCGTGAAGCGTCTGCTCCTTATCGTGACAGGTCCCGCAGTCGACCGGCGCCAGATCGTCCGCATGGGGCAGTTCGGCGCCGGCAAGGTCCGCGTGGCATGAGACGCACTCCAGACTGCCGTGGACCGACGCGGCGAATTTCTTCTCGTCGACGAAAACGGAAACCGTCTTCCCCCGCCGGGTACCGGTCAGCGATTTGTCGCTGTGACAGTTGAAGCAATCGGCATTCTCCTGGGCGCGGACTTTCGGAGCGAGCAGTGCGAGCGCCGCGAGGGCGAACATCCACGCACCCGAGATCCGTTTCTTCTGTCGTCCGATCGTCACAAGCCAGGTCTCCGTCAGAACCGATTCGCACTGCTTCCCGGTTTGTTCTCTTCCACCTCATCGATCCCCAGATCCCCGCGCCGCATCTCTTCCAGCTCCAGCGGGTGCTCATCCTCCATCTCCTCTT
>JAKAJH010000008.1 GCA_021813905.1 Bacteroidota bacterium | reverse complement strand
CCCAGCAACAAAGCAGCGAGAGCATTGTCCGGGAGATCAAGCGGCGGACACGAAAGCACTATTCCAGCGAGGAGAAGATCCGGATCGTTCTGGAAGGATTGAAGGGAGAAGCCAGCATCGCGGAGATCTGCCGACGGGAAGGGCTCAATACCAACATCTATTACAAGTGGAGCAAGGAGTTTCTGGAGGCAGGGAAAAAGCGTCTTCAGGGAGATACGGCTCGGGAAGCCACGAGCAGCGAGGTGGGGGATCTGAAGAAAGAAAATGACCAGCTCAAACAGTTGGTGGCCGAGCTGTCGCTCAAGAACCGGGTGCTCAAAAAAAGCTTGAATGGTTTGGAATCCGGCTCCGAGGAGCGATGAGATACAGCCAGGCGGAGAAGATGGAGATCATCCGGATGGTGGAAGAGTCCGAGTTCTCTGTGGTGCGGACGCTGGAGGATCTCGATGTGAACCGGAGCACTTTTTACGAATGGTATCAGCGGTATCAGGAATCGGGCTATGATGGTCTGGCGGCGAGAAAACCCCGGGCAAGGCAGTTCTGGAACAAAATCCCGGAGACTGAGAAGAAACAGATCGTGGAGATAGCCCTGAACCGTCCGCAAGACTCTCCTCGGCAACTGGCGTGGCATATTACGGATACACAGGGCTGTTTTGTATCAGAATCGAGCGTTTACAGGATCCTGAAGCAGTATGACCTTGTGGCCAGTCCGAACTACATCGTCATGTCGGCCAAGGACAAGTTCGATCATCCCACAACCCGCGTGCACGAGTTGTGGCAGACCGATTTTACCTACTTCAAGATCATCGGCTGGGGTTGGTATTATCTGGGCAGCGTTCTGGATGATCACTCGCGCTATATCATTGCCTGGAAGTTGTATACGAACATGACCAGCTCGGATGTCAAGGACCTGCTCGACATCGCTGTTGCCGAGACCGGGATCGAACGGGTGGCTGTGTGGCATCGTCCCCGGCTGTTGTCGGACAACGGTGCGGTCTACATCTCCAAGGAACTGGCAACCTATCTCCACGAGAAAGGGCTCACTCAGACGCACGGTGCCCCGTATCATCCGCAGACGCAGGGAAAGATCGAGCGGTATCATCGATCGATGAAGAACGTGATCAACCTGGATCATTACTACTTGCCGGGAGAGTTGGAACAAGAGATCGGTCGGTTCATCGATTACTACAACAACCGGCGCTATCACGAATCACTCAACAACGTGACACCGGCCGATGTGTATCATGGCAGACACAGGGAGATCATCTCAAGGCGGGAACGCATCAAACGCAGAACACTGAAGGCGAGAAAGCTCCACAATCTATCACATCCACTAGCTCAATCCGTCTCTTAGATCAAAGCCCGTTTTGTCCATTTGACTTTGACGACATACAATCTTGACCCCTTTCTTATCGAGTCGTCTCATGAAATCCGCGACGCGTTCATGGTCATCAATTGAGAAAGGCTCAAAGTGGTATTTGTTAAATCCGAGTCCCTCTTTCGCGCCCTTGGGGTACGGTGGACCTAAATATACAAAATCTCCTTTCCTGCAGTCTTCGAAAGTATCTTCAAAGTCCCCAACTCTGAAACTCGCTCGCCTCAGCGCAGAAGCGCATTCCGTCAAATGCTCTTGATGCCACAGCGTTTTCGGAAGGCGATCTCCCATTGGGACATTAAAGGTCCCATTGCTGTTCACTCGGTAAAGGCCATTCCAGCAGAGGCGATTCAGATAAGAGAACTTTATTGCTCTGCCAAGGCGAGTCTTCGGGGCGGCGTTTCGGAATCGATAGTAGAGTGACTTTGATGCCTTAACGCCCATCAATTGTTCAATCAATTCCTCGGTCTTGAATGCAAGCGTCTCGTAGAAGTTTATCAATTCAGAGTTTATGTCTGCCAACACTGCTTCTCGGGGCTGTATCGCGAAGAATAGCGCTGCGCTGCCAGCGAAAGGTTCGATCAGTCTGTTGAACTGTGGGGGCAATTGTTCCAGCAAGCGCGAGGTCAGCCGGTACTTTCCCCCGGCCCATCGGATAGGTGGTTTCGGACGCAATAGTGATTTCGGGGGCGTAGCTGAAAAGCGATCAGTGTCCACCAATACCTCCGTCTGCGTGGCCTGCCTCCGTTCTTGCCAAGACCCGCATTTGAAACCCCTTAGCGACCTTTCGGTCTAATGATAGCCAATTTTGCATGCCTTTGAAAGACTTTCTGTAAGCCAATGAGTTGGTGGTCACAGGATCTGGTGTTCCAAATGAATATGTTCCTCAAGATTGGTTGGGAATTCTCGAAACTTAGTCGTATCATAAAAACAGTGTGACTATCAGAGCGAAGTCCCTGCCTCGGAAAGTAACGTGCTCACAACTTGTAGTTGAACGTTGTGAGTAGAGGGAAGTTCGGGCCCCCGCTACAAGAGAAAGGTCCCCAAAGCGGGACCTTTCTTGCTCTTGCGGGGGAACGATGCCGATATACACGGTCTACGTCATTCAGAGTCGAGAGGGTCATCGCTACACCGGTTACACGGAAGATCTTGACCGCAGAGTGGAAGAACACAATCAGCACAGTCTTTCGTCTTGGACCAAGCGAGGAAGCGGGTGGCAGGTCGTCCACAAAGAGGAATGCATCTCAATCTCAGCGGCAATGAAGCGGGAGAGATGGCTAAAGAGTGGAGCGGGCAGGGAGTTCCTGAAGCAACATTTGAGTACGTGAGGTTGCATGTTCAATCCGCCGAAGGCGGACTGCCCCCGCTACAAGCACTACAGAAGAATCCTCACCAGATCGGTGGGGATTTTTCGTTTGTTCTCAAACGACATTTATTCCAATAAAGGAGATCACGTGAAAGAGCTAACGACCACGAAGGCGACGTATCGGGACATCATGATCTCCGTCCACTCCGACCGATTCGGAGGGAACCGGGTGTTCTGCTGCGCCAACAGTCTTGGAGGGCATCGGGAGGATAAATGGTTCCCGACGCAGGGAGAAGCGATCGCGAACGAACGGCACGAGATCGATCGGAAGCTGGGAATCCCTCCGTCGGAGGAAGAGCGCCGCGACGGTCGCGGGAGATAATACCCGTCTCAATTTTCCGTGCTGTTCAGACTTCACGAATCCTCGCCAGAAATGGCGGGGATTCGTCTTTTATAGCTGCCATTCACATCCGAGGCGGCGCATCTATTCGAACGGGGAGATGTCGCGGCGAGTGCCTGACTTCCGAAAGGGAGCCCAGGAAAATATCAGGGAGATCTGTATTGGACTCCTGACGGACGAGAGGGAAATCCTGCTTGGAAAGCCCAGCGCACCGAGGGGAAAGGGAATTGAACGCCGTGAGACGATAGTCGCCCAACGAGAGCCCGGCTATTTCCGCCCGGGCCATCGGTCGAGTGCAAACAGAATGCCGCGGAGCAATGCTTCGGGGCCGGGAGGACAGCCGGGAATGTACATATCGACAGGAATCACGCTGTCAATGCCGCCGCACGACGCATACGTCTGGCCGAAGATTCCGCCACTGATACCGCAGGCCCCAACGGCGACCACGAGCTTGGGATCAGGAGTGGCGTCATACGTCTGCTTGAGTGCCGGCGCCATGTTCCGGGTCACCGGACCCGTCACGAGGAGCATGTCGGCATGGCGGGGTGACGCCACGAAATGAATCCCGAACCGCTCGATATCATAAATCGGATTTGAAAGAGCGGTGATCTCGACCTCGCAGCCATTGCATGAACCGGCATCGACTTCACGGATGTGAAGCGAGCGCCCGAACAACTTGTACACCGCCTCGCGTACCGAGGCGCCGAGAATCTCGGCGGATGTCGCGTTTTCAGCCGATTGGCCGGACGGGTGTGACGTGGAATCGGCTTCAACAATCTCCCATCGCTTGTGTTTGTCCTTTTGGTACCGTGCGCGACGAATGAGGTCCTTCTTCTCCGCCGTGGCCGGAGGAAGTTCGGCGGCGACGGTGATGCTCTCCGGTGCGGCGCGCATGCATTCCCCGCAGAAAATACACTTGCCGTAATCAAGGATGAGTTCCGCCGCATCCATCTTCGTCCCGGGTTCCTTGTGTCCCCTGGCAAAGGAAAGCGCTCCCGTCGGACATGCGTCTGCACACACATCTCCCGTCGTACACCGGGCAAAATCAATGACCGGCTTTCCCTGAAAGCCGTCCGGCGGCACGGTCTGTACCGCGGGGAACCGGTTCGTGAGAATGCCGGTCCTGAATGCTTGTCTGAGGACTTTCAACATGCGAAGATCATCGTATCAGCGATCATTCCCGGAATAGGAAAGATTGAAGCTCTTGTTGATGACGGGAAAATCCGGAACAATGTTGCCCCGCACAGCCAGGCTGAGTGCACGCCAATTGTGGAATGAAGGATCCGTGATCTTCCAGCGTCCGATATTACCTGCGGCGTCGGTCATCACCCAATGCACAATTTCACCTCGCCAGCCCTCGACATAGCCGAGCGCACAGGTCGACGCCGGGAGGACGGCGGGCGGTGCCGCGAGCGCTTCCCCGGAATGCTGACCCAACAACTGCAGGATAATCTCGATCGACATCGCCACTTCGTCGACACGGACTTTGAAACGCGCAAAGACGTCTCCCCCTTTCTGGACGACCGCCCGGTGCTCAAGAAACGGATATGCCAGATGGGGATGATCTCTCCGCAGGTCGCGGTCGACGCCCGATGCGCGCGCCGCCACACCAACGGCTCCCAGCTGAAGCGCGTCCTTCTGCGTCAGGATGCCCGTTGTTTCCAGACGGTCCAGGACGGAGGAGGTCGAAAGCACCCATTCGATCAGCGCGTCGAATGTCCGCCGGACATCGCTGAGGGTGGACCGGATCGTGTCGCGTTTTGCGACGGTGTCTTCGATGGGCCGCGTCACGCCCCCGAGCCTCGCCATGCCATGCAACAAGCGATGCCCCGTCAGAATCTCGTTCAGCCGGAGCAATTGCTCTTTGAGGTGGAATGCCGTTGCCGCGCCGACGGCGTATCCGACGTCGAGAAGAATCGCGCCGACATCTCCGATGTGATTGGAGAGCCTCTCCATCTCCAGCAGGATCGTACGGATGACGATGGCTCGCTGCGGGATCTCCATGCAGGCAATCCGCTCGATGCAGGCACAATAGGCAACGGCATGCGCGAACGCGGAATCTCCTGAGATCCGCTCAGCGAGAAAGACCACATGCGCTGGCCGTCGCCCTTCGGCAAGTTTCTCGGTTCCCTTGTGCGTATAGTGCAGCTGCATATCGAGATTGATGATCGGCTCTCCGGCCACACTGAACCGGAAATGTCCCGGCTCGATGATGCCTGCGTGCACGGGCCCGACTGGGATCTCGAAGACTCCTTCTCCTTCCACCGGCCTGAAATCAAACGTCCCCCGCACCCGTGGGACGGCCGTTCGCAGGTCAAAGTCCTTCAGCATCGGATGGACCTCGTCGGGCCAATCGGGATGAGAGGCAAGCCGATGGATATTGGGAAATGCCGTGATCCCGAACCAGTCGTTCATCTCACGCTCGAAGTAGCTCGCGGCTTCGATGTGGGCCGTGATGGACGGAAGCTCCATATGCCGTGGATTGACCGGAGCTTCAAGAATGAGGAACAGGTCCTCGCGTGCGATCGAGAACACGTAGTACACGCGGAAGGAGTTGCGGTCCGCCCGTTCATCGACAGGGATCAGCGTCACGAAGCGCGCATGAAATGACCGCACGATCATCTCGCAGATATCCGGAAGACTGCCGAGAAAGTCCGGATGGAGCGAAGCGTAGAGCTCGTTCGGCGCCGGCCCCGATCGAAGCGTGAGGCGGTCGGCCCACGCGCGACGGATGATGACGGAGAATTTGTCCCGGGCAGTCATCGCGTCTTCACCCCTGAAGAACCTTTGCGGCATTCTGAACGAGCATCCAAAGCCAGGGGGGGATCATCGTTCCAAGGATCAGGAGCAGCAATACGAGGCCTCCAATAAGTACGTCGACGATCGGATGCAACTGGACGGGGGGCAGGAGGTGATGGGGCTCCCCGAAGACCATCCGGCTCCCGTAGTAGATAAACCCGATGAAGATCGTGGCGACGATCAACAAGAAGAGAATGACAGGGATCGCGTTGCCGTTCGCGAATCCGGCGGTCGCGATCGTGAACTCGCTGATGAACGGTCCAAAGGGCGGCCAACCGGTGATCGCAAAGATGCCGACGATATAGAAGACCGCCGTGGCGGGTACCACTTTGATCGCACCGCTGATCCGCGCGATCAGTTTGGAGTGATACGCCAGGCGCAGATTCCCGGTGGTGAGGAAGAGGATGAGCTTGGCGATCGCGTTATTGATCATGTGGAGCAACGCGCCGAAATACGCCAGCGGCGATGCCAGCCCGACGGCGAAGATGATGATGCCCACGTGCTCGACGCTGGAGTACGCGAGCAGGCGCTTGCTGTCCTTCTGGACCAGGACGAACGGGACGGCAACGGCCATCGCCAGCAGTCCGAAGAACATGAGCAGGTGAGAGGCAAACGCGGCGCCGACCGTCTTCGTGACGATCGCATAGAACCGGAGCAGGGAGTAGAGGGCGACATTCACGAGTCCGCCGGCCATCAACGCGCTGATGGGGGCCGGGGCCTCACCGTACGCGTCCGGTTTCCATGTGTGGAAAGGAGCGATCCCGGCTTTTGTGCCGAATCCGACAAGAATGAAAATGAACGCAAGCTTGATGATCCCGGGGTCGAGCCTTGGCGCGATCTTGATCAGAACGGTCCAGTGCAAGGCGTTCGAGGCGCCGCCGACGATCGAAAGGGCCGAATAGTACGTCAGGATGATGCCGAACAGCGCCAGCGTGATGCCGACTGAACAGATGACGATGTATTTCCAGGCCGCCTCAAGAGAATGTTCCTTCTCGTAGAATCCGACAAGGAATGCGGTGGAGAGCGTCGACGCCTCCGTCCCAATCCAGAGGAAGCCCAGATTGTTCGAGAGGAGTACGGTCATCATCGTGAAGAGAAAGACGTTGAACAGGCTGTAATACAGGCGCACGTGCCTGATCTCAATGGCACCCAGACGAAGCTGGACTCGCAGGTAGCTCACCGAATAAAGGGCCGTCGCGAAAGCGCTGCCCGTGACGACGAGAATGACGAGAGACGACAGCGCATCGACGTACAGCAGCGCGTTCCTGGACGACAGCGTGGATTGCGCGAGGATGATGAAGGCGAGTCGGACCGCAGCCGCGAACGCCACGCCGGCGACGGCGACGGTGACGCCTTCCAGCATGCGCTGATGACGCGTGAGGCTGCACACGCCGGCACCCACCAGCGGAAGGACGAGCAAGGCCGTGAAGATGATCACGCTCAATGTCGCAGCCTCCGTAAGGTGTCACTGTCGACGGTCTCAAACGTCCGGTTGATGCGAAACACGAACACGCCGAGGATGAGCGCCGCCACAAGGATGTCGAAGAAGATCCCCAGTTCCACGATCATCGGCATTCCCGAGGTGATCGAAAGACCGGAGAGGAAGACGCCGTTCTCCATCGTGAGCAGCCCGATGATCTGCGTGACCGCTTTGCGCCGCGAAGTCATGATGAACAATCCGATCAGCATGACCGAAATGGAAATGGGAAGCACCTTGGTCACCATCGCCGTGGAAACAGGCCGCGAGCTGATGATCGGCTCGGCGACGGAATTCGCCAGAATGACGAGGAAGCCGCACACCAGCAGTGAGATCGTGGTGTTCACGCTGAAGTCGATCTCCTTGGGAACCTTGATCCGGTCGATCAGCCGGCTCAGCACGATCGGGATTCCCACCGCCTTCACAAGCAACGTCAGAACCACGGATACCAGGATGTGCGTCTCCCCGTAGCCGATCACCACGAGCAGGGCCACAGCGCCCAGCATGATTGACTGAAGGGAAAACAGCCGCACATAGAAGATGAGGCTGCGACTCGAAACGATCAGGAAGGTCGTCACAAGAATCGCCGCTGCGAGCAGATCGATCAAGTATGGGACTGTCTGGTCCATAGCGTCGTGCGTAACCGCATTACCGAATAAGGAATCGCAACACCAGTGAAAGAAGTGAGAGCGTGAACGCCACCATCAGAAGATCGGGAACCCGGAAGAGTCGCAACTTTGCGTTCGTCGATTCGACCAGCGCAACGACGACGGCGAGTCCACCGATCTTGACGAGATAGATCGCGATTCCCGTCACAAAATCGACAAGCGAAACGCTGGCCGCAATCCCGGTGGGGATGAAGAGGTTGCCCAGCAATGAGAAGAAGATCAGCAACTTGATCTGCGAAGCCCATTCGATGAGGGCCAGGTGACGGCCGGAATACTCGAGAATCATCGCCTCGTGGATCATGGTGAGTTCCAGATGCGTCGCGGGATTGTCGACCGGTATTCGCCCGGTCTCGGCGAGCGTAACGATGAACAGCCCGGCGAACGCCAGGATCTGCGATGGGTTGAGCAGCGACGAGATCGAGGGGGAAACGGACGACGCGATCGCGTTCAGGTTCAGCGATCCCGCGCTGGCCGCGGTGGCGAAGATTGAAAGGATCATGGCAGGCTCGACGAGAGAAGCGATCGTCATCTCCCGGCTCGATCCCAATCCCCCGAAACTGCTTCCGGCATCCAGCGCGCTGAGCGCGAGGAAGAAGCGACCGAGCCCCAGGAGGTACACCAGCAGGATAAAATCACTCATCCATCCCAGCGGCGGGTACGGGGAGAACATCGGCATCAGGGTGGCGACGAGGAGCGTTGTCGTGAATACCACGTACGGTGCCGCCCGGAAGATCCAGGACGTGGTGGCGGAGACGAGAGCTTCCTTCCGGAAGAGCTTGAACAGATCGGAATACGACTGCGAGAGCGGCGGTCCGACTCTGTTCTGGAGCCGCGCTTTGCTCTTTCGGATGATCCCGTTGACCAGCGGCGGAAGAGCGAGAACAGCGACCAGCTGTACGATCCAGATCGCTGCCGTCACCAGTTGCTTTTCCATGCCGTTCGGAGAATCCATGCTAGAGGGCCATCCACAGCAGGACAATGAGCGTAATAAAGATGTACGCGAGATACGACTGAATATGACCGGTCTGAACCTTCCGGAGCACCCGAAGCGCGGCAAGGACCGAGTTCATCAGCGGTCGATAGACGTGCGTGTCGAAAATCGCTTCAGTCTTCAGGTCGACCCGAATGGTCGGCTTGAAGTACGGGCTCATCGGCTCGCGCACGTCGATCTCGCGCGACGGACGGAAGACCGACGAGAAGATCATCCGGATCGGCTTGCTGAATCCGGTCGCGGTATACTGCATCCGGGGGGCGAGGCCTTCAAGTCCACAGGCCCAGGTCGGTACAACACGGCTCCTTCGGTTTCCTCGAAGCACGACGATTGCGACAATCGCAATGGCTGCGATCCCCAGCAGAAGAACCGCGACGAGCACGGGTGCTTCATTGACAGTCGGATTCGCGCTGATCGACCGGGCGACGTCGACGGAGAGTGCTCCGGAGGGATTACGGTGCAGCACGAAGTCGGCGACAGGCTGGAGACGAGAGATGACAAGAGAAGGATCGATCCCGAAGAAGAGGCATGCGGCGGCGAGGAGACCCATCGCGGCAAGCATATTCCAGGGTGACTCGTGGATATCCTGCACGTGCCGGGAGCGGCTCGTTCCGAGGAACGTGATGCCGAACGCCTTCACAAAGCACGCGGCGGCGAGCGCACTCGTCAATGCGAGCAATGCCATGCTGATCGGCATGGCGGTCTTCACGCTCAGCTCGGCGACATCGAACCCTCTGAAGAAAGCCTGAAACGTAAGCCACTCACTGGCAAATCCGTTCAATGGCGGAAGAGCGGAGATCGCAACCGCTCCGACAAGGAAGAACGTCGCGGTGTACGGCAGACGCTTGATCAATCCACCCAACTCTTCCATATTCCGCGTCCCGGTCGAGTGAACGACCGATCCCGCCGAGAGAAAGAGGAGACTCTTGAATGTCGCGTGGTTCAGCGTGTGAAAAAGAGCCGCCACGAGGCCGACGATTGCGATGCCGTCGTTGCCTGCCTGGTGAAAGATCAAAGCAACCGCGATGCCCATCAGAATGATGCCGATATTCTCGATGCTGTGGTAAGCGAGCAGCCTCTTCAGATCGTGTTCCATCAGGGCAAACAGAACTCCCAGCACGGACGATCCGAGTGCAAGAATGAGCACGGCAAAGCCCCACCAAGGGAGCCCCGTGCCGAGGAAATCGAAGAACACCCGGATCATTCCATAAATGCCGGTCTTGATCATGACGCCGGACATGAGAGCGGAGATGTTGCTTGGTGCGGCCGGATGCGCCTCCGGCAGCCAGATATGCAGAGGAATGACGCCGGCCTTGATGCCAAACCCGATCAGCGCGCAGAAGAATACCAGGGTCTTGCTGCCCCAGGGCATGGCCGATGCCGTGATCCTGAAAGAGTCGAAATCGAATGAGCGGGAGTGGGAAAACAAGGTCAGAAACATCAGGATCAGAAAGAATGTCCCGACATGGGTCATGGCGATGTAAAGGAATCCCGCCCGCCGTGAAGGCTGTGATTCGTGCTCGTACGTGATCAGGAAGTACGTGGCAATCGACATTCCTTCCCATACGACAACAAAGAGCACTCCGTTCGTGACGGTGACCACTGAGGTCATGAGGAGCAGGAAGCTGTTGTGCAGAAACAGCAAAAGCCCTACATGCCGTTTGAAGAGAAACGATCGGGCGTATCCGAGGGAATAGATGGAGACCGCAAATCCAACAAGCGAAATCACAAGAAGAAAGAAAGCGGAAAGCGGATCGAGGCGAAACGTCAGGTGTCCAAAAGGCGTCAGTGGAAATGGGGATACGTCAACCGATGCCCTCGACGACAAGACCATGTATGAAGCGACCAGGCTCGCGAGAGAGGCAATCGCAGACACGAGGAATACCGCGGTGACCGCATATCCTGCGAGCCGCCTTCCCGCAGAGCTTGCCGGTGCTTTCCGAGGTGCCAGGATCGGCCCGAGGACGGCACCGATGACGTACGCCAGGAGAGAAAGGATAAAAAGATTCGTGGATTGGAGGGAATAGAGCATGAAGTGCGATTGCTGAGTTGCCGAGAGTCGGAGACAACAGACATTTTCAAGCAGAAAAAGAATACGCGTTAATCGTCAGAATATCAACCTCAAGCGTCACCAACAGTTCATCGTCGGTCAGAGCAGTTTCAGGTTCTCTTTGAGTTCCTGGATTTCAACCGGCTGCTTGCCGATCACCCGTTCGAGCTCGGCAACTTTGGCTTGTTCAGGTTCTGACCGACCGGTGGCGGTTCCGTTGCTGGTGGGGGCGGTCCTTACGCCCTCCAGGAACGTATCGCGCCACTTGTAGAAGCTCGTGTGGCTGATGCCGTGGCGACGGCATCGCTCGCTGATGAGGAGTATCCTTCCGGTCTGTCACAACGCTGCCAGCGGCGGTGTCGCCGAGAGCCGGATCCCGCACACCGAAGCGTTGCGAATGTCCGCTCTGCCGCTGGGTACAACGACAAACTGAAAATCCGGCTGAATCGCGAGCCAGTCGGTCACCTGGGCGAGGTAACTGATCTCGACGACGAATTCTCCGTCCCGCATGCCCATGCCCCGGAGCCAGGACCATTCCCTGAAAGGCGCTCCCACACGGGCGTACGTCGTTCCGACACCAAGCAGATCATCCTGCCGGCCGCGGATCAGCCCGGCAGACTCCACACCAAAGGCAATATCGAGATCGTAGCAGTTCACGTCCGGATTCGCGTAGCCGGCGCGCAAAAATGCGGAGAGGGCAAAGTCGTCTGCACTTTTGCGATGGTGGATCTCCTTCTCACTGATCAGATAGCATCCCCAATTGTTCCCCCGGTCCGCGGCGGCGGATGGATCGCTCAGCACACGGTCGGCCGGCGTTGTGAACCGCCATGCCCCCAAGGCGACCTTCACGTCCGGCACCGATGATGCCTCTTCACTCCTGAGGTACCCGATCTCGCTCACCCAGAGCACTCCTTCGTCTGGATCCCAGTGAAACGAGAGCGCCGACGGATCCGTATCGCTGCCAGGAACGCCGTCCACCACTGCCGTCTGCATGTACAAGCCGGTGGCGAATCGATATCGCGTCCGGACTGCCAGTGCGGTGTTTGGAAAGATCGATGGTCCGTTGGTCCCCGCCTGCGACAGCTCCTTCCCGATGCCGAAGGATGCGTTCAGGAACATCAGGGCGGACGGATTTGAATAGAATTCGGAATTCAGATCGTACACGCCCAACAGGAACGACAGTGACCCGTGCAGCATCGTCTGCTGGATCCATCCCTCGAGCACCCGCGAGACGTTCCGGGCCTCGATGCTGCTGCTCATCTGCGTATCACCGACGTACTGACTCAGCGACCCGCCGTTGTTGGAGATCAGATGGACGTACGCGGTCATGCCCGGCCAGCCGAACAGCGCTTCCGATTCGAGCGAGAGTGTCAGATGCACGTTGTGCATGTACGCGGCTCCCTCGCGAATCCCTCCACGGACATTGTCGAGAACATCGGCCATATAGGAGGCCGACAGTTCAACACCGTGCGATTGGGCCAGTGACGGAATCCCGCCCTCATTCCCCGGACCGGCGGCATGCGCCGTGCTGAACGACGCAGGGTCGGGCGCCCCCGCAGACACCGTGTCCGGGATGACGGCAAACGTCCGGCTATCAGCGCGAACGGCACCGGCGGAATCGATGCGCCCGCCCGGCCGGAATGCAGGGAGAGCGGCGTCGCCGGAGAAGGCGGTTTGAGTCTGCGAGGCCGGTCCCGGCGCAAGGAAGAGCCACGACACGATCAAATAGGAACGCATGCGAAACCTCGTCGAAGTCGGACGTCTCATTCGCGAGGACATGCAAATCCGATGCCGCACAGCGCTGTCCGGTTAAGCACCGATCTGCGGACAAGCATCCAACGGTGCGAGAGGACGATTCGAGAGCATTTCGCGCAAATGCGGGCCTGGCCGGGAAGAGGGGGCATCCATTTCGGCGACGGCGGTGGTCTGTTGCGGCCGGTCGAAGTCCAACGGTGGTCAGGTGGCTGCGCACTATTCGCCACGGAGACTTAACTGAAGAAAGTGCGGCTGCTCTCAGCAATGGCGTCTGCTCTATCCGGAGAGTCCAATGATGGCGACGGACTCGTCTCTTGCACTCCGCCTCAATCATTCCTACGTTGATGTCGCAGTACCTCTCTCGCAGGGACGGGCCGTACGATCCAGTGTTCGAAGGCATGAATGACGATCGCCGTCGAGGACATTCCATGAAGCACTTCCGCCGTGTGTTGTTTGTTGTCGCTCTTGCCGCAACGTTCGCATCCGCCCAGAACACGCCTCAGCCTGGCCAGGATCTCTCGTTTCAGCTCATGAGAGCCGGACCGTTGAACGCCGGCGCGTACCTCCGCCCCATGATCGAAGGATTCACCGCCGATATGAACAGCGCGGTGTTCCATGCGGCAAAACCGTATTCGTTTCTCGGCTTCAGTCTGAGTCTCCGCCACATTTCCACCGAGACGTCGGATGCCGACCGCATGTACGATCTTGTGACGCCACCCGTGATCGATGTGCGCACTTCGTCCGGAGTCAGGCGTCTCGTTCGCGGCACGGATTATGCAGCAGTCGTTCCTGCGGCTCCCACGACTGCCGGCGACATCCAGGATCGGGTGCTTCGGATTAATCCGCAAAGCCCCTCCTACGCTGCGTACACGCTCTCCCATGCGGGGAACGATGCGCTGCTCCGGATCCCCCGCGGCTACTCGACGCCGTCCATCCCGCTGGTGGTCCCGCAGCTGACTGTCGGTTTGCCGTTGGGATTCGAGGCCATGGTGCGGTTCATTCCGACTATGAAAGCCCTTGAGGTGGGAGATGCGGGAATGTGCAGCTATCTCGGCTACGGCGCTCGATACGATCTCGGACAGTGGCTGCCGTTTCTTCCCGTTGACCTCGCGATCCACTTCGCGACACAGACGATGAAGTTCAAGTCGGAGTCCGAGCGCGACATATTTACGGCAAGAGGTTCGGCCTTCGGTGTCGAGATCGGGAAGCACATCTGGCTGTTCAACGTGTACGCCGCTTATCAGTCCGAGACATCTTCCGTGACGCTCCATCAGATCAACGGGACGTACGCGACATTCGATGACGTGGCGAATCCATTCACGATCCCGGAGCAGACGTTCTCCGGAAAGAACACGTCGCGCGTGATGGTCGGCGGGAGTCTGCAGGTATTGATACTTCAGATCTCTGCGGAGTACACCTTTGCCCCCACGCCGGTCGGGGCACTGGGCATCGGCTTCTCAGTCCCCGATTAGCTGCGTGGGGCTGTTGGCCATTCCGCGATTGTCCCTCCGACGCAGGCATGCCACGGAGCGGAGCGACGGTCGGGAAGCGATTTGTTCCTGCTTGCCGTCCGGAGGAATTGCCCGTATCTTTATGACATTGAGGAGGCCTCAGCAGAGGCGACGGCAGAACCGCCGCCGGCCTGTTGCTGTTTCGGCGGCCTCGAACGGTGAAGAGGAAGTGCTCATGGTCAAGGTCCCACGCAGACTTTATTTTATCGTGCCTCCCGCTGCGGCGGTCGTTGCCGCGGTTGCCATCTATTTTCTGGTAGAGCAGTACTTCGTGAGCAATGCCAAGGAGGAGATCCGGGATATTCTGCTCTCGAACCAGGGTTTTCACCAGTACGTGCAGTACGTGCTCCATCCGGCGATCTATGATGCGATGAACCACGGAATGATCGACCGGAACTTCTACGAGCCCGAGGCGATGTCGTCGACCTACATCGTGCGGGAGATGCACCGATTTTATAACGACGAACGGGCGAAGCTGGGTATGCAGCCCGTGTACTACAAACTCGCGGCGCTGAATCCGCGGAACCCCGTGAATATGGCGGATGCGTGGGAGTCGGAGAAGATTCGACTGTTCAACAGTGATTCATCCGTGCATGAGCAACAGGAGATCATCAGCCGGAACGACACGAGCTACCTGTACTACGCGATTCCGTTCCTGCGGAACGAGCAGCGATGCATGGTGTGTCACGGGGATCCTGCCGACGCGCCTCCCGGGTTGCGGCGGCTGTATCCGCGCGACGGCGGATTTCACGAGAAGGTCGGTGATATCCGCGCCATCGAGTCACTGCGCGTCCCCATCGAATCGGAAGGCCGCATCGCGTCGGTCCTTGCCGCAGCGTCCGGAGCCGGGTTCTTCTCCCTCCTCGTGCTGATGTTCTTCAATTCGAGTCTCAAGACGCGCGTCCGTCGCAAGACAAAAGAGCTCGAGGAGGAGATTGCCGAGCGGAAGCGGGCCGAAGCGTCCATCGCCAACGAAAAGGAACGGCTGCTGGTGACGCTGCGAAGCATCGGCGATGCCGTCATTGCGACCGACGTGCAGGGGCGTGTCGCCCTGATGAACAAAGTGGCCGAGGAACTCACCGGCTGGTCGATGCAGGAAGTTGTCGGGGAGCCGCTGACGCGTGTCTTTGTCGTTATCAATGAACACACCCGCGAGCGTCTGGAAGACCCCGTGAACCGGGTGCTTTCTTCAGGGATGATCGTCGAGCTTGCGAATCATACACTTCTCGTCTCGAAGGACGGCGTGGAGCGGGCGATCGCTGACAGTGCCGCGCCGATCAAGGATCGGAACAGCGTCACCATCGGTGTCGTCCTAGTGTTTCGCGATATGACCGAGAAGCAGGAACTTCTGGAGTCTGCGCAGAATGCGCAGAAGCTCGAGTCCATCGGCGTCCTTGCGGCCGGCATTGCTCATGACTTCAATAATCTGTTGGGCGGCATTTACGGATACATCGATCTGGCGGCGCAGCAGACGGACGAGAAGCGGCACACGACATACCTGACGAAAGCGCTGGCCACCATCGACCGGGCGCGGGCGCTGACCACCCAGCTGCTGACGTTCTCCAAGGGCGGCGCTCCCATCCAAAAGGTCGATCACCTGTTCCCCTTCGTCGAGGAGACGGCGCACTTTGCCCTGAGCGGTTCGAATGTGTCGTGTCGGACATCGATCCCCGACGATCTCTGGCCGTGCAGCTTCGACCGGAATCAGATCGCGCAGGTCATCGACAATCTGGTCATCAATGCGCAGCAGGCGATGCCGCTCGGCGGGACGATCGATCTTGCGGCTTCGAACGTCGTGCTGACGGGAAACGAAGGGGTGGCATTACCCGGAGGCCGGTACGTGAAGATCTCCGTTCACGACCGGGGCACCGGGATCCCGAAAGAACTGCTCCCGCGCATCTTCGATCCGTTCTTCACCACGAAAGCCAAGGGGCATGGTCTCGGCCTCGCGACCTGTTATTCCATTATCAATCGGCATGGGGGACGGATCGAGGTGGAATCCGAGTTGGGGAAAGGCAGTGCATTCCATGTGTACCTGCCGGCGGTGGACCAGCCCGTCCCGGCCGCATCGCCCGACCTCGCCGCCTCACACGCCGGTCACGCCATGTTTCTGGTGATGGACGATGAAGATGTTGTGCGGGAAACCATCTGTGAAATGCTGGGTTCGCTCGGCTATGAGGTGGTGTGTGCGGTGAACGGTGAGGATGCGATTGCCCGGTTCCGGTCGGAACGCGGCAAGGGGAAGAGGTTCGCCGGAATAATCTTTGACCTGACTGTCCCCGGGGGAATGGACGGAGCAACCGCGGTCCGGCAAGTCCGGACGCTCGATGCGACCGTTCCGGTCTTCGTGGCCAGCGGTTACTCGGACGATCCGGTGATGAAGAATCCCGCTGAATACGGGTTCACCTCGAGCATCTGCAAGCCCTTCCGCAAGCGTGAGCTTGTGGGGATGCTGAATACACATCTGGGATCGGGTCCGGCGACAGTGTAGAGTCTTCGCAGCGGTGTGTGTCGGCGCTGCCGCGTGTCTCCGGTGTTGCGGGAGTCAGCGCGGCCGGTCGGATCAGTGCGTGCTGCCGGCGAAGAGCCCGCGCTCGAAATGCTTCTGCATGAGCATGAAGACGATGAGAACCGGCAGGAGTGACAGGACCGCGCCGGCCGCGACATAGCGGAAGTTGTCGACGAACGTGCCGGTCATAAAGCTCAATCCGACCTGCAGCGTGTAGTGCTCCGGCGATTTCAACACGACCAGAGGCCAGAGGAAGTCGCCCCACGCGCCGATGAACGTGAAGATCGCCAGCGTGGCCAGCGTCGGTCGCGTCATCGGCAGCATCACATCCCACCACAACCGCAGCGGGGACGCGCCGTCCACCCGCGCGGCATCCTCCACCTCCCGAGGGATCGCCGCGAATGCCTGCCGCATCAGAAAGATGCCGAGCCCGTCCACGGCGAAGGGGAGCACCACGCCCGTCAGCGAATCCGCCAGATGCATGCGAAGGACCATAGCGTACAACGGAAGAATGATCACCTCTTTGGGGATCAGGATGGCGGCAATGACCGCGTAGAACAGCGGCCGCTGGGCACGGAACCGGAACCGGGCGAAGGCGAAGCCCGCCAGCGAGGAGAGCAGGAGGTTCAGCGTAACCGCCGTCACGGTGACGATGGTGGTGTTGATGAAGTACGCCGCCATCGGAATGGCGTTCCACACCCCGCGATAGTTCTCCCAGACGATCGTCGACGGGATCAGCCGCGGCGGATAGGCGAACAGCTCCTCGGCCCCTTTGAGTGAGGTGCTCAGGAGCCACAGGAACGGAGCCACCGCGGCGACCGAGGCGATCAGAAGGACGAGGCGACGGGCGGCAGTCATGCGCGGTCCTCCATGATCCGGATATTGGCGGCGGAGAGTGCAAACGTCAGGGCGAACAGCACGACCGCGATGGCGGAGCCGTACCCGAAGTCAAATCGCTCGAACGCCTGCCGATACAGAAACGCGACCAGCGTCTTGTTGTTCATCGGCACGCCCGGAATGAGCACGTACACCTCCGTGAACAGCTTGATCGCCGCCGACGAGGAGACCACCGCCATGAACAGCAAGGTCGGCTTCAGGTTCGGCAGAATGATCCGCGTCGCCTGTTGCCAGGGGGTGACGCCGTCCAGCAGGCTGGCCTCTTCGATCTCCTTCGGAATGAGCGCGAGCCCCGCGAGGAACAGCATCATGTAGTACCCGAATCCCCGCCAGAGCGTGAGGATAAGCACGCTGCCCAGGTTGACCGGATACTGCGTCAGCCAGTGCACCGGTCGGACGGTGAGGAGGGAAAGCAGATAATTGATGATGCCCGTATCCTCGTTGAAGATCCACCGCCACATGATGCCGACGACCACAACCGGCGTGATCACGGGGAGGAAGAGCAGAAGCCGCACACCCGACGCACGATGAACCTGGTGACGAACGCTCAGTGCCAGGGCAAGTGAGACGGCCATTAGTATCGGCGTGACGAGCACACACAGCAGGGAATTCAGCAGTGTTCGCCAGAAATCCCCATCCTGAAACAGCCGGCTGTAATTGCCCAGTCCTGCAAATTCGTGGGGTCCGAAGAACGAGTAGTGGAGGAAGCTGAAACCGACAACTTCAGCCATGGGGTACAGGACAAACACACCCAGAAGCAGGAGCGCGGGCAAAAGGAAATAATAGGGGATCGCTCGGTTCATGCGGGGTCAGCGCCGGTTCTTTCGGAGAACGCCGTCCCAGGTGCGGGCGGCCTGCGCCAGCGCTTCCCGGGTCGAAAGCTCCCCGAAGCAGGCTTTCTGGATCGCTTCGTCGAACGCATCGCGAAGCACATCAAAATCCGCGTCCAGCAAATGAGATTGCAGGCGGGTCGCGAACGGGAGTTGCCGTGCGCTGAGTACGCGTGCGCGTGTCTCCACGGAACCGACCTCCGTGGTGAAGAACGGATCGCGCAGCGCTTCAACGACGGAAGGAAGCGTCGTCGTCATGCGGCTGAAGGCCAGCTGGTTCTCCGGATTCGTCACGTACAGCGCGAAGTCGGCCGCTTCCTTGGGGTGCGCACTCGTGGAAAGAACAGAGATCGACATCGCGGCCAGCTCATGCATGCCGGTCGCTCCGACGATGGCAGGCGCGACGTCGGTTTCCGCATAGATCGCCGGCGCATTGGTACGGATCCGTTTCAGAAACACCGGTCCGGTCATCAGCATCGCCACCTGCCCGGACTGGTATGCCTCCACGACCGCCGAGCCCGGCTTGATGACCGATTCACGCGGCAGATACCCTTCGCGGTACGACTGGACCCACTGGTCGACCAGCGCTACACCGCGCTCCGTATTGAACGTCGCGTGCGTCAGCGCGCTGTCGGTCATCGGGATCCCCTCGGAGCCGAGCATCATCGGCAGATAGCTGTCCTTCCCGATGTTCCAGAACAAGGCATACTTCCCGGTCCGATCCTTGTACTGTCGGACGAACGGAATGAGCTCAGCATACGTGCGGGGCAACGTGCGCTCCGTGAAACCGGCGGCACGGATCAGCCGGGTGTTGAAGATCAGAACATAGGTGTTGAGGTACCACGGGATTCCAGCCAGCGTCCCGTTGCAGGTGCAGATGTCGAGCGCGTTGGGAAGGAACGTGTATCCGCATCGGGCGACCGCCGGAGTCAGGTCAATGCACGCGTGCATGCCGTTGAACTTCGCCAGGAAGTCGGCGGAGAGATTGACCACGTCAGGGGCGTTGCCCGCCACGGCGGAGGACAGCAGCTTCTGCACGGCGGCGTCGTAGGGAATGTCCACCCAGCGGATCCGCACCCCGGGATGCTGACGTTCATATGAGGCCACAAGCCGGTGGAAGTAATCGTTGAATGTCGGAGAGAGCTGGAGAGTCCAGAATTCAATGACTACGCTGTTGTCCTGCCGGCCGCAGCCGAGGAGCAGGCTGACGAGCAACGGAGCGAGGTGCAGCAGCCGACGTACGGACGGGAGGTATCGGTCGTGCCTCATCGTGGCTGCTCCGGTGCGGCAGAGAACCACGCGGGATCCATTTCGTCGTTCGTGACGAACCGGATCCGGATGCCGGGAATGCGTTGGATGGCGGTGAGGAACTGGTCCGTCCATCGAAGGACGATCCCGTGACGGAATGCCTGGCGCGTGAAGTGATCGTGCAGCGCGATGCCGAAGAAATTGCTCCGCGCGGTCGCCGTTGCGAAATCCGTCAACGCCCGTTGCAGAGAAGCTTCGAAGGTGGAGTCGGACAGGTCCCACGTGTATTCCGGGAGGTCGGGCACACGGTTCAGTGGGCGTCGGGCGGTGGGCACAAGGACGGTCGTGTCCGTGACCCAGCGGATGCCGAGCGTCGTGAGGATCGAGGCAGTCTGCGGGCTCAGCTGGTCATCCGATCCCGGGCTGATATAGGTGGTGACCGGAGCCCCCGTGATCTCTTCGAGCAGTCTCTTCCCGTCCGACAGCTCCCGCATTTCCGTGTTGGTGGGAGCCGGGCCATGGACCGGGCAGTCAAATTCGTGGTCCGTACTCCCGCACCGGGAGCATTGATGTGCGTATCCATGCAGCGCCACCATGTGTCCCCGCTGGACGAGCCGGCGAAGCGTTCCTGCCATGGCACCGTCAGCGTTTTGCGGTTCCAGCAATCGGTGCGGTATCACCGCCAGGATCACGTGCGCCCCGTGCCGTTCGCAGACGCGGATGAATCCGTCGATCTCCTGGGGCTGCAGCGGACTGGATCGCATGAAGATGTCGTCGACCCGGATCGCGACGCAGATCGTTCGCGGCTCGTGCGTCTGCCCGCGCAGGGTGGAGAACCCGATGCCGAGCACGAGGATCATCGGGAGAATGTACCTCGCGGTATGCGGTATTCGGAAGCGGGAGTGTCGGGTCATGGATTACCGGATGAGCATCATGCGTCGGGTGGTGGTCGTCCCGCCGGCGGTTGCGCGGCAGAAGTACACGCCGCTGGATGCGCCGGAAGCATCCCACCGGAATCGGTGGACTCCAGGCTGGAGCGGGCCGTTCTGCAGCACAGCGACCGTGCGCCCGAGGAGATCGTGAATGGTGACGGACACGAGCCCTCCGACGGGCACCTCCACGGAAATGAGCGTGGAGGGATTGAACGGATTCGGGTAATTCGGACGAAGCACAAAGCGCGACGGCGGAACGGCATCCGGGTGCACAGGGGTCATTCCCAGAGAAGTTCGCATCAGCGCGGCGAAGTACTCCGACGTCACCACCTCGACGTCGGCCCCGACCGTCGGGTCGGACTTGATCAGACGCACCAGGCTGTCCAGCCGGCTCACGGTCAGGTCCTCCGTGCCCATCGATCCGGGCGCGATGTTATCGCTCCGGAACCGCTGATAGCCGGCAAGCAGGAATCCGGGCCGGGGGAGTGTCTGGATCAACTGTACCAGGCGGGTGGCGGTTGCCGAAAGGTCATGGACATCGGCGTAGAATGTGCCATCCGTCTTGTGGTTGAACAGAAGCGCCTGCTGATACACGGTCGGGACGTGCGACGCGGGACTTGAATTGAAGAACAGAGTGGCGGACGCCCCGATGGCATTCTGGAAGAGGGCGTACCGGTCGATCTGAAAATCGTCGGTGATGAGCTTTCCGCGGTAGGTCTTCGCGCCGCTTCCTTCGTAATGCTTGTACCCGTAGATCACGGAAACGCCGAAACGCTGCATCAGGTCCCGGGATGAGTCGACGGCCGACTGGAAGACGTCGTCTTGCCAATAGTCCGGATAGGAGTAGCCCAGCGGCGTGAGGACGCTGACGAAGCCGTCGTTCGGTGTGGCCGTGTCGTAGTAATAGCCGGCGACGAACGGACAGAGGCTGAGCAGATGGAGATTCCAGCCCCAGCCCATGGGTACCGTCCCGCGTTTCGGAGAAAGCCACGCGCCTGACTGGAGCGAGAAGACCCAGTTGGAGGCGTCGCCCTCCGAGCTGAGGAAGAGAAGGTAATACTTGTCGCGCACCTGCACCGTGTCCGGACAGACCTGCGATGGTGGAGCGAACGATCGCACCGCCGCGGGAAAGGTATCATGCCAGGAAAGATTCGCCAGCAGCGTTTCATGGAAGCTTGCGCCGAAATAGGCCAGCCACTGGACGAGCGCTTCCGGCTGGACCCATCCGTAGAGATGAACGATCGAGGAGGGATTCTGCGCGTGAAGGAAGGTCACCATGCGCTCGATGAGATCGAAGCGGGCTGCCGGAATGGAATCGATCTTCAGGTCGCTGGTGCCGGCAAGGTTGAGCTGGAACATCCGACGCTGGACGGTGAAATCCGTGATCTCACGGATGTACCCCTCGCGGGGATTACAGCGCGGGAGGAGCGTGCGGATGCCCCAGTCGAGGAGCGTGAGGTAGCGGCTCTCTTCGGTGAGGAGCGATGGATTGTTCCACGCGAGCGACGCGGTGTCAAGCTTGCCCGGCACCCAGGCGGCGGAGTCTCCGTCGAATGCGTCGGTGACCAGCACAGAATCGTCAATCGGCAGTCGATAGCGCACCCACTGGTTCATGGTCAATGGCAGGCGATCGGTCAGTCCGCCGATGAGTGCGGCATATTCTCCCTGCCACATGAACGTCTGTCCCGGAAAGTTGCCGAAGTATCGGGAGTAATCGTAGCGAATGCCGCCGCGGATGAACGAGCGAAAGCGGTTGACGAGCACCGTGTCGGAGGTGACTACGTCGAATGTGACATTGCCGCGTGTACGGTAGATGGTGGCCCAGCGCTCGTCGGTCTGGTTGTCGCTCCAGGGCTCGTACACATTCTGCAGATAGAGACGCGCGGAATCACGATTGACGATGCCGGCCAATGTCATGGCCATCAACCTGACCCAGGGAGTGGCCGCACTGCCGTCAAAGAGGACGGCATGGTACGCGGTCTGAGCGTACACGCCGGAAGACGTCAGCAGAATGAGCAGGAGGATCTTCTTCATCGCGGGTGGATTCCAATGGGGAGCAAGGTAGAAAGAAGAGAGCGGAGGCGCAATCTGAGGCGAGCAGCGGCAAAGAATGCGAAGGGAATACATCCGGCGTGCGATCAGTGAGGCGCAGGGACGTCGCCGGTTGGGAGCCGGAAGGCGATGCGGCGGTAACGTGCGGATGAGTCGGAGTGATTGGCAGAGGGACAACTCTTCGTAGTGAACGTGTCGTTCGTCGGGCGTTTTATCCTGAGAGACGCTGCGGACCGGAGGCGGAGAGTTCGGCGCCGGATGATCGGCCTGGTCTCCGAAGCGTCTTCGGGGGTGCGCTGCCTGCGCGGCGAGGGGGAGAAAGCGGGGGGCGTTTGCGGGCGTTTTTGACGTAACCGGTAATGTCTATTCTGTTGTGTTTTGGCCATTTTGTACTTGACAAAGGAGTTGCAAAGAGGTAGATTCGGTTAGTTCGTTAACCGAACAAACCAACCTTCACCGGCGGTCCGAATCCAGGGACTCACACCCGATGCTGCGCGAGCTCCGACGAACGAGCGAGTATGCGGCGGAACCGAACACCAATCGCGTGCTGCGCATGGTGCGCGAAGCGCGACGGATTTCCCGCATCGAGATTGCAAATCGCACCCGACTTTCCAAAGCGACCGTCTCCGAAATCGCTGGACGCCTCGTGGATTCGGGATTCCTCGTTCCGGTGGGCCAGGGACCGGCAGGAAGCCGCGGTGGCCGCAAACGCGAACTTCTCGAATTCAATCCCGGCGCGGCGTGCGTGTTCGGCATCGATATTGAGCGCACACGAACCGACGTGGCGGTCACGAATCTCGATGCAACCATCCTGCGACGTTCCTCCTTCGCGTATCCCGCCGGTACTCCCCCCAAGCGCGTCCTGAAGAATCTGATCACCGCACTGCACGACCTCGAAGCGCAATCCAAAGACATTCATCAGAAGGCCGTGGGTATCGGCATCGGACTTCCCGGCGTGATCGACCGCGACACGGGCGTGATCAGGGTCGCCGATACGCTCCAGGGCTGGGCGGGGTTCGACATCGCGGCGGAACTGAGAAAAGAATTTGACCTCCCCATCTTTATCGAGAATGATGTCAAGGCACGTACCCTTGGAGAGCTGATCTTCGGCTCCGGCCGTCATGTGCGGGATGCTGTGTATCTCTGGCTGGGCGACGGCATCGGCGCCGGTCTCGTCATCGGCGGCCGCCTGCATCACGGCTTCACGTCCAGCGCCGGAGAGATCGGCTATAACGGCGTGGTGCCATCCCTCGGACGGTCGGGCACGCCGCTGCTCTACAACGGCCAGCATGATATCGGCGAACTGCTTTCCGAGTCAAACATTCTGCGTGCGCTCGGCGGAGCGCGGGCCGCCACGTCATCCACGGACGATCTGATGGCACGGTTGGCGCGCAAAGAGAAGCGGGCGGAGCAACTGCTTGGCGAGATTGGCGATGTGATTGGTTCGCTCAGCATCGCACTCGTGAACATGCTGAATCCGGAAATCGTCATCCTTGGCGGGGACCTGTTCTGGCGTTCGGAACAACTCGTGAATGTGGTTCAGCTGAAGGTGAAGAGCGATATCCTGCCGGTGCCGGCCAACGCGGTGAGGATCGCCGCCTCAGCGTTGAAAGAAGACGGTGTGTTGCTCGGCAGTGTAGGACACGTCCTGTTTGATCTGTTCCGCCCGACCCGCGAGTCGGCGGAGCCCGCTCCCCGGTAGAACGGGCGCGCGAGCGAGTGCGGAGTGCCGAGGGTTCGCCGCTGCCCGTCGATCGACGACCAGTATCCATCAACCCACTAGAATGAGTGTGCCATGAAGAACGCACGATACAGCACAGCGCTGACCGTTGTTGCACTTATCCTCGGTCTGTCGGCGGGATTCGCCCAGACGAATCCGTGGTCGTACGTCGGACGGATCGTCTTTCCCGTGGCGGACAGCATCGCTGCCCGTCCCTACCTCTGTACGCTGGATCAGAATGGCCGGCTCTACGTAATCTCGGCGAAAGTCGACGATCCGAAAGCCCACAACGCCATCTACTATGCCAATCCGGGCGACACCGTCTTCTCGAAGTTCATCGACTACGACCTGAACGGGGATTCCGACACGACCAGCGGCAACATCGGCGCGTTGCGCGGGATCACGACGCTGAAGAATGACGTGATCATCACGGCCTCGCAACCGTATCCGAAGACGAAGCCGAACACGCTGGCCGCGGCGTACTACTACACCAATGCCGACACGAACCAGGTGGAGCGGTTCGGCTTCAATATCGCCGGCTCCGGGTACGGATCCTTCATCAACGGCGCCGACATGTCGTGCGATTCGATGCTGATCGCAGGGATCGATTTTGGCACGTCCGTGCGCTGGTATAATTGGGGATACACCTTCAAGAAATCCGCCCGTGGATCATGGAATCTGCCCGACACGACGAACAATACAATCTTCAGCAATGCGACGGAGCCGGGCGGACCGCAGACCAGCGGTCTGGACCTGATCCGCGACGTCGCGCTGGTCCCGAACGGGGACTACTATGCCAAGTCCACGCCGTTCTACACTTCCCGCAACTCAATCTCCGGGACGCAGATTACGGGCGGCATCGCCGTCTGGACCGGCGGGACGCAGGTGCAGCCGATCCAGTACACGCCCTCCCGAATCACCGATTTCGACGGCTTCCTGGCATTCATCGAGTACTTCCCGTACGGCATCACCGTCGATACGTCGGGAACGCTCTGGGTCGCCGGGGTTGACTCCACGCGGCGATGGGTAAAAGGATTCACCGTGGACGGCATCAACGCGCTCGCGACGTACGACCTGCCGAGCCAGAACAGCACGGATGTTCCCTCGCCGAACGGGGCGCCGATGCTTGCACCGAGTGACGTCGCGGTGACGAAGGACGGCGGCACGATCTACGTGATCGACCGCTATGCCCGCTGCGCCTGGAAATTCACGAACGGGACGACGAGCGTCGGACCCGATGTTCACCGGCCGCTCGATTTCTCGCTTCGCCAGAATTATCCCAATCCGTTCAATCCCTCGACCATCATTTCGTTCACGCTCTCCTCCGCGGTCCCCGTGCGCCTGGTGGTGACGGATCTTCTTGGACGGGAGGTGACGACCCTGGTCGATGGGACACTCCCGGCCGGGCCGCATGCGGAAGTGTTCCGCGGCGACCAGTACCCGAGCGGGGTGTACTTCTACACGCTGATGACACCGTCCGCGCGTATCACGCGGAAGATGGTGCTGATGAAATAACTCCTCTGCCCGGTGCCGCCGGCCGTGCACGCACGACGCCGGCGGTACCGCACAGGATCGCCGCTCGTGACGTCCGTTGACCGATACAGAATCCCTATGCACACCATGCTTCGCAGTCTGGTTGCGGCCCTGCTCGCCCTTCCGATACTGACCGGCATCGCGCTCGGACAGTCGGGCAAGCTCGTCGGCATCGTGAGTGACGCCTCGAACCGGGAACCGCTCGCCGGCGTCAACGTCGTCATCGTCGGGACGAACATGGGGGCGGCGACCGACATCAACGGCCGGTATACGGTCCTGAACGTTCCGCCGGGCCGGTACTCGGTGCGCGCGACATTTCTCGGGTACACCGCGGTCGTGCAGGAGAATGTGGAAATCTACATCGACCGGACCACGACGGCGGACTTCCAGCTCCGCGAATCCTCCATCCAGATGGACCAGGTCGTGGTCGTAGCCGCCAAGCCGCCCGTCGTCAAGGATCGGACCTCCACGTCGACGACACTGGATGACGCGCAGATCGCCGCGGCGCCGATCGAGGGATTGCGCGGCGCCATGGATCTCTACGCCGGCTTCCAGAAGAGCGCGTCGGGCGAGTACTCCGTCCGCGGATCCGGGGCGTACGAGCTGAACTTTCAGATCAACGGCGTGCAGCAGCTGACGTCAAACACCAGCGCGCCGGGAGAATTCGGCGCGGACAAGGCGAACAATTCGTGGAAGTTCGATGTGAATCCGCTCGGCGTGCAGCAGATGGAGCTGATCACCGGCGGATTCTCGGCGGAGTACGGTAACGCCCAGGCCGGCGTCGTGAAGGTGGCGCTGAAGGAAGGGACGCCGAAGCTCAGCGGAGAATTCCGCGTCGAGTACCGTCCGCCGGGGCAGTACCACTGGGGCGCGTACCTCTATGACCATTCGAATTATGAATGGCAGAAGTGGGGAACGCTCGACAAGTGGATGGCGAACCGGGACAACATCGCCAATGAGCTGGGCTTGCCCGTCCGGTACGCCGGCGTGAAAGCGACGGACAGCGTGAAGTACAATCAGATCGTCGACCGGGAGATCGCCTGGGCGCACGACGTGTGGGTGAAGAACCACGAGCCGGGCGACAACAATGTGCTCGGCGTCTACGATTACCGGACCTATGCGTATCAGCGGTACCTGTTCGGCTTTGGCGGCCCGCTGGGCCCCGATCCCAACGTCCTCAAATTCTATCTCTCCGGAGAGTACAAGAGCAATCCGACCCGGCTTCCGTCTCCCGAGCGAACGCAGATCTCGCAGAATTACCTGGTGAGCGTCACGTACAATCCCATCCCGAACAACAAGCTCCGCTTCATGGGGAATTACCAGGAATACGTCGGCGGGCTGTGGGACGGCTCGGACGACATCCGCTATTCGGGATTGAGCGGTTCGCCGCCGAATCAGTCGCGGAAGTACGATATCAATTTCGATCCCGTGCGGACCGAGCGGACGATCACGCAATCGGTCAACTGGGTGCACTCATTCAACGTCAGTTCGTATCTCGACGTCACGCTGGCGCACCAGAGCGAACGCTACGAGCTGCCGTACCGGTATCTGCCGGGCTACAGCCAGATGGTGGATCGCCTCGACAGCCTCTACGATCCGTCGGGGTCGGTGCTGCGCGCCGGTACGTGGTGGGACGATAATTACTTCACGTCGCTCGAGCGGGTGAGCACGAACTGGTACCAGGACAGCCGCACGGAGACGTACAGCCTGCGCGCGGACTACGCCAACCAGATCACCGAATCGAATTTCATCAAGGCCGGCCTCGGCGTGCACTACTACGACATGCTCGACAACGGCGTGTACGGGAGCTATCAGGCCAATTCGTACGCCGCCCGGAACGGATTCGCGGAGTACTACCGCGGCTACCCGATCGACGTGTCGGCGTACGTGCAGGACAAGATGGAATACTCCGGGCTCATCGCGAATGTGGGATTGCGCGTCGAGGCGTACAATTTCCAGGCGCGCGTTCCCGCCGACCCGTTCAGCTATCTCTACCCCGGCACCGACGGTCCCTCTAATCCGGGAAATCCGAACACGGTCTGGTCGCAGACGAAGTACATGGTGCAGCCGCGCCTCGGGATCTCGTTTCCTGTCGGAACCAGTACGGCGCTGCGCATTCAGTACGGCCACTTCGCGTCGATGCCGACCTTCGCGCAGGCATTTTCCAACATGACCTGGAAGGGCTGGAACGGTATCGGCAACCCCGACCTCGACCCGAAGAAGACGATCAACTACGAATTCGGACTGCAGCAGGCGATCGGTGACGCGTATCGATCCGATTTCGTCCTCTATTACAATGATCGGACCACGCAGATCGGCTCGCAGAGCGTCGCGTCGTACACGGGCTCCATCAACCATTTCGCCGGATTCTCCGGCAATAACGTCCCTCTCTATTTCTACTCGAGCTACGCGAACAACGCATTCGGATCGACCATCGGATTCGAGGCGACGTTTGAGACTGTCCACACGGAGCATTGGTCGTACCGCCTGAGCTACAGCCTGTCGCAGACGACCGCCGGCAACTACGGCTCGAATACGGTCTATCCGGACAACTCCCGGAACTACTCGACCCGCAATTACACCGGCGAGTTCCTCGCGCCGTGGGACCGGACGCACAACTTTCGTGCGTTGGTGCAGTACGCGTGGGGGGCGAATGAGGGGCCATCCATCGCCCACATCCGGCTGCTGGAGAACTCGATCCTGAGCATGACGTATTCCGCTCAGTCCGGAACGCCCTATACCTACATCACCGACTTCTCGCTGCGGGATGCCGTGTACAATCGGCGGTATCCGCTGGAATCAAGCGTGGACCTCAACTTTACACGTACGATTGAGATCGGCTCGGAACGGCTTATTTTCGGCGTGCGGATCATGAATCTGTTCGACAACAAGTGGCTGACCCCGCCGGCCAACGCGGAAGATCTTCAGGCGTGGGTCCAGAAAGGCGTGACCATTGCCGATCCGGCGGACAATCCGTTGCGCCGGGATTACGTCGTGGCATCCTATGCGGCATACCGGAACATCCCGCGCCAGATCTTCTTTACGCTCGGCCTCGGATTCAACTGAGCGGGACGGATGCCCTTGACGCGACCCACAGACGTTTTGCGAGGATATCGATGAGCACTCGGGTGTCTCTGCTTGCGTTGCTCCTCTTCGGAGGGATCATGGAGGCCTTCGGCCAGGTCGAGGCATCCTCCCTGATGATCCTGAACCGGGGAAAACTGTGGGAGACCTTCAGCTACGGCAAGTCCGGACCGCCGTTCAGTGACTGGTCGACGAAAGGGGTTGGTCTGGACTGGCCGGGATTCGACCCGACGCTCATCAGCGAGAACATCGGCGGATCGGCGTCCTATCTCGTCTCGGGCGGTCTGTACGTCGGCGCGAAGTGGAGTCCCGACAGCGTCATCACGGTCGATGACTGGGCGATGTACGCCGGATCGATCTCGGACGGCGCGAACGCGAAATACGTGGTGACCACGAACAAGGAACTGTACCCGAACGGCGGCAACTTCTGGGTGCAGGCCGATGACCATGCCGGCGAGCAGGCGTTTCGGACCGTCTGGGAATACAACAAGAACTACACCGACAACAATGAAGAGATGTACAAGCGGATGCTTCCGATCCGGGTGACGCGCACGGTGCATCAGTGGAGCGGCTCGAAGACCGATGAGAACTACATCATCGTGGAGTATGTCATCCGGAACATCTCGCCCGAGATCCGTGCCTCTGCGCCTCCCGGTCGATTTGTGGCGGACACGCTCTATGATTTCTCCGCTATGATCTCGTACGGCATTCACTGCAATTCCCGTGAGTGGACCGTGCTGTTCCCCTCGCTGTCACCCGGCGCCCGAAACACGGCGTTCATCTATGATGCCGCACGCCGGCTCATCCTCGGCCGGGCGGTCGACGATCCGAGCACGATCGGCATCAGCGAGGATATGGGCTACGCGGCGTCGATGGGACCGGTAGTGAATGGCACGCCGACGGGAGAATACCTCGCGCCCGGGATCGCAGGATTCTCGCTGCTGTATTCCTCCCGGGACAATGCGGGGCGCACAAGCACAATCAATCAATATGGATGGTCTGCGGGCAGCAGCACGCAGGACCGGGGTCCATTCACGAATATTCCGGCCTTGCCGGAACCGATGTACGGCGTCCTGCGCGACATCCGTCTCGCGTTCAACTTCGTGAGTAGTCCGTTCGATACCGTCTTCATGCGGAAATCGCGCATGTGGTCGTTGATGTCGATCGGCCCCTGGACGATCCTTCCCGGCGATTCGATCCGCATCGTGCTTGCGGAGATGGTCGACGGCGTGGATTATGCGCGTGCCATCGATCCGGCGCACAATACGGCGACGCAGATCTATCAGGATGGCCGGAAGGCGTTCAACGCGACGGCGGCCCGGGCGCAGTTCACGTTCGACAACAACTACTCGCACCCGAATCCACCGGCCGCCCCGGCATTCACGGTGGACTACAATCGGACCGGCCGCACGGTCGCGAACGTCCTGAGCTGGACGACCGACGCGGAGCGCATCC
The DNA here is from genome assembly GCA_021813905.1 of Bacteroidota bacterium. Classification (GTDB taxonomy): domain Bacteria; phylum Bacteroidota; class Ignavibacteria; order UBA10030; family UBA10030; genus JAKAJH01. Next base: position 48,989 of record JAKAJH010000008.1, on the reverse strand, counting down.
CGGACGCCTATGACGGAGGGAATTCCCTGGCCGGCTACATCGTGTACCGGTCCGGCTATCTCCCGATCGGCCCGTGGAGCGCGCTTGATACCGTGTGGAAGGGGAGTCCGGCGCACCTGTCCGGATCGCTCTACACCTACATCGATTCCACGGTCGACATCGGCAAAGGATATTACTATGCGGTGACGGCCTTCAATTCGGGACGGGCAAGCTGGACGGGCGTTCAGACGGTCACGAATGTCCCGCCGATGGAGTCGTCGATCTTCGCGAACCGGACGTCGATGCCGTTCGTGGCGACGCTCGCGCCGTCGCAGACAGTAGACAACGTCCTTGCTGTGCCCAATCCGTTTGTGATTGGCGCAGGATTCTCCCAGCCCGGAGCCGGGGATCAGATCGAGTTCGTCAACATCCCGAATCCCTGCACGATCCGGATCTACACGGTGCGGGGCGATCTGGTGAAAACGATCCGCGTGGCGGACGGGGCGGGAGCGATCGCCTCGTGGGATCAGGTCACCGACTATGGCCAGTTCGTCAAGAGCGGAATCTACATCTATCACGTTGAATCGCCGGTCGGCAGCAAGATCGGAAAACTTGCCATTGTGCGATGACGGAGCATTCCTGAGATGCGTGTCGCGAGATCCTCGACGATGAATGCGCCCCGGCCGCGTCAGCCCCGGAGATGGTGTTTCGGCCTGCTGCCTGTTCTGCTGACCCTCCTGCCGGCGATGCTGGGTGCGCAGATGTTCAAAAGCAATGCCACGGCGGGATTCACATTCCTGGAGGTCCCCGTGAGTGCGCGGGTGGCTGCTCTTGGCGAATCCTCGCTGGCGCTCTCCGACCAGGGTTCGGCGTCGGTGTTCGACAATCCGGCGGGACTGGGATTCACCACGATGACGCACTCGATCTCGGCTTCGTACGCTCCGTGGTTTGCCGACATCAAGAACTACGGATTCTCCTACGCATTCAACCCGGGGGAGGGAGTGATTGCCCTTGGAGCGATCCTGTTCGACTACGGGACGATGCCGCGGACGGTGATCGGCGACGGGCAGAAGGTGTACGACATCATCGGCTCGTTCAACGCGCGATCTCTGGCCGTCGGACTGACATACTCGCGCATGTTGACTGACAGGTTCGCGTTCGGCACGACGGTGAAATATGTGAAGGAAACGATCGATATCTACTCCGCCAGCAACGTTCTGTTCGACGGCGGCGTACTCTACTACACGGGGCTCGGGACGCTTCGCATTGCTGCGAGCATTCAGAACTTCGGTGTGAACGCCACGTTCATCAACGATCAGTTCAAGATGCCGTCGGTACTGAAGATGGGGGCGGCGATGGATGTCCTCGGCGGGAAGGATGCGGAGACCACCATCACGCTTATGGCAGAAGCACTGCACCCCAACGACGCTTCCGAAAAGATCAACGTGGGTGGCGAGGTGGGGTGGCGGAATGTGCTCATCCTGCGCGGCGGGTACAAGTTCTTTGCGGATGAGGAATCGTACAGTCTCGGCCTTGGCATCAATCCCGGGCTGACCGTCCCGGTGAGTCTCGATATCGCAGTTTCCGATTACGGGCGTCTCGGCACAATCTCGCGTTTGACCGTCCAGTGTGGCATATGATGAAAGAAATGCCCGCAAATCGCCTGTCGGCGCCGTCCACGCAAGGAACAGGAATCATGGCGCGAATGCTGGTGTGCTGCCTGCTGCTGTTCATCTCTGTCGCTGGAGCGCAAGTGCGTTCCATCAGTACGACCGGCGATGGAACGGTCGGTCTCTCCTCGAGAATGAGCGCACGGAACATCCGTGCGATCGGGGGCGGGGCGGAAGTACGCTTCCATCTGTTCGGCGATGTGCTCCTCGGGGTCAAAGGGGGCTACGCTTTTTTTGCGCTTGATCAACCCGATCAGCTGAATCGCTGGAACTGGAGGTTCTGGAATGAACGCTACTATCCCAAAATCCAGGCGGATATGAAGGCTGATCCCAATCTGAAGTCGGTAATTAATTCCGTTCAGGGTATGGATTTGCTTCCCGTGTCTCTCTGTCTCGAGTACGAGTTTGCCGTGAACGATGCGGTACGTCTGATCCCGGCAGTCGGGGGCGGCGTCGCGTTCTTCACCCGAACGCTCTACGCGGATGAAACGTGGACGAAGGCGTTCCCGCAGGCGGACTACACGCTCACCTACAATCTCCGGAACTTCGCACCGGATAAGAATGGGAGGTCGGCGTTCATCGACGTCGGGGGATCGGCCGAGTACCATGTGGCGACGGGTGTGAGCCTCGTCGCCGGAGCAACGTACCGGGAGTATGTGTCGGTCCTGAGCGGGGACGGTGAATTTCCGCTGATCAGTTCCGTCGCTCTGAATCTCGGTCTGATTTTCCACTACTAGGACGATGATCGTGAAGAAGTATCTGTTCTTCATCCTGGCTGTGCTGGCGGCAGTGCCGTCCCTTCGCGCGCAATCCGGCGCGTTCGTCGCGGGAATCGCCGGTGTGGCGGAGATGCCTGTGGGTTCCCTGAGCGTTCGGTTCAAGCCGGCGGCGGGAGTCATGATCTACGCAGGACAGCGCACGAGCCCGGACTGGGCCTGGGTTGGCAAGTTTGAGTACTTCGAACTGCGGACGCTGAACACAGACCGTTTGTTCAAAACGGTCAAGTTACAGGAAGGCGGCGGGACGCAGGAATACCGGGTGCCGCTCCCGGGGCTGACGATGCGGTTTCGGGCCTCCGGCTTCACCGCGGAGGCAATCACGAATGTGGCCCGCTGGACGCGCCTGGAAGTGAACAGCCATCTCGGATTCGGATTTTACCACTGGGAATTTTCCCGCGACGCCTACAACGACTCGCTGTTCGTCATCAGTACCGTGACGGGACTCCGGACTAATGCGGCGACGCTTGCGGTGCCGGACAACCAGCAAACGGACTGGAGCGGCAGCATCAATCTTGGCGTCGATCTCGGCATCGCGATCACCGGCCCGGTCTCCGTGACGCTGGGAGCGGATTATCGGCTGATCATCGGTGAGCTTTGGCCGGCCCTCGAATTCGATATGGAAAACGTCTCCGGCATCCAGATGGTCACCGTTCGCGGCGGCCTCAAGGTGGAATTGTGATCCTGAAACGGAAGGAGCGATGGTGATCCGTTTGCGTGCGTTGATTATCCTCATTGCCGTCGGCGTGTGTGCCTCCATCGCGTTCGCCGGACAGCCTCGGGCCGTCCGCGGTGTGTGGCTCACCAACGTCGACAGCCGTGTGCTGAACTCGCGTGCCGGGATCGAGCAGGCCGTGGATTTGTGCGACTCGCTGGGATTCAACACGATCTTCGTCGTCACCTGGAACAAATCCATGACGACGTATCCGAGTGCGATCATGGAGCGGCTGACGGGAGTCGCGATCGACACTCAGTTCACCGGACGCGATCCGCTGCGCGAGCTGATCAGCGCGGCGCACCGGAAGCAGATTCAGGTCATCGCGTGGTTCGAGTTCGGCTTCTCAGCCTCCTACCAGCAGCAGGGCGGACCGATCCTGCGGGCGAGGCCGGCGTGGGCGTCGCGTGATATCCACGGCGACCTGGTGACGAAGAATGGATTTGAATGGATGAATGGATTCCTACCGGATGTGCAGGACTTCATGCTCTCGCTGATCATGGAGGTCGTGACGCACTACGACGTTGACGGCATCCAGGGGGATGACCGGTTGCCCGCTATGCCGTCCGAAAGTGGATACGATGCGTACACCGTGAGTCTCTACCGCGCTGAGCATTGCGGTGCGAATCCGCCGACCGACGCAAAGGATCCTGACTGGGTGCAGTGGCGCGCGGACCTGCTCAATGCCTTCATGAAGAGGATCCACGACACGGTGAAAGCGTTCAACCCGAGGCTGATCATCTCCATGTCGCCGAGCGTGTATCCGTGGAGCAAGGAGGAATACCTGCAGGACTGGCCGACCTGGGTCAAGCGCGGCTGGGTCGACATGGTGCATCCGCAGGTCTACCGGTACTCGCTGACAGAATACGCGGCCACACTGCGGGAAATGGTCGACGGACAGCTGACGAAGGAAGAACTGGCGAAGTGCCTCCCCGGAGTCCTTCTGAAGCTCGGTTCGTACACGCCGTCCAGGGAATTCCTGACCGGCATGTTGCAGGAGAACCGGTCGCACGGGATCCAGGGGGAAGTGATGTTCTTCTACGAAGGACTGCGCGCACACGCAGATGTATTTCGCGAATGGTATCACGACCGGGCGGAATTCCCGGCCATCGAGGAGAGACAGTGACGCTGAAACGATTCGTGCCGGCCGTGCTGGCAATTGCTCTTGCGGTTCCCGCCCGGGCGCAGCAACCGTCCGAGCTTCGGGCGGTGTGGCTGACGAATGTCGACAGCAACGTCCTCTTCACCGATCAGAACATCGCCGATGCGATGGACTATCTCGCCTCCATCGGCGTCAACGTGGTCTTCCCGGTCGTCTACAACAAAGGGTACACGCTCTATCCCAGCCCGATCATGACGAATCTTTTCGGCGCGCCGGTATTGCCGAATTCGCCGTTCGTCGGCCGTGACTTCCTGGACCGCCTGGTGATCGAAGCGCACCGGAACGGCATCGAGGTCATCCCGTGGTTCGAGTTCGGATTCTCGACCTCATACAGTCTGAACGGCGGACACATCATTGCAGAGTATCCGTCCTGGGCTCTTGATGATGTGAACGGCAATCTCGTCGTGGACAACGGTTTCGACTGGATGTCCGCGATCAATCCGGATGCGCAGAACTTCATCCTGTCATTGATGACCGAAGTGCTCGACCGCTACAACGTGGACGGCGTGCAGGGAGATGACCGTTTGCCGGCGATGCCGGTACAGGGCGGATATGACTCGGTCACCGTCCAGATCTACAAGGCAGAGCATGCGGGCCAGGCCCCGCCGACCGACATGTACGACACTGCGTGGATGCGATGGCGGGCGGACAAGCTGACGCAATTCCTGAGCCGTCTCCGCGACTCGGTCGCCGCGCGCGACACGAACCTGATCCTGTCGGTCTCTCCGGCCCCATACTATTGGGGATATCGCGAACTGCTGCAGGATTCGAAAACGTGGGCTCAACAGAAGCTCGTCGATAACATCATTCCCCAGCTCTACCAGTACAACCTCAGCGATTACACGTACGCCCTGAATACGACATGGACCGACGTGGGCCAGTACGATCCGCTGGCCTTCACGGCCGGCATTCTGGCACGTGTCGGGACATATGTGGTGGACACGATGTTCCTCGGTCAGATGATCTCAGCCTCGCGGACGAAAGGAGCGAACGGGGAGTGCTTCTTCTTCTATGAAGGACTCCGGGCGAACGGCGATGCAATCGGGAGCTATCTCAAGCGGAACTTCTACCAGTCCCCGGCTCTGTTGCCGTACCGGAACGGCATCCGGTGGATCGCACCGGCACAGATCGTGAACGAGACCGACGCCGCGGCCGAAGTGTCGGGAGTCTGGACGAGCTACGCCATGAAGGGCTACCAGGGGATGATCGACCGGACGAGCGACACGGTCAATGCCGCCAGCATCCGCTATGACTTCACGATCAGTGCGTCCGGATTCTATGATGTGTACGCTTACATGACCCCCAACACCATCTGGACCCGGCACGCAGTGTATACCCTCCGCGGCGATGGGGACTCCTCCGTGGTCGTTGTTGACCAGACCGATCTGACGCGGAAGGGATGGGAGAAGATCGGGACCGTGCACCTCTCGCCCGGCACCTTCGCCGTGCTGACGGTTGACAATTCGCAGCTTGCGTCCGGCGAATACCTCGTGGCTGATGCGGCCATGCTGATGCTGAATCGACGGCTCTCCCCGACAGCCGTGATCACCCGTGTTCCTGGCGGCGCGTCGGGATCCGCCGTCCCGACGGGAATGCAGCTGTTCGACAATTACCCGAATCCCTTCAACCCGTCGACCACGATCCGATTCCGGATCTCCGCAACGGAGGCACGTCCGGGCATGGCGGAGCAGGAAACCTCCTCTGTCCATGTGACGCTCACGGTATTCGACATGCTGGGTCGCGAAGTGGCGACGCTGGTGGATGAACCGATGCGGCCCGGCGAATACCGCATCTCCTGGGACGGAAAGAATGCGCATGGCGCACCCGTGTCGTCCGGAACCTATGTGTATGAACTGAAGGCGGGGAACGCTGTCTCCGCGAAGAAGATGCTTCTGGTACGGTGAACCCACGATGACGAAGACTTCCCCCGGCACGAGATCGGAATCGCTCGACGCATTGCGCGGCCTGGCGATCCTGCTGATGGTCCTGTCGGGGAACATTCATGGTGAACATCCGTTGCCGGCATGGATGTACCACGCGCAGGTCGGCCCGCCAAATTTCATCTTCAACCCGAACCTCCCGGGGATCACGTGGGTGGACCTGGTGTTTCCATTCTTCCTCTTCGCGATGGGCATGGCCTTCCCGTTCGCGATGACGAAGAAGCTCGACGCCGGCGTGTCGCGGTGGCGGATCGCCCTCCAGATCCTGGAGCGGGGACTGCTGCTGACGGGATTCGCGATCTATCTGCAGCACATCAAGCCGTTCGCGTTTGCCACGCAGCCGACGGCGGTGGATTGGCTGATCGGTCTTCTGGGATTTGCGCTGCTTTTCCCGATCCTGCTCCGGCTGCCGGCGGCGTGGAAGCCGATCTGGCGTCTGTTGCTGCGGGGAGGCGGACTAGTCGGTGCGGCGGCGCTGATGCTGTTCATCCGGTTTCCCGATGGGACCGGCTTCTCCGTGTATCGCAGCGACATCATCATCATCGTCCTTGCAAACATGTCCGTGTTCGGCGCGCTCCTGTGGCTGGTCACACGCGACGGGATCCTTCCCCGTCTGGGAGTACTCGGGGTCCTGCTTGCATTCCGGCTGACGCACGGCGTGGACGGCAGCTGGAACCAGTGGATCTGGAATTTCACGCCGGCGCCATGGATGTACAGCTTCTACTATCTGCAGTATCTGTTCATCGTGATCCCCGGGACAATCGCCGGTGATCTGGTGTACCGGTGGACGCGTTCCACGGACGATCCGGCTGTCCGGCCGGCAGATGGATGGCGATCTGTCACGGTCCTGGGGGTCACAGTATTGACGGTGGGTGTCAATCTGGCGGGTTTATTCACGCGGTCGCTGGTTGCCACCGCGATTGCGGACGGTATTCTTTGCGCGCTTGCCCTCTGGCTGACCACCGAGGCGGGGACATCGCTGGCCCGTCTCCATCGTGCGCTGGTGCAGTGGGGAAGCTACTGGCTCCTGTTGGGGATCTGTTTTGAAGTGTTCGAGGGAGGGATCAAGAAGGATCATCCGACGCTGAGCTACTATTTCGTCACTGCAGGCCTGGCGGGATTCGCATTCACGGGCTTCTCGGTACTGGTAGACCGGTTCCGGAAGACGCGGTCCGTGCGGTTGCTGGTCGAGAACGGACAGAATCCCATGATCGCGTATATCGCGGGCAGCAATCTCGTCCTGCCGATTCTCTCGCTGACGTCGATCCAGGTTCTTCTCGGAGTTCTCTCGTCGTCGCCATGGCTTGGCTTCTTGCGCGGAGTGTTCTTCACCGCACTCGTGGCGATCGCCACCAGCGTCTTCACGCGGAACCGGCTGTTCTGGAGGACCTGAGCACGCGGTCCCGGTGCGTTGACCGCACGGAAGAGTTGATGCACGTACCATCGGACACCAGTATCATCCATAACTCACACCATCGTCACATTATCATGGAGGAGTGGCTATGCGTATCTTGAGACTCGTCACGATGCTCCTGCTGTGCGGGAGCATGGCGTGGTCGCAGACGCGTGTCTGGGAACGAAGCGCCGCGCAGGCGAATTATCCTGCGTTCATGGGGACCACCAGTACGGAGCGCGGTATGGGAACCGTCACGCGGACCCTGCAGCCGTATACGACCGTCTGGCAGCGATCGTCGGCGACGGGAACGCTTCCCGCGTTCATGGGAACAGCGAACACGGAGCGGGGATTCGCCTTCGGGAAGATTGGCGGCAACGATCGCATTCTCCTGGCCGATCGGAAGTCCGGAAATCAGATCTTCGTGCTGGATGCCGCCACGGGCGACAGCGTGGGCCGGCTCGACACGACGGGACTTGCCGCGATCGCGTCGGGGACTCTCTTCATCAATGATGTGGAAGTCTCCGCCGACGGAGTCATCTACGTCTGCAATCTGACGCTCAATGCAACCACCTCGGCGTTCAAGGTCTACTCATGGGCCAATGAGTCTGCTACCCCACAGCTCGCACTGACGTACACGGGAACCGCCTTCCGGTATGGTGACAAATTCACGGTGACCGGTTCGACCGCGGACGGTTCTATCACCATCTGGGCCGGCGCTGCAAGTAGCAGCAAGGTGGTGAAATTCACCTCGCCGGACAGCGGCAAGACCTTCACCCCAGCCGAAATCACCCTGACCGGGTCGCCGAACAGCAGTGCACCGGCGGTCTATCCGAACAACGATGGCTCGGAATTCTATGTGAATTCCAACGGCACGTACGTGAAGCGCTACCTTGCGAACGGCACGCTGGTCGACTCTGTTTCCGGGTCGCTGATCGGCACGGGCAGCAACGCCCTCCGGTACTTTGAAGTGAATGGAAAGAAGTATCTCTCGGTGTACGCGTACGGTGCAGGGAACGAGAATGCCCGTACGGTGGATGTCACGAACGGACTCAGCAGCGCTGTCCTGGTCGGTGCGTCACCGTCGCTGGGCTCCACTTCCAACCCGAACGGCTCCGGCGATGTTGCCATCCGAATGAACAACGACAACACCGTCACAGTGTATGTTCTCAGTACCAACAACGGAATCGGCGCATACACGCTGAATCCCGTCAACTATGGCCCGGCTGACCGGATGTATCTGGTCGGGCGCAAGTCCGGCAACCAGGTGTACGTCCTCAATGCGGCGACGGGCGACAGCGTCGGCCGACTCGACACAACGGGCCTGGCGACGATCGCGTCAGGTACACTGTGGGTCAACGATGCTGAAGTCTCGACAGATGGCGTGATCTATGTCTGCAACCTGACGACCAACGCCAGCACCTCCGCGTTCAAGATCTATCAGTGGAAGAACGAATCCGCGACGCCGCAGCTCGTCGTGAGCTATACCGGCTCGACGCTGCGGTACGGCGACAAGATCACCGTGACGGGTTCGACGGCCAACAGCACGGTGAAGATCTGGGCGGTGGCGGCCGGCAATACAAAGCTCGTACAGTTCGCGACGGCCGACAGCGGGAAGACTTTCACGCCGACGGAGATCACGTTCACAGGTGCGCCGGTGAGCGGATCGCCCGCGGTGTGTCTGAACAACGACGCCTCGGAGTTCTTTGTGAATTCGAATGGCACGTATGTGAAACGGTACCTTGCGAACGGCACGTTGGTGGATTCGATCTCTGGCTCGATCGTCGGCACGGGCAGCAACGCCCTTCGGTACTTTGAGCTGAATGCGAAGAAGTATCTCGCGGTCTACACCTATGGTGCCGGCAATGAGTTTGCACGCATCGTGGACATCACAAACGGTCTGGGGTCGGCCGTCTCCATGGGCACGACCTCGCCGATGGGTTCGGTCTCCAACGCCAACGGGACGGGTGACGTAAGCCTCAAAGCGAATGGCGACGGCACGGAGACAATTTATGTCCTGGGCACAAACAACGGGATCGGGGCGTACGTCTTTACACCGCCGTCCAAGGTGGCCACGCCGGAATTCACGCCGTTGGCGGGAACGTACAACAATCCGATCTGGATCAAACTGTCCGTCAGCACGCTTAACGCGAAGATCTACTACACGCTGAGCGGCGCGGATCCCGATTCCACGACCGGAACATTGTTCGCGGATTCGCTGCAGATCAGCGACACGCTGACGACGGTAAAAGCGATCGCCTACGCGGCCGGGATGCTTCCGAGCGATATCGCATCTGCCACGTACAAGATCGTGATCGTGCCGCCGGCGCAACCGGTGTATCCGGTGTGGGCCAAAACCCAGGCTGCTGGAACCTTCCCGTCCTATTTTTCGACGGGGAACTATGAGCGCGGTATGGCATACGGCAAGGTCGGCGGCAAGGACCGCGTGTACGTCGTCGCGCGCACCGGCGGACCGCGCATCGTCATCTTCGATGCGCTGAAGGGCGACAGCGTCGGCACGATCTTCCCGCAGGCCTCGGTGACCGGCGGGACGTTCCCGCTCAATTTCGTCGATGTCTCGGATGACGGCATCATCTTCGCCGGAAACATGACGCTCGACGCGTCGACCTCGGCGTTCAAGCTCTATCGCTGGAACAGCGAAACAGACACGGCGCTCACGGTCATCAACTACACGGACGCCGGTCTCTCCGGCTGCCGGCTCGGCGACATCATCTCCGTCTTCGGAAATGCGAGCGATAATACGCTGACGATCTTTGTTGCGGCGTCCGGCAAGGACAAGGTCGTCAAGTTTACAACAGCCGACCATGGCATGACGTTCACGCCGCTGATCCTGACGATCGCGAACGGCCCCATGGGCAGCAACCCGAATGTGGCGCTTGCGCCGGATACGAAGCTCTACATCAAGTCGTACGGCAAGCAGGTCTACCACTACACGTCGGCGGGCGCGTTGATCGATAGCGTTTCCTCGGCGGTGATCGGGACCGACGTCACGGATATCAAGTACATGACCCTGGCGGGCAAGAAGTATCTCGTGTGCTACTATCCGAACGACGGCACCCCGTACACGGATGAGCGGTTCACGCTCGTCGATATCACGGATCCGCTGAAGCCGTTCGAGGCCTACCGCTCACCGTCCATCGGCAACGTGGCCAATCTGAACGGCACGGGGGCGGTGGATTATCTGCCGCTGGCGAACGACAACTTCCTGGTCTTCATCATGGGGACCAACAACGGCGTCGCAGCGTTTGCCAACAGTGCGTCTGTGGCGATCAGTGGTCTTGACACGCTGTTCTACGGCACGACGAAGAATCTTCTCAAGAATCCCTACGGCGCCGGCTATATCGTCGGCACCAACAGTTACGGCGATCTTGGGAAGTACCAGCGCTTTGACTTCACGGCCGGCGACAAGTTGTCGGGATTTACGTTCTACTTTGGATACAAGCAGATTGTCGGATCTCCGGATACTGTGAAGCTCGACGTGAAACCGGTGATGCCCAACGGCGCTCCCGGCGCCACCATTGCCAGCACGATGATCACGACCGACAAGATCGACACGGTCAACGGCAATACGTTCGTCCTGAATGCCCCCGTGACCCTGACCGGTCCGGCGTTCATCGGTTTTGAATTCACCACGTCGGGGAACGATACGATCGCGCTGTACTCCGACAAGAACGGGGAGGGCAACAACGCCAACCGGGTCTGGGAGATGTTCAGTGACAGCACGTACAATGACTTCACAAACACGACCTATTCCTGGCAAATTGACATCGATCTCTGGATCGCCGCCTATTACACGAAGGGCACGACCACGGCTGTCGAACCGACGCCGGATGCGCTGCCGAGGCAGTTCAGTCTCGATCAGAACTATCCCAATCCCTTCAATCCGGCGACGACGATCCGGTTCACGCTTCCGATGAACGCGAAGGTCTCGCTAAAGGTGTACAACATGCTCGGCCAGCAGGTGGCGGATCTTCTCGAGAACCAGCTGATGCCCGGAACGCATGCAGTCACCTTCAACGCGAATGCGCTCGCGAGCGGCGTGTACTTCTATCGCATCGAAGCGACGGGGGCTGACGGGACGCGATTTATAAATGTCAAGAAACTGATGTTGCTGAAGTAAGAACATCCCGCTCCGGTGTGTTGCATCTGGAGTTGAGGGTGCATACCTTCAACTCCAGTGCACACCGGGGATGGGAGATCTCCGGAGCTCCGGGGGTACTGAACCATTCCATGCTCACGCACCGATCACTCTCCGAGCAAACCATTCCGATCCTGCGCGACGTCGATGTCCTGGTTGTCGGCGGCGGGACCGCCGGCGCTGTTGCCGGGATCGCGGCCGCACGACAGGGGATGAAGACGCTCGTGGTCGAGCAATTCGGCTTCCTCGGCGGATCGCAGACGGGAGCGCTCGTCACGCCGATGATGCCGAATCAGGTCGAGGGCGTTCCGCTGAACGGCGGGATCGATTTCGAGATCAACACCCGCCTGATCGAGCGGCGTGAGTCCGGTGTCTGGAAGGACGGCAACCGTGGCTGGTTCAATCCGGAGACGCTGAAGAGTCTCCTGGAGGAGATGAATCAGGAAGCCGGGGCGGAACTACTCTATTATACATTTGTCGAGGATGTGATCGTCGCGGAGACGGAAGTTCGCGGAATCGTGGTTGTGAACAAAGCCGGGCGCAGTGCGCTTCTGGCAAAACGCGTGATCGACTGCACCGGCGATGCAGATGTGGCATTCCGGTCGGGCGTGCCGTGCGAGATTGGCGACCCGGAGACAGGGAAGAATCAGCCGTTCTCGGTCCGGTTCAACCTCGGGAATGTCGATCTGGCGCGTCTCGCCGCGTTCCTTCGCTCCCTGGGCCGGCACGATGTGATGGAGCAGGCCGAGGGAACGGATGTCCCGTTGATCCACACGGCGATGGTGTGGGAGAAAGGCTGGACGCTCGAGCCGCTCTTTCGCACGGCGGTGAAGGATGGCGTCTTGCAGCCGACCGACGGCAACTACTTTCAGGCGTTCACGATGGCGGGACGTCCGGGCGAGCTGGCGCTGAACTGTCCCCGCATCAGTCTCGAGACGGATGGAACTGATCCGTTTCACTTGACACGCGCGCAAATGCAGGCCCGTCGCATCGTCCAGCGCTATGTGGCGTTCTTTCGTCGATACGTGCCGGGATGCGAGCAGGCGTACTTGGTTATGACGGCGCCGATGGTCGGCGTCCGGGAATCCCGCCGGATACGCGGGGAATATACGGTGACCGTGGAGGATGTCCTGGGCGCGAGGAAATTCGATGATGCGATCCTCCGGAACAATTATCCGCTCGATGTCCACAGTGATTCCGAAAAACCCATGCCGGGCGGCGGCCGGCTGCCCGCCGGGGAATATCACGAAGTGCCGTACCGGAGCCTGGTCCCACGGAACGTCGAAAACCTTCTGGTGGCCGGTCGGTGTCTGTCCGCCTCGTTTCTGGCCCAGAGTTCGATCCGCATTCAGTCCAACTGCCGGGCGATGGGGGAAGCGGCGGCGGTGGCCTCCGCGCTTTCCATCCGCAGGGGGATCACGCCACGCGCGATCGACGGACGGGACGTGCGCGCGGCGCTGAAGGTGCAGGGAGGACGGCTATGACCGCCCATTCGCGGGGGCCGCGGGACGCGCAGCGGAATCTCCGGCCATGATCATTCCTGTTCTTATCCTCCTGCTCTTCGTCATTGCGGCGCTTCTGATGTTCTTCCGGAAGCTTCCCGCCCTCCTTGCATTGCCCCTCATGGCGGTCGGCATCGGTGTGATCGAAGTCCTCTCGGGACGGATCACGCTGGCGGATTGTTCTCTGATCGTCATCGCCGATGGTGCGGTTCGGCTCTATGAACCGATGATCATCTCAATGTTCGGCGGGATCCTGAGCGTTCTGCTCCAGAAATCCGGTGTGGCCGAAAATATCGTGCGGCGCGGTGCGGAATTGGCCGGCGACAATCCCTGGCTCGTCTCGATCCTGATGACGGCGCTGATCGCGCTGCTGTTCACCACGATCGGCGGATTGGGAGCGGTCATCATGGTCGGCACGATCGTCCTGCCAATCCTCGCCTCCATCGGCATCCGGGAGGTCATCAGCGGCGGCATCCTTCTGTTCGGAATCAGCATCGGCGGCCTCCTCAACGCGAACAACTGGGCGCTCTACAAGACCGTCCTGCGCCTGCCCGATGCCGCCGTGGCATCGTATGCGCTCATGCTCTTCGGCGTCTCCATGGCCGGTGTGGTGATCTTTGTGACGATCGAGCTGATCCGGTCCGGCACGGTTCGGATCGCCGTGATCCGTTCGTCCATCGGATGGATGCTGGGGCTCGTTGCAGGCATCGTGATCCTCGGCGCACTCATCGAACAGGTGGAATGGACCTCACTGATTCTTGTCCTCCGTATTGCCACGTTTGCCGCGCTCGCGATGGGCATTGCCCTGGCCATCCGCGATTACTGGAGGGGGCGTTCATCGGAACGCGCACCGGTCGTCCACTCGTACGCCTACCTGACAACCGTGGTTCCGCTCTTGCTGATCCTGGTCTTCGGCATGCCGTTTATCACCGCATTCCTCTGCGGCATCGCCTATGGGTGGCTGACGACGTTGCGGCGGGGATCGCTGAATATGCTGTCGCGCTCGATCCTCGAGGGAAGCGCCAGCGTGATGCCGGCGGTCGTGCTGATGATGGGCATCGGCATGCTGATCAGCGCGATCCTGGGCCCCACGCGGAACGGACCCGGAGCCTCGTGGTACAGCGTGCCGGCCGTGTCGGCACCAGCCGCTGCAGCGCCCGGAGTCACCACCCAGCGCGAATGGCCGGTGACCGGCGACATGAAGCCGCTCATCGAATCGATCGTGCCGGGATCCCGGTTGTCCTATATCCTCATCTTTGCCTTGCTCGGTCCGCTGGCTTTGTACCGGGGACCGCTGAACGTGTGGGGCCTCGGCTACGGAGTCGGCGGCGTGCTTCTGGCAACGGGAGTCCCGGCCGGAGGCGTCATGGGGATCCTCATGTCGCTCGGCATGATCCAGGGGGTCAGCGATCCGACCAACACGCAAAATGTCTGGGTCGCGAACGAACTCCGCGTCGGCGTGAATGAGATCCTCTGGCGAACGCTTCCGTATGCGTGGGGCGTCGCGATCCTCGGGCTCGTGGTGGCCGGGATGTATTTCTATTGATGGCACGCACTTCCCGCATATCGCCCCGGCGGTCCGCCGCACGCGGCACCGCATCCCGCCGGCGGGTCAAGATCGGCATCGATGTCGGCGGAACCTTTACGCATGCGGTTGCGCTGGATGCCGCAACGCTCGCCCTCGTGGGCACCGCCATGGTGCCGACGACGCATCAGGCCCGCTCCGGGGTCGCCGAAGGCGTTGTTCGGTCGATGGAGAAGCTCCTTGCGTCGACAAAGATCCGTCCCGCTGATGTCATTCTGGTGGCCCACAGCACGACGCAGGCCACCAATGCCCTGCTGGAAGGTGATGTCGCTCGCGTGGGCATCATCGGCATGTCCCCCGGCCGCGACCTCTGGCGTGCGCGCCACCAATCCCGAGTGGGGGCGATCGAGCTGGCACCCGGCAAATTCATCCGGACCTATCACCGGTTCCTCGATTCTTCGGACGGCGTGGATGGTCAGCGGCTCCTGTCCCTCGTCGACGAATTGCGCGGCGAGGGGGCGGAAGTGTTCGTGGTCAGTGAAGCCTACAGCATCGAGGATCCCGCGCGGGAACGGAAGGCGGCAGAGCTCATCCGCTCCCGGGGCGATCTGGTGACGGCCGCGTCGGAAATTTCAGAATTGTACGGTCTGCGCGTGCGCACCCGCACGGCAGTCATTAATGCCTGTATGCTCCCCAAGATGCTCGAGACGGCGAACCTCACCGAGCGCTCGGTCCGCCGAATGAAAATCGGCGCCCCGCTGATGATCATGCGCAGCGACGGCGGGATCATGACGATCGACGAGATGCGGCGGCGTCCGATCCTCACGATGCTGTCGGGTCCCGCGGCGGGTGTCGCGGCTGCGCTGATGTTCGTCCGGATCTCCGATGGGCTGTTCTTCGAGGTCGGAGGCACAAGTACGGACGTGTCGATCATTCGCAACGGGCGGCCGATGGTCCGTTCTGCGGAAGTGGGCGGACACAAGCTCTACGTCCGAACGCTGGACATCCGGACGGTCGGCATTGGCGGTGGATCGATGGTACGATCGAAGCATCAGCGGATTGTGGACGTGGGACCGCGATCGGCACATATCGCCGGACTGCGGTATCCGTCCTTCGCGACCGAGCAGGAACTCGGCGATTCGGCCTGTGCGGACGTGCAACCGTTGCCATCCGATCCGCCTGACTACGTGGGCATCAGCAGCACGGCGGGGCAGCGCCCCGAGTTCGCGCTCACAGTCACGGATGCTGCGAACGTCCTCCGGATTCCTACCTCGTACGCGCGGGGCAATGCCGGTGCGATTGGTGCGTTGGGGCGTGCGCTGGCGGCGACGTTTCGCCGTGCAGGGGATGCCGTGGCGCAGGAGATTCTTGAGATCGTGGCGGGAAAGCTCGCGGAGCCGGCGCAGCAGTTCATCCGCGAATACCGGGTGGATCCCGCACTGTTCGTGTGTGTCGGAGGCGGGGGTGGGGCGGAAACGGTAGTCCCGGCCGTTGCACGACGTCTCGGGATGCAGCATGCCATTGCGAAGAACGCCGAGGTGATCTCTGCGATCGGTGTCGCGCTGGGAATGATCCGTGATACGATCGAACGGAATATCGCTCAGCCGACGGCAGCAGATATTCTCCGGATCCGGACGGACGCGGAGGCGTCGGTAGCCCGGATGGGCGCGTCACCCGAGTCGATCGAGGTGTTTGTGGAAGTGGATGCGCGTCAGCGAAAGCTGATGGCAACGGCGACCGGAGTGCCGGAACTTCGTACCCGAATGCCCTCGGTGCGGACTGTGTCGGCGGAGGAGATCCTCCGGACAGCCGCAGAATCCTGTCGCGTGGCACCCGCAGAATGCCGCGTGGCTGCCCGGACGGAATTTCTCACCGTCATCCAGGTCGCCGCCGTTCGATCTCGGTTTCTCGGACTGCTCCGGTCGGTGGTGCGACCGGTCCGGGTCGTCGACCGGGAGGGCATCGTACGGCTGAAGTGCGGTCATGCGGATGTCCACGCAAGCACCGCGGGGCAGGCCGTCACCGATCTCGGACGCTTCATCGATGAGGCGACGACCTACGGCGATGCCGGAGGACTCGAGCCGGATGTCTATATTATCGTTCACCACCGGATCATTGATCTCACGGGACTGATGGGCAAGGAACAAATGCTCTCGCTGCTGCGCACGGAGCTGGAGCGATTTGCACCGCAGGAACCTGCCGTTGTTGTTCTCTCACGAAAACAGGCTTAACCACTGCCATGGCGTATTTTCCACAAGACGATCCTCAATTCAATCATCTTCGACATCTGATGCTGATGTACGGCAACGCCCATACAGCGTGGGCGTTCGACGATCTGAAATATCTCGTTGCTCGAATGGACCAGGACGGACGTCCGACGGACTGGCTGTTCGACTCATTTCTATTCCTGAATGTCAGCGCGTCCTCCGGGCGCGACTTCTGTGCCGACGTGAATGTGGGAACGACCATGTCGGGCGAGGGAGACTTCACGCCGGTGTGCTCCCCAAGGCCCGCGAATCTGGAAGACTGGCGGGAGCTTCTCGAGTTCTACCTTGGTCCATCCGGCGCGGTCGAGACGCTCGATCAGACCGTCGCCCGATGCGCGTCGGACATTGGGAGGTTTCCCACGCACCGGCGCAATGTGGTGCTGATGCTTCCGTATCCGCATATCACACAGGCGGATTTCGGCACCCCTGACGGCGCGTCGCGCTCTCTGGACTTCACGACCGCCCGTCAGAATCTCGCCCGCGCAACGGCGCAGCGTCTTGAGGCGGAACGGTGGATGGTGGACGAGATCGTACGGCGGTGGAACAGCCGATCCTGGGGACATGTGCACCTGCTCGGCGTCTACTGGATGTTCGAGACTGTCTATCGCGGATGGGATGTGGACGACCACTGGCTCCTCAAGGAGCTTCGGCCCCATCTGCACCGTCACGGGCTGAAGTTCCTCTGGATCCCGTTTTGGAGCTCGTACAACGTGCATCTGCTCGACGATTACCAGCGGTACTACTTTGACCTGGCCTTCTTGCAGCCGAATTACATGTTTTACAAGAGCGGCAAGACGGTCGAGGCGGCTGCGCATGCTGCCCTGGCCCGGAATGCCGGGATCGAAATGGAATACTACCTTGAGCTCAACGAGCCGATCGCTGTTGAGGGAGAGCGGCACGCGAGGTTCCGAGAGTACCTGAACGGCGGAGTGACGTACGGCTACATGACCGAATCGGCGTGTGCACACTTTCACGGCGTGGGTTCGCTCGCACGGATGCATCGGCATGCAGATCCGATCGAACGGGAATACTACCAGGACATCTGTGATTTTGTGAAGGGTACCTACCGGATCAAACCAGCGACCCGAAACACGGACGCACGGACACCGGTGAGAATGTCGCAGTGAAGGGGCCAGTATGACCACTGAACAGATCCGGCAGCTTCGCGATCAGTACCGCTCCACACTCCTGGAGGATGTGATCCCGTTCTGGATGGAGCATGCGCCCGATCCGGAGCATGGCGGGATTCTGAATTGTGTGGACCGCACCGGCGCGGTCTACAACACGGACAAGGCGATGTGGATCCAGTGCCGGGCCGTCTGGATGTTCTCAAAACTCTATACGGAAGTTGAACAGCGGGAGGAGTGGCTGCAGCAGGCGCGCTCCGGATACGAATTTATCATGCGGCACGGCTTCGACACCGATCGCCGCATGTACTTCCTGGTGACCCGCGATGGTCGTCCACTTCGGAAACGCCGCTACTTCTACACTGAAACGTTCGCCGCCATCGCCTGTGCGGAGTACGGAAGAGCATCAGGTGACCGCCGGGCCCTAAACACCGCGATGGAGATCTATCGGCTGCTCGCCCATCTCTACACGCACCCGGAACAGCTGATGCCCAAGGTGATCCCGCAGACACGCACGTCGCGCGCACATGCCATTCCGATGATCCTGATGGCAACCACGCAGGAGATCCGGAGGGTGAGCGACGATCCTCTTTGCCGCGAAATCGTTGATCGGGCGCTGCGTGAGATCCAGCAGTACTTTCTGAAACCGGAGATCCACGCCCTGCTCGAGACCGTCGGACCCAACGGCGAACGAATGGACTCCCCGGAAGGACGGTGCATCAATCCGGGGCATGCCATTGAGACCAGCTGGTTCCTGATGCACGAGGCACGATTCCGTCACGATGACGCACTGCTGCGTACCGCGCTCACGATCCTGGACTGGTCGCTGACCTGGGGATGGGATCGGGAGTTCGGCGGACTGCTCTATTTCGTGGATGCAGAAGGGAAGCCCCCGGAGCAGCTGGAATGGGACATGAAACTCTGGTGGCCTCACACGGAAGCGCTCTACGCGCTGCTTCTTGCCTTGCGGTTGACGGGGAATCCGAAGTACGAGGAATGGTACTGGAAAGTTCACCAGTGGGCGTTCGATCATTTCCCCGACCGCCAGTTCGGTGAATGGTACGGATATCTGCACCACGACGGAACCGTCTCCTCCCCTCTAAAAGGATCCGCCTGGAAGGGGCCGTTCCATCTTCCCCGGGCTCTTCTGTACGGGTGGAAGATCCTGGAAGAGATGATGGATGCGCCATGAGCGCGTTGAGCGCCGTCGCGTTGCGCAAGCTCACCCGCTACGATCGAAGGCCACGGTGTGACGGCGATCCGTGGTTTCGCCCACGCACCTTTCCCCCCGTACGCAATCCCGCGTGCTCCATCGCGAGCGTCCATCCTCCGAACGCATGCGCCACGGTCGCTGCATGATACTTGCCGAGGCGATTGTAGTCGCCGATGGTCAGCGTTTCCTGTGATCGCGTGCGGGCAACCCGCTTGACGTCCGCCAGCAGATCCGCTTTTGAAACCCGAAGCTGAGTCCGCGACGGCTGAAGTCCGGCGTCGTGCAGTGCGGTGAACCACGATCCGAACACCCCGTACATCCGACGCAGATCATAACTGCCGTGTTCGCGGTATTCACGAAGCGTGAGCGTGGGCCGACGGAGCCGCTCTGCGGTGCGGCGGATGTCGGCCAGAAGCTGTTCCGTGGTCACATACGGCTCGTGTGGAAGCAGGAGTTGCGGCATGGTTTCCCTCCGATCATATGACCTCCCCAGTGCCGGATTGCTGAACGACTGAGTCGTGGATCGCTGAATCGATGAACAGCGGGCGGTAAATGGTGCGACCCCGTATTTTGCACTGCCGCCCGTTCCTCGGATCGGTGAGCGGCTACCGTTCGAGCCTCCCCGGCAGGAACGGCATGGTATCGACGCCGCGCATCCGATGTGAGTGGCGCACGTGCTGCGGTGCGCAGAGGAACATAGATATTCCACGGCCCAAAAGCAATCGGGGCATTACGGAGAGTCCTCTTGATTCTTCGGCCGAAGGAAAATACATTAGTTGGGACCCTCAATGCGGCACCGTACGGAGGGGGAAAGTCATTCGGGAGGAATCCGTCACCATGAGCGAAATTCGCGGAACGACCGCCATGAAAGACAACGGCGTCAGCGGCGGCATCTATGGCATGGCATTCGTTGGCGCAGCCATCTACTTCATTCAGCATGCGACGACGTTCTGGGAGGGCCTCCTGGGATTCGTCAAAGCGCTCGTCTGGCCGGCTGTGCTGATCTACAAGTTGTTGGAATACCTGAAAATGTGATGGCAGAGCGGGAGCGAATCCGCGCGGTGAACCCGTGAGGGACGCACTTCGGATCCGTACTGCGTTCCCGTACCACTCCGAAAGGCGGGACGGCGGACACCGCAGTTGTGATCGCATGGATCGGCGTGATCGTATTCTTCGCCCACGTTCTGGCGGAAATCTTCAGTTCTACGAGCATTCCGGATCTCCTTTCTTGTGCCTCCTCGGCGTCCTTGTCAGTCTTGTGTTCCACCTGGTCACACCGGCGTATTTCGGCGCGGTCGGGCCGATCTTCACGACGGTCACGCTGATCGTCATCCTGTTCGAGACCGGCATCGGTCTTCGGCTCCGCGACCTCGTGCGAACGATGCAGCCCGCCCAGTCGGTCACGGGGTGAACTTCTTCGGGCGATCGTCGGCGGAACCTCCCAGCGCTGCCGGATCCTGACCGGATTGGCGCTCGATATCGGACTGACCAGGACACCTGTTCGTTTCGTCCGCCGTCGGATTCCCGGGTCGCCGACCTCTTGACATTCAACTTCTATTCCTGTAGGTTAAGTCGAATCCTACCAGCGGCTTCACGGAGAGCGGGCTTGGTTGCGAGAGAGAAACCTCTGGAGATCCGCAGATCGATGGAGGCATGAAGTTGTTGGGGGGTGCATCCACTCGATCCCGTCCGCGGGATGTTCTGACTCCATTTCGAAGCGGTACGTAACCCGATCACCAGGGATGACGCGCGCGTGTCAGGCGGGCAGTCCCGGGGTTACCAGAATTGTTCGGGACACTTTCCACAGCACCAGTCAACACCGGAACGGTCATCAACGCTCTCGGGCATCGGAGGCGCGTTCAGGCGAGTCAACAGACATGCGCCGGAGTGCGATTGGCCTGATCCGGTGCGGCGGGCAGTGTTCCGGAAGGGGGAGTGTAGCAGTCCGTATGTCACGAAGCCACGTGAGGGAATTCTCCATGAAAAAAGCGGCATGCTCTGTTCTCGCAATCCTGTGCATGGTCTCGCTGTTGACACTCCCGGCGGAGGCGCAGCAGAAACTGGCGCAGACCGGATTCATGTTCATGAGTGTCAGCACCGATGCCCGCGCCACCGGGATGGGCGAGGCGTTCACGACGGTCGAGGGATCGTCAACGTCGATGTTCTATAATCCGGCGGGGATTGCCGGCATGACGTCATTGGTTGATCTTTCCATCAATCAGATGACGTGGATCGCGGATATCCGCTACCTCTCCGGGGCGGTCGCGGTCGCGCCGGCGGAAGGGCAGTACGGTGTCATCGGTCTCAGCTTTACGACCGTCAACTATGGTGCCTTCAAGTTCACGCGGGTTGCGGCAAATGAGCAGGGATACGAAGACATCACAGACTTCCCGAATCCGAGTGCGTATGTGGTCGGATTGGGCTACGGCAAGAAGCTGACCGATCGCTTTTCGGTCGGCGGCGAGTTGAAGTACGCCTACCAGAGTCTCGGAAAGAGCATCGTGCCGGTGTACACGCAGGTGATCCCGGATTCCGGCGCTCCCACGGTCGACACGTCAAGCGTGGTGCGGGACTACAATCTGAGCGTCCTGGCTTTTGATTTCGGCACGACGTTCAGAACCGGTCTGAAGAGTCTGGTGTTCGGCATGTCGATCAGCAACTTCTCCCGCGAGATCCGATACGAGCGTGAGAGCTTCCAGCTTCCCTTGACCTTCAAGATCGGCGTCTCCATGGATCTGATGGATCTGGTCCCCGGGGCGTCCGAGAATCATTCGCTGTACGTGTCCGTCGATGCTGTCCATCCGCGGTCGTTCGCGGAGTATCTGAACATCGGCGGAGAATATGTGTTTCTCAAGACGCTCATCCTGCGCGCGGGGTATATCACGGGACACCCGGACTACGACGTGACGGCGGGTCTGGGGCTGCGCAAATTCGGATTCGGCCTCGATTACTCGTACATGCCGCAGAAGGTCTTCAAGGATGTGCATCGGTTCTCGCTCCGGTTCTCGATGTGACCGGCAGCCGAATGGTCGAGCGAACACTATTGAGCGTGACTGGATAGAGGAGTGCCATCATGAGGAATGCGACGATTGTATTCATGCTGTTGCTGTGCTGCACCGCGAACGTCCTCTTCGCGGGAACGCGGGGAAAGATCGCGGGACGGGTGACGGACGCTGAAACGGGTCAGCCGCTTCCCGGTGTTGCGGTGACGATCGAAGGATCGACTATGGGTGTGGTCACCGATGTGGACGGCGTCTATACGCTGCTGAATGTTCCCCCGGGGACCTACTCCGTCAAGGTCAGTCTTGTCGGATATGCCAAGACTCTGGTGGAGCAGGTCAAGGTTGAGATCGACCTGACGTCGACCGTGGATGTGAAGCTGCGCCCGTCCGCGGTGGCAATGGATGAGATGGTTGTGACCGCGGAACGCCCGGTCGTTACGAGGGACATCTCGGCCAGTCAGTTTGACATTGCCACCAAAGTCGTCGAAACGATGCCCATCCAAACCCTGAGTCAGGTGCTGACGCTGCAGGCCGGAATCGAGCAGGGGAGCGACGGCATCGTGGTGCGTGGCGGCGGCACCAACCAGACAGTGTTCGTGGTCGACGGTTTCACGTTGAATGACGAGAGGACGAACATCCCGTACGCGGCAGTGAGCCTTTCGGCCGCTCAGGCGATTCAGGTGCAGACGGGCGGATTCAACGCGGAATATGGCAACGTCCGTTCCGGTGTTGTCAATGTGGTGACCAAAGAAGGTGACCGCAATCGGTACAGCGGAACGATCAATCTTTCCCTGACACCGCCGGCGCCAAAACATTTCGGTATCTCCCCCTACGATCCGAACTCATACTTCAACCGGCCGTACACCGACCCGACCGTGTGCTGGACCGGCACCCGCAACGGCGCGTGGAATGCTGCGACGCAGAAGGAGTATCCATACTTCCAGGGCTGGAACGCCGTGTCGGCGGCTACCCTGGCGGACAAGAACCCCAACAATGATCTCACCCCCGAGGGAGCCAAACGACTGTGGGAGTGGCAGCGCCGCCGTACCGGGGATATTGTGAAACCGGACTACACCATCGATGCGGGCGTGGGCGGCCCGGTGCCGGTGATCGGGGAGGTTCTCGGCAATCTCCGCTTCTATCTGTCGCATTTCAATGAGCGCGACATGTTCATCGTCCCTCTCTCTCGCGATGCATACACGGACAACCACACGCAGCTGAAACTGACGTCCGATCTGACTTCCACCATGAAGCTGAACGTCATCGGATTGTATGGGGAGTCGAATTCCGTGTCGCCGTACGAATGGACCACGGCGCCGACCGGCTATCTGATGCGCAGCCAGTCCGAGGTGGCTGATCTGCTCAGCTCGACGGACGGTATGAACGTGCTCTACATGCCGGACCGGTACAGCCCCAGCTCTGTGTATCGGACCATGGTCGGCGCGACACTGACGCACATGCTGAATCCGCGGACGTTCTATGAACTGAGCGCACAATACAACCGGAGTCAGTACAATACGTTCCAGATGCCGACGCGCGACACGGCCAAAGTCTTCGAGCCCGTGTCGGGGATCTTTGTGGACGAATCGCCGTACGGCTATTGGGGATACAGCACGGGCGCGATCGATGGCGTGATGAGTATGGGGGGATGGATGAACCTGGGCCGCGATCAGAGTGTGATCGCCTCGACGGCGATCAAGTTCGGCATCACCAGTCAGATGGACGAGAACAACCAGGCGAAGGCGGGATTCCAGTTCACGTACGACGACCTGAATGTGAATTCCGGTACCTACAGCCCCTCCATGTCCACGTGGACGCGCAGCATGGTCTATCATGTCTTCCCGTACCGGCTGGGTGCGTACGTGCAGGACAAACTGGAATTCCGGGGCTTCATCGCGAATATCGGTGTCCGGCTGGACTATTCCAATCCCAACGGTGACTATTACGCGCTGTCCGACTACGATCTCTCCTACAGCGCCGGACTGGGGAAGGCGATCGGTCAGACGGCCCCGAAGGAGCGGGCGAGTGCGGAGATGTACGTGAGTCCACGGCTGGGTATCTCGCATCCGATCACCGAGAACTCGAAACTGTACTTCAACTACGGCCACTTCCTTTCCGAGCCGTCGTCCACATTCCGCTTCCGGCTGCAGCGGGAATCCAACGGATTGGTGACGTACATCGGCAATCCGAATATGAAGCTCGAGAAGACGATCGCGTATGAGCTGGGCTTCGAGCAGAATGCATTCGACATGTTTAAGGTCAATCTGGCCGCGTACTACAAGGACGTGTCGAACCAGCCGGGATGGGTCTACTACCAGAACATCAACACCTCCGTGCACTATTATAAGGCGGAGAACAACAATTATGCGGACATCCGCGGATTCGAACTGACGATCACGAAGATCTCTGGTCCATGGATCAGCGGTTTTGTCAACTACACCTATGACGTCGGTACTTCCGGCTACTTCGGCCTTACTCAATACTATCAGGACGTGAACAAGCAGCGGGACTATCTGCGTCTGAATCCGTACCAGTCGAAACCGCACCCGCAGCCGTACGCGCGGGCGAGCCTTTCCTTCTTTACGCCGAACACGTTCGGCCCGGAATTCGCCGGCGTCTCGGTGCTCGGTGCGTGGACGCTGAACCTCCTCGGCGACTGGCGGGCGGGCAGCTACGCCACCTACAATCCGAATTCCATCCCGGGCATCGTCGATAACGTCCAGTGGACGGACAGCTACAACATCGACCTGCGTCTCACCAAGGCACTCCGCATCAGCGGCGTGGAACTCCAGGTCTACATGGACGTTCAGAACGTGTTCAACTTCAAGCACCTGAACTACGCGGGATTCTCCAGTCAGTACGACTATGACGACTATCTGGCGTCGCTGTGCTTCCCGTGGATGGAGGGAGACAAGAAGGGGAACGACCGGATCGGCGATTACCGGCCGAATGGCGTGGCGTATGATCCGCTCGAGCCGAACCCGAGCAATGACCCGGCCATCAGCGCCCGAAACCAGGCGCGGAAGGACAAGAAGTCGTACATCGACATGCCGGATGTCACGTCCACGACGTTCCTGAACCCGCGCAGTTACACGTTTGGTCTGCGGATCAATTTCTGACGGCAGTTTCCTGACATGATGATTGGGAGAACAACGATGTCCCTCATGCGTACATGTATTCCTCTTCTGGCCGCGACCGTCCTGCTGTCCGGCGTGACGCCGGTGCGCGCACAGGTCCCGGAAACTCAAAAGCGGTACGTGCGGGTCGGATCACTGCAAAGCCGCTTTACCGCCTACGGAGCGGAGCGCGCGTGGAACGACGTGTATTACGAAGGAATGATCTGGCCGGCGGACTACGCCTACACCGACAACGCGGTCATCGAACGGCAATGGATCGGCTGCCAGGATTTCACCGATGCCAAGACTCAGCACTGGACCGAGTACTGCGTGTCATTCACGGCCGGATTCGCCGGGATTTCCGTGTTCCCGATGTCGGACTACGAGACGGCGAAGTACGATCTTCCCACCGTCAATGTGGACGGTGCGGACATCAACGGGCCGTACGCCGGCGATGTCGACGCGATCAACCCCAACCAGGTTCCCGACCGCATCGTGGTCAACGTCGTGAATACCTCGATGGGAATCACCATGACACGCCGCATCCTGGCGTTCAGTCAGCAATATCACGACAACTATTTCATCAAGGAGTTCACATTTAAGAACACCGGCTATGTCGACGCCACGAACATCCAGAAGCTGAACGCCACCGTGAAGGGCTTCCGGTTCGGGTTCGGTATCCGGTACAGCGTCAGCCGCGACGGCGCCAACATGATCGACGGCGCACAGACGTACGGCAAGCACACGTGGGTCACTCGCCGGGGCGAGGATTATCCGCTTCACGCCGGTGATGCCCTGACGGAAGCAAGCGGGATCCCCCAGTGGCTGCGGGCCGGTTTCTGCTACGTCGGTCAGTCTGAGAATGCTTCCTGGGACAACATCGGTGCGCCGGATCGGTTGCGTAACGGCCGCTTTGCGGCACCGCAATTTGCCGGCATCGTGACTCTGCACGTGGATCGCAGCGTGACAGACCGGTCTGATGATCCCAACCAGCCGAATACGCTGGGTTGGCATGCCGGTGATACGTATCCGGACCTGGGTGACATGGGTCTCGGATATGCGTCGAACCAGACGGCGCTCTACAAGATGCTTAGTGGTGTCCCGTACAAGGGGTTGGGCAATCCCTCTGAGCGGATGGATGAAGTGTATATGGCCTCCAACAAGGATCCGTACTCCGTGCATGGTGACGGCGGCGGGACGAATCTTTGGATCAACTATGGCCCGTGGGATATCGCCCCCGGCGACAGCGTCGTCGTTGTCATGGCGGAAGGTGTTGCAGGGCTGAACCGACAGGTGTGCGAGCAGCTCGGCAGTCGCTGGAAAGCGGCATACGACAATCCGAGCGATGTGGGACCGTTCACGCTGCCGGACGGATCGACCACGACCAATAAGGATGTGTTCAAGAATACGTGGGTGTTCACCGGCAAAGACTCCATCATGCTCACGTTCAGCAGGGCCAAGCGGAACTACGATTCGAACTACAACATTCCGCAACCGCCTCCGCCTCCGCCGATCTTCAACGTGACGTCGGGCGGCGACCGCATCAGCATGGCGTGGTCCCCGAGCTCGCAGGACGGATCTGCCGGCTTTGGCGGATACAAGATCTTCCGCGCAACCGGACGACCGGATACATCGTACATGGAAATCGCAAGCGTACCGCCGGGAACGACATCGTTTGATGACGTCACCGCGTTGCGCGGATACTCATACTACTATTACATTTCGGCGTTCAGCGACGGAACCAACAACACATCCGGCGGCCCGAATCCGGCCGGCATTCTGCTGAGCAGCCGATTCTACACGAGGACGAATCAGCCGGCGTATCTGCGTCGACAGGCGGGGAAGAGTCTCGAGGATTCTCTCAGCATCCGCATCGTGCCGAATCCGTACAACATCGCCGCCCCGGGCGCCCAGTACCCCGGGGAGCCGGATAAGATCATGTTCCTGAATATCCCCGGACATTGCCTGATCCGTATCTACACGGAAAACGGGGACCTGGTCAACACAATCAGCCATGAGAACGGCAGCGGCGATGAGGCGTGGAACTCTGTGACGTCTTCGCGGCAGCTCGTCGTGAGCGGAGTGTACATCGTCCACTTCACCGTCACACAGGATTACAACGATCCGAACACGGGTCAGCTCCTGTACCGCAAAGGCGACACTGCGATTCGGAAGATGGTCATTATTCGCTGACCGGTCTGATTCCCTGTCTCAGAATGCCCCGCCTACAAGCGGGGCATTCGTGTTTCAGGGGACAGCTTTCGGTTGCACCCTCCCGTGTCAATGTTTTCCTGAATCCGCCAAACAAGGCCCCGCATTTTCCCGGATTTCGGCAACTCAAGCAAGAATTGGCCGCAAATCTGCAAAAAATGCCCGTTTCCCAACGGTATGAGAGTTGTATTTATAAATACAGCTATGCGTAATCCTTCCACAGACAAACCGCAGTATTCAATCGGCACTGTCGCAGAAATTCTGAACGTGTCCGTGGAGTCGATAAGACTCTACGAACGCAAAGGACTCCTGCTGACCGCCAAAGGCGACCATAACCGACGGACGTATTCGGATGCGGACGTCGAACGTCTCCGGTGCATCCGGACGGCGATCAATGAGCAGAAGATCTCGATCGAAGGAATTCGCCGGATCCATGCTCTGATCCCGTGCTGGAAGCATCTCGATTGCCCGATGAAACAACGCCTGCAGTGTCCTGCGTATCGGCGGAACATCGCCGGTTGCTGGACGTACCGACACGAGGGGAATGTCTGCGCGGCCCGGGATTGCCAAGCATGCATCGTCTATCATCTTTCCGCGGACTGCGAACGGATCAAGTTCCTGATTCACAACATCGATCCGGCAACGCTCGCTGATCCCGCACACTGTCACCAGAGAACGGACTCATGAAAAGGATCTTCTTCTCACTCGTGGCGCTCGCACTCATCGGTATCTTCGTCATCATGGCGCTTCGCAAGAACAGCGAAGATGCCAGCCCGCTGAGCGCGCTGAAGCAGAAGTACGCCGTGAAAGACAAACCATCCGTCGATCACTCGCAGTTCACGCAGCTTCGCCGTCACTTCTCCCGGCCGGAGGAAGTCACCGCGGCTTGCATCTCGTGTCACAACGGCCGTGCCGCAGAGGTAATGCGCTCGACGCACTGGAACTGGGAACGGACCGAATACATCGAAGGCAAAGGGATCCGGACCGTCGGCAAACGCAACATCTTCAATAATTTCTGCATCGGCATTTCCGGCAACCAGCAAAGCTGCAACAAGTGTCATGTCGGGTATGGATATGCGGATGCTTCCTTCAATTTCAAGGATTCGCTGAATGTGGACTGTCTCGTCTGCCATGACAACAGCAATACGTATGTGAAGGCGGTCGGCGGTGCCGGCATGCCCGATCCGTCCGTAAACCTCACGTACGTGGCTCAGCATGTCGGCCGCCCGCAGCGCACCGATTGCGGAACCTGTCACTTCTTCGGCGGCGGGGGGAACAACGTGAAGCACGGCGATCTGGAGCAGTCGATGTTCGATCCGCCACGTTCGGAAGATGTCCATATGGGAACAGACGGCGTCGATATGCAATGCGTCGACTGCCACACGGCCCGAAAGCACCAGATGCTGGGCAAGATGTACTCCGTCTCCTCGATGAACCGCAACCGCGTGCAGTGCGAACAGTGCCACACCGCAATGCCGCACGCCGACGACATCCTCAACCAGCACACCCTGAAGGTCGCCTGCCAGACATGCCACATCCCCGTCTATGCGAAGGTGAATCCGACGAAACTCTTCTGGGACTGGTCCACCGCGGGCAAGTTGCGGGACGGCAAGCCGTACGAGGTAAAGGATTCCAGCGGCACGGATGTGTATATGTCCATCAAAGGATCATTCGTCTGGGGACGGAACCTCAAGCCCGACTATGTCTGGTTCAATGGCACAGCGTCGCATTATCTTGCCGGTGACACGGTCGATCCGTCGCGTCCTCTGATGCTCAATCAACTGCACGGCAGCTACGATGATCCGGACTCGAAGATCTACCCTGTGAAGATCCACCGGGCGCGGCAGATTTACGACACCAAGTACCACATTCTGATCCAGCCCAAGACGGTTTCCACAAAGCCGGGAGACGGCGGCTACTGGTCGGAATTCAACTGGCAGCGGGCAGCGGAAGAGGGAATGAAGCAGGTCGGACTGCCGTACAGCGGCTCCTACGGATTCGCCGAAACGGAAATGTACTGGCCGGTCAACCACATGGTGTCGCCGAAGAGCGAAAGTGTCAAATGCAGTGAATGTCATACGAGAGACAACGGGCGTTTGGCGAAGCTGGGCGGATTCTATCTGCCGGGCAGGGACAGCAATCCGTGGGTGGAGACGATCGGTCTGTCCATCGTTCTGCTGACGTTGGGTGCCGTCCTCGTCCACGGAATCGCACGCGTGTTTATCTCACGTGCTCGTCAGGAGGTCAAGTAATATGAAAAAGGAATATGTCTATCGTCGATTTGAGCGGTTCTGGCACTGGACACAGGCCGGACTCATCGTCTTTCTGGGTCTGACCGGATTTGAGATCCACGGCTACATCCATTTTTTCGGTTTTGATGAGGCGGTGCGCTATCATAACGCGGCGGCAACGGTGCTGCTTGTGCTGGTGGCATTTGCCATCTTCTGGCACTTCACAACCGGCGAGTGGAAGCAGTATTTGCCGACCTGGAAGAACCTCCGGGCACAGGCGATGTACTATGTGTTCGGGATCTTCCGGAACGCTCCGCATCCGACCAGAAAGACGGTGCTCAGCAAGCTGAATCCGCTCCAGAAGCTGGTCTACGCCGGTCTGAAGGTCCTCGTGATCCCGACCATGGGCATCTCCGGGATCCTCTACATGTTCTACCGCTATCCGCAGCGCTATGAGGTCCTGAGTCTGAACGTCGCCGGTCTGGAAGTGATCGCGGAGATCCACACGCTGGGCGCGTTCCTGCTCGTCGCGTTCTTCATCGCGCATCTCTACCTCATCACCACGGGGCGCACCGTGACATCCAACCTGAAGGCCATGATCATCGGCTATGAGGAACTGCCGGATGCACCAACGAACGCTCCGTCCGCACCGAACGCGACAGGAGATCATTCATGAATACAAAATATATGAATCCGTACCTGGCCGGCGTTCTGCTCGGTCTGGTTCTGCTGGCAACGATCTTCATCACCGGTCGCGGTCTCGGCGCCAGCGGCGCGATCAAGAGCCTGGTGGTGTTTGCGGTGGACGGTGTGGCGCCGGCCCACGCCGAACGGTCGGACTTCTACGGGACCTATGTCGGTCCGGGAAAGGACAGTCCGCTCAAATCGTGGCTCGTCTTCGAGGTGGCGGGCGTGCTGATCGGGGGATTCATCTCCGGGCTCGTCTCCGACCGGCTGAAGGTGGTCACCGAATCCGGTCCGCGTATCCGTCCGCGTGCCCGGTGGTTCTTTGCCGCGACGGGAGGTGCCTTGTTCGGCATCGGCGCGCAGTTTGCCCGCGGCTGCACCAGCGGCGCGGCCCTCAGCGGCATGGCGGTGCTCTCTGCCGCGGGATTCATCACGATGCTTGCCATTTTCGGAACCGGCTATGCGGTCGCGTATGTGTTCCGCCGGCTCTGGATCTGATCGAAAGAAGGTGAACTCATGGGACCGTTCGTACCTGATCTGATCTCAGATCAACTCAATCTCGTCGTTGCGCTGCTGCTCGGTATCGCGTTCGGATTCGTGCTCGAGCAAGCAGGCTTCTCCTCATCGCGCAAGCTGGCCGGCGTGTTCTACGGCTACGATTTCACCGTCCTGCGCGTGTTTTTCACCGCCGCCGTGACCGCCATGAGCGGCGTGGTTCTTCTCGGCGCCCTGGGGCTTCTGGATACCGACGTGATCTATGTGAATCCGACCTGGCTCCTGCCGGCGATTGTCGGCGGAGCGATCATGGGCGTGGGATTTGTCCTCGGAGGCTACTGCCCGGGCACCAGCGTCTGCGCGGCCGCGATCGGAAAGGTGGACGCGATGTTCTTCGTCGGCGGCGGTCTGCTGGGCGTGCTGATCTTCGGCGAGCTGTTCCCGCTGTACGAAGGATTCTACCACTCGACCGATCTCGGCGCGATCACGGTGTTCCAGTCGCTGGGCATTTCCCAGGGCGTGTTCGCCTTCGCGCTGATCGTGGTGGCGGTTGCCGCGTTTGCCATCACGACGCGTATCGAGCGGAAGGTGGATCCGAACGGGGCACCGTCCTTGCAGTTTCCGGTCGGTTCGCACCGGGCGGCGGCGGCCGGCGTTCTGCTCCTCGGAGTGGTCTTTCTCATTCTGCCGGACAGGAAGACCGCGCTGGTCGAACGCTTCTCGGATCCGCAGTACATCGCCGCCCACCCGACGGCGGTGATGCCGGTGGATGAGCTGGCGTTCCGGATCGTGGACAATGAGCCGAACATCCGCATTATCGATATCCGGAGCGCGAACGCGTTCACCGCGGCGGCACTGCCGAATGCCGTGAACGCCCGCATCCGTGACTTCTTCGGAAAGGACTGGATCCCGCTGCTGTCTCCACGACACGTGAAGAAGGTGATCGTGGGGGAGAACGAACAGGAGGAGCGGACGGCCGTTCTGCTGCTGCAGGATCTCGGATACGAGAACTGCACCGCGCTGGAGGGGGGAT
Source organism: Bacteroidota bacterium (assembly GCA_021813905.1). Lineage (GTDB taxonomy): Bacteria > Bacteroidota > Ignavibacteria > UBA10030 > UBA10030 > JAKAJH01. Next base: position 16,786 of record JAKAJH010000008.1, on the reverse strand, counting down.
ACGGTGCGTTCGATCGGGCGATCCTTCACCCCACGGGACCGGTCTCGACCGGCAGCCGCTGGGACGCGGACGTGAATACCTTCCGTGCCGGCGCCCGCGTCGATATCCTGAAGAAGATTGAAGAGAGCAAGCACGCGGTCAAGGTCGTGAAGACCGCGAAGAAGATCCAGGGAGGATGCTGAACGCCTGACCGGCAGTTCCTGACGAAGGGCCCGGGTACGCTCCGGGCCCTTTGCCGTTTGTGGTTCAGCGCATTTCCTCTCCCGGAATCTGGACTTCGGAAAGATATTCCTGTACCTTCCAATGCGCCGCGGAACGCGGTGCCGAGTGAAGATTCCGCCCGAGCATGACCCGCCTGCCGGTCCTTCGGTCGTTCTTCCTGTCGATCCATCAGAAATCACTTTTCCACCGCAATGAACCGACGCGCCGTTCTGATTTGCTGTGCCCTGCTGCTTCGTACGTCCGCTCTGACCGCACAAAGCGGGGTGGACCTCCGCTCGATGATCGGGCAGATGATCATCTCCGGATTCGTCGGCTCGACGGCTCCCGACAGTCTCCTGGAGGACCTCTCGCAGAGGAATCTCGGCGGTGTCATTGTGATGACCGGAAACGGGAATCTCGTTTCCCCGTCCCAGATCCAGCAGCTGACGGCGCAGCTCCGAGGCGCGGCGCAGACGCCGCCCTTCATTGCTGTCGACCAGGAGGGAGGATTTGTCGCGCGCCTGAACGGGTCGAACGGCTTTGCTCCAACTCTGTCTGCCTACACATTGGGCACGGTGTACGCCTCTGTGGACTCGACGGCGAAGCAGGCGGCGATGATGGCGGGATGGCTGAGTGCCTCCGGCATGAACCTCAACTTCGCCCCGGTGGCTGATGTGAACGTGAATCCGAACAGTCCGGCGATCGGACACTACGGCCGGAGCTTCTCCGCCGATCCATCGATCGTGGCCGCTCACTGCGCGGCGTTCATCGACGCGTTCCGTGCCCGAGGGATCATCACCACGCTCAAACACTTCCCGGGCCACGGCAGTGCCGGCACAGACTCCCATCTGACCCTGCCGGACATCACCGACACCTGGACCCGCGCGGAACTGATTCCGTACACCGATCTGCTTGCCTCCGATCGCGTGGACATCGTGATGGCCGGTCACCTCTTCAACGCGACGATTGACAGTGTGTATCCGTCGTCGATCTCGCGTGCAACGATCCAGGGGCTGCTGCGGGATTCGCTCGGCTACCAGGGCGTCGTGATCACGGACGACCTGTACAACATGGCTGCCATCACGGACAATTTCGGCTTTTTCGAGGCCGCCGAGCATGCGGTCAACGCCGGAGTCGATATCTTGCTGTATGTCTCCAACACCCTGAATAGCGGTTCGCTCTGCCGGCAATTGGTGGATACGCTGGCGGCTTGCGTGGAAAGGGGCGCGATCCCGCGCTCGCGCGTCGAAGAGTCGTACGCGCGCATCATGACCCTGAAGGCCCGCTATCAGGTCACGGGAGTGCCGCGCCTTCCGGCGCATGCGCGGCCCGATGGGTTTGCGCTGTCGAGCTATCCGAACCCCTTCAATCCGTCGACGACCATCCGGATCTCTCTTGCAACCGCCGCGCCCGTGAGCGTCAGGATCTACGACCTCCTCGGAAGAGAGGTGGCGACATTGCTTGAGGGTTCTTTGCCGGCCGGGACGTTCGAGACGCGGTGGAACGCCGCCGGAATGGCGGGCGGAGTGTACCTCTGTCGCGTTCTGTCCGGGGGAGAGGCTCGCACGCTGCGTCTTGTGTTGCTGCGCTGATGCGTGATTCGTCCTTTGAAAAGTCTCACGGTTGTCCGTACATTGAACGAGTCATCGATTCCTATCTCTGAGAACTGAGCCACGAACCAATGAAGATTGATGCGGTGTTGTTCGATCTGGACGGCGTTCTGGTTTCCACCGATGAGTATCATTTCCGGTCGTGGCAGCGCATTTCGGCCGACGAGGGATTCGACTTCTTCGACCACGAGTTTAATCACAAGTTCCGGGGCGTCGGGCGGATGCAGTGCATCGAAATCATTACGCAGGCCTCCGGACGCGCGTACACACCCGAACAAAAGAAAGAACTGGCCGACCGGAAGAACCGCTACTTCGTGGAGTCGCTCGCCTCGGTGACGCCGGACGAACTCCTCCCGGGCGCGCTGTCGGTGCTGCAGCAGCTTCGCACCCGCGGGATCCGAATCGCCGTTGCATCCAACAGCCGCAATGCGAAACCGATCATCGAACGCGTGAAGATCGGCCATCTGATCGATGCGGTCGTGGACGGACATGCGATCGAGAACTCCAAGCCCGATCCGGAGGTGTTTCTGCGGGCAGCTGGCAGCGTCCATGTGCCGCCTGAGCGCTGCCTGGTCGTTGAAGATGCGGTCGCCGGCATTGAAGCGGCGCGCCGCGCCGGCATGAAGGCCCTCGGCATCGGGACGCGGCAACGCCTGCCCAACGCGGATATCGTAGTGCCGGATCTTTCCGCGATCTCCGTGGATGAGCTTCTGAATCTCTGATGACCGGGCCTGATAGCACGATCCCCGGTTGAACTCACGGAAGCGGGATCCGATGATCACTCGCCCGCACCCGAGGCGCCGATGAAGTTCCTTCCCTTACTTCCTCTCCTGTGCCTTCTGGCAGTGCAACTGCCCGTCTCCGAACTGCGTGCCCAGGGGACGATCACCGGCACGGTCGTGGACGACTCGACCGGCGTCCCGCTGATGCATGCGAACGTCTTCCTCGAACAGACGACGTTCGGGTGCGCAGCCGACAGCGCGGGGCGATTTGCCATCACGCACATCCCCACGGGTACATACCGGTTGATCGCATCACTCGTGGGCTACGAGACGGTGATCGGGGCGGTCGCACTGTACGATACCGCGTCCCATCGCTTCGATCTTCGACTGCGTCCGACGATCCTGCAGACGCCGCCGGTGGATGTGAGCGGCGTTCCGCCGGTGGAATGGATGCGCAATCTGGAGGAGTTCCGGCGTCTGCTCATCGGTACGACACCGAATGCCCGCCGATGCACGATTGTCAATCCGGAAATCCTGAATTTCAGCGTCGACGACGGGCACGGGGGGTTCGAGGTGGATGCGGGAACGGCGCCACTTGTCATCGAGAATCATGCCCTGGGCTACCGGCTTTCGCTGGTGATCCGGAAGTTCTTCCGCAGTGACGAGAAGCTCTACTCCGATGTCATTCCGCGCTTTGAGCCGCTGAAAGCGCGGTCGGCGGATGAGGAGCGGGAATGGATCGTGAACCGGATGAGGGCGTATCGGGGCTCGCTGATGCACTTCCTCCGTTCGCTGCTGGCGGGGACGCTTCGCGCGGAGGGATTTGAGCTGTATCACGGTGATCGGACGCTGGACGGCCGGCCGATGGAGATGGAGCCGTCTTCTCTGCTCTCCGGAGGTTCAACGCCGTCCACCCGCATGCTCCGGTTCGACGATTGCCTGGTCGTACGCTATGTCAACGAAGAAGAAGATCGGGCCTACGACGGGTTCGAAGGGCGCCTGTTTCATCCCCCCGGGGTCTCTTCGGGACAGGTGTCCTGGCTGTGCCTGACGAAGTCCGATGTCACCATCGCGCTGGACGGCCACGTCGTGGATACCTTCGGGACGATCGTTCGCGGGTACTGGGCATTTGAGCGCGCCGCGGAGATGCTCCCGCGCGACTATCAGCCGGGTCTGCAACGATGAGCCGTGCGCCCGGAGCATGGGAAGCCGGCGACAGGCGATTGGGTCGCGTGCCGGGTATTCTCATCCATCATCAGTCTCTCCGGAAAGGTTCTGTACTCCTGTGATGCGATTTCGCTTCTCGGCTCTCCCCGTCATTGCCGTTTCGTGTGCCTGCCTCATTCTCTTCGGTGGGTGGGGCGCGACTGCTCACCGCATGGTGAACGCGGCAGGTCCGGCTGATCTGCCTCCCGGAATGGCCGGATTCCTGGCCCGGACTTCGCTTCTGGCGAGCTATGCGTCCAACGCCGATACACGAAAGAGCAGTGATCCGACCGAAGCGCCGAAGCATTACATCGACATCGACGATTATCCGGAGTTCGCCGCCGGCACACTTCCGCACACCCTCGACTCCATGATCGCGCGCTACGGCGCAACCCGCGTCCAGAGCAACGGCCTGCTTCCCTGGGCGACCGTCGCCGCCGTCGACTCGTTGACGGCCCGGATGCGGCGCGGAGACTGGACGCTGGTTTGGTCCACGGCGGCGGATCTCGGACATTACGTCGCCGACGCGCACGAGCCGCTCCACTGCACGGTCAACTATGACGGACAACTCACCGGAAACCGGGGCATTCACTCGCGCCACGAAAGCGGGATGATCGACCAGTATCAGCAGATCATCGGTTTTTCCGCATCCGGCGCAACATTCGTCGATCGACCGCTCGATTTTGTCTTCGGGTACATCGGCGAATCATCCCAGTACGTCGATTCGATCATGGCGGCGGACACGGACGCGAAGCTCCTCTCCGGCTGGAGCGGATCCGGTACCGTCCCTTCGGCCTACTATACCGCGCTGTGGCAACGGACAGGAGCCTTTACGACAATGCTGCTGCAGCATGCGGCGCAACGCTACGCCTGTCTGTTATACACTGCCTGGGTCAATGCCGGTGAACCGATCGTCCCGTCCGTAAACGCAGTTCCGCCGCCGCCGAGTCCCTCCATCTTCGCACTCGAGCCGGCCTATCCCAACCCGTTCAATCCCTCGACGACGATCCGCTATCGGTTGGCGGTGCGGAGCCGCGTGGTGGTGACCGTCTTCTCGCTGAAAGGGCAGGAGGTGGCGCATCTCGCGGATGGCATGGCGGAGCCGGGAGTTTCTGACGTCCGGTGGACGCCGGAGGTCAGCGGAGGCGTGTACTTCTGTCGGGTGGAGGTGATACCGGCGGAGGGGGGATTCCCGCCGGTCAGCGAGGTTCGGAAGGTTGTGTATCTGAAGTAAACCGGCGCAGCCGTCGGATTCACGAATCGGCCCGCTGTCGCAGCGGGAGGCCGCATGCCCGTGCGACCAAGACGGCCAGTCGTTCTCCCTCCGTGCTGAATCCCCAATAGAACAGCGTCCGGATCGGATGGTCCGCACGAATGGCCGCGATCGCCGAATCCAGAAGCGTGCGTGCCACGCCTTTTCCGCGGTACTCCGGAAGCACCAGGGCGGAGCACAGATAGAGTGCGTCATACGATCCCCCCGGCGGCGTCTCGTCCAGCAGCGTCTGTTCCCCGATTTCGCGTGCGAGGAAGCGTTCCATCAGTGCCGCCGTCGTGGGAATGACCAGCATCCACGCGATCGGACCGTTCGCATCGGTCGATTCCGACAGCGAGGCCGGGTGAAGCGCCCGCAGCCGTTCGATATCGTGTTCCGTGACGGAGATTTGATCGGGGTCGTTCTTTGCGTCGAAAAAGCTCGTCGCCAGTTCGATCATGCGTTCGAGATTCGAAGGACTCATCGATGCGCAGGGATAGATCGTGACGGTGATGGTGGCCTTGCAGGTGGTTCGGTTGACCTCATGGCATCAACATGAGCAAGAGTTGTCCGAGAAGCAACGGCAAGGCGGTCGGTGCAGTAGGCCGGCAAGATTGGGTTGAATCGTGGAATGGTCGAAATCGTCGGACAGGTCGTACCGCGGCGTCAGGAGGCGTGGGCTCAGCCGATCAGGCCGATGATGATACCGGCTACCCCGATCAGGACCAGGAGCGTTCCGGCGATCTTACTCACGATGGCGAGCCCGCGCGTGGAGATCTTCTCGCGGAAGATGAGTGAAAAGCCCGTCAGCAGGGAGAACCAGCTCAGGGAACCGATGAACACGCCGACGACCAGCAGCAGTGCGGAAAGCGGGTCCTGTGGAACCTGCTGGAGGCCGATGCTCGTGAAGGCCGCCGCGAATGCAAAGAGCGTCATCGGGTTGGTCAGCGCAAGGAAGAATGTCGACAGCAGGATGCGGGTTTCGCCGTTGGTGCGGTTGGATGCAGCGGATGATTCGGGGTGCGAGCCGAACGTGTAGAGCCCGACCGCAATCAGCAGCACGCCGCCACCGACGCGGATGCCATACTGATGGCCGGCGATGAACGTGAAGATAAGTGACGTGCTGAATGCGCCGGCGAACGCGTACACGATATCGGCGAGCGCCCCTCCCAATCCCACCAGCATGCCGCGCCAGAAGCCGTGGGCCAGCGTGCGCCGGATGCAGAGAATCCCGATGGGCCCCACGGGGGCTGCCAGCGAGAAACCGATGATGATGCCCTGAATAATGATCGGAAACGTCATAACGGAACGCGGGGTCGCCATTCAATGTAGGAGTTCAAGCCCTGAATGGCAACAGCAGAACGGGTGAGGGGGGCCGGAAATGCGAACGCCCGACCTGCGCCGGGCGTTCCGCAACTGCAACAGAGACTGTGGGGGACAGAATGATCGCTGGTCAGCGTTCCGGGATCAGTCCTTGAATGACGAACGGACCGGCTCGGCGATTCCGGCAGCCGGGGACGCGTCCGGACGCAGTCGCCGCCGCAGATGCTCCGAGAGCAAGCGCAGGTACGCGGGGAGCGAGACCTTCCATTCATCCACCGTTGTGTACACGACCGGCACCAGGATCAGCGTCAGCAGCAGTGAACTGGTCAATCCGCCGATGATAGCCCAGGCGAGGCCAGACTTCCACTCGGCACCGGCCTGCGTGCTGAGTGCGATCGGCAGCATACCGAACACCATGGCGACCGTCGTCATCAGGATCGGCCGCAGCCGTGTCTCACCCGCTTCGAGAAGCGCGTCATGCGTGGACAGCCCCCGCTCCTGTTTCATCTGATTGGTGCGGTCGACAAGCAGGATCGCGTTCTTTCCGACCAGACCCACCAGCATGATAATGCCCAGGACGGAGAAGATGCTGAGCGCCTTCATGGTCAGCGCAAGCGCCAGCAGCGCTCCTACCATGGCGACGGGAACGGAGAACATGACAACGAACGGGTAGAGGTACGAGTCGTACAGTGCAACCATGATCATGTACATGAACAGGATCGCCGCCAACAGCGCAATGCCGAGGCTGCCGAATCCGTCCGCCTGGTTCTTGAGGTCGCCCAGATAAGTGATGCTGACCCCCGGGGGAAGCGCATGCGCGAGCAGACGCTGGATATCCGCGCCGATGCTGCCGGTCGGGCGGCCGATGGCCTGCGAATACACCGTGACCGCGTAGTTGCGATCACGCCGTTGCAGCTTCGTCGGACCCGTGGCCTGGTAGATGTCCGCGAACTGCTTCAGCTCGATGAGATCACCGCGACGGTTCATCACCGTGAGCGATCCGACATCCTCGATCCGGGAGCGATTGAACTCGTCCAGCACGATGCGCATGTCGTAATCCGTGTTGCCGTCGCGGAATTTCGAATTCTCGTCTCCGCTGAATGCGACGCGTAGCGTCGAGCCGACGTCGGCCAGGTTGACACCCAGGGAGGCCATCTTCTGCCGGTCGAGCTCGATCCGCGTCTCCGGTTTGCCGTCTTCCGCGGACAAGCGAATATCCGCGGTGCCCGGGACAGTCCGGATGAGGTCCGCGACGTGCTCCGCCGCTGCGCGTACCTGATCGTAATCGGTGCCGCTCACCAGAACCTGGATCGGGGTCTGGTTGGCCGTGCCGAAGATGCCGATGGGGTTGACGCGGACGCTGGCGCCGGGGATTCCCGAGGCTTTCGCCTTGATTTCCCGTGTGATTTCGTCGGTCGAACGGCTTCGCTGCTCGCGGGGAATGAGTGCCACATCAATCTCCGACGCGTTGTTTGACGTCTGGCCAATCAGTCCTTCGCTGGACGCCCCGACCGTCACGAACATCTTGCGGACCTCCGGGATCTGTGCCAGGATCCGTTCCACGCGCTGGGTGGCGAAGTTGGTGTTCTCCAGCGTGGAGCCGGGAGCCATCTCGATGGTGACGGTGAATTCGCCCTGATCGGCGACCGCAATGAATTCCGTGCCGATGAACCCGAGCGGGACCAGCGCGAACGAGCCGATCAGCAGCGCGACCGTGAGCAACGCTACCTTGCCGCGGTGGGCTAGGCTCCAGCGCAGGGTTCGCAGATACTGCTGCGTCAGGGCGCGGTACTGTGCCTCGAACCAGAGGGCGAATGCTCCAAGAATCGAGTTCTTCGTCAGGCGCTCCAGCTTGGCGAATCGGGAGGCGAGCATGGGCGTGATCGTGAACGAGACGAACAGCGACATCAGCGTCGAGAACACCACTGTGAGGGCGAACTCGCGCATGATGTTGCCGATCAGACCCGAGACGAGCGACAGCGGCAGGAACACCACGACGTCCACGAGGGTGATCGAGAGGGCCGCAAAGCCGATCTCATTCCGTCCGTGGAGCGCGGCGGCCTGCTTCTCCTCGCCGTGTTCAAGGTGACGATAGATATTCTCCAGTACCACGATCGAGTCGTCCACAAGGATGCCGACAACGAGCGAGAGGCCGAGGAGCGTCATGAGGTTGAGCGTCAGGCCGAAGAGATACATCGCGATGAACGTCGAGATCATCGAAGCCGGGATCGCGATCATGACGATGAGCGAGTTCCGGATGCTGTGCAGGAACGCCAGCATCACCACCGCCACGAGCACCACCGCGAGCATCAGGTCATGCTTTACCGCATCCGCGGCGTCCCTGGTAAACGTGGAGCCGTCCTGGGCGATGTCGAACGACAGGTGGATGTCCTTGTAGGTCTGCTCGATCTTCGGCAGCTCCGCCCGCACAGCGGCGCTGACATCAACCGAATTGGCGTCCGATTGCTTCTGAACGAGCATGCCAACCGCGGTGACGCCGTTGATGCGGCTGATGGTCGTGTATTCCTTCTGGCCGTCCTCGATCTCGCCGACGTTGGCCAGCGTGATGTCACCCCCCTGACGGGTGCGTCCCACCACGAGATTCCGGATGTCATCGAGCGAGAGAAACTTGCCCGCCATGCGGACCGTGAACTGGGTCGCGCCTTCCTTGATATTCCCGGCGGGGAAGTCGAGGTTGGATGTTCGCACCGCCTGCACGACCTGCAGCAGGGACAGGCCGTAGGAGCGCAGCTTGCCGGCGTCAAGATTGATGCGGATCTCGCGCTCCTCGCCGCCGACCAGCGTAATCTGCGCGACACCGGGGAGCTTCGACAGTCGCGGCTTGATCTGATCCTTGAGCAACTGATAGAACTGGCGGCTGGGAAGCGTGCTGGTGACGCCCATCCGCAGAACGGGCAGCTCATCCAGAGCGAACTTGGTGATCGTCGGCGTCCGGGCGTCTTCCGGGAGCGTGGCGACGATCTCGTTGACCTTGCGCTGCGCATCCTGAAGGGATTGATTGACGTCGGCCGACTGATCGAACTCGATGCTGACGAACGAGACGCCTTCGGACGATGTACTGTTCACGGCATTGACCTTATCGAGGCCGGACACCGCGTCCTCGATCGGCTTCGAGACCGAATTCTGGACTTCCGAGGGAGACGCGCCGGGATAGATCGTGGTGATCGTCACGAACGGCGCCGAGATCTTCGGAAGCAGCTCGTACTTGAGCAGGCTGTAACTGTACAAACCGACCACGCTAAGCGCGGCAAAGATGACAACGATCAGCGTCGGTCGTTTGATGGAAAGTTCGGTAATGGTCATGGATCTGTTCTCCGGGTCTGCGGCTGATCGTTACTGGACCACCGTCACCGCGACGCCGTCCTTGAGATTGTTCTGTCCGCTGGCCACGATCTGTTCCCCGGCGCTCAAACCGGACACGATCTGCAGACGGGAGTCATATTCGCCGCCGACGACGATCGATCGGAGATGGGCGATGTTATTGTCGACCACGAACACTTGCGGTGTGCGAATGCTTCCGACAAGCGCACGGCGTGGAATGCTCAGCGACTCGACCGGTCCGATCGCCACGAACGAGACGCGGCCGAACATACCGGCCTTCAGCGGGTGCCGGGTGCTGTTCGGGAGGACGGCCTGCACTGCGTAGGTGTGACCGTCGTCCGCCTTGTCGCTGATGGTGGAGATTCTTCCCCGGAACGTGACGCCGGGGTACACGTCGGTCGTGACCGCCACCGAATCGCCCTCGTGCATCTTGAAGACGTCTTCTTCCGCCACACGCAGATCCACTTTCAGCCGCGAAATGTCCACGACTTCTGCGACCATCGAATTGTTCTGGACCATCACCCCGATGTCCACCGGGCGCGCCGTGACCACGCCGGCGATCGGCGATTTGATGGTGGCGTCCTCGTACTGGCGCCGTGCGATGATGTACTGCGCTTCCGCAGACTTGTAGGCGAGCCGGCCGGACTCGAGCTGCGCATCGCTGATGGTGCTGTCTTTGATGAGCGATTGGAAGCGCTCATAGTCGCGCTGCGCTTTTTCATAGTTGACGGTTGCGGCCTGGAAATTGGCGTGTTTCAGTTCGTCGTCCACCTGCACCAGCGGCTGCCCGGCGCGGACCTGATCGCCCACCGAGACGAACACCCGTGTGACCTTCCCTTGTGTCTCCGCGATCACCGGGACGTCGTTGTTGCCGGCGATCGTGCCGGTGAGGGACAGCTGTTCGTCCAGCGGGATGCGCTCCGGCTGCACGAGCGTGACGGGGAGGAATCGGACCTCCTCACTCCGGGCGGCGGCTTTCATGCGCGATCGGTTCATGAGAAGGATCGTGACGGTGAGCCCGAGAAGGGCAAGGGACACAACAAAGATCCTGGATCGTTTCATTAATGGCTCCTGATTGAAAATCGCTCCGGCGGTCGGCGGTCATTCGCCGATCGCGCGTTCAAGGCCCGCTTCCGCGAGCTCATAATCGGTTCGTGCCTGCGTGCGGTTCGTTTTCGCCTGCAGCAGAGCCACCTCCGCATCCAGCAGATCGGTGTTGGTGGAGAGTCCCTGCTGGAAGCGGCTTCGGGTTACCCGATAGCTCTCTTCGGCCTGTCGCACGCCCTGTTCCGCCACCGTGATCTTCTCAACGGCGCGTTTCAGATTCAGGTAGTTGCTGGTGACGTCCAGCGTGACACCGTCGCGCATCTGGTCCAGACCGTCCTGCGCCTGCGCGAGTTGCGCCGCCGCGGCGTCGGTCTGGCGGACCGTCGCGCCCCAGTTCCAGATATCAAAGGAGACCGCGACGCCGATATCCCAGGAATCCTTGAATGCGTCGGTCAGCGGCTGGTACCGCTGATTCGGACGGTTGTAGTAGTAGTCTCCCGTGAGATAGAACTGCGGAAACCATCCCGAGCGCGCCTGGGCAAGACCGGCCTCGCCGGCTTTCACGCGGAACTCCATACCTTTGATCTCGGCACGACGTTCAAGCGCCCTGTTGATCAGTGCGGGAAGGGGCTCGGATGCCTTTGGCAGGTGGTCCAGCGTGCTGGTGAGGGAGACCTCTGTGTCCAGCGGCAGTCCGATGGTGTTGTTCAAGGCGATCATCCCGAGGCGGACGGCATTCTGGGCGTCGATCTGACGCAGCTGTGCTTCCGAAAGTTGTACCTGGACCTTGAGCACATCGTTGCGGGTCGCCAGGCCCTGGGTGTGCAGATTCTGCACATCCTTCAGGTGGGCCTTGATCTGCTCCACATTGTCGCTCACCACAGTCGCGAGCTCCGATGCCTTCGAGAGATTCCAGTACGCAAGCTTGGTGTTGTAGATCAGGTCGTTGCGGTCCTTGTCGTAGTCTTTTTGTGTCGCGTTCGCGGAATACTCGGCGGCGTTCACCGCGCTCCGGATCTTCCACCCTGTGAACAGGGGCTGCTGAAGTGTCAGGTGCAGGTTGTAATTGTCAAGGATCGCGGGTGCAAGCGTGAACGAGCGTGGCGCCGGCGGGGGAAGGGGAAGCGACACGGTGAACGACGGCACGTTGCTCAGCCGCGTATAGGCGCCGCCGAACTTGAGCGTTGGCAGCAACGCAGTCCGTGCTTCACCCGAGCGTGCGTCGGCATACTGCACTTTCATCTCTGACGCGTGCAGCGCCTTGCTCTTGTCGAAGGCGATGCGGATCGCCTCATCCACGGAGAGGGACATGGACTCTTGCGCGGCCAGCGATGCGAGGGGCAACAGGACGGCGAGGAACAGTCTGGATACGGAGCGGATCATTGAGAGAATCCTTTTCTGGTTCTGTTACAGCGGGACGGCAGACGGAGCGGATGTCGGGTGCAGCCGGGTTCGTCCTTCCGCGGTGAGGATGCCGTTGAACAGCACGTCGGCAACAGCGGCATGCGCCATGGATGGCTGCATCGAAAGCTGATGCAGAGATTCCGGCCGCAAGAGCGTCTGGACGGCACCGGCATAGACGAGTGCGATCAGGTCGACGGGAAGATCGTTCCGGAAGATGCCTTTCTGAACGCCTTCGTCGAGGAGTCGGGCAGTCATCTGGTGCATGCGCTCATTCCGGAACTTATCCGAGCAGCGCTCGGCCTCCGGAACATGTTTCTGTATGTCGCTCAGGAAGTGGGGCGTGAGCCGCGCCTGGAAGGACGCGACGATTCCCAGGATGGACCTCAGCTTCTCCGGAAAGTCCATCTGGACGTCGTCGATGAGCGCGTCGATGCGGACCGCCGTGTCCGTGTGCATCCGGTTCAAAACGGCGAGGAGCAGTTCTTCTTTTCCCGTGAAGTACTGATAGAGCGTCTTCTTGCTCATGCCGAGATCTTCGGCGATCTCGTTCATGGTCACTTTGCTGAATCCGAACTGCAGGAAGTGATCCAGCGCTTTGTCGAGGATCCTGTTCTTCGTTTCCTGATCGGACATTTGTGGCTCCTTTTGGGCTCTTGGAAACCAATTGGGTATAAATGGTTTCCTTCACATCAGTGAAATAACGTCTAATTGGGCGCTCTATCGCCAATCGATACATAAGAACGCACAGAAAACCAATTTGGTTCCGAGAGTTTCCGGGAATTGTTCGGGGGTGATTCATTGGAAGTGGTGTCGGGATGCCCTGTTTTTCAGCGAACAATGGGGGATTTTGCGATGTGGAACTCATTCGGGCAAACGAGCCGCGGAAACGGCCCGCGGAACTTTTGTCCCCGCTCGTTGCCTTATATTTCAAAGCGACGATCGCCGCCGGATATCTGGACTTGCCCTTGGACCGGCGGGAGCGATTGAGGAGCGTTGTTCATGAAATCTGTCTTCATACTCATTGCAGGAGGACTGTTCCTTGCCGCCTGCGCCAACATGGACTCGAAAGATATGGGTGAGCGAATGATTCCCGCCGACGGTGCGCGTCTCGATACCGCCACGTTCGCCGGCGGCTGTTTCTGGTGCATCGAAGCTGCATTTGACACGCTCGACGGCGTGAAGAAGGTCATCTCGGGATATGCCGGCGGTCATGTCAAAAACCCGACCTATGAACAGGTCTGCAGCGGCACGACCGGTCACCTCGAGTCAGTGCAGATCCTGTACGATCCGGAGCTGATCAGCTATTCCGAACTGCTCGACATGTACTGGCGGCAGTTCGACCCGACCGATGCCGGCGGATCGTTTCACGACCGCGGCACGCAGTACAGGTCGGCGATCTTCTATCACAACGGCCTGCAAAAGAAGGTTGCGGAAGAATCGAAACAGGAACTCGATCGCTCCGGCATCTTTGAGAAGCCGATCGTGACGGAGATCCGACCGTACACGGAATTCTACCCCGCGGAGGACTACCATCAGCAATATTGCAGAAAGAATCCCGTGCGCTACTACAGCTACCGCAGCGCTTCAGGGCGGGATGACTTCATCCGGAGCGTGTGGGGCGACATCGGGCTGAAGAAATTCAGAAAGCCGTCGGCGGAAGAACTGAAGAAACAACTGAGCGGGCTTCAGTTCGACGTTACGCAGATGTGCGGAACCGAAGGCGCCTTCAATAATGAGTTCTGGAACAACGAGAAACAAGGGATCTATGTCGACATTGTGACCGGCCAGCCATTGTTCAGCTCTCGCGACAAGTTCGATTCCGGGACGGGATGGCCGAGCTTCACCAAACCGATCGATCCCCGCTCTGTCGTCAAGCGGCCCGATACCTCCCTGGGGATGAACCGCGTGCAGGTGGAAAGCGTGTCGGGACAGACGCATCTGGGCCATGTGTTCGATGACGGACCGGGACCGACGCACCTGCGGTACTGCATCAATTCCGCCTCGCTGAAGTTCATCCCCCGCGAAGAGATGGCAAAGGCAGGGTACGGATACCTGCTCTACCTCTTCAAGTGATCGCGACCCGGTCTTGAAGGGCAGCGGACAGCTGCTCCGACCGTCTGAACCCCCGCACCGCGGGGGTCCTGCCGTCTTCGTGTGAATCGCGCTGTCTTTGCGCCGCGCAATTTCGTATCTTCCCGGTGTCACTCACAGCCGATCGATCGATGGATACCACAATCGTCATCTTCGGGGCGTCGGGAGATTTGACGAGCCGAAAACTCGTTCCTGCGCTCTTCAGCAACTTCCGCAAGCATCGGCTTCCGGAGCACACACGCATCATCGGCGTCGCCCGAACGCCGTTCTCCGATGAGGCCTTTCGCGATCGGATGCGTGAAGCGGTCGCCGGCGTCGCTTCCGGACCGTTCGATGAAACGATGTGGACTGCATTTGCGCAGAGCCTTTCGTACCTCTCGGGAGACGGGGGAAGTCCTGAATTCGCCGCGCAACTGGCGCTTCGCCTGGCCGGATCCGGACACGGTCCCGCGGCGGTCGTGTACTACCTCGCGACCGCTCCCGATCTCTATACACGGATCATTCGGGCGCTTGCCGGTGCGTCGCTGTTGAAGGAATCGGACGGGCAGGGCTTCCGCCGGGTTGTGATCGAGAAGCCGTTCGGCCGCGATCTGGCCTCGGCCCTGGCGCTGAACGGGGATCTGCATGAGGTCCTCTCCGAATCGCAGATCTACCGCATTGACCACTATCTCGGCAAAGAGACCGTCCAGAACCTTCTGGTCTTCCGCTTCGGCAATGCCATCTTTGAGCCCCTCTGGAACCGTAACTACGTCGATCATGTCCAGATTACCGTGGCGGAGTCGGTCGGCGTCGAGCATCGCGCCGGCTACTACGATCACACGGGCATCCTCCGGGACATGGTGCAGAACCATCTCCTCCAGCTGGTCACGCTCGTGGCAATGGAATCGCCGGTTGTGTTCGAAGCCGATGCCCTGCGAAACGAGAAGGTGAAGGTGCTGAAAGCCATTCGCCGGATCTCGCCGGAATACTCGGCCCGCCATACGGTGCGCGGACAGTATGAGGGATATCGCACCGAAGAAGGTGTCGCGCCGGATTCGATGACGGAGACCTTCACTGCGATCAAGCTGCACGTGGAGAACTGGCGGTGGCAGGGGGTTCCGTTCTACGTCCGATCCGGAAAGCGGATGGCGGAGAAGGCCTCGGAGATCGCCATTCAATTCCGGCGGCCGCCGACGCAGATCCTCGACGTGGCAGCGGGCCGCACAGAGCTATTCACCAATCGTCTCAGCATGTGCATCCAGCCCGACGAAGGCATTCATCTCCGTTTCCTCGCGAAAGTCCCTGATCAGGGATTGCAGACGCATCCGGTGGATATGGATTTTCACTTCCGCGATTCATTTGTTGGTACGCCGTTGCCGGAGGCGTACGAGCGACTGCTCCTCGATGCGTTGAACGGGGATGCATCGCTGTTTGCCCGCAGCGACGAAATTGAAACGTCCTGGGAGATCGCGGACGGGATCCGGGAAGGCTGGGAGAGCGACTACGCACCGCCGCTGGAGCGGTACCCGCGGGGAAGTTGGGGGCCTGCGGCGGCGGATGATCTGCTGGGACGCGACGGGCGGTGGTGGATCCACGATTGCACCCCGCATGGGACTGCAGGCGCCTGATGGACGAATCCGTTCGCATCCGAATCTTCCCTTCTCGCGCGGTCCTTGATTCCGAAGTGGTCCGCCTGATCATCGATGCGATGCGCACTGCGGTCTCGCAGCGCGGTGTATGCGTCCTGGCGGTGGCCGGCGGGTCGACTCCACGGCCGGTCTACGCGGCGCTGGGACGTCAGGCGGAAGACCTGCGCACGATCTGGCGGAAGACCCATGTCGTTCTGACCGACGAGCGCATGGTGCCACCGGACCATGACCAGAGTAACATCGGGATGCTGAAACGGACGCTGCTCGACACGACCTCGATCCCTCCGGAGAACGTGCACCGGATCAACGGGGAGATGGAGCCGGCTCAGGCGGCGGATGAGTTCGAGGGCGAACTTCGCACACTCCGCGGCGGACGCCGACGGCTGTTTGATCTGGTGCTGCTTGGCGTGGGGGAGGATGGTCATACCGCTTCGTTGTTCCCGGGGACGGATGCACTGCATGAGCGCGAACGGCTTGCACGCGCCGTGTTTGTACCGCGCCTCGACGCATGGCGGACGACTCTGACATTCCCGGCGCTCAACAGCACCGACCGGGCGGTCTTCATGGTTTCAGGAGAGAGCAAGGCGAAGGTGGTTGATCGCGTCCTGCATGTGAAGGACGCCACGATGGAGCTTCCTGCGACAGCGGTTCGACCGGCCGACGGCGAAGTGCTCTGGATGCTGGATGCGGAGAGCGCGTCGTGGTTTGTCGGCCATCGGCATTCGCGGTACGGTTCCGCACAGGAGAGGGAGGGGCAGGGGGAGAGGAGAAGCCTATCCGGCGTCGCGCATGCCGAACAGACTCATCGTTGACCGGTTCCCATCGGTCTGGATCCAGAAAAGCTGGGACAAGCTGACAACGAACGGCGTCGGAGGATACGTGCACTATCCAGGCTTCGACAGTCGCAATTGGGCCCTCGACCGGCTCCATCGGATATCAGCCCACGTTCTGATCGGTGTT
>JAKAJH010000049.1 GCA_021813905.1 Bacteroidota bacterium | reverse complement strand
AACAAGGGTAAGAAATCGAGACGTTTTCATCAGTCACTCCAGCATAATCGGGTCAGAAAGGATGAGCCTTGTGCGGACCCATGGAAAACATGAATTGCAGTGCAACAGTGTTTACGCTGGACGCTCTCCCGTCAGGAGTCTCGAGACGCAACCGCTGGTACTCCAGACGGAATGCCGTTGTTTCTTCCACGGGATAGTAGCCGGCGAAAACAGAGATTCCGGTCGCCCGATCGGCCGTCGCGTACGGCGATTCCGACCGGTCGAGCCGTGCCCCGATGCTGTACTGCTTCTGGAACTGCAAATCTCCGTACACATATCCCCCACCCGTCGTGAGGTCCGCGGTACGAAACGAGCCTCCGCCCCCGCTCCCCGCCACGGAACGCACGTTCGCCAGTCCTTCTCCCTGGACCGTCAGCGAGGTGTATCCGTCCGGTTTCCATTTGTACTTGAAGTCCACGCCCCCGTAGAAGAAGTGCAGATCATGATACGGATCGTGCACACCCGTCATGCCGCTGATGCCGACCTCGAGGTCGCCGTTCTCCGATACCGGAAAGAACGACATGAGGCGCCCCGCCGTCCCCCAAGCCGGCTGACGTCCGAGCGTATCGGACAATCCGACCCCTCCGGAGAGAGAACCGGTCTGCTGCTCAATCGTGTGGAACTGCCCTCCGCGCAGCACATCAATGCTGAGACGCGTGTACACCACGTCGCCCGTGGGGATGAGAACGCTGGCACCGATACCAAGATCGCTGAGTCCGTCCGGTCCAAGGAATCGCGCAATGCTCAGCGGCGTGGTAACAAACGGCCAGATGTGCGGATGGACCGTGTTCAGTTTGCCGAATTCCGTACGGTATTTGCCGATCTTGATATTCAGGTCGAGCGGCAATCCGCGCAGGAATGTGGCGTACGCCTCTTCGACTTCGATCGGTTCGTCGCCCACACCAGGTTTCGTCAGAAACACGTCGGCGCGTGCGTACGGGTTGACGTACGCCTGCACGGCAAGTTCGAGCTCGTCGAGCGTGAAATTGGGTGCGCGCAGCCCCCGCGAGCCGGCGTCCGACGACTCGAGACGGAAGCGGGGAATGAGACTGATGTCCGGATTAACTGTCGTTTGCGCCGGCACTCGGCTCACGAGACACGACAGCACAACAATGACAGTCGAAAGAAGCGCAGAAGTGCGTGCCACGGTATTCCTCCAGGGAATTGGATACGGCGAAAGGGCGATCACCCGCACGCCCACGGCACAGGGGACAACGTCGGAGGAAATCAGCAGGCAGGCGGTGCGCGGGATGATTCCGATGAAACGGGATGGCTTCGAGATGAAGGCGAGGGAGGATGCGGGAGTGTGAGAAGAACCGCCAGTGTCTGCGGATCGGGTGCGCCCGCGGCAACCGTGTGAAAAGAAAGGACCTGAAGGCACTCTGAGCAAAACAGATGTGAGACCAACGGCTTGTTTCGTTGGGAGGCGGCGTCATCTTGTCGGATGACCTGAACGCCGGTTCCCGACGAACGGAGATGCCAGTGGAACGAGCCTGCGGAAATCGTCACCGCGACGAGAATCACCGAAAGAAATATGGAAGTCAGCCGGCGCATCCGGTCAAAGCATACTGAACCCGACAAAGCTCTCGGCGTAGTACCTCTCAGGGTCATTTCTCATACACGAATTGGAACGCACCAATTGCCGGTTTTGTTCCAGATTCAGCACACCAAAGGAGTCAGTCCATGAAGACAGCCGCAATATTGCTTGTTCTCGCTGCACCGATGTTCGCCTTTTCCCAGTCGCCTCCCGCCGTCGGAGATCCTGCACCGGTGTTCGCACTCCCGTACGCAACCAGAGACTCCATCGCGCACTCTCCCCTCCGGCTGCAGGATAAACTCGGTAAAGGACCGGTCATCGTGGCATTTTACCCCGCCGATTGGAGCCCTGGCTGCACCAAGGAGGTCTGTTCTCTGCGGGATGATTTTGAGCGACTCGCGGAACTCAAGGCGACAATCCTGCCAATCAGCGGGGACTACGTCTTTTCTCACCACGAGTGGGCGAAGTTCCAGAATCTGCCTTTTCCGCTGCTCAGCGACCATTTCCATGCGGTTGCGAGAGCCTATGGCAGTTACAACGCCGAGACCGGCTTCAACAAAAGGACGGTATTTCTCCTGAACTCGGCCGGCCGCATCGCGTACGAAGATCTGAACTACTCAGTGGCAAACGGTTCGGATTTTCAGAGGCTAAAAGAGGCGCTCGCCGCTCTGAAATGATTCTTTCAGCCATCGGCGCTTTCCTTTTGACTGCAAGTGAATAGCTCGGATCAGTTCGAACCAGTTGTCGGCATGCAGGTCCGAAAATGCTCAGGCCGCGCATGGCGTTTTGCGCGCTTGCAAGCCAACACATTTTCCGGTATGCTCGTATCGATCCCATTCCAGAAGGAGCCGATGGCCCGTCAGAATCAGCGATCCGCAGTGGAAACAACGGCACAAATGTCCAGCGTGAAATTCGCCAACGCCCTCCTCGTGCCGGCGATTACTGCTCAGATCGCATTTGCCCCGGAGCCACAGCTCACGAACATCCGTCAGTTCACGCGCGGAGGAAGGAACGCAGAAGCGTATTTTTGTCCTGATGGATCGGACCAACACCTTGTCAGCACAGGAACCGGCGCAACCATGTGCAGTTACTTCCTTCCGGATGCTGGGGAAATTCTGGATGTATCCACCTCTGCAACGGATGAAGCGTGCCTTCCAAGACCTGATAAATCAAAGGGATATGCATGGACGATTTACAATGCGTATGAGATCGACGCAACGAACGGGGACGAATCGAATCTTCGCACGCTGTTCGCAGGTCCTGGGTGCGACGCCGAAGCGACGGTCTCCGCTCGCGGCGACCGGATTGTCTTCAGATCAAGCAAAGACGGCGATGTCGAACTGTACGCGATGAACCTGGACTGGTCCGATGTTCGCCACGTAACGTACGCACCCGGATACGACGGAGGAGCATTCTCCTCCCGGGATGCCCGGGAGATCGTCTATCGGGCACACCATCCAACATTCAACCTTGAATTGGCGGAGGATCGGCGTTTGCTTGCCCAACAGCTCGTCAAACCGACCCGCATGGAGATTTTCTCGCGCGACACCGACGGCGCAAGCGTCCGCCAGCTGGCGCTCAACGGTGCTGCCAACTTTGCATCGTTCTTTCGGCCGGCGGATTCCGAAATCATCTTCTCCTGGAACATGAATGATCCCGACGCCAATCGCCCTCCGCCGTAATTTATCGACACAAGCGGAACTTCCATCGGACAAATCACTAATACCGGTATATCTAATTCTGTTTCGATGTTCTCGGCCGACGGAAGCGAACTTCTCTTTGTAGCAGACCGGAATGCCACACACCCGGATGAATTCAATGCCTTTCTCGCTCACTGGAAAGACTGATTTCCCCCTCCACTCACCAGAACGGTTGACCGCCATGCGCATGTTTCGACCTATCGCACCGCTGCTGCTCCTTGTCGGGATCGCCACCGCACAGATTCAGCGAAATCCGGATATTACCGCCGCCGAGCTTGAAGCTCACGTCAAGTTCCTCGCCTCCGATGCCCTGCAGGGCCGCCGGGCAGGCAGTCCCGGGGCCGACGAGGCCGCACAATACATCGCCCGGGAGTTCCAACGCGACCAGTTGACACCACTCGGCCCGGATGGGTCGTATCTCCAAACCTTCGACTTCATCTCCGGCGTCCGGCTCGGAGCGAAGAACGCTTTCACGGCCGAGACCCCGACCGGATCACAGATGTTCCGCCTGGATTCCGACTTCCGACCGCTGGGTTTCTCCGCCAACGGAGCATGCGACGGCCCCCTCGTCTTTGCCGGCTACGGCATCAGCCTTCCGGAGAAACAGTACGACGACTTTGCCGGCCTTGATGTGAGGGACAAGATCGTGCTGGTGTTCCGGGGCTCGCCGACCCTCGACAGCGCGAGTCAATCGCTCGAAATGATTTCCTCCGTGCGATACAAGGCCACGAAGGCCAAGGACTTGGGCGCCAAGGCGATTCTATTCGTACTCGGGCCAGCGGAAAAGGAGAACGATCGTCTGATCCGCCTGTCGTACGACCAGTCCACCGGAAGCGGCGACATTCCCGCGCTCAGTCTCACTCAGCAGGCCGCCGATCGGTTGGTGCAGACCACCGGACATACTCTTCGCCAGCTTCAGGAGTCCATCGACGGCTCCCGAACGCCGGCCTCGTGCCTGGTGCCGAACACACGGCTGCACATCGCAACGGATGTGGAGACGATCCCTGCACGATCCTCCAACGTCATCGGGTATCTTCCCGGCAACGATCCGCTCCTGAAGGACCAGGTGGTAGTCATCGGTGCGCACTACGATCATCTGGGGATGGGAGGCGAAGGATCCGGCTCTCTGAAACCGGATACCGTCGCGGTCCATCCGGGCGCTGATGACAACGGATCCGGCACGGCGGGCTTGCTGGAACTGGCGGAGGCATTCGCGGCCCATCGGAACGAACTTCGGCGCAGTCTTCTGTTCGTCGCATTCACGGGTGAGGAACTGGGTCTGCTCGGTTCGGCGTATTACGTCAAGCATCCAGTGATTCCGCTCGAGCGAACGGTTAGCATGCTCAACATGGATATGATCGGCCGCCTCTCTCACCGGACGCTCATCGTGTACGGGACGGGCACCGCGCCGGAATTCGACTCGCTCGTGCGCGCCCATGATGCGGATTCTGCGTTCGTCCTCAAACTCGTCCGCGACGGGTACGGGCCAAGCGACCAGGCATCCTTCTACGGCAAACAGATCCCCGTACTCCATTTCTTCACCGATCTGCATGGCGACTACCATCGGCCGACCGACACCGAGGACAGGCTCAACTATCCCGC
This sequence comes from Bacteroidota bacterium, assembly GCA_021813905.1. GTDB lineage: Bacteria > Bacteroidota > Ignavibacteria > UBA10030 > UBA10030 > JAKAJH01. The sequence continues at coordinate 15,706 of JAKAJH010000049.1, read as the reverse complement.
CCTGCAGAGCGTCGTGCGCTTCGTCGATTCGATCGCGACGGACATCGACCGGTCGCCGGTCCGTCCCGCTTATGTGGCCGTTGCCATGCCCAAACCATCCGGTGCCATGCGCGGGTATCGGGTGTTCGTGGGAACGATCCCGGATTTCGGTGAACAGACTGACGGGATGAAGATCTCGGGAGTACGGGAAGGGAGCCCCGCCGCACGGGCGGGCCTGCGCGGCGGAGACATTATCGTGAAATTCGGGGGCGCGGAGATCAAGAACCTCTACGACTACACGTACGCCCTGGGGGCGCATAAACCCGGAGAGACCGTGGAGGTAATCGTGAAACGGGGGACGGAGCTCGTAAAGACGGAGGTCACACTCGAAGCGCGAAACTGAGGCGTCGAAACGGATGCCACGCCGGTCGGATCCCCTCGCCGGCGTGGCGACGAGTCAATCCAAACCGATGAGAGTCGTGTAGCGCGTCGAGCCCTCCCGCACCACTCCCTCCAGCCGCCCAACGAGCGCTTCGCTGCTTTCCGTCATATTGTCTTCAAGCGCCTCATACTCCTCCTGCGAGGCGCAGACAAATTCCTCGACGAAGGAATTCTTCTTCCCCTTCACCTCGTACATCGCGTAGTTCTTTCCCCGCTCACCGGCAAAATGCGACCGCATTTCCGCGGCAAGCACAAGGTATTCTTCCCTCTTCTCGGGGTGGACTTCATAGGAAATCTGCAAGATGACTTTTGGCATACGGTCCCGTCTGTGGTTATGTGAGCATCCGGCATCACCTGTTTCTCATCGCGCGGCGGATCTGCGCCTCGCTCATCCCGAAATAGTGACCCAGTTCGTGGAGAAGCACTTCCCGAATTCTCTCGCGAAGCTCTTCTTCGGTCCTGCTGTCCGCTTCGATATTCATCTGATACAGCGAAATCCGGTCCGGCGTCGTCGGCGCCATCCCGTACCATTGACCCCGCTGCGTCAGCGGGACTCCCTGATACAATCCCAACAATGTTGTCCGCGAGGCGCGCACGGACCGCGCAACGTCGTCCGCGGGATAATCTTCCACGACGATCGCAACATTGTCCACCCGCTCACCGAAAACCGGCGGAAGGCCGTCGAACACGTCCTGGGCAACGGCCTCAAACTCCTCACGGGTCATCCGAGGCCCGGTATTCCCGCGACCGACAGGATTCGTGTGACCTCCCACCCTACCAGGGCCAGCAATCCGATGATAACACCCGCCGTGATCACCGATCCGGCGAGGGCCCGTCCCACCGTCATCGACTGCGCGATGCGAGTACCGACGGCCAGAAGCACCACGCTCCAGAGTCCGGCAGCGACATCCAACCCCAACAGAACGACATACGACACCGGATTGAGCGCGTACGGATGCGGGTTCGACGTAAACAAGTAAATGCCGAAGGTCAGGAGCTCAATCGGCAGAATCAGCACCACGCTCAGGACGATCGGTGACAGCGCGTAGGCCGTGACCCCGAGCGCCTCGCGATATCCGCGCCGGCTGCCGAGCAATTTCGCTACGATCCAGTGCGTCCCGGCGACCACCGGGTGGAGAGCGATGCCGAAGGCCGCGCCAAGGACAGTCCCCCACGCAATGAGGGTCAGGAGAGAATCGAAGAATTCTCCCCATCGGAACAGCCACAGCAGCGTGAACGCGCACGCAATCCCGAATACTCCGAACAGCAGCACGGCGTGATTTTTGTGCTCGGCGAGGCCGATCCGCCGGAACGCCTTCACCGGGGAATCGAATACACTCCACATCGTTTCAAACAGATTGAGATTCGGAACGCGGTTCTGAAGATACCCCCCGCAGGACCGGCAGATGATCGCAAAATCGTCGTTGGATGTCTGGCAGACGGGGCATTCTCGCATCATGGATCCGTTTTTAGGCCTATCCGTAGAAAAGTAGGAAGAATGCGGCCGGGAAGCAACGGTTTTCGCGCGATTCCGATCCGTTCACTTGACGGACAACGGTTCGAACTTTGCCGTAAAATGCCTGAGCATCGGCGCCTCCTCCACGATCCGAAATCCCCGCAACGCTTCCTTCCGGCGGGCCACATCCTCGGCAACTTCGATCACGTAATCAACATGGCTCTGGGTGTAGACGCGGCGAGGCAATGCAAGCCGAACCAGCTCCATCGGAGGCGAGATCAGCGAGCCGGTGGCCGCATCATACCTTCCGAACATCACACTTCCGATCTCGACGCTTCGGATCCCGCCCGCCCGGAAGAGCTCACAGACGAGCGTCTGGCCCGGATATTCATGCGGCGGGATGTGCGGGAGCATCCGCTTTGCGTCAACGTAGATCGCGTGACCACCTGGAGGCTCCACGATCGGCACGCCGGCAGCCAACAGTCGCTCACCGAGATACTCCACCGAACGGATCCGGTAGCGAAGATAATCCTCGTCGACGATCTCCTCGAGACCCTGGGCGATGGCCTCCAGATCGCGTCCGGCGAGACCGCCGTAGGTCGGAAATCCTTCGGTGACGATGAGCAGGTTGCGTGCCTGCCGTGCCAGGGCGTCGTCGTTGAGCGCGAGGAACCCGCCGATATTGACGAGCGCATCCTTCTTTGCGCTCATGGTACACCCGTCGGCATACGAGAACATCTCATGGGCGATTTCCCGCACCGGTTTTGCGGCGTACCCCGGTTCCCGCAGTTTGATGAAGTATGCGTTCTCCGCGAAGCGGCATGCGTCGAGAATCAGCGGGATCCCGTAGCGGGACAGCAGCTTCTTCGTCTCGCGGATGTTCTGCATTGACACCGGTTGACCTCCGCCGGAATTGTTTGTCACGGTGATCATGCAGGCCGGAATGTTCTCCACGCCGGAGCGGGTAATGGTCTGTTCCAGTGCCGCCAGATCCATATTCCCCTTGAAGTCTCCGCGGACCTCCGGGTGCTTGCCCGCCTCCACCAGACAGTCCACCGCTTCCGCACCCGTGAACTCCACGTTCGCACGCGTCGTGTCGAAGTGTGTATTGTTCGGAATGATCTTGCCCTTGCCGCCGATAATCGAGAACAGGATCTTCTCCGCCGCCCGCCCCTGGTGCGTGGGGATGATGTTGCGGAAGCCGGTCAGTTCGCGGGTGACCCGCTCAAAGCGAAAGAAGCTCTTTGAGCCCGCGTACGATTCGTCGCCGTCCATGATGCCGGCCCATTGCCGGGCGCTCATCGCAGACGTGCCGCTGTCGGTCAACAGATCGATCAGCACATCCTCCGCCGGGATCATGAAAGGATTGTAGTGCGCAAACCGCAGGATCTTCTCACGTTCAGCTTCCGTCGTAAAACGGATCGGTTCCACCGATTTGATCTTGAACGGCTCGATGATCGTCTTCATAGGCTCCATGCCTTACGGTTGTGCATTCGCGGTTCGCTCCGTTCGTTCAGCTCCTTCAGGATGCGCACGACGGCGCCCCAGTGACGCTCCACGAGGAATTCATAATTGAGCCGGCCCCGGATCAGGCCCGACTTGTCGATGACGTACGTCGTCCGACGCACCGCCGTGCCTCGGAGCCAGACCACACGGTAGCTGCGGCTGACCTCCATCGAGGGATCTGCGGCGATCGGCAGACTCAGATGGTAGAGGGAAACAAAATCCCGCATCGGCTGCAAATCGAACGGACTCACCGCCACCACCAGCGCGCCCAGGTTGCGGGCCTCCTGCAGATGGCGAAGCAGCATGTATCCCTCCCGCGCCTGATTGAACGGCATGGCATGCGGCAGAAACGTGAGCACCACGGTGTGGCGCCCCCGGACATCGCTCAGCCGAAATGCATCACCATTGTCCAGTCGCAGCCGGAAATCGGGAGCCTGGGTGCCGAGAGAGAGCATGCGGGATTGACGGTAGAGCTACTCCTGATCGTAGTGGATGACGGAGAAGATGTCCTGTCCGGAGATCTTCTCCCGTCCGTGCAGGAAGTCCAGCTCGACGAGGAACGAGATCCCGACGACCAGACCGCCCAGCCGTTCGACGAGGCGCACGGCTGCGTTCATCGTTCCCCCGGTTGCCAGAAGATCATCATGGAGCAACACCCGGTCGCCTTTACGGATCGCGTCCGCATGAATCTCGATCCGGTCTGTTCCGTACTCCAGTTCGTACTCTTCTCCCACCGTTTTCGCCGGCAGTTTCCCCGTCTTCCGGATCGGCACGAAGCCGGCGTGCAGACGATGCGCGAGGGCGGCGCCGCAGATAAATCCTCGGGATTCGATTCCGACGACCGTGTCGATGCGCGACTGCAGGAACGGAGCCGCCAACTGCTCCACTGCGAGCTCGAACGCATCACGGTCCTTCAACAGTGTCGTCACATCACGGAACACGATGCCCGGCTTCGGAAAATCCCGTACGCTGCGGATGGCTTCCCGCAAACGCTCCGCCGCCTCGGTGGGACGCAGTCCGGAATTCACCATGTGACCGTTTCCTTTCTGAGAAATGCCTCGATGCCCCGCTTGCAGTCGTCCGTCATGCGGGTCAAGGCGTTCAGATTCGACGCGTACTCCAGCGCTTCATTCGTGGCCATCCCGTGTACACGCGCCAGCAACTCCTTGATGAGGCCCATCGACGAGCCGCTGTTCTTCACCACGAGTTCGTGCGCCAGATCGTTGCCCGCGCGCTCCAGATCCATCGCCGGCACAACCTTCCCGACGAGCCCGATCGCGTGCGCCTCTTCGGCCGTCAGGGTATGCCCTCCCAGCACCAGTTCCCGCGCCCGTCCTTCACCGATCCGTCGCACAAGGAACACCATCACGATGGCGGGGATGAAGCCGATGCGCACTTCCGGATAGCCAAAGCGCGAGGTCTCCCGGGCAGCCAGCACGAAGTCACACACGCTGGCCAGGCCGCAGCCACCCGCGAGCGCAGCACCCGAGACGAGACTGATCACCGGTTTTCGGCAGGTGTGGATCTGAAGGAACAGCTTCATGAGGCTCCCGGAATCCTCCAGGTTCCTGTTGAAGTCATACTTCGCAATGCGCTGGATATATTCCAGGTCGGCGCCGGCACAGAAGGATTCCCCCTCGGCCGACAGGATCACCACTTTGACGCCGGCGTCACGATTCGCCTGGACAAAAGCATGCGTCAGCTCTGTGACCATCACATCGTCGAGCGCGTTGTGCTTGTCCGGGCGACTGAGCGTGATCCGACCGATGCGGTCGGCGACGGAGTATTTGATCCGGCTGTAGTCCAACGGGGTGGGAGCCTTGTTGAATCAAAGTATCAAGAACAGCACAGAAATGCAACAAAACCAGCTGAAACAGGAGATCCCGGCGAAACCGCACCGGGATCTCGAAGAACGTATCGTCCCACCGACTAGACTTCGTAGTACATGACAAATTCGTACGGATGGGGACGCAGCTGCATCGGCTGGACCTCTTTCGTCATCTTGTAATCGATCCACGTCTCGAGGAGATCGTTGGTGAAGACATCCCCGCGAAGAAGGAATTCATGATCGTCCTCGAGCGCGTGCAACGCCTCCGCGAGCGAGCCCGGTGCGGACGGCACGTCCTTCAACTGTTCGGGGGTCATGTCATAGATGTCCTTGTCCAGCGGCTTCCCGGGATCGATCTTGTTGATGATGCCGTCGATACCGGCCATCAGCATCGCGGCGAATCCGAGGTACGGATTGCACGTCGGGTCCGGCGTGCGAAATTCGATCCGCTTCGCCTTTGGATTGTTGGAATACATCGGGATCCGGACCGACGCCGACCGATTGCGCTGGGAGTATGCCAGATTCACCGGCGCTTCAAATCCCGGAACGAGCCGCTTGTAGGAATTGGTCGTGGGATTCGTCAGCGCGGTCAGTGCGGGCGCATGGTGCAGCAATCCGCCGATGTAGTAGAGCGCCATTTCGCTCAACCCCGCATACCCGTTTCCGAAGAACAGGTTCTTGCCGTTCTTCCAGATGCTCTGATGCACGTGCATGCCCGAGCCGTTATCGCCGAAGATCGGTTTCGGCATGAATGTCACGGTCTTGCCGTGCCGTTTGGCCACATTCTTCGTCACGTACTTGTACACCAGGTAGTTGTCGGCCATTTTCACCATCGTGTCGCGCCGCATGTCGATCTCGGTTTGTCCGGCCGTGGCGACCTCGTGATGGTGTACTTCAACCGGCACTCCGACCTGCTGCAACGTCAGCACCATATCCGTCCGGATGTCCTGCAGACTGTCCAGCGGTGAGACCGGAAAGTACCCTTCCTTGAAGCGGGGGCGATGGCCGAGATTGGTCTTCTCTTCCTTTCCGCTGTTCCAGAATCCTTCCTCGGAGTCGAGCGCATAGTACGCATAGTTCGGCGCCTGATCGAAGTTCACGTTATCGAGGATGAAGAACTCCGGCTCGGGTCCGAAGAGCGCGGTGTCCCCCAGGCCGCTGCTGCGCAGATACGCCTCTGCTTTCCGCGCGACGTATCGCGGATCGCGTGAATAGCTCTCGTGCGTGAGCGGATCGGCCACATTGCAGATCAGACTCAGCGTCGGCACTGCGGTGAACGGATCGACGAAGGCTGTACTCGGATCCGGGAAGAGGAGCATATCACTCTCGTGGATCCGCTGGAATCCCCGGATGCTGGACCCGTCGAAGCCGAGGCCGTCGCGGAAGATCTCATCGGAGAATTCTTCAATGGTATTCGAAAAATGGTGCCACTGGCCCAGCATATCCGTGAACTTGTAGTCCACGATCCTGATCCCGTGACTCTTGACCAGACCGAAGACCTTGGCGAGCTCGGTCGGTGGTTTAACTTTCGCAGCCATACGACTCCTTCCGGATGATGGTAGTTATTTGGTGGAGTGAATTCGAATTCGGTTCGTTTCTTTCCGCGTGGACAACACGACGCTGGTGGCCGTCTTCGCGACGCCCACCCATGACTGGATCCGCCCGAGCAGTTTCTCGAGGCTCGCGGTGTTTTCCGTGCGCAGCTTGAGCAGGTGGGTTCCGTCCCCGGTAATCGCATGACATTCCAACACCTCCTCGAGCGCCGTGGCGTGCTCAACGAAGCCGTTGAAATGGCGCGACGAATCAATCGTCACGACCACGAACGCCGTAATATCCTTTCCCAGCGCCTTCGGATTGAGCGTCGCCGCGTATCCGGTGATGTATCCCTGTTCTTCCAGCTTTCGCAGACGTTCGCTGGCCGACGGAAGAGACAATCCCACTTTCTCCGCAAGCTCATTGCGCTTCATGCGGCCGTTCTTCTGGAGCAATTCCATCAGCTGGAGGTCAATGTCATCGATCTTCATGTGTGCCCTGCGTGCGGGTGTTTGGCCTTACTAATTTAGGTCACAACATATTACGGCCTAACTAATATAGGTAATGAGCTGTCAGAAATCAAGTGAGTACAACAAAAAAGGCTGCCGGGAACGCCGGCAGCCTTGCGCAGAGCATCGCCACGAACGCGAATCAGATCAGGACCTCCTCGCGCGCATATTTGATCGATCCCTCATACACCGTGAGCAGGACTTCGAAGTTCTTGTTCATGACCACGATGTCTGCATCCTTCCCCACGGCCAGGATACCTTTCTGGTGCTCCAGTCCGAGCACCTTCGCGCCGTTCAGAGACGCCATGCGAACCGCCGACGTCAGTGGCACCTCGACCAGATTCACCATGTTCCGCACCGCCTGTTCCATCGTGAGCGTGCTTCCCGCCAGGGTACCGTTGGGGAGATACGCCTTTCCATCCTTCACGTGAACGCTCTGATCCATGAAGGCATATTCTCCGTTGGGCATCCCCGACGCCCGAATCGCGTCAGTGATCAGAAGGATCCCCCCCTCGCCCTTGATATTGAACAACAGCCGCATTACCGCCGGATGCACATGGATGCCGTCGGCGATCAGCTCCACCTTCAGCTCGTTGTGCACGAGGGCACCCAGCGCTACCCCCGGCTCCCGGTGATGGATCGGTTTCATCGCATTGAAGATATGCGTGACCTGCGCGGCCCCGTTGTCGATTGCAGTAAGAAGCTCCTGATAGTTCGCCGAGGAATGACCGACCGACAGGACCACCCCGTCGCGTGCCGCCGCCCGCATCACGTCGAATGCGCCCGGGAGTTCCGGAGCGATGGTCATCAGCCGGATGTATCCGTTGCTCTGTGCGTAGAGCTTCTGCCATCCTTCGACGGTCGGCTTCCAAAGGTACTCGGGCTTCATTGCACCATGAAGCTGCTTGTTGATGAACGGGCCTTCCAGGTGCATGCCCCAGACATTCCGCGATCCTTTGGAGTGCTGACAAAATTCCGCGATCCGCGCAACATCGGCCACCATCTCCTTCTCACCTTTGCTGTACAATGACGCAAGCAATCCTGTCGTACCGTGGCGGAAGAAATACTGCGAGATATGTTCCACCGCCTCCATGCTCATGTCCGCAAATCCGTATCCGCCGCCGCCGTGCACCAGCAGGTCGATAAACCCCGGCGTGATCATCCCCTCACCGAACGTCAGCGTCTTGAAGCCGGCGGGAATCGCCACGTCGCGGCTGCGACCAACCGCCGCGATCTTCTTTCCATCGACCAGCACCGTCCCATGTTCGATGGTCCGGAACGGCGTGACAATTGTCAGATCTTTCAGTGCAAGTTTCATTTCGTCTTCTGTCCAATCCTATGCGCTCACGGCTATCGCCCTGCGCAGGGCGGCAATCGCCGTGCCGATGTCGGGCTGGCGGAACACCGACGTTCCCGCCACCAGGGCATTCGCGCCGGCGTCAACGACGCTCGCGGCGTTCGCCGGTTCAATGCCACCATCCACTTCTACGAACACATCACGGCGGGCGGCAGTCACGAGGGCGCGTGCTTCCCGGATCTTGCGAAGGGACGATGGAATGAACTTCTGTCCCCCGAATCCCGGATTCACCGACATGATCAGAATCAGATCGATGTCGCCGACGATATCCTGCAGAAGCGCTGTGGGCGTCGCAGGGTTGATGCACACGCCGGCCCGTGCACCCGACTCACGGATATGAGCGACTGTACGGTTGAGATGCGGAGAAGTCTCCAGATGCACGGTGATCAAATCCGCGCCCGCTTTCCGAAAATCGGCGATCGAGCGCAACGGATCGGTGATCATGAGGTGCACATCCAGCGGCAGCGCCGTGCATGACCGGACGGCCTCAACGACCCCGGGTCCGAAGCTCATGTTCGGGACGAAGTGTCCGTCCATCACGTCCAGGTGCAGCCAGTCTGCTCCTCCGACTTCCGCAGCCTTCACCTGCTCACGCAGTCTTGTGAAATCGGCCGCCAGTATGGAAGGAGCGATGATCACGCGGGCCATTTCAATTCTCCCGGGAAGTACTCGGTTCGGATTTCTGCGCCACAATCAGGTCCACGGCCTGTCCCACCTTGGCGAGGTCACCGGAGCGCGGAAACTGCTCGATAACCGTATTCGGGAGCAAATCCAGGCTGATCTGATAGGTCACTTTTCCCAGCGTAAAACCACTGGTGGTCAGCAGGTGTTCCGCTTCGGTCAATGTCTTCAGCGTCACCGTCGGTACCGGCTGGCGGTCTCCTGTTCGTCCGATGCTGACCACGACCCCGATCACTGTTCCCGCCTTGACCTTGGTCCCTTCGGCAGGTTCCTGCGAGATCACGGTATTCTCAAAGAATTCATCAGAAGCTGCATAGTCTGGCTGGCCCAGCTTCAATCCATATCGCTCGAGGTCGAATGTTGCATCGCGGAGAGACTTACCGCGGAGATTCGGAACGGCAACAAGCGGCTCCCCCCCGCTGATGGTCAGGTAGATGCCACGGCCAAATTTCACTTCGGCCCCGGCCTGGGGTGTCTGCAGGATGACCGTCCCCTCGGGATACTGCCGGTCGACTTTGAATTCGGCTTCCTTCGGAGTGAGGTCGGCCTGAACGAGCGCCTGCTTCGCCTTCTCGAGCGGCATGCCCACGACATTCGGCACCTGCGTGACTTTCCCCTGCTGCACGTACGCCGGCATGATGATGTTGTCGAGGATCAGGAAGAAGATGACGCACGCGGCGAGAACGATCGCGGCGTTTCTGGCAATTCTCTTCAGGGAGGCGTTTCGGCTGGTCGTACGCATGATGAAATATAGCCAATCACGCTGTGACTTACAACCGGAGGGATCGACGCGCTTCGTGGAGTTTTCTGGAATAGTTGCTATATTATCGCCGGGACGTATCGTTCCCTCTTGGCCACTCTTCGCTCTTTATCACAAACCGGAGTTCTCCAAAATGAAGTATTACCGCAAGACGAAACGTGGAATGATCATCACGGGATCCATGAGCGAGCTCTTCTCCACCTGGAAGAAGGAGGAGGAAGTCTGGATGTTCATCGGTCCGCACGACGACGACATTGTCATCGGCGCCGGCCTTCTTCTTCAGGCCGGATTGAAGGAAGGCGTCCAGGCGCACGCTCTGATCACCTCCGACGGCCGGATGGGCTACTGCCGTCTCGACCAGCGTGATTCGATCATCGACATACGGAAGAAGGAAACACTCGCATCGTTCGATATCCTCGGACTCCCCCGCAAGAATATCCACTACGCCAATTTCCCCGACTGTGATCTGAATTCGTACATCGGCCGCCGCAAGGCAAAGCCGGGTGATCCGGACATCCACGGACACACCGGACTCCAGAATGCCTTTACGTACTATCTCCGCACGCTCCAGCCGAAGCGGATCTTCCTCCCGACGGGCGCCGACCTGCACCCGGATCACAAGATCGTGTATCAGGAGATGCTGATCTCCCTGTTCCACGCTTCGGGCAACATCTGGCCGGAGCTTGGGCCGGTGATGAAGAAGACGCCGTTCGCGTACGAATTCGAAGTGTACTGCGACTTCCCGGAGCAGCCGGAGATCAAGATCGAAGCCGACGCGGCGCTGTTCCAGAAGAAATTGGACGGCATCCTGGCGTATCAGTCGCAGGAGCAGATCGCCCAGCTTGTGGATGTTCGCCGGGAAGGCGGACCGTTTGAATTCGTGAAGCCGGTCTCCTATTCCTTCTATCACCCCAGCAACTACGTCGCGCTGTTCTGAGAACTGTGCGGACCGACGGGAGCGGGCAACCGCTCCCGGGCTCCGGTGCCGTACGACAGACCAGTTCCTGTTCCCATGACGCACATGCACGGCAAATCGGCCGAACCCCGCATTCTGTACGCCGGCGACGACGACCTTGATCGCGCTGCCCAGTACCTCGGCAGCGTGCTCCACGATGCCGGATACTCGTTCGATTACATCCCGTCATCGGAGCGCTTTCCGGCCTCAGTCGATCCGACTGCCTATGACCTTATCATCCTGAGCGACTATCCGTCGCGTCAGATCGATGGCCGACAGCGCGAGGCGCTGGCCCGGGCGGTCCGAAGTGGAAAGGTCCTTCTCATGATCGGCGGGTGGGAATCATTTCACGGCATGGCCGGGGAATACGCCGGGACCCCTATCGAAGACGTCCTCCCGGTATTTCTGGAGCGCTCGGATGACCGTCGCAACCTGAGCCAGGGGTGCGTCGTACTCCCGAACGGATCGAGCACCTTTTCCCGTGCCCTCGATTGGGAGCAGCCTCCGGTCATCGGCGGTTTCAACGCCATGACGCCGCGTCCTGACGCCCGGATTGTGTTGCACGGTCGCCCGCTCATCATCCGCGGTACGACTGATCCCGTTCCGCTCCTTGCGCCCTCATCCGTTCCGCTCCTTGTTTCCGCCTCCGTCGGCGACGGATTCGCCGTCGCCCTTGCGTTCGATCTTGCACCGCACTGGGTCGGCGGATTCGTGGACTGGGGGCTTCCCCGCATCGGCATCCGACTGAACGACCAGGTGGCGATCGAAGTCGGGCACGAGTACCGCGCGTTCATCCGATGCCTGATCCGTTATTGTCTCTCTCGAGGAAACGATTTGCCATGAAAGCGAATGCTCTTGTCGCACAAACCGGCGGGCCGACGTCCGTCATCAATGCTAGTCTTGCCGGGATCATCGCGCAATCGCGCGCAGAGTCCCGGATCGGAAAGATCTACGGCTGTCACTGGGGGATGCTGGGATTGCTCGAGGAATGGCTGGTGGACCTCGGCCGCGAACCGAGACAGACACTGGCCGCGCTCAAGCACACGCCGTCGAGTGCCCTTGGATCTTCCCGGCGCAAACTGACGGCTGAGGATATGCCGCGCGTACTCGAAGTCCTGAAGAAGTATCATATCCGGTATTTCTTCGGCATCGGCGGCAACGACACCATGCTGAATGTTCATCAGGTGGAGCAGTATTGCCGTCAGAACGGATATGAGCTGTACGGGATGGGATGCCCGAAGACGGTCGACAACGACCTCTATGGCACCGACCATACGCCCGGGTTTCCGTCGGCAGCCCGGTACGTGGCGCTTTCGGTGCTCCAGGCGGGAATTCTCGCGCGCGACATGCAAAAGGTCGATCAGTTCGTGATCTATCAGACCATCGGCCGCGATGCCGGCTGGCTTGCCGCAGCCGCGTTTGCCGCCAAGAGGGACGAGGCGGATCCGCCGCACCTCATTCTGATGCCAGAGGTTCGGTTCAACGCCGACAGGTTCTTCGCGGCGTTCGAGTCAGCCTACCGGAAGTACGGCTACGTTTCCATCATTTGCGGTGAAGGAATCGTGCACGAGGACGGCACGCCGGTGTCGGCGTCGCAGGTGAAAGACGGTTTCTCCAACATCGAATTTGGCGCCATGGGCGGAACATCGGCCGCCATGATGCTGCACCGCATGCTGACGAACCAGTTCAAGTTCCGCGGAGAGTTTCAGGTTCCCGAATCGCTCGCGATGAGCGCCGCCGATCGCGCGGTGCGGCATGATGTCCAGGAGGCATACCGCCTGGGCGTGAATGCCGTGCGACGGGCCGCACGTGGCCAGTCCGGTCTGATGACGACGCTGGTGCGCAGACCGGGAACTGTTTACCGCATCGGTACCGGCACGATTTCTCTCGCCGATGTTGCCGCAAAGACAAAACCCGTCCCCGCCGAGTTCATCAGCGCGGACGGCTTCACGATGACCGAGGAATTCCACCGCTACATCGACCCCCTCGTCGGACCGCTGCCCGCGTACGCGCGGCTGCGATTCCATCCCGCTTCCTGATCACTGACTGAGAGAGTTCCTCTATGAACCTGAAAGACCAACGGTACTCGCAGTTCGCACTCGTCCGCGAGATGCTGGAGACGCCCTCGCTCATTGCGTCGTTCCGTCACGCGGATTTGACGCGGCCAATCGCATCCCTCCGGGCCACCGGCAAGCTCTTCCTGTCCGGCGAAGGATCTTCACGCATCTTCCCGGCGAATCACGCCCGCACACACACCCTCCGGAACGGAATGCCCATCACCATCCAGACCGAAGGCTGCCGGCAATCGCTCGAAGCCGATCTGCGCGGCTTCACGCTGTTCGGCGCGTCGAATTCCGGCAAGACGAAAGAAGTGATCGCCCTGCTCAGGGAACGACGAGCCGCCAGCCAATTCGGTCTCACCGCGACCCCGGACGCTCCGATGAAGCAGCACTGTGATGAGACATTCGTGCTCCAGTGCGGCAAGGAAGACGCCGTGGCCGCCACGAAGAGCGTCATCGAGCAGGGGCTGTTCTATCATGCCCTGCTCCAGCAGACGGCCGGCTCCCCCATTCCTGCCGCGGCGCTGGCATCCCTGAGTTCCGCAGCCCGGACCGTGCTCGAGCAGCCGATCGATCCCGCCCTCGTGCACCGCATCGCGACAGCTCCGGTGATCTACTTCTCCGGACGAAACGACGGCGTCGCGGAGGAGGCAACGCTCAAGACGAACGAGATCACACGCAAGAAATCGGCCTACCTCGAGGGAACGTACGCCGTACACGGTATTGAAGAGGTGATGGACGCAGCGGACGTCGTGATCGTGGTCGATCCGTTCCCGGAGGAAGAGGAAAAGATCAAGCAGGTCCTCGTCGATGGTGTCGGTCTGACGGTGATCGCCGTCAGCGCCCGCCCCACGCTGTTCCCCACCGTTCGCATCCCGTCGGTGGCCGGCTTCGATGCGTATCTCCAGCTCCTGGCCTGCTGGAACCTGCTGGTGGAAGTCGGCATCACGCTCGGCATCAACCTGGACAAGCCGACGCGAGCCCGAAAAATCGGCAATGAATACGTCGCGCCGGGTAACGGCGGACACTGACTCTGCGCTGTGCACACATCATCGAAGGAGAAATTCTGTGAAGCATTTTGTGGGTATCGACCTTGGCGGAACCGAATTGAAGATCGGGATCATCGATGAGCGCGGCACCATCCTGTACAAGGACGCGTTCAAAACCGACGTGTCGCAGAGCGGTCCGCGCATGGTCGAATACATGGCGCAGTGTGCGCGCACGGTCACAGAAAGGGCCGGGCTCGCGCTCAAGGATCTGACCGGAATCGGCATCGGATCGCCAGGGCTGCTCGATCCCGAAAAAGGTCAACTGAAGATCGTCGTCAATATTCCGACGCTGAACGACGTCTATGTGGCACCGGAAATTTCGCGGATCCTGGGGGTTCCGGTGTATCTCGACAACGATGTCAATGCGATGGCACTCGGCGAGATGTACTACGGCGCGGCCAAAGGGTATCGTGACGTGATCTGCCTGACGCTCGGGACGGGTGTCGGCGGCGGACTGATCTTCGAAGGCGCACTCTACCGTGGGGCCAGCTTCACCGCCGGCGAGATCGGACATCTCTCCATCGACCCCGATGGCTTGTACTGTCCATGCGGCAACTACGGCTGCCTCGAGCGTTACGTCGGTCGTGACGGGATCGTGACGCGCGCCAAGAGCTACCTCAGCAAAGGGATGAAGAGCACGATTGGCGATCACCTCGACAACGGAGAGATCACTCCCCGGGCGATCAGCAAAGCGGCGGAAGCGGGTGATGCCCTCGCGATCGAAGTGCTGGCGGAAACGGGTAAGATCCTGGGCATCGCCATGGCCAGCTTGACCAACGTCCTCAATCCGCAGGTCTTCGTCATCGGCGGCGGCATCGCAAACGCCGGTGATCTTATCCTGGAGCCGGCGCGACGAGAACTGAAGAAGCGTGCCTACACAATCCCGGCACAGGCAGTGCAGGTCCTGCAGGCGAAACTGCGGAACGATGCCGGAATAGTCGGTTCCGCTTCGCTGGCAGTCAGCCGATCATAATGCAATGTCTCATATGAGTCCGGGTGCGCGTCGAAGCGCCCGGACTCATATCGGGAGTACCATCCAGTCATTTCACACACCCTCCCTTGTTCAATCCGCCGATCTCTGCTTATCCCGGGCACGTGAGCGGCGTGCCCACGGTCATCAGAGTCCCGATTGCAATTACGTCGATTCGCCCGTATATTGGCGAATATCAGGAGATGAGCGACTCATGGTATCAAAGAAACAGAAGTACCGTCAGCTCGCACAGATAGCCGGCGAGGCAAAAAAGCAGGCGTATGCACCGTACTCCGATTTTCGGGTCGGCGCCGCGCTTCTCACGAAGGATGGGCGTGTCTTTACCGGCTGTAACATCGAAAACAGCTCGTACAGCCTCACCATCTGCGCCGAACGCACGGCAGCCTTCAAGGCCGTATCCGAGGGAGCCCGGGATTTCGTCGCAATCGCGATCGCCTCAGACGAAAAAGGATTCACCCCTCCCTGCGGCGCATGCCGACAAGTCCTTCTCGACCTTGCCGGCAACGTCGACTTCGTTATGACGAACAGCAAGAACGAGCTCAAGATCGTCAAGCTTAAGTCTTTGCTTCCAAAAGCATTTACGCCCACCAATCTCAAACTT
>JAKAJH010000048.1 GCA_021813905.1 Bacteroidota bacterium | reverse complement strand
CGTTCGTCCTTGGCGGGCACGGCGATTCCATGGTTCCCCTGCCCCGCTATTCGACGGTGGCCGGCATTCCGCTGCCCGACATCATGAGCCAGGAAGCGATCGACCGGCTGGTGAAGCGCACGCGCGACGGCGGCGCTGAAATCGTCAACTATCTGAAGACCGGCAGTGCATATTATGCCCCGTCGGCCTCCGCGGTCCAGATGATCGAAGGGATCGTGAAGGACAAGAAGCGCATCCTCCCGAGCGCCGTGTGGCTCAAGGGCGAATACGGACTTTCCGACGTGGTCGTGGGCGTTCCCGTGAAGCTGGGCAAGGGCGGCATGGAAGAAGTCATCCAGATCAAGCTGACGCCCGATGAGCAAGCGGCCCTGAACAAGTCCGCCGCGGATGTGAAGGCAAATATCGCCAAGCTGGCGCTGTAACGATTATACCGCCGGAGGCTCCGGGCGACTCTGTCCGGAGCTCACCGGCGAAGTTGATTCTCAGGGGGTTTGTGCGTATATTGATTGTGTCACGTTACGTCAGGGATGGAGTTCGAAATGGCTCGAATGTGTGAGATCTGCGGAAAGAAACCGATGGCTGGGAACAATGTCAGCCATGCCCATAACCGCACCCCGCGGCGGTTCCTCCCGAACCTGCAGCGCGTCCGGGTGGTCAGCGCGAACGGATCCGTCCATCGGATCCAGGTGTGCACGAACTGCATCAAGACGGGGAAGGTCCGCAAAGCTGCCTGATCCGGCACGCGTTCGTGCTCTGCTGTGTTTTCGTCCCGCCTTCCAGCGGGATTTTTTTTCATGTGCCGAGACGTATTCGACTGATCGAATGACTCCGCGACCATGAAGCTCATCCTCTCCCCTCCCAACCAGCTGACGGTGCTCCGGATCCTGCTCACACCGGTGTTTCTCGTCCTGTTGTTCTCGGGAGAGTCCGCGCTTCGTCAGTGGTCGCTGCTCGTGTACATCGTCGCCGCCCTCACCGATTGGTACGACGGCTGGCTTGCCCGGCGCTGGGGATACGTGACGCGCTGGGGAGCGTTCCTCGACCCGTTCGCGGACAAAGTACTCACCTCCGCCGCGCTCATCGCCTTCGTCATCCTGCACATCATTCCCGCCTGGCCGGTGTGGATCATTGTCGGCCGTGACGTCATCGTCACCGGACTCCGCAGCTACGCCGAATTCCGGGGCCGCCCCTTCGACACCTCGCGACTGGCGAAGACAAAGACGTTCACACAGCTGGTAGTGATCTACTACATCCTGATTCTGTACGTCGCGAGGGAATCGTTCCTGCAGCAGAAATACGCCTCGATCATCGACTCGCTGCTGCATCCCACGCTCGTGTATGCCCTCATCGTCGCAGTCGCCGCCATCACCCTTCTCAGCGGCATTCTCTACATCGTCGGCAATCGCGGAACGATCCGTGATCTGGCAGACGCCGAACGCCCCGAGCTCAAAGATGTCTGATCCGCGTCCGTCGCTTCTCGTTCGCGCCGTGGGATCGGGCCTCGGCAGCGGCTACGCGCCCGTTGCGTCCGGCACCGTCGCCAGCGCGCTCGCGGCACTCATCTACCTCATTCCCGGATGCGAGCGTCCGGCCGTTTTGCTGCCCCTCATCGCGATCACGTTCGCGGTCGGCGTTCCGCTGGCCACCGTCATGGAGCGGCACTACGGACATGATCCGGCCGAAGTCACGATCGACGAAATGGTGGGAATGTGGATCTCGTTTCTGTTCCTTCCCAAAACGCTCCCGGTCATCGCGAGCGCGTTTCTGCTTTTCCGCGTGTCCGACATCGTCAAACCATACCCCGCCCGGGTGTTCGACCGGATGAGCGGCGGATTCGGGATTATGATGGACGATGTGGTCGCCGCCATTTATGCCAATGCGGTGCTGCAGGTGCTGCTGCTCATCGATCCGGTCCGGCAAATTCTTCTGTAAGCCTCCATGAATGCAGAGATACTTTCCATCGGGGATGAGCTGCTCATCGGGCAGGTCGTCAACACCAATCAGGCGTTCATCGCCGAACAATTGAATCGCGTCGGCATCGCCGCCGATCGGATGACGACGGTCGGGGATGATCGTGACGCGATGCTCCGGGCGTTTCGGGAGGCACACGACACGCACGACGTGGTCGTCGTCACCGGCGGACTCGGACCGACACACGACGACATCACGCGCGCGGTCGTCTGTGAGTTCTTCGCGACGGATCTTGTTGAGGATGAAGCGTCCCTGAAACGGATCGAAAGCCGGTTCGCCCGCCGGAACCTGGCGATGCTCGAGCGGAACCGCGATCAGGCGCGCGTTCCCCGCGGCTGCACGGTGATCCCGAACGACCTCGGGACCGCGCCCGGCTACTTCTTTGAGCGGAGCAGAAAGTACTTCATCGTCATGCCGGGCGTGCCGTTCGAAATGAAAGGGATGATGACGGAATTTGTCCTCCCCTATTTCGAGCACCATCCCACCGGGATGGTCATCCGGCACCGGACGCTGAAAACGACCGGCATCGCGGAGTCGTTTCTGGCCGAACGGATCGGGAATGTCGGCGAGCTTCTGGCGAAAACGCCGGGGACCACGCTGGCGTTCCTCCCCAGTCCGGCCGGCGTCCGACTGCGCGTGACAACGCACGCTCCGTCTTCCTCGGAAGCTGATGCGACCATCTCGCGCATCGAGTCCGAATTGCGCCAGCGCGCGGAAAAGTACATCTACGGCGCGGACGACGAAGAGCTGGAACAGGTCATCGGACGCCTGCTGACGGACCGGCATTTGACGCTTGCCGTCGCGGAATCGTGCACGGGAGGCCTGATCACCGACCGGATCACCGATGTTCCCGGAAGCTCCGCCTACTTCGAGCGGGGTATCGTGACCTACAGCAACGCATCCAAGACCGCGGAGCTCGGCGTGCCGACGGGATTGATCGAGCAGTTTGGCGCAGTCAGCAAAGTTGTGGCGGAGGCCATGGCATCCGGCGTGCGCGCCAAAGCGAACGCGGACGTGGGGATCTCCACCACCGGCATCGCGGGTCCGACGGGCGGCTCGGCGGAGAAACCGGTCGGCCTTGTGTGGATCGGCTATTCCGACCGATCGGCGACATTTGCGCTGGAATTCCACTTCGGAGAGGATCGCCGACGCGTGAAGGAACGCGCGTCCCAGGCCGCCCTGGAGCTCCTGCGGCGGCGCCTGCTGCACATTCAGTGATATGAAGACCCTGCGGACATTCCTGGCCATCCCGCTCCTTCCGCCGGCACGCGAAGCACTCGCCGAAGTCCAGGCGCGCCTCCGGCAGGCGGGTGCGGACGTCCGGTGGGAACCGGCCGGGAAGATCCATCTGACCATGCGATTTCTGGGCGACGTGACCGAAGCGCTTCTTCCGCGCCTGTCGCCGGCCGTCTCCGCCGTCGCACAGGAAACTCCTGCTTCCGATCTCACCATCGCCGGACTCGGCGCATTCCCCGGCGACCGAGAACCGCGAATCGTGTGGGCGGGCGCAGAGGCAGCATCGTGGCTGATCCACCTGGCAATTGAACTCGAAGAATCCTGTTGTTCAGCGGGACTCGCGCATGACGAACGTCCGTTTCACCCGCACCTCACGCTCGGTCGGGTGAAAGGACCCCGAAATTCCGCTCGCTTGACTGAGGCGCTAAAAACCGTTACTTTTGAGCCGATTCCGCAGCGATGTACCGAGCTCCTGCTGTTCCAAAGCGTGTTATCCCCCGGGGGATCGGTGTATTCGCCGTATCAACGATTTCCATTCCAGTCATAAGGGACATCTCCATGGCAGATGCGAACCGCGAAGCAAAGCTCCAGGCGTTGAAGATTGCGATCGACCAGATCGAGAAGCAGCACGGCAAAGGCTCCATCATGCGGTTGAATGAAGGACCGATCGCCAAGATTGACTCGATCTCCACGGCTTCGATCTCGCTCGACGCCGCGCTCGGAATCGGCGGCGTACCGCGGGGCCGCGTCGTGGAGGTGTTCGGTCCCGAATCTTCGGGCAAGACCACTCTGTGCCTCCACGTCATTGCCGAAGCCCAGAAGCTGGGCGGCGTTGCCGCGTTCATCGATGCGGAGCACGCTCTGGATATCGGGTATGCCCGCAAACTCGGCGTCGATGTCAACAATTTGCTCCTGTCCCAGCCCGAATACGGCGAGCAGGGACTCGAAATCGTCGAGACGCTCGTCCGCAGCAATGCCATCGACGTCATCGTCATCGATTCCGTCGCGGCACTGACGCCGCGAGCGGAGATCGAAGGCGAGATGGGCGATCCCTCCATGGGCGTTCAGGCACGACTGATGTCCCAGGCGCTCCGCAAGCTCACGTCGGCCATCAGCAAGTCCAAGACCTGTGTCATCTTCACGAATCAGCTTCGTCAGAAGATCGGCGTGATGTTCGGGAATCCGGAGACCACGACCGGAGGCAACGCGCTCAAGTTCTATGCGTCGGTGCGTCTCGATGTGCGCCGCATCGAGGCCTTGAAGGACGGTACGAACGTGATCGGCAACCGGACGCGCGTGAAGGTGGTCAAGAATAAGGTCGCGCCTCCCTTCAAGGAAGCACAGTTCGATATTCTGTATAACGAAGGGATCTCCAGGCTGGGCGATCTCGTCGACACGGCGGTCGAATTGAATGTGATCGCAAAGAGCGGATCGTGGTTCTCCTACAAAGATGACCGGATCGGCCAGGGGCGTGACGCCGTCAAGGCGCATCTGCTGGCTAATCCCGCCCTCGTGACGGAGATCGACACCATCCTGCGGAAGAAGCTCGGCCTGATCGCCGACGATGCGACACCGGCGAAAGCCGAGCCCGCTCCGGCACCGGCGGCGGCGACCAAGCCGGCGGCACCTCCCGCGGCCCCGAAGCCGGCACCGGCGGCAGCCCCGGTGAAGCGCGCGGCGAAATCGTAGGACGGCCCCCGTGGTCGTGACGCGCATCTCCCGCAGGCGCGGGCGGATCCCCCGCTGCACGATTTGTTTTGACAACGGTGAGTCGCTTTCGGTCAACGAAGAAACGCTCACGCGTTCGGGGATACGGACGGGAGATACGCTCGATGCCGTCGATATCCGGCGTATTCAGTCTGATGACGCACTGGCATCGGCGCAGACGTCGGCCGTGAACTACCTCTCGTATCGCCCGCGGAGTTCCCGGGAAGTGCGGGATCATCTGACGCGCAAGGGATTTGCTGAACCAATCGCCCGGCAGGTCGTCGACCGACTGGTGGAGTTGCGGATGATCGACGATGCGTCGTTCGCGCGAATGTTTCTGCGTGACCGTCTACGGCGCGGACGCACCGGTGAACTGCTGCTGCGTCAGGAGCTGATCGGACGCGGCATTGCCCGCGCCATTGCCGATCAGGCCTTGCGCGACACGATCACACCCGACGAACAGGAATCGGCGGCCATGGCACTCGCCCGGAAGAAGCTGTCGCACGCTCGTCCCCCGCGGGAAACGAAGGCCGCCCTGCAGGCCCGGCAACGCTTGTACGCTTTTCTGCTCCGGCGGGGCTTCACAAACGACATCGCCCAACGAACGGTCCGCTCACTTATTCCGAGCTGAACCCTATGACCAGCGCCACTGCCCATCGCCCGTTCCTCAAGGTTCTCATCATTCTTGGCCTGATCAGCCTAGGACTCTGGGTGGCCAGTTTCTTTCCCGATCTGGTGATCACGCTCATTATCTCCGTGCTGGCGGCGTTCGTGCTCCGTCCCCTCGTGGTCTTCCTTGAATTCCGGCTCGGCGTACGCCGGAGCATTTCGATTGCGCTGGTGTTCGTGGTCACCGGATCCCTGCTCGCAATCGCAGCGATCGAGGTCGTTCCGTTCCTGATCTATCGCGTCCGATCGATGTACGACACGTTCCGGCAATTTCCATTCGACCAGCGTCTGAATGAAATGGCGCTTGGGATCACGACGCAGATCCCGTTCCTGGAGGCTTCGACGGTCTCCGCGAACGTGCGCGCGGTGGTCCAGGGCGGAATGGAATTTCTCCGGCAGGGCGTGGGCAAAGCGGCAGAATATGTGGTAAATCTGGCGATCGTCCCGTTCATCACATATTTCATCCTTGCCGAAGGCGATACCGCCGTGAAGAAGCTCATCGAGCGGGTGCCCAACAAGTATTTCGAGATGACGCTGAACGTGATCAACCGGATCAGCAGGGATCTGGTCGGCTATCTCCGCGGATGGATCCTGGACTCGGTGATCATCGGCGTCCTGAGCATCATCGGTTATCTCGCCATCGGTGTCGATTATGCCATTCTGATCGGCATTCTCGCCGGCGTCGGAAATCTCATTCCATATCTCGGTCCAGTGATCGGCGCCGTGCCGGCATTTCTGGTGTCGCTGACGCAGTACGGCGATTTTCAGAAGGCGATTCCCATCATCGTCCTCACGTTCTCTGTGCAGCTCATCGACAACACCATCGTCCAGCCTCTCTGTTTTTCGAAAACCGTTGACATGCACCCGGTGACGGTCATCCTCGTACTGCTGATCGGAAACACACTCATGGGCGTGGCCGGAATGCTGCTGGCGATCCCGATCGCCACGATTCTGAAGGCGTCCGCTGTCGAGACTTACTGGGGTCTGAAGAACTACCGGATCACGGCCTGATTCCCGGGCGACCGACGCTCCTCCGCTTCTCCCCGATCGCTTTCGCTCCCCGACGGGAGCATTCCCGTCTCCCCCTTTGCACCGATCTTCTCAACGCATCGGCAGAACCACGAACAGTTGCTCTTGGGGGGGGAAGCGTATGCGACGCGCCGTCATCGACATCGAGACACTGGGAAACAACTTCGGCTCGTTCGACGAGGTCCAGCAACATTACCTGCTCAAGTACGCGTCAACGGAGGCGGAACGGGAGGAGGCATTGCAGAGGCTGAGCCTGTATCCACTGACGGCACAGATCATTGTCATCGGCATTCTGGATCCGGAGACCGGCCAGGCAACCGTGTGCTATCAGGCACCCGGGGCAGCGGAGGAAGAACGCAGGGACGGCGAAGCGCAGTTCATGACAGGCAGTGAGCCGGAGCTTTTGGCCCGGTTTTGGAGCGCCATCGAGGGCTGCGCTCAGATCATCACATTCAACGGGAGAGGATTTGACTGTCCATTCCTGCTGCTGCGTTCCGCCATGCTGGGAATTCAGCCCACGCGTGACCTGATGCCGTACCGCTACGATCCCGGAAAGCACTGCGATCTGCTGGACCAGTTCACATTCTACGGTGCCGTCCGGCGTTTCGATCTGGACTTCTACTGCAAGGCCTTCAGCATCGACAGCCCGAAATCACATGGCATCGTCGGACTGGATCTGCAGCGGCTGTTCGAGGAGGGACGGTACCGGGAGATCGCCGAATACAATCTCGGTGACTTGCGAGCCACGGCCTCCCTCTTCCGCGCCTGGGAGCGGTTCCTGGCCCGGTCGTGATCGATCGCTAAAGGCCGATGCTCAGCGAGGCAAGCGGAATGCTCCAGCCGTCGGCCGGCCGTTTTGACGACATCGCCGCGACGGCAAGACCGACAGGATTCACGTGCAGTTCCCATCGACGTTCGTACGCCGTCTCATCCGACACCCGGTCGGCGCCGGACGAGGCGATGAGGAAGCCGCCAATGGCACCGGCGGTGCCAAGGACGAGGAATGGCGTGCGGTCGCGCGGTTCCTTGGAGACCAGATAGGCGACACCGAGTCCAAACACGACTCCCGCGGACGAGGCCAATCGCACCGACGTCCCGTCGTCTTCCGGATAGTGCGAGTGAGCGCACAGCACAGCTCCCAGACCCAGACCGCCCAGTCCCCCGGTCAATCCGGCCATGACGAACGGCTTTCTTGGTTCGTTCCCCGCGACGTCCAGAAGCGTAAATGCCGCGAACGCCCCGATCGTGGCGATCGTCTGGATCACCTGTGCATCCCCCGAAGTGTACCGATAGCTGTCCGTGAGCGCCGATCCCACCGCGTAGCCGGCGACAGATCCTGCCAGGATCGAACCGCTCAACAATCGCAGATCCTGCGGTGCGACGTCAAATGCGTCGCCGCTTCGGATAAGATAAGCCGCCCCAATCCCCGCAAGGATGCCGAAGTCTTCGAAGACCCCCTTGGTATCGATCTCTCCCAGCGGCGTTCCCTTTTCGCCAACCGAGTTGAACGCCTCCGTGCCCAGGAGCGCGCTGCCCACCGCTCCGACCGGAACCGCCCAGCGCAGTGACGAATTCTCTCCCGCGATCAAACAATAGACAGCCGTTCCCTGAAACGCGCCTCGCGTCGCATGATAGGTAAAGGCCGCCGCCTGGGCCCGGGTGACCGGACCTTCCGCCGTCGACGCACTCGCTATCACGTAGGATAGTGCCCCGCCCACCAAATAGAGTCCCATCGAAACTTCCGCCTGTTCACTCTCAACGGCTATCGGGAACGCGAATCCGTAGTAGCTCAACGAGAGACCGATCATCCCTTGGAGGAACGCGGAACGTCCTGACCGATCGACCGCCGTCGTATCCTTCCGGACGGTGCGGGCGGCCGTCTGACTGATTCTCATGCGCAGGGCGCTCACTTGTTCAGTGGAGAGTACGCGCCGATGACGGACGGTTCGGCCGTCGACCGTGGTCGAGATCTCCAGGAAGCAGGTGGAATCGGGCTGCTGGAACAACCGCGCCTCCACGAATCCTTCGACGTCCGTGTAGAGACCGGCGGAGCGCGCCATCTCTGCAGTGAGCAGGAAGACCCTTCCGGAATCGTCCATCGGAATTTCTGTTTCCTGCGCCGAAAGAGAGGCGGCAACAATAATCAGCGCTCCGATGATTCCCGAGAGTCGGCAGAGCGCTTTCCCATGCTGCGTGAGTATGCTTGTCATAACGGACCTCTTCCGTCCATGTCGCAGATCAGAATAACTGCCCAAAGTTCAGATAGAATCCGGTCGTTTCCCTTCCTATTCCCGCGTCCAATCGCACGAGGAACATGTCCATGTAGAGGCGCAATCCTGCCACTCCATTCCAGGACCAGCGTTTCAGATTCCATTGCGAAAGGTCCGACCACACGTTCCCGGCGTCGAAGCCCGCAACTCCTCCCAGCCGCCACACCAACGGAAAGCGCAGCTCCACATTTGCGATTCCGGATGCCCGGTCGAGAAATCGATTCTGTGGCGAGCCGCGGAGCGTTTGGGTACCGCCGACCGGCGACAACAGCTGCACGGGAAGGCTGTCTCCTGATACCGCTGATGCCATAATCCGCGCCGCAAGCACCGTCCGCCGCCCGATGAGCGGCGCGTACCACTGGGCCGATGCACTCCAGCGCGACATGGCGATATCGGAAACGATCCCCCGGGGAACGATCTCGCCCTCCACGCTCAGGACCGTTCCGCGTGATGGATTCACGTAGCTATCCCGCGCGTCGATCCGTCCCGCCAGGACGATTCCCGCCGTTGAAACGGATCCGCGATTCTCTGCGGGCGACAGCATGGCCAACCGGCTCAGTGGCTGAAAGCCGTGATTCCGGATCCAACGGTACCGCAGTCCCGCCGAGGTCACGACTTCGTTTGTCCATCCCCGACTCGCGATGACCGAGCATTCGAGCGGCTCGCGAGTGTAGCGCTCGCGATCGTCAAACCGCGACGCATTGCCGATTCCGAAGAAGCTATCCTTGAGGTACTTGTCGTAATCGATCAGCACGTCCACCGAGAGCGGGAATGGGCGTCCATGTCGCCGTTCGAAATCCGGAAAGGCGAAGGCCAGCCGATACCAGCGTTCCCCGCCCGTGCTGTGAAAGAGGACCAAATCGAATGATTCGGATTGTCCGAACAGACTGAGGACAAAGAGCTTCAGGCCGTAACCGAATCCGACGTCGGTGTCATACGAAAGAAGCGGCAGGAACTCGACGCGACTCGATGCGACGGAATCGGCGTGGACGTCACCCCTCAACTCCCCCGCTGACACTCCGGCAGCCGGCGGGAAGAGAAGTGCCAGCGCACTGGCGACGAGAAGAGTGAACCACCGCGGGGAACGCCGGCTTCGGCCGGATCGACTTCCTGGGATCGGCATTATCGCTCCTCCGTACGATTGTCCCGCCGCTTCGCCCGAATCTCATCTCCGCACGGCGGGCAATATAGGACAATTTCGTGCCACGCGCTGAATGGAGCGCCTTGACTGTCCAACAGGACCGTGATCGCGTCAGTCGCGACAAGGCGCCAACCCTGCGGGAAGGGAGCTGTCAGGCATGCCTGCTCCCTTCCATCGCGGCAACGCACGAACAGGATCTTCACCAACTTCAGCACCTCTACTTGAGCAGAACGATCTTTCGGGTCGCTGACAACGCGCCCGCCGTCAGCCGGCACAAATAGATCCCGCTTGCTAAACCAGCCGCATCCCATTCCACCACATGGAATCCCTGCGGATAGACCCCCTCCATGAGCGTGGCGACTTTCCGGCCGCTCATGTCAAAGACTTCCATGCGGACGTGCATCTGCTCCGGAAGCTCATAGCTAATGCGGGTTGAAGGATTGAACGGATTGGGATAGTTCTGGTACAGATTGAAATTGCCGGGAAGCGGCGCGTTGTCGCCGCGGACCGGGCTCGTTACCCTCTGCGCCCGGTACGGGGCGATCGTATCCGTGGCTGCCACTGCCGCCACGAGCACCTGGAACTCCGTGGTGTCTTCGGAGCACACGTGCAAATCGGAAAACGGAATCCCCTTGAACGCGAGGAACACGGGAACGAACTCGTTCGCAGCCACCGAATAACTCCGCAACGGATCGACCGGTGCCCCGCCCACCTCGACGGCCACGACCCGGCTGCCAATCGGACGGTGGGCGTTGTACGTATACGACATGCCCGCCACCTGCGCCAGGAACTCGTCATCCGTCTCGATGTCCGACAGGCCCAGCTCCAGTCCCATCACGAGTGCTTCTCCCGTCATGTTCATCGTGACAAGATGATAGCCGAGGCCATTCTCCGTGTTGAAGCCGTATCCAACGACGCGGAACAGATCCGCTGCCACCAGCGGTCCATGGAAGATCTTCTGCGCGGTCGAGCCTCCCACCTCGAGCGCAACATCCGTTTTCAGCGCCGCCCGGAAGGCATCTGCCACAAAATTCCCGACGGGTGTATCCATGGGACCGTCTGCCGATGGGCATGCCGCGACCTCTTCGAAATCCTCTCTCGCATACCCGATTCGCTGCGTGTACAGCGGACCATAGGTGGCTTCGATCTCAGCGATGAACCCGTTCACCGCCGCCGCGATACCGGGCTCCTCCGGGATCGATGAATCGATGTCCTTCATCTCGTATCCAATAAGCCGCACGCTGCCGCCATTGACCTCGATCGTCATGATCCCTGCATTGAGATAGAAGGCATTCGCCTGGACGACATACGTTGTGTCTCCGCCCGGATTGGGAATGGCATGCGGTGTCGCCGTCTTCAGGTGATCGTGGCCGCCCACAAACACATTGACCCCGGGGAGGCTTGCAGCGAGTTGGTCGTCAAGCGCGATCCCCATGTGGGAGAGGCAAATGATCACTGTGCAACCGTGCGCTTTCAGGGAATCGATAGCAGCCAGTGACGGAGTCACTACGTCCTCGAGGACCAGTGCCGGCTGCGGAAGCGAGAGCACGTTCGTTGCCGGCGTCGTCAATCCGAAGATTCCGATACGGACGCCCCCGCGATCGATGATCGTCCAGGGGGCAATATAGGCTTTCAGTGAGCACACCGTGTCATTGTCGAGGTCGATATTGCATGACACCAGCGGGAATCCGCCTCCCACGAACGCCGAGTCGAGGGCCATTTGCAGGCAGGCGGGCGTAAGATCGAATTCATGGTTCCCAACGGCCATAACATCCACGCCGATGGCCTTCAGCAACCCGAGCTCCACCGCTCCGGCGAAACGGTTGAAGAAGATGTCCCCGATGAACGAATCGCCCGCATGAAGAGTAAGCACGTTCGGGGCGGATTGTTTCGTCGAGCCGATCAGTGTTGCGAGGCGGGCAATCCCGCCCAAGGTTCCGTTGAGGGATTCGTCGCGGGGACCGATCGGTGCGAGGTTCGAGTGCGTGTCGTTGATATGAATGATGGTGAGCGTATCGGGCTGAGCGACAGCCTGTGCGGCAATCAGACCGACGGCGAGCAGAAGCGGACAGAACCGAGTGACGGTTGACATGGGGACCTCCGTGGGGTGTGTGGGTGTGCCGGTGTCTGGATACTCTTCGTGACATTGTGCCGACAAGAATACCCAACGGAGGCCGCCGATGTGTCACGAGATTGTCAAAGAGCCGTCAAAGACCCTCATGGCAGTGACCGCCGCCGCGGGCGTCGGCAATGCGCGCCCTCCTGCAGAAGCGGCCACGACAGAACTTTTGCCGTACCACGACATTTTGGTGACATCTTCGTGCCCCCGGCGATGTATCATGCATGTGAAATTCAGACAGAAGAATCAGGAGCGCAGCGATGGCACACGAACTCAAGGGACAAACGGGGATGGTCATGGGAGCTTCCGGCTGCATCGGCTCGGCTGTCACCCGATTGCTGGCCTCGGAGGGAATGGATCTCGTACTCGCCGGTCGGTCTCATGCCCCGTTGGTGCGTTGCGGCGAGACGCTCCCTCCGTCCGTTCAGCCGCTGATTTGCCAAGTCGATGCATCAGATCCGAACGCTATCCGCGAGGTGGTCCGGGATGTCATTGGGCAGTTCGGTCGCCTGGATGTCTACATTCATTGCGCTGGCTCCTTCACGGCTGCTCCTGCGGACGCACTTCATGCGCGTGAAATCGAATGTCTCATGCGGGAGAATGTCCATGCGGTCCTTCACGCTGCCACGGCGGTCCTGCCGATCTTCCGACAGCAGAAGGGCGGTCATTTTATCGTCGTCGGATCGCTGGCAGCATTGATCCCCATGCCGTTTGCAGCCGCGTATGCCGCCGCAAAGGCCGCGGTTCGGGCGTTCTGCCTCTCGCTCGCCGAAGAACTGCGGGATTCCGGAGTCGTGGTCTCCCTCATCACTCCGGGGCCGGTTCGATCCCCCATGCTGACCCGGGAATCCGCCGAGGAGCAGTGTTGCGCGACCTTCGCTCTGCTCCCCTGCTCGCCGGAACAAGTGGCTGGGGCGGTACGTCACGCTCTTCTCACCGCTCCCCGTGAGATAATCGTGCCCCGGTGGACGGGACCATTCGCACGTCTGTTCCTCGCCTGGCCCGCGCTGGAGGCTCTGCTGCATCCGCTCATCCGCATCGCCGGCCTGCGAGGTCTCCGGCGGTATCGCCGCAGCGTCCTGACCCAACCGCTGTTCGACCAACTTTCGGGAGTCCGATCATGAACTCGCTCACGTCCCGCTCGTCCGTTCCGCTGCTATCCGTTGACTTCCTCCGGCATTATGTGACGACCATGCGTCCCTATTTGCTGTTCGTCTCCGGGATCACGGGCATCGTCGGCATTTCCTTCCATCCCGTCGTCTCCGTGACAAAAGCGGCGCTGCTGTTCATCGCGTCGTTCCTGTCGTACGGATTCGGCCAGGCACTCACCGACTGCACGCAGACCGACACGGACGCCCTTTCATCCCCCTATCGTCCGCTCCCCCGGGGCATCATCTCCCGGCAACAGGTTGCCGTCATCAGTGTTACGGGCCTCATCGCCTGCGTTGCCGTATTTGCCGGCGGGCGCACGGTCAATCTCGCACTCGGGATCCTTGCAGGACTTGGACTGGCAACCTACACACCCTTCAAGCGCCGATGGTGGAGCGGTCCGTTTTACAATGCGTGGATTGTCACGGTCCTGTTCATCATGGCGTTTCTCGGAGCGGCAGCCGACACGCCCTCCGGCCGTACGCCGGGATTCATCGCGACGGGTCTTGCGGTTTTCTTCGGGTATGCAAACTTCGTTCTCTCCGGCTACTTCAAGGATATCGATGCTGACCGGCAGACCGGTTACCGGACGATTCCGGTCGTGTTCGGGCGGCGCACAGCCGCGGTCGTCAGCGATGCGTTCGCTGTGGCCTTTGCCCTGAGTACCGCGTGCGCGCTCATCTCCATCGACGCGGGTGCGGTCTCCCGGTCTCTCTCGTCGATCCTGTGGCTTGCGGGAGCCGCAACGCTTGTCGTGGCACATCGGCGATTACACCGCGTCCGGACCGATGCAGAGGCTCATCGCGCCATTGCGCCGGTCGTCCATGCGTATCTCTTGCTGCTGGCGGCAATCTCCACGGCGAATAACGTCGCCTTTGCCGGACCGCTGGCGGTGTACGGCATTGGCTATCTGCTGGTGATGAAGTATCGACCGGCGGTCGATCAGATCTGAGGCAGGCCATGATCATCTTCCTCAATCCTTCAGCGGGCGGCGGACGTGCACAGGGTACGTGGCGTCGCATCGAGCGTCGCGTGACGCAGGCCCTGAATCGGATCGAGGTCGTCTGCAGCGATGGCGTCCGCGGGTCCGACAGTGCGATCCGCCAGGCCGTTGCGTGCGGGGAGCGGGAGTTCATTGCCGCCGGCGGTGACGGAACGGTCAACCACCTCCTGAACACGCTGCTGTCCATTGTTCCGAAGGAGCAGTGGAATTCCATCCGGCTCGGCGCCATCGGGCTCGGTTCCAGCAACGATTTCCACAAGCCGTGTCCGCACCCCGATCTGGGGACGGCCGTCCCCTGTAAGATCCGGTTCGCCGCTGCACGCCCGCGGGACATCGGCGCTCTCACGTATCGTGCGCGTGATCACCGGGCGCAGGCGTGGTTTCTTTCCAATGCAAGTCTCGGCGTGACCGCGGAAGCGAACTTCCGTTTCAACCACCCGGACGTATGGCTGCAGATGCTCAAGCGTCTGAGCACCGCCGCGGCGATCCTGGACGCGGCGATCACCACCATTTTGCGCGCCCGGTCGTTCACAGGACAGATCAGCATCGACGGGCTTGTGCCATTCGAGGCCGGCATCACCAATCTTGCGATCCTGAAGAATCCACATGTCTCGGGGAGCTTCTGCTATCCCGATGTCGGCCGCATCGACGATGGTCGGTTCAACGTCCACCTGCTCCACGACATGTCCGTCCCGAAGCTTCTGAAGGTTCTCCGGGATCTCAGCCGGCATCAGCTCAACGGAATGCCGCACCATCGATCCTGGAGCACCGGAGCGCTGACCGTCACATCCGCCACCCCGTTCGCCATTGAATACGACGGCGAAGTGGTGAATTCAACCGAGGTGCATTTTTGCGTAGAGCCACAGTCCATACAGGTGTGCCCATGATGAATGCCATCATCGAAAACCAGCGCGTGAGCGCCATTGCCGCCCTGTTCCGGCGGGCGCCGCACCAGCTGAACCGGATCCACGAAAGCGACGCGGAGATCCTTCGTCTCCCGGGATCCGACGACACCTATCTCGCCGTCACCACGGACGCAATCTCCGAAGAGATCGCCTCCGG
The DNA here is from genome assembly GCA_021813905.1 of Bacteroidota bacterium. Taxonomy (GTDB): domain Bacteria; phylum Bacteroidota; class Ignavibacteria; order UBA10030; family UBA10030; genus JAKAJH01. The sequence continues at coordinate 5,941 of JAKAJH010000048.1, read as the reverse complement.
ACTGTACACCGATCCGTATCAGATCGGCTGGATGACCGTCATGGCGAACATGAGTGATCTCGCCGCCGTGGCTGCCGTGCCGGCGGGAGTGTTGCTCGCCGAGACCCTCCCCGCATCGTATCCGGGTGCGGACGTGCGCGAGATTCAGCACGGCATCGAAGACGCCTGTGAAGCAGCGGGCACCTGGATCCTTGGAGGCGACACCAACGAAGGAGCGCAGCTGGTCCTCTCCGCGTGCGCCCTGGGCACGATCACCGGCCGGATCCTCAGCCGGCGCGGATGCACCTCCGGTGACATCCTGTATGCATCCGGCCCCCTGGGACGCGGCAACGCTTTCGCGTTCCAGCAGCTGCTGTCGGACAACATCTCCCCCTTCCCGTATCGGCCTCTGGCGCGCATACGGGAGAGTCAGATCATTCAACGATACGCGCGCTGTTGCATGGATACGAGCGATGGCGCGTTTGGTACGCTGGACCAACTGATGCGGCTCAACCTTGTCGGCTTCCGTCTGGACGACGGGTGGGAGAATTCGCTGGATCCGGAATCGCGTGACGTCCTGCGCGCGGCCTCACTGCCGGAGTGGCTGTTGCTGGCCGGACCGCATGGAGAGTTTGAGATCCTCTTCACTGTCGCGCCGTCCGATGAAGCCTCACTCATCGATGAATCCGGCTCGATCGATTGGCACCCGGTGCGCCTTGGTCAGGTCATCGACGAACCATCCGTGGTGCTCACTGTTGGCGGCGAAGCAGTCCCGTTCGCCACCGGCTGGATGCGCAACCTGTTCTCCGACGTGTCCCGACCATTGAACCAGAAACTCAACGATCTGCTTGAATACGATCTTGCACAGCAGGAAGGAGCCTACGACCATGTCCACGCCTGACGTGTACCGCGGCGGCGAGAACTTCGATCTTCGCCAGATTCTTCTTCAGGGCCGTTCTCTGCGCCTGGCCCAGCGAACAGCCCTATTCGACAAGTTCCTTCGCACGCTCGATCAGCAGCGCGAGAATACCAGCATGCGTGAGATCCTGTCGGCCGCGGACCGTGAGGTGGAGGTCCGCGACCCGTGGACCGGCGCCGTCCGGCGGATGCTGATGTTCGGCTCCAACAACTACCTGGGATTTGCGCGGCACCCGGCAGTGATCGCGCGGGCACAGAAGGCTTTGAGGGATTTCGGCGCAGGGATCGGCGGTCCACCCTTGCTGAACGGCACCACTGCCCTTCACCGGGAGCTCGAAGAACGGCTCGCCGCATTGAAGGGGACGGAAGACGCCCTGCTGTTCGCGAGCGGCTACGGAGCGAACGTGGGCCTGGTCACGGGACTGACTGCCCCGTCGGACATCATCGTGTACGACGCCTACAGCCACGCCTCCTTCTGCGACGGCATCAGCATGGCGGGCATCAAGTCGTTTCGGTTCGCGCATAACGACGTCGGAGCACTCCGCGCTCTTCTCGGGACGCACGCCGGCCACGCCGGGGAAACCTTTGTCGGCATCGAAGGAGTCTATTCAATGGACGGAGACCTCGCGCCGCTGGATCTCATTCTGCCGCTTTGTCACCAGGCCGGTGCGCTCGTCATCCTGGACGACGCCCACGGATCGGGAGTGATGGGTGGGCGCGGCACGGGAACCGCCGAACACTTCGGGCTCGACGGCGCGGTGGACATCACCATGGCCACGTTCAGCAAGGTCTTCGCCGTGACGGGCGGCTTCGTGGCAGCTTCCCGACCGATCGTGGAGTATCTGCGCTACTTCGCGCGATCCCACATGTTCTCCGCGGCACTCCCGCCGGTCGTCGTGGGGACGGTGCTCGGGGGATTGGATGCGCTCGAACGCGAACCGGAACTCCTCCAGCGCCTCCGGGACAACGTTTCCTATGCCGCCCGCCGTCTGCGGGATATCGGCTTCCCCTGTCATCCAGAGGCAGCGATCATTCCGTTGCGCGTGCCGGTCGGGATGAACATCCGAAAGGCGTCATACCGGTTCCACGAGCTGGGGATCTTCCTGAATTCTATCGAGTATCCGGCAGTGCCGGTCTCGCAGCAGCGTTTCCGCATCAGTCTCATGGCCACCCACACGCACGAGGATATCGACCGGCTGATTGACGCCGTGCGGCAGGTCTGGCGGGAATGTGCGCCTGCAGAGACGAATCCATCCAAGGAAGCGGCCTGAACACTCACCTTCGTTCCGAGGAGACGACCATGAAAAAGCCCAAGCTGCTGATCGTTGTGCTGTTCCAGAACCTTGGCGAAGAGCATCCGTACTACGCCCGCAACCCTGCTCCGCCGCTCCCCGGGATCCTGCTCGCCGGACTGACTCCTCCGGAGCTGCAGGTGGAAGTGCTCCACGAGATGGTGCGGCCGATCAACTACGCGACCGAGGCGGACTACATCGCCCTCAGTTTCATGGACTACCTTGCGCCCCATGCCTACGAGGTGGCACGGCGTTTTCGCCCCCAGGGGAAGATCGTAATCGGAGGCGGCAAGTTCGCATCCACGTTCCCGGACGAGGTTCAGCCTCATTTCGACTCGATCCTTGTGGGGGAAGCGCCGACCGTATGGCCGACGATGGTACGGGATCTACTCGCCGGACAGCTCAAGCCGCGCTATGTCGCCGATCCGGCTCCGTCACTGGAGAACATCCCCCCTCCCCGGTACGACCTGGTGGAATCGCGCTACGCAGTGGCCATCGTCACCGAAGCCACGCGCAGTTGCCCGCATCCGTGCACCTATTGTGCCCTCAACATCCGGCGGACGCCGTTCCGGATGCGCCCGATCCCGGACGTCATCCGCGATCTGCGCAACACCCGGGGCGTGCCGTGGCACAAGCGCAAGATGGCAATGATCCTGGACAACAACCTGGGCGGCGATCTCTCCTATGCAAAAGCCTTGCTCCGCGAGATCGCAAAGCTCCGCTTCTGGGCTGTGGGGACCCAGTTCAGCATCGAGTGTCTGCGCGACGATGAATTCGTCGACCTGCTCGCCAAGGCCCGCTGCCGGATGGCCTTTATCGGGATGGAGTCGCTGAATGACCGGAGTCTGCACGCCGTGCAGAAGCGGCAGAACCGGGTGGAGGAGTACAAGGAGTTCTTCGCCAAGCTGCACCGGCGCGGTATCCTGACCTTCACCGGACTGATGTTCGCGCTTGACGAGGACACGGTCGAGTACTATCGAAGGCTTCCCGCGATGCTGGACGACGTCGGCAATGCGGTCATCCTTTCGTCCATCGCCATCCCCATCTACGGCACACCGCTTCATCGCCACGTCGTTGCTGAGGGACGAATCACGGATACCGATCTCTCCCACTACGAAGGCGATCACCTGGTCTTCCGGCATCCGCACATGACTCCGGAAGAGATCTTCGAAGCGTACCAGCGCGTCAACCGGGTATTCTACTCCGTGCGCGCCATCGCGCGGCGCTGGGCGCGAATCATAGCGATGCAAGTTCGTGAGGAATCGTGGCCCCAGTATTTGCTGCGACTGGCGGTGGTGTCGTTCGTGTACTTAAAGCTGTCCATCTTCCAGCGCCACCATGCGCAGGTGAGGGTATTCGCGGCATCCGGTCAGGCGCTGGCGCAGCCACCTGCGGACGGCCGGCCGTGGAAGCCGGCATGCGCATCACTTGCCTAACGCACGAACTTGTAGCCGGCGGTGTGAACGGTGAGGAGGTGAACCGGCCTGGAGGGATTGGGTTCGATCTTCTTTCGAAGGGAAAGGATGTAGTTGTCGACGGTCCGCGTCGTCGGCGTCGTTTCATATCCCCAGACGTCGTCCAGGAGTTTCGCGCGCGAGATAACCTCCCCTTCCCGCTCGACGAAGTAGCGCAGGATCTGGAATTCCTTGGCGCTCAGCGCCAAACGCTTCTTCCCCCGCAACGCTTCCTGCTTGCGAAAGTCCACGCTGACATCCCCGAAGTTGCACTCGGTGATGGCGACGGCGAGTTCTGCGTTTCGGCGGAGCAGAGCACGGATCCGCGCAAGCAGCTCCCGCACGCTGAACGGTTTTGTCATGTAGTCATCCGCACCCAGCTCGAGTCCCATCACCTTGTCCAGTTCCGATCCCTTCGATGTCAGCATGAGGATCGGTGCATGATTTCCCTCCTCGCGGATCCTGCGGCAGATCTCCGTTCCGCTCAGCGCCGGAAGCATGATATCGAGGATGATCAGATCGAACGACCGGTGCAACGCGCGCTCGCACCCCGTGGCGCCGTCCGTTTCCGCCGTGACGTCATAGTGCTCTTGCGTGATACTTTCCGTCAGACCGCGCAGGATGGCGGGATCGTCTTCGACGATGAGGATCTTCTTCATGCCTCGGTCCTTCGGGGCGGTGATGGGATGGGAAACCGGATCTCGAACGTACTGCCGCGACCGACCGTGCTGCTGACCGCGATGGTCCCGTTATGCGCTTCGACGGCATGCTTAATGAGGGCCAGACCCAGTCCGGTCCCGCCCACCTGTCGCTCGTGCTGTCGCCGGATGCGGTAGAACCGGTCGAAGATCTTCGGCACCTCATCCGGCGGGATGCCGATCCCCTGGTCCGCAACGCGGAGAACGAGCGCGGGTCCCTCCCGGCGGAGCGTCACGATGACCTTCTTCTCCTTCGCCGAATATTTCAGCGCATTCGTCAGCAGGTTGACCACCATCGCATGCAGGGCATCCGCATCCCCCATGATCGCGGGCTGGCGTCGCGCACAGCGGACAACCAGCCGCCCCCGGGCGCTCCGGAAGTGATACGCCATGGTCGTCGTGGCTTTCGTCACCACCTCATCCAGTCGCACCGGCACGCTCTGGTACTGCCGCACACCCTGCTCGATCTTCGCAAAGTCGAGGACATTGTCGATCATCCGGGTCAACCGATCCGTTTCGCCCTCGACGATCCGCAAATACTCATTCCGCCGCCGGGCGGACATCCGGCGACGCGTGCGGATCATTTCCGAGAACATCCTGATCGCCGTCAGCGGCGTGCGGAGATCGTGGGAAACCCCCGACACAAAGAAGGATTTCAACCGGTTCAGTTCCTCACTCTTCTCACGCTCTTCATGCTCCAGGATCAGCCGGCGCTGCAGTTCCAGCCGTTCAAGCACCTCGGCCGCTTCCGTACTCACTGTGAGGAGAAATTCGTCTTCCTCGGCCGTCAATCGGGACACGCCGGCCTTCAATGCCACCTCGATGGCGCCAAACTCGCGCCCGTCTTCCGCACGAAACGGGATGCGCAGTTCCCTTCCGGATGCATCCTTCAGAGCCACTTGTGCGGACACCGGTCCGATAGGAATCGCGTCGGGAGAGGCCCCTGCGTCAACCTGTCGTACCGCGGCATCGGCGGCGGGAGGACCCGCATCCGGCATGATTCCCCGGACGGCGTACGGACGGTTCGTCCCTTCGCGCGCAAGGCTCAGAGCGATCCCTTCGATCGGCAGTCGCGTCATGCATTCGTCGAGGATAATGTCTGCGGCTTCACGTGGCTGCAGGGCGGCATGCAGGCGTCGGGCCACGCCGGCGAGCGCATCGCTGTACCTGCGCCGAAGCGGATACAGAAGGCCGTCGATCGTCCGCTGCAGCCATCGCCGCAACGGATCCAGACTGACCGCAACCGCAATGGTCAGCGAGAGGAGCACAAGGAAATCCCGTCCAAACAACGACGCTCCTCCGAGCGAACTGGTGACCAACAGTACCGCCAATCCATACACAATACCGACGAAGACCGTGATCATGACATACACGATGCTCCGGTTCAGCACGGTCCGGACACTGATCACCTGATCACGAAGCATCGAGACGGCAAAGGCGACCGGCGTGATGGCGAGGCACGCGATTGCGATTTCTTCGGGGATGAGATCCCTGTCCACCACAAGCTGCGGAAGCATGATCAGGAGGAGGAACGGCGCCGGTCCGACCAGCAGCCCCATGAGGATCCAACGGAGTCGCTTCCGTTCAGCCGGCAGATCGG